>NZ_WTVS01000040.1 GCF_012911005.2 Aromatoleum toluolicum | reverse complement strand
TCGGCTGCGCCGGCGCCATTTGCGCTTGAGCACCCCTGCCATGAACGATCCCTCCATTGTTGACCCTGGAGGCAATTGTCCACGTCGATCACGTGCCCTGGAATAACGCCGGTCAGTTACCGCTTACCCCGTAAGGGCCACAAAGTCACAGCAAAGTAGTGCGGCAAGTAACGATATATTCGTATCCCATATTCCGATGATCTGCAGTGACGAATCCATTAAGGTGGAAGCCCTCATCCGGCTTGTGGATGCTAGCTCGCCGGAGGTGCGGTGATCCTGTTCTTGGATTTCGACGGTGTGCTGCACCCTTGGCCGTGCCAACCGGATGCAACGTTCTCCGCGACACCGCGGCTGCTCGCTGTTCTCAAGGATTTTCCCGGCGTCGATGTCGTCGTGTCGTCCTCGTGGCGACTCCTCATGCACACGACAGCCTGGCGCCAGGTCCCTGAAGCCCTGCGCGCTCGCATCATCGGTCACACGCCTGAGATTCGACGGCGCGAACACGGAATGTCGGTCGCGAAGTTGCCGCCGCTGCGGCACGCAGAAGTCTTGCGTTACTTGGCTGAAAGCGGCCAACCGGACCGCCCATGGATCGCGCTCGACGATGATGCGCGGCTTTTTCCGACCGATTGCCCGAACCTGATTCTCTGTCGTGATGGTTTCGGCGAGAAGGAAGCGGTGCGGCTGCGAGAAACTCTCCTGAGTATTCGCTGACACATCGAATACATCCGCTCGCGCCTCGCTGGGACTCAACGAAGGACTCTTGCGTCGGCTCGTATGCTGCAGACATTATGACTCTAGTGTCGAAGCCTTGCGGCATGTTCGTGGATAGAAAACAATGAGTTCTGGGATCATTCCGAGGATGCGCAAAATGGCTGATTCCCTCTTGGTTCCCAGCCCGTTCGAGGGCCTTCGGCTTCCGTCGGATCTGGATGGCAGTCACGGCCACAATCGGGCCGTCGGCAAGGTTGCCCAGATTGCGGCCGCCAACGACCTCCAGGCCATTCAGGCGTGGCTCGCGCGCTTTGCCTTCCCGCGCCCTGTTCAAACACCGAAATAGGCATGGGAAATCTGCTCGTGGGTCAGGTCAGAGGAATTACCCTTCAGCGACACCCGACCTTCCTGGAAGCAATACAGTCGCTGCGACACGCGTTGAGCGGTATAAACGTCCTGCTCGACGATGATCGCGGTGAGCCCGTTGCATGCGATCTCGGCCATCGCAACGTAGATCTCCTTGATGACGGCAGGCGCGAGGCCCAGCGAGCCCAGGTGCTCGACGTAGCCACACTCCTCGTCGATGACGCTGTCGGGCAGGCGGAATTTCGGGATCTGGCTGCGCATCATGCCGCCGGACCGGATCGGCTCACCATCTTGGCATTACAACGGGCCCACACCTCGTCACCCACCAGCCGCAATTCTGGACGAACGTAAGTAATCGGCTCGAGCGACCGCCCCTCCTTCTTCGCCTGCGCCCGGATGGTAGACGACCCATTCCAAATGAACTCCCCCTTGTAAACCGGGTTGGACAGGATTACCCGGATACGCGAAGGACGCCAGTAATCGGCTTCGTTCTTGCGGTCGCGGTGGCAGGTCGGGACGGCCGCGGCATTCAAGTCCCGCGCAATCTGGTGCATCGACTGCCCGTGGTCGCGGCCCGCAAAGATGTCACGGACAACCGCTGCCGCCGGTTCGTCGATGACCCAGAGCGACCCCAAGTGCTTGCCCTCCGCGTCATATTCGCGCTTGAGCGCGTAGCCAGGTTCAGCACAAGATTCGCCTCTCCGGCATCGACGCGCCCGAAAGGTCACAGTCGTACGGCCATGCCTCCCGCCGACACTTGGCCCGCATGCTGTTTGGCAAGACAGTGACGATCGTCACCGCCAGGACGGACCGCTACGGTCACCAAGTCGGAAAGGTCATCGTCGACCAGGTCGATGCGAACCTTGTGCAACTGCGCGCGGGGTTCGCCAAGCGTTACAAGCGCTACGCGCATGAACAGCCCGTCGCAGACCGAGGTCCGTATGCACAGGCCGCGGCGGACGCCCGCAAGGCCCTGCGCGGCCTGTGGCACGACGCGCAGCCGCCGCCGCGGGCGTTTCGACAAGCGCGGCGAAATCAAGCGGGCCCGTGGGTTTCGGGCAAATAGGGCGTTTGCGCGTCGTTGGGCCCTGGTGAAATCCAGCATCGCTCGGGTTGGACCGCCGTCCGTTGCCGCTTCTCCCGCCAAGCGCTTCCGGGACGCGCGGCAGGAGGCGATCGAACCGTGTCCGTGCGGACATTATTCCCCTTCTTTTGAAAAGACGGCACCCCGCGGGTGCCGTAATTCCTTGACTTTATGGGGCGACCTACCGGTATCGAACTGGTGACAACTGGAGCTACAACCAGCCGTCACATCTACGTTACTGTTTTTATTGATTGTCTACACCACGCACCCATTGCAGATGCATGGTTTCAGCAGGTTGGTGGTTCGTGAAGTCACGCAAATCTCACGCGAGCTTTTTGACAGGAAACGCCGCACTTCGGTCCGGGTTCAGCCGACGACGTCCGGAGGAAGGCTCGTCGCATTGGCGTACGACGCTTACCTTCAACCCGCTCCACCCCATGTTAGAAGAAGGTTCAACGAAAGGAGACTTTCGTGAAGCGGTTGGTTCGACGAATGGCACTAAAGCGAATGCTTGGCGGTGTGACTCGCCGGCGGCCTCGATAGCGCTGTCGCCGCCGACCCCACTATTGCTGCGGCAGGATGTCGAGCACAATTTCCGCCGGTCGGCACAACCGCGTCCCGATCAGCGTGACGACGATCGGCCGATTCATCAAGATCGGATGCGCGATCATCGCGTCGATCAGTTGATCGTCGGTCTTGGCCGCGTCCGCAAGGCCCAGTTCCACAAAAATCGGCTCCTTGCTGCGGATCACTTCCCGCACTGTCAGGCCGCTGTTGGCGATCAGGGCGACGAGTTCCGCCTGGGTCGGAGGCGTCTTGAGGTATTCGATCACTTCGGGTTCCATGCCGCGGTCGCGGATCAGTGCCAGGGTATTGCGGGAGGTTCCGCATCGGGGGTTGTGGTAGATCCTGATCTTGCTCATGTGCGCTCTCGGGGTTGGAAAGGTCAGTTCTTGTGGCGGGCAGTATGCACGAACCCCTGGCCGCGAAGGTGTCGGGTCGCGGCTACCTGCAATCCAGCGTCGCAACCAAACCGCAACCCCGATGTGATCTTTCCGTCATGAACGCCGGCGACACTGGCCGCATCGCAGCCAGGAGTCCGCCATGCTTCGCCCCAGCCGTCGCCAATTCATCCGGGATTTCACACTGGGGGCGGCGGCAGCGACCGGCGTCCTGTCGCTATCGAGCTTCCAGTCGCTGGCGAATCAGCCGGATCCTTCCGCGCTGGCCCGGGAGTTCTCCCCGTTCCGCCATGGGGTGGCAAGCGGCGATCCGCTGTCGGATCGGGTGATTCTCTGGACGCGCGTCACGCCCGAACAGCCGGGGCCGCAGGTGGTCTCGTGGGAGATGGCGGCGGACGCAGATTTCCGCCACATCCTCCGCGCCGGCGTGTTCGTCACCGGGCCGGAACGGGACTACACGGTCAAGGTGGATGCGGCGGAGCTGACGCCGGACACGGTCTACTTCTACCGCTTCCGAACGGCTGCGGGATTGTCCCGGAGCGGACGCACGCGGACGCTGCCCGTCGGACCGGTGGATCAGGTGAAGCTGGTCGTGTTCTCCTGCTCCAACTACCCGGCGGGGTATTTCCACGCCTACCGCGAAGCGGCGAAGCTGGAAGGGGTGCATGCCGCCGTGCACCTCGGCGACTATCTGTACGAGTACCAGCGGGACGGCTACGCCTCGGAGGACGCGGCGGCACTCGGCCGGGAGGTGGAGCCTGCGCACGAGCTGCTCGTACTGGAAGACTATCGCCAGCGCCACGCGCAGTACCGCAGCGATCCGGACCTGCAGGCGGTGCATGCCGCCCTGCCCTTCATTAACGTGTGGGACGATCATGAGTTATGCAACGACGCCTGGCACGGAGGCGCGGACAACCACGATCCCGACACGGAAGGCAATTTCTTCGCCCGTCGCGCGGCGGCCATGCGGGCGTACCACGAGTGGCTTCCCATCCGAGCGCCCGATCCGGATGATCGCGCCAAGATTTCGCGTTCCTTCGATTTCGGCGATCTCGTGAGCCTGCACATGCTCGATACGCGGCACGTCGCGCGTGACAGGCAGCTGATCTTCGGCGACTACCTCGCGGGTGACGGCAGCTTCGATGAGGCGGGCTTTTCCCGGGACCTCGAGGACCCGACGCGACAACTCATCGGCGAGGCCCAGACCGAATGGTTGGGGCAAGCCTTGGCTCGCTCCCGCGCACAATGGCAGGTGCTCGGCCAGCAGGTGCTGATGGGGCGGATGGACGTGCCCGCGCCGGTCGCGCTTGACCAGTTGGGCGTCAGCGAATACCTGGCACTGCAGGACAAGGCAGCGATCACGCCGACCGCATTGAACAGCGTTGAGCGCGAACAACTGGCCCGATCCCGTCTGCCCAACAACCTCGATGCGTGGGACGGTTACCCCGCGGCCCGCGAGACCGTGCTCGGCATGGCACGCGATCTCGATAAGAACCTCGTGGTGTTCGCCGGGGACACGCACAATGCATGGGCAAGCAATCTCGCGGACACAAATGGAACACCCGTCGGCGTGGAGTTCGCGACCGCGTCGGTGTCGTCACCGGGTCTGGAATATTACCGCCCCGGCGAGCAGCTGGCGAGCGGCCTGGTCCGCATGATCGACTCGCTGAAGTTCGCTGAGACCGGGCACCGTGGCTTCATGGTCGTCACCGCTACTCGCTTCCAGTGTCTGGCGGAGTGGCATTTCATCAGCACGGTGAAGAGTCGGGCCTACCGGACGATTGCCGGGCCGCGGCTGCGCGTCCTGCCCGGTGCGGGGAACCGGGTGCTGCGTGCGGTGGAACCCGCGGAGGCCGCAATCGAATCGCTCGCTGAAGCGTGAGCGATTCGATCGGGCTATTCGGCCCCGTCGAGCAAGCCCAGCAACTCCGCCCGCCGCACGACATGCTTCCCGTGCGCGGCGTCAAGCTTGGCGAACCGATTTTTTAGGCGCCAATTTACGCTCTCTTCGCCGACGCCAATGGTCTGCGCGGCCTCCTTGTTCGAGAGGTTGCGGGCGGGTACAGAACTTTGTTCGCCTGTCTGCGAGAGGTGCGCTTCGCACTTTGTGGCCCTGTTCTAGGGGAGCACCTCACAATTCAGAGCGCCCTTCTCCGGAGAGCCAAATCATCGGGACCGCTCTCGGAGGGGTCGAAGTCGAGTTCGACTTCAACCCCATTCGGATCCGTGAAAAAGACCTGCCACGTGCGCAGTTCGCCCGGCGCGCGAATGATGCGGTAGCTGACGCCGGCCGCATCCAGGCGATCCAGCGTGCGCACCAGTCCCTCGGCACGAAATGCCATGTGGTCGAGAACGCCCCGACGCGGCTCGGGCATCTCCTTGACACTGATGACGTGCAGCACGGCTTGCTGCGATATGTAGAGCCAGCAGCCTGGGACGGGAAAAGGCGGACGCGGCCCTTCCTCCATCTCGAGCAGTTCCATGTAGAAGCGACGCGTCACATCGAGGCGATCGGTAACGATCGTGAAGTGGTCCATTCGCGTGATCATGAATTGCTCCGACGGAGGTTGAATTCTGTAAGGCGGCCGGACGCCGCGAGTTGCAACGGGTGAGCGCGCTTATATGAGCCCGCTGTAGCTTCCGCCGTCCACCTGCAAGTTCTGTCCTGTTATGTAGGAAGCCTGCATTGAACAAAGAAACGCACATGCGGCGGCGAACTCCTCGGGGCGGCCGAATCTGCCTGCGGCGACAGGCTTGAGCATGTCATTCCGGGCCTCCTCGAAGCTGCACCCGGCTCTAGTCGCCTGCTGTTCGATCATGTAGCGCAGTCGGTCGGTTTCGATCCGCTCCGGCAGCAGGTTGTTGATCGTGACATTGTCGCGCGCGACGGCTCGCGATAGCGCCTTGGAGAAGGCCGTCAATCCGGCGCGCGCGGCAGTCGAAAGCCCGAGCGGGAGCTGCGGTGATTTCACCATCGCGGAGGTGATATTGACGATGCGCCCGAACTTGCGCTTCCGCATTCCCCCCACGACGGCCTGGATGAGGAGTATCCCGGACAGCATGTTGGCCTCGATGGCGCCCAGCCACGCTGCGTGATCCCAATCCTCGATTCTGCCGGGCGCGGGCCCGCCGTTATTGGTGACCAGGATGTCCGGTTCATCGCATGCGGCGAGCAGAAGCTGCCGCCCTCGCTCGGTATCGAGATCGGCAACGACGGTTGCGGGCCTCACTCCGGTCTCCCGCGCGATCTCGTCCGCCGCCAAGGTCAGGCGCTCTTCGTCACGTCCGTTGAGGAAGACCGCACAGCCTTCCCGCGCCAACTCCAAGGCACAGGCTTTTCCAAGTCCTCGCGAGGAGGCGCACACGATCGCCCGACGTCCATTGATTCCGAAATCCATTCAGCTCTCCTGCCACGTCTTGAATTTGCCTCGCAGGGACGGAATTGATCCACTTTCAGGTAAAAGTGTTCACTTTCACCAAAGCCACGCAAGCCTGCGCATGTCGCGTTTAGTCGAGGCACCACCGCCCGTTTTGTTGACATAGATCAAATCTAACCGTGATCAACGGTAGGATACTGCGCTTAAATTATACATCTTTTGTGTTTGTGTTCAGTTTTTAAGCGCAGACGAACGGACGACCTTCAAGGAGGAGGAACACATGGACAGAAAATCAAACCCCAAACTCTCGGACGGCACCCTGCTTTCCGACCTGATCAACCTCGAAACCCGCGAAGTCAAGATGCGGGCGCTTTCCGATCCCGAACTGTTCGAGCTCGAGATGGAGCGCATCTTCGCCAAGACTTGGGTATTCCTGGGGCACGAAACCGAAATCCCGAACAAGGGCGATTTCGTCGTCCGCGACATGGGATCGGATTCCGTGCTGATGGCACGCGGGTCGGACGGCGAGGTGTACGTCTCACTCAACGTATGCCCCCATCGAGGCATGAAAATCTCGACCCATGACGTGGGTAATACGATGACTCACGTCTGTATCTACCACGGCTGGGCATTCAAGCCGAACGGCGACTTCATCGGTGCGCCGGTCGAGAAGGAATGCATGCACGGGAAGATGATGACCAAGCAGGAACTCGGCTTGAAGAAGGCGCGCGTCGCGATCTATGGCGGCTTGGTCTTTGCGACGTGGAACATCGAGGGCCCCAGCTTCGAGGACTTCCTCGGGGACGCGAAATGGTATTTCGACACGCTCTGGTGCCGCACTGAAAAGGGCATGGAAGTGCTCGGCCCCCCGCAGCGTTTCACCATCCGTGCGAACTGGAAGACCGCCTGCGAGCAGTCGGCGTCGGACGGATTCCATGTGCTGACCTTGCACCGCTGGTTGTCGGAAGTGGGCCCCTATCGCAAGCCAGGCAGCGAAGGTGGTGGTGGCGACCTGACGCCGGAGATGTACGGCACCGAGGTCTACACGGCGCACGCACACACCATGCGATGCATCGAGTTGGACCGCAAGATCCGACGCCTGACGGGGAAGGACCCGAGCGAGTTGTCGATCAAGGAGAAACTCGAGGCGCTGCCCCCGCCGGGCATCACGCCCGAGATGCTGCCGGAAGTGCTCCGTCGCTTCAGTGATGACCAGCTACGCGTCATGGCCTGGCGTCCGCCCCAGGTGGGCAACTTCTTTCCCAACGGGCTGTTCGAGTTCGTCTACATCCCCTCGCCCGATGGCGTGATCGGGGTCATGGCGCTGCACGCGTATGTCCCGAAGGGGCCGGACAAGCTCGAATTCGTGAACTGGATCCTGGCCGAGAAGGACACTCCGCCGGAACTGAAGGCCAAGATGCTGCGCCTCGGCGTCCAACTCCTGGGCACCTCGGGCATGGTCGAGCAGGACGATTCGGACACCTGGCCGCACCAGACGCTCGCTGCGAAGGGTGCCGTTAGCAAGCACATCACGATGAAGTATCAATCGATGTACGAGAACAACCGGCTCGAAGGCTGGCCGGGCCCCGGCGATGTCGGCGACGGCTTCACGAAGGACGACACCCAGTGGCGCTGGTGGGAATACTGGTACGAACTGATGACTGCCGAGAACTGATCACAGCACGACTACCTACCCCTATTTCAGGAGACCTCCATGCTTCAGCAACTGCTCGAACCGACTCCGCTGCCGCCCTCGATCAAGGCGAACCGTATTCCCTCCGGCAGCGATACCTACAACGAGGTGCTCGACTTCCTCTATGACGAAGCCGAAATGCTCGACAACCTGCGCCTCGGCGAATGGGCAGAACTGCTCACCAAGGACCTCGAATACAACGCGCCCCTGCGCCACACACGTTCGACGTCCCAGTTCGACCAGACCTATTCGCGCAACGTCCAGCACCTGCACGAGAATTACGGATCGATGCTCATGCGGGTCAAGCGCATTACCGACACCAAAAGCGCCTGGGGCGAGGATCCGCCATCGCGCATCAAGCGTCTGGTCACGAACGTACGCGTCTACCGAATCGACGACAGCGATGACCTGAAGGTCGAGAGCTATCTGCTCCTCACACGCAGCCGCTTCGATTTCGACTACTTCGACCTGATCCCCTGCGTCCGCCACGACATTCTGCGCCGCGAGAATGGCGCGCTGAAACTCGCGCGCCGCGAGATCCTGCTCGACCAGGTCGTCATCGGCACCCCCAATCTGGGCGTGATCCTTTAGACGCGTGACGACGGCCACTACCACAAACACACCGCCTGCATGCCGCTCGGCCACGTGCGCGGCATGCCAGGGCGGGATAGGAGACAACACGCCATGAAACTTGAAGATCTCATCCTCGTCAGCATCGACGACCACGCCATCGAACCCCCGAACGCCTTTGCGCGCCACATGCCGGCCCGCTTCAAAGGGCGCGAGCCTCACATCGAGAAGCATAAGGGCCGCGATGTGTGGGTTTTCGAAGGACGGGCCACCGGCTACATGGGCCTCAACTCGGTCGTCGGCCGTCCCAAGGAAGAGTACGGCATGGAACCGCTCGGTTACGAACACATGAGGCGCGGCACCTGGGACGTCCAGGCGCGCGTCGACGACATGAACGCCAATGGCGTGCTCGGCTCGCTGTGCTTCCCGACCTTCCCCGGTTTCGCGGGCCAGCGCTTCCAGCACTACGAGGAAGCGCGCGACGTATCGCTCGCCGCCATCCAGGCCTACAACGACTGGCACCTGCACGACTGGTGCAACGCCGCCCCGGGTCGCTTCATCCCGATGGCGCTGATTCCCTGGTGGGATCCACAGGCGGCCGCCGCCGAAATCAACCGTATGGCGAAAGACGGGGTGCATGCGATCTCCTTCTCCGACAACCCCGCCCTGCATGGTTTCCCGTCGATCCACGATTCGTACTGGGACCCGGTGTGGAAGGCCTGCGCGGACAACGCGGTGGTCATCAACTGCCACATCGGCACCGGCGTCAAGGCCGAGCACGCCTCCGACCTGTCGCCGATCGACGCGTGGATCACTTCGATGCCGATCTCGATCGCGAACTCGGCGGCCGACTGGATCTGGGCGCCGATGTGGAGGAAGTACCCGACGCTGAAGATGGCGCTTTCCGAGGGCGGCATCGGGTGGATTCCCTACCTGCTCGAGCGCGCGGATTTCACCCACCGGCATCACAAGGCCTGGACGAATGCCAGCTTCGGCGGCAAGAAGCCGAGCGACATCTTCAAGGAGCACATCATCACGTGTTTCATCGAGGACGACTTCGGACTGCAGAACCTGAAGCACATCGGTGAAGACATGGTTGGCTGGGAATGCGACTACCCGCATTCCGATTGCACCTGGCCGAATTCTCCGGAAGTGGTGTGGGAGAGCTTCAGGCACCTCCCCGACGAGACCATCGCCAAGGTCACTCACCGGAACGTGATGCGCGAATACAGCTACGACCCGTTCGCGATCCTCGGCCGCGAGAACTGCACCGTCGGCGCGCTGCGCGCGCAGGCTCGCGCCAAGGGCATCGACACCTCGCCCACGCAAGGCATGGGGGGCGCGGCACCGAAGCGGGAAGCCGGCAAGCCGGTCACTTCGGGCGACATCAACGCGATGTTCAAACAGGCGGACGCCGAAACCGCACTCTGATCCGGGGGACGCTTCACGGCGCCCGCAGCATGAGAGGAAGACATCCCGCGCTATCCGCGATAGCGCGGCGGGCGCCCTCACGCCCGACGCCGGAACCGATAACGGGAGAAATCCATGAGCGAACAATACGACATCGTGGTCGCCGGTGGCGGCCACAACGGTCTGGTGGCCGCGTGCTACCTGGCGAAGGCGGGACTGAAGGTATGCGTCGTCGAGAAGAACGACAAGGTCGGCGGCGGCGTCATGACGCGCGAGCTGACAGTGCCGGGCTTCAAGCATGACGTCTGCTCCGTCGCACACACCCTGCTGCAGGCCAACCCATTGCTGCGCAACGACGAACTGCAGCTGAAATCGAAGTTCGGGCTGAAGTACATCAATCCCGACAAGATGACTGCGATCTTCTACGACGACGGGACTACGCTCGAGTTCTACACCGATCTCGAACAGACTGCCCAGGCGATCGCAAAATTCTCGCAGAAGGACGCGGAGGCCTACCGGCGCTTCAACAAGGAGGTTTTCCAGAACCTCGACATGATGGTGATGGGCATGTTCCACGCGCCCCCGAACGCGGGGGCCCAAGCCGTGATGATGGAGCAGAGCGTGGTCGGGCAATCGCTGATGCGAACCCAGTCGATGAGCGCATGGGACTTCATCTGCGAATGGTTCGAGCACCCCAAGGTGCGCATCGCGCTGGCCCGCTATGCCTCGGAAGCCATGATGAACCCGTTCAACAACGGCACGGGATTCGGCTTCTACATCATTCTGCCCTTCATGCACCGTTACGGCGTCGGCATTCCGGTCGGCGGCTCGGGTGCCTTCGCGGACAAGCTGCGGGAGTGCTTCGAATCGCATGGCGGCGCAGTACGCGTCAATGCGCCCGTCAAGCAGATGCGCATGGATGGCAGCAAGGTGACGGGCGTCGTGCTCGAATCGGGCGAGGAGATCGTGGCGAAGAAAGGCGTCATCTCGACGATGCACGTGCAACAGGTGTTCCCGCACATGGTGCCGGGCGCAAATCTGCCGGAAGGATTCGAGCCGCGGATTCGGGGCCTGAAACGCAACAGCTTCCAGCCCTTCAACCTGCACCTCGCGCTGCACGAGGCGCCGCAGTACAAGGTCGGTCCGGCGGTGGACGATTTCTTCTGGGTCGAGCGTTCGCACTCCGACTGGGAGGAGTTCGCACGCGCCTTCTCCGATCTCGAATACGGCATCCCGCGCCGCGACTTCGTCGCCTACGTAATGCAGGACGTCTATGACAAGACGCGGGCACCCGAGGGCAAGCGCGTACTCAACATGTACGCTTTCTGCCCCTACAACGTGAAGGGCGGCCCGCAGCGTTGGGACGAGATCGGCAAGGAAGTCGCCTACGGATTCCTCGACGACCTGCGCAAGCTCACGACCAACATGAGTGACGACAACATCATTGGTTTCTCGTGGTTCACCCCGCTCGATATCGAGCGCCACAACAACGCGATGATCGGCGCGGACATCCTGCACTTCGGCTCGTACAACTGGCAGATCGCGGGCAACCGCCCTGCCCCGGGCTACGGGCAGTACAAGTCGCCGGTGGCGGGTCTGTACATGGCGGGCGCCTCCACCCATCCGGGGGGCGGGGTCACCGCGGCGTCCGGACGCAATGCGGCACAGGTGGTGCTGGAAGACCTGGGCATGGATTTCGACGACCTCATCGAAAACTGACCCGTGGAACGCCGCGACCGCGTTGCGCGGTTGCGGTCACGTCCAACGTGATGGAGAGCGGCAGCCGTGAAGATGTTCAGTAAGGAAGGCGTGGAGATGGTCGAAGTGAAGTCCATCCAGCGAAAGGACGACACTCTGGTCATGAAGGGCAAGGTCATGGGCTCGATGGCGACCACCATCCTCATTCGCCCCGAAGACTGCTGGCAGGCGCTCCAGCTGCTCGGGTGGCGGACGCTGCTGCGGCTGCCGCTGATCCTGTTCAGGGGCTACCGCCAGGCCGCAAGATCAAACTGATTAGCGGTCGCTCACAGATAGCGCAGCCGTAAAGGAGCGCCCCCTCATGGATGGACCTCGGATCTTCAGCTGGACAGGCGGCCCGCCACGATCACCCCCAGGACCCCGCACAGGGCAAGAGCAGCGGCTCCCAGAGCGAGGGACAGCAGCGAATGCCACATCAGTGGCGCCAGCACCGCGGCAATCCAGGCGTTGAATCCCGTCTGGATGAACAGCTGAACCGATGAGCCGGTGCCGCGGCGCTCGGGTACGCAATCCAGGCCGCGCACCGTGATCGTTGGAATCATCACCGACATGCCCAGATTGAAGAACAGGAGATACGCCACGTACCACGCCGTGCCGCCCGGTTCAACGAGGCACACGGCGAGATTCCAGAGTGTGGCGGCAGCCATGATCGAGAAGCCGGCCTTCAGCGTGGCGGCCGTGGACCAGCGCTGCGCAAGGCGACCCGCAAGCGCGGAGCCCAACATCAGACCCACCGTTGCAGGTCCGAACATCCACAGGAAATCGGTTTCGCCCAGGCCAAGGTGCTCCATCAAGAACACCGGCGCAGACAGGACGTAAAGGAAAAAGCCGCCGAACATGCAGGCATAGGCCAGTGCCCAGCTCATGAAGCGAGCGTTTCCGAGCACGGACGCGTAACCGCGAAGCACACTCCCTGGATTGAACGGGTGACGCTGCGCGGCTGGCAGAGTCTCCGGCAATCCGAAAAACACGGCGGCGAGCAGGCTGGTAGCAAGCAGGCACAGGAACACGAATACCGAGCGCCAGCCCAGCGCGACCTGCAACCAGCCGCCCACCAAAGGCGCGACGGCGGGCGCGATCGAGAACATCAATACCACCTGCGACATCATGCGCTGCGCGCGCAGCCCTTCATGCAGATCGCGGACGACGGCGCGACCGATCACGATCCCGGCTCCCGCCGAGAAGCCCTGGAACGCCCGCAGAACCCACAACTGTTCCACTTGCGTTGCAAGCGCGCATCCCAGCGACGCTAATGCATAGACGACCAGGCCGGCCAGCACCACGCGGCGGCGCCCGAAGGAATCCGAGATGGCGCCATGCCACAAGGCCATGAAGGCAAAGGCGGCGAAGTAGATCGCCACTGTCTGCTGCAATGCGACTCGGTCCGTGCCGAGCACTACCGCCATTTCCCCGAAGGATGGCAGGTAGGTGTTGATCGAAAACGGGCCAAGCATCGCCAAGCCCGCCAGGATCACGGTCGTGCCGAGTTGCCCTGTGCGGGGACGGGATCCGGATTGCAGAAATCAGCCCCGCATGCCGAGAACTGCCGAAATGTCGGCACTCGGGTCGGCGTCGGCGCCATAGCCGAAATCCCCGCGCTGCTGCCTCTCGGCGAGACGCACCATCAGCAATCGGTAGCGGTTGCCGGGGCCGTCGAACCGCGAGCTCAGGTCGCGGCGTTCGGTGGACTCGAAATAGCGTGCGTTCTGAGGGCGCAGCACCGAGTTGTCCTGAGGCTGGATCACGTAGGAGATGCGCGGCATCAGCCAGCGAAACGGTGCCGGCGCGTGGACGGTGTAGTTCGTCTGGTCAACACGAGAACGGTGCTTGCCGACAGGCACAAAGGGCTGCACGTTCCTTGCACCGCCTCGGACAGCGCGACCGCCCACCATCGTCCCATGCCCAGCCTCCCCTGCCCTTGCCGCTCAGCCCCTGATCCGCGCGGTGATCTTCGCGTGCGGCCCGGCAATCTGTGACGCCCAGGCTGCGGCAGCCTGATCCAGCGTATAGTCGGCGTAGTCGACGTGGATATTTTCTGTGCGTGCAATGCGCAGCAGACGCTCCCAGATCGCGCGGCGATCGGCCGGCGGGCGCTGCCCCGTGCCCACGCACGACAGCGTGCGGAAAAGCAGATCGGCGATGTCGAGATTGATTTGACGCCCGGCACCTGTGCCGATCGTCATGATGCGCGCCCCCCAGCGGGTCGCCTTGAGGGCGTTGAGCATCGGCTGCCCGCACACCAGATCGAGCACGACGTCGAAACCGTCGCCCGCCGCGTCCTTCAACGCCGCGACATCATTCTCGCTACCGAGCGCCACGACTTCATCGGCAATCCCCCGCGTCTTCAGGCGCTGAAGGGTCTCGGCGGAGCGCGCGGCCGCGACGACCCTGCCCGCGCCGAGATAGCGGGCGAGTTGCAGCGCGACCTGCCCGAGCGTGCCGGTCGCACCGAGCACCAGAACCTGCTCACCCCGCTGGATGTTGGCCTGCTCGAGCGGCACCAGTGCGCCGGTGGCGGCGATGCCCATCGTGATCGCGGTCTTGTCCTCGACCTCGTCGGGCACGTTCCACACCTCATCGGCCGGCACCAGCGTACGCTCTGCCCACGCCCCGAAGGGCATCACCGAGCGCTCGCCGAAATACACGCGGCGGCCGTCCGGCGCCCTGCCCACGCCTTCGCCGCGGATCACGCACGGGTATTGCACGCCCAGCCGGTACGCGCCGAGTACGTCCCAGCCCCCGAGCCCCGCCGTGTCCATGTCGATGAGGACGGCGCCTTCCTGGGGCGCCGGTTCCGGAAACTCCTGCACGACCGGAGCGGCACCCCGCTCGCTGATGACAGCTGCTTTCATGGATGACTCCTCACATGCTCTTCGCGCCGGTCTGCGCGAAGAGGGCCTTCATTGCGACAAGCGAGGGCGTGTGGCAGGAGAAACCGCCATCGGCGACCAGCGTCGTGCCGGTCACGAAGGACGACTCGTCGGACGCGAGGAAGGCCACCACGTCGGCGATCTGGCGCGGGGTGCCGACATCGGGCGTGAGATGATTGTCGCGGAGGATCTGAATCACGGCCGGCGGCATGCTCCCGTGGGCGTTCTCTGCTGGCGCAAGGCCGATCTGCAGCGCGTTGGAGCGGATGCCCTCCTTGCCGTACTGGGTCGCGATCGACTTGCTGAGCATCATCAGCGCCGCCTTCGAAGCGGCGTAGGCCGACAGCGACAGGTCGCCTTGGGCGCCGAGTCCCGAGGTCGCGAAGATCAGGGAGCCTTTCTTCTGCTTGAGCATCTCGCGGATCGCATACTTGGCGCACAGCATTGCACCGCGCAGATTCACCGCCATCGCCCGGTCCCACGCCTCGACGTCCATGTTGGCAACGTCGCGGTCACGCTGGCGTTGCTCGACACTCAGGATCGCCGCATTGCTGTACAGGACGTCCACTCGCCCGAAGCGGTCCACCACCGCCGCGACCATCGCCGCGACATCCACCTCGGACGAGACGTCGGCCTGCACGGCGAACGCACGCCCACCGCCGGACTCGATCTCGGCGGCCACCTTGCGTGCGCCGTCGAGGTCAATGTCCGTGATTGCCACACTCGCACCGTGCATCGCCAACACGCGGGCCGATTCGGCGCCGAGGCCGCCGGCCGCACCGGTCACGATCGCGACACGGCCATCCAGTTTTCGCTCGCTCATCTGTCTGTCTCCTGATTCTTGTCTGCGCGGAGCGCGTCGCTTAGCGACCGGTAAAGCGCGGTTCGCGCTTTTCGCGAAAGGCGATCGCCGCCTCCCGCGCGTCATCGCTGGGTTTGAGCAATGCGAAAAGATCCAGCTCGAGGTCCAGGCCCTTCTTGAGGTCCACGTCCAGTGCGGCACGCGCGGCGCGCTTCACGCACAGCGTCGCCGCCGGCGCGCGCGAGGCGATGCGCATCGCGAACGCGCGCACCTCTTCCACCAGCTTGTCCGGCGCGCTCGCCACCCGGGTGACCAGGCCGATCGCCTTCGCTTCATCGGCGCTCAGGCGGTCACCGGTGAGCAGCAGGTCCATCGCCCGGCCCGGACCGACCACGCGCGGCAACCGCTGGGTCCCTCCCCCGCCGGGAATCAGGCCCAGGGCAGTCTCAGGCAGACTGAAAACCGCATCGGGCGTGGCAAAGCGGATGTCGCAAGCGAGCGCGAGCTCCATGCCCCCTCCCATGCAATAGCCATGAATGGCCGCAATCGTGGGTTTCTCCGCGGCATCGAACGCCTCGACCCAGCGCGCGCCCTGCATGCGCCGGCGCACTTCGATCGAGGTCTCGGGGCCACGCTGTTCCTTGATGTCGGCACCCGCGCAGAAACCCCGCGGGCCATCCCCGCGAATGACGATCACGTGGATCGCCGGGTCTGCCTCGAGATCCTGCAGAGCCTGCGGAACGCCGGTGCGAATGTCGTCGTTGATCGCATTGATCTGGGCCGGGCGGGTCAGCACGATCCAGCCGATACTGCCCTGACGCTCCACGGCCACGGCGTCATTGAGCGGAACCGCCATCGATTCGGCGCCCGCATTCTTGACCGCAAGGTCGGATGCCATGTCAGACCTCCTCGAACTCGATGAGCTGCCCGCGCATCTCGCTCGGATCGATCCGGATCATCGCGCCGCCGCCGACGGCTTCGGACTCCTCGATCCATTGGAAACGGGTCCCGCGCGCGCGCAAGTCCTCGGCCTTGGCCTTGAGGCCGTTCACTGCGACGCGAATGTAGTAAAGACCCGGCCCCCAGTTGTTCAGGTACAGGCCCGCGTCGCCGTTCCAGCGGCTGGGCTGGATCACGTCAAGGCTGGCGCTGTTGGCCACGGTAAAGGGCATCGTCGCGCGGCGGTATCCCTCGCGATGCAGCGCTTCGACTTCGCCGCTCGGTTCCCAGTCGAGATTCTTCGAGCAGCAGCGCAGCGTCTCGTCCAGATCGCGGACAAGGAATCCGCGCGCACTGACGCGCACCATGTCGCCCGGCTTCGGGTCGCGCGGCTGCATGGGTTCCGCGGCGAATGTCTCGGACGGCATCTGCAGCGGTTCGGTCGGCATCACCTCGATGCACAGGCCGCCATCCACCACCGGGGTGTAACGCGGCCGCTCTGGCGTCGCGCCGAGCCACAACCGGTCGAACGGCATGTCCGGCGTGCGCTGGGCCATACGGAACGGCAACCCGCGCCGCATCAGCTTGTCGACGAAGGCGTCGAATTTCGGCCCTTGCAGCGCGAGCACGACCGAGTGGGTGAGCATCGGACGATGGCGTCCCTGGTAGTCCTTCAGGCTTTCGAGGAACTCGTGGAACATCGGGTCGCCGGGGTTCTCGCGATCCATATGCCATTGCGGTTCGAGCCGGGTCGGCGACACCGCCAGCGACTTGTGCACGCGCAGGAAGTGCGCGACGTAGGGATGGTCGTCGAACGCCTGACGCCAGTTCGGATGGCCATGCACGCCGAGCTTGTTCACCAGCCGCGCAGCCATGTCGTCGGGATCAGGCAGCATCATGTCGGCACTCAGCAAGAGGTCGAACATCGTTTTGTCTCCAGTTGTGGTCTGTCTTGTCCGCCAGTCGCCTGCCGGGCGATGTCGGCTTTCTTGAATTTATTGAGGGATCAGGCAGCCGCGCGCAAAAGGGCTCCGCGTGCGCCGCTCGGTTCGCGCGGGTTGAGCATGAAATGCGACAGTGCCGGGATCAGTACCAGGGCACCGAGCATGTTCCACAGGAACATGAACGTCAGCAGGATCCCCATGTCGGCCTGGAACTTGATCGGCGACCATGCCCAGGTGATCACGCCGGCAGCCATCGTGAGTCCCACCAACGCGACCACCTTGCCGGTGAAATCGAGCGACTTGCGATAGGCATCGCGCAAGGTTCCCCCGCGGCGCTGGACGGCAATCTGCACGCTCAGCAGATAAAGCGCGTAGTCGACACCGACACCGACGCCGACCGCGATGACCGGCAGGGTCGCGACCTTGAGTCCGATACCGAGCCAGACCATCAGCGCCTTGCAGAGGATCGTGGTGATGACGAGCGGGATCAGTGCGACGATCGTCGCGCGAACGCTGCGGAACGTGATCAGGCACAGCAGCGCCGTTGCACCATAGACCGCGAGATACATCGTGACAATGCTCTTCTGTACCTCGATGTTGGTCGCCGCCTCGATACCAGCGCTGCCCGCAGCCAGCAGGAACTGCACCGGCTCCTTTGCATCGGGCGCGGTATTGTTGGCAGCCGCGTACGCTTCCGCAGTCTGCAGGATGCGTCCCACGGTATCCGCCTTGTGGTCCTTCAGGTAAGCGACCAGGGGCGACACGGAGCAACTCTGGTTCGTGATGTCCGGCGTCGCGATCACGGCTGCCGACACGGAGCCGTCGGTGATCGACTGGTTACGGCTGATCGTGAGCCACTTGCCACTGCCCTCGAACATCGCCGAGGTCACGAAACGCACCGTTTCGGCCAGTGAGGTCGTCGTCTGGACCGCCGGATCCTGCCGCAGCAGTTGTGCCAGCCCGTCCATCTTCTGCAGGCTCGAATACAGGCGACAGCCCTCGTCGCCGGTCTTCATGATGACCACGAACTGGTCGCTGGAGAGCCCGTAGTGTTCCGTGATGTATGCGTTGTCGCGGTTGTAGCGCGACTCGGGCCGAAGTTCGGGCGCCCCGGCATCCAGATCTCCGATCCGCAGGTTCTGCATGACGATTGCGGAGACGACTGTCACGATCGCGGCAATGGCGATAACCGGAATCGCCCATCGCCGCTCGGTGAGTTCGTCCAAACCATGCCAGATTCTCCCCGGCAACGAACGCCGGCCGCCCGCCTTCATGTCGTCTGCCGTGGCATGCCGGATGGCCGATTCGCTGACGCCGATATAGGAGAGTGCGACCGGGATGAGGAAAAGCTTCGTGAAGATCAGGACCGAAACGCCGACGCTGGTGGTCAGGGCCAGATCGCGGATAACCGGGATGTCGATGATGATCAGTACAGCAAAACCGACGATGTTCGCCAGCAGTGCCGTAAGGCCGGCCATGAACAGGCGCCGGAAGGTGTAGCGCGACGCGACGTACTTGTGGGTGCCACGGCCAATGTCCTGGATGATCCCGTTCATCTTCTGCGCGCCGTGCGACAGCCCGATGGCGAAGATCAGGAAAGGCACCAGGATCGAATACGGATCAAGCTCATACCCGAGCAACTGCATCAGCCCAAGCAGCCACACCACGCCGATCACGGCGACCGTCACGAGAAGCATCGTGCTACGCACGCAGCGGGTGTAGAGATAGACGAAGAACGCGGCAATGACGACTGACACCGCGAAGAACACCATCACCTCGCGCAGGCCCGCGATCAGATCACCGACGATCTTCGCGAAGCCGACGATGTGGATGCCGACCGTGTCACTCTCGTAGGTGCGGATCTTCGCTTCGAGGGCGTCCGCAAACTCGCCGTAATTCAGCGCTTCACCGGTTTTCGGATGGGTATCCAGCAGCGGCGCCACGATCATGCTCGACTTCATGTCATTTGCAACGAGTCTGCCGACGATGCCCGCCTTGCCGATGTTCTCGCGCAGTTTCGCGACTTCGTTCGCGCTGCCGTCGAAGCTCGCGGGCATGACCGCGCCGCCGGTGATGCCGTCTTCGGTCACCTCCCGCCAGCGGACGATCGGCATCCAGATCGACTTCATCCACGAACGATCGACGCCGGGAATCAGGTAAAGGTCGTCATTGACTTTCTTGAGCACGTCGAGGTACCCGGGATCGAAGACGTCCCCCGACTTGTTCTCGACGACGATCCGGATCGTATTGCCCAGACCCGGCAACTCGCTTTTGTTATCCAGGTAATTCTTGATGTACGGGCTGCCGAGCGGAATCATCCGCTCGAAATTCGCATTGACCTGGATGCGCGTCGCGGCGAAGCCGAGTACGAGAGTCGCCACAAGGCATGCCAGGAGCACGACGATGCGATTGTTGAAGATGATGCGCTCGAGCACGCTGCCGGAACCGAGATCGAAATCCTTCAGGTCCCGAATCACCGGCATCACTCTTTGTTCGCTGTGGCCTGCCATGCTGTGTCTCGCAAATTTCAGTATCGGAAGAGGCCGTTACCGGAGGGGCAAACGGATCAGATCAACGCCATTGACCCGGGCGAGCAGGAGCTCTTCCGGACCGGCCATCGCAGCGGCGAATGCCTCCCCGCCGCGTGGCACCTCGAGCGCCGTCACGCTCGCCCCATCATCGTTACTCAGCAAAACCTGACCGGATTGGGTCACGAACACCATGCGTCCCGCGCCGCGGTCGAGGGCGGCGACGAGGCTCGCATCGCTGCCCATGGCGAGAGAGGACCAGCTCGCCGCCCCATCGCGGCTAATAAAGGCATTGCCACGCAGCCCGTAGACGATCAGCTTCGAGTCCCCTGCGGTGATACCGAAATACGTGCCCTTATAGGGCGTTTCGACGGTCTGGAACCGGGCCGCGTCTCGATCGAGGCGACGCACCAGACCTTGCTCTCCGGCAAGAAACACCCCACCGTCGGGCGTCGGCTCGATCGCATACAGGTGCATGCGAAGCCCGTTGTCCGCGCGCTCGATCCACGGCTCCCATGTGGTGCCACCGTCAGTCGTATGCAGCAGCAGACCGAAAGCGCCAGCCAGAAAACCCTCGCCGCGCTCGTTTACGTGGATGTCGAGAAACGGATAGGGCAGCACGCCCGGCGTCGCGGACTGCTCGGCCGCCATCTCGACGTCCCGCAACACGCGTCCTGCCTCTTCATTGCCCGCATCGGCCAGAGCGCCATAGTGTTTGGAGAGCAGTTCGAAGAGAGCATGACCGTCCATTACACGGGACCAGGTTTCCCCGCCGTTATCCGAACGCAGGACGACTGCATCGTGTCCGAGTGCCCATGCGGTGCTCCCCGCCCCGAAGCGCACCGTCGTGAAGTCTGCGCTCACCGGCGCGACGATCTGGGACCAGTTCCGACCGGCATCGCGTGACAGCAGAATGATGCCGCGCGGCCCGACGGCCAGGGCGCGCCCATCCTTGCTGGCGATACCTGACATTGCACTCCGCAAGGACTGGGGAGAGATCACCGCGGGGACGGCCAATACGTCGCGCACGGCGGAACCCGTGGCGAGCGCCACGCCTGCCGCGCCGAGAACCGCTGCCGCAAGGGTCAGACGCAGACGCCGGCCCGGGACCATGGAACGGGAGATCGAACTGCTAACGCGATTCAAGAGACAACTCCTTGCCGATGCGATCCCCGCCGCCCACAACAAGCACCGGGCGGGGGATCTATCTGGAGTGAGCCGGAACCGGAAGGGGCAACACGGCAAGCCGCGATGCCCGCTTCCACATGAGGGCTGACGATCAGCGCGCGGTTTCCTGCGCGACGATTGCCTCGGGGTTGAGTTCGCGGTTGCCCATCGGCGCCTTCAGAACGCCATAACCGCCGACCAGGCCGTCATTCACCAGCGCGTACATGCCCTTGTTGAAGTCATACACCACGTTCTTCACGGTGTAGGGCGCCTGGACGTCATAGAGCTGAACCATCGAGTTGAAGATCGAGCGATACAACTGGCCGCTCTGGTCGAAGGCGTCGTACAGGCCTGCGCCGTAAGTATCCTCGTCGAAGTAGTACATGCGCTTGGCGTACACATGGCGCACGCCCGGCTTCAGGGTCGCTTCGACGACCCAGACGCGGTGAAGCTCCCAACGCCAGCAGGCCGGATTCGGGTGCTTGTCCATGAACTGCTCTTCGACGCCGCAACCGAAATAAAGCTTGTAGGCGTTGTAGGGGATGTACATCTCCTTCTTGCCGACCAGCTTGAATTCGAAACGGTCCATCTGTCCCGAGAATACGAAGAGCTCGTCGAACAGCGTGACGCCGCCCATGCTCGCGACCGGCGTGTCGTAGGCGAACTCCGGAGCGAGCTTGATGCGGCGCTGTCCCGGCGTGTAGCTCCACGCGCGGCGTGGCTTCTCGGTCGGATCGAGGAAGTCCGAGAGGCCGGTCGCCTCGCCTGCCTTGCGGATCGGCGCCTGCGTTACCGAGTAGGTTCGCCAGTAGAGCTTTGCGTCGCGGCCGTCCAGGTCGTCATGGTAGTAAGGCGTCTCTTCCATCGTCTTCTGCTGCGCCGCCATGACCACCTTGCCGTTGGAGTCCACGACCCACGAGCGCGACGACTTGGTCGTCGTATCGGCCTTGTAGCGAAGCTGCTGGTTCCACATCACCTCGTAGCCGGTCTTCGGCATGGGGAACGGCAGACCGCCCCGGCATGCTTCCTCGACGGAGAGGCCGTTCTTGGCGGTGTTGCACGTCGTCGCATTGCGCACCGTATTGTTCAGGATCTTGGCGGGATACGACGCCGTACGGTGCGACGGATAGATATCCATATAGAAGCTCGGATACTTCTTCAACAGCTCCTTCTGCCCTTCCGACAGCTTGTCTGCGTGCTGCTGATAGTTCTTGCCGTCGATCCGGAGCAGGGGCTTTTCGTCCTTGAACGGATCCGCCCAGAAACCGCTGTCGGGCTTGAAGTCGGCCGGAGCCTTGGTCAGCCCTCCGGTGTATTCCGGGATCGTCCCTTCCTTGTTGCCCGCCTGGATCGCGCCGTACTTGGTCAGCGTCGCACCGAGCTGTTTCGCCTCTTCTGCCGTAACCGCCGCCATCGCTTGGCTCGAGAGGACCGCCGCGGCGGCCCATACAAAATTGCGCATCTTCATGTCTCTCGTCTCCTGTTTGCGGCCTGTCAGAAAGCCGTCTTGAACGTGAAGGACAGCCAGCCACGGTCGATCACACCAACCGAAGAGTTGCTGTGGGCCGCACCGCCGGTAATCCGTTCCTCACCGCGAACGACGCCCTTGCGCACCGGCAAGCTGCGGTCGGAGTAGTTGAGGGCGAATTCGTACTTGGACGCATAGGTCCAGGTGGTACCGATCGACCAACGCAGCTCACCCTCTGTGCCGCCACCTGAAGAGGGTGCGTTTCCGGAAAGCCCGTAGTTGATGCTGACCGGCACCGCCAGGTCCCATGACGGAAAGATGTTGAGATATTGCGGCGAGAACCTGACCGCGAGTTGCAGGGCATCGACGGTCGAACAGCCGTCGCGCTTGGTGCCGGTCCTCGGGCGTCCGATTGCCGAATTGACGCAACTTGCCGCACCGACCTTGCGATACAGCTGCTCGTTCTCGGTCACGCGATCGAGTCGGTTGTATGCGACCTCCGCAATCAATGTCCCGGTATCCCACATCGGCGTCTGCGGTAACAGATAAACGCCATTCACCACCGCATGCCAGGTGTCGCCGCGCGCGCCCGAGTCGAGCGTATGCGACGCCGGCGTATTCAAAGGCCCGTTCTTGCGGTACGACAACTCGGTACCGACGCTTACGCCACCGATCACGCGCGAGAAGCTCACACTGTATTGCTCGATGTCCTCGGGATACAGGAAGCGTGCCTTGCTGGGCAATACGGCGGGACCGAGGCGAACGAAGTCCGAGAGCTGCACACCGAGTTCCGGCGCGTAGTCGTCGAACTTGCGGTAGTAGGCACCGAAGGTCGACTCGATCGCCTCGGCATTCCAGCGCGCACCCACACCCCAATTGCCGCGCTTGCTCGGTTCCTTCGCGTCGATGATCGAGGCCTTGAGCTGGCCGATCCCGAAGGAAAGGTTATCGGACGACGGCGCGGTGTCGGCACCCATCAGGTAAGTGCCAGCGTGCGGTACGCGGGTAGGCTCCCAGTCGTAGAAATACTGCCCGACGACGGTCACACTGTCCGTGAGCTGGGCACTTGCATGCACCTGCCCGATCGGAAGGAAAACTTCCTTGGTCTCGATGCCGGGGTTGGTTACGGCCTTCACGCCGTCGACCGGGGACTGTCCGTAGGAGATTGCATGCGCACCGATCAGCAGGCCTTCACCCCACACGTTGGTCTGGCGCCCGACCTTCAGGTTGAGCGGCACCGTGCCGAGATCGAGGTTGGTCCAGACGAAGGCGTCGAGGATTTCGCCCGAGGGACCATTCACATAGCGCTTGACCGTGCCGTTGTACTTGTCGTTGCGGTAGGCGGTGGCAGTGCCGGTCGGCGCAGTCACCGAATGATCATCGTAGGCATGGTCATACCACGCCGCACCGGTTACACGAGCGCCGAATTTGCCGCGATAGCTAACATCGAATTCTGAGAGCAGATCGAGACGGTTGGTCACGACGTCGCCTCGATCGAACTTGCTGTCGCCCTCGTCATAGACCGGGTTGCGCATCAGCTTCTTGTCCTGATCCTCGACGCGCACGCCCGTCGTATATCGGATCGTGTTATCCCAACGCATCTTGACGTCCGGGTTGCCGGTTTCGACCTCGAACGCCGACGCCCCCCCCACCCATGCAAGTGCAAGCGCGGCAGTGACGCCTCGCAGCGCGAACCGGGTACGGACAGACCTGCTCCCATTATTCATGAATTTGTCTCCTCTGGTTATATCGATGACCGTGACGCCCTGACCTTGTCTTTTCACGCCTCATTGAAGGGCGAATCCGGCCTCTTTTCAGATCAATCGCTGCGTGTCCCGGTACGGCGGGTTTTCACACAACTGAATTGTAGCGAGTAATTTCCTAAAATTCTACATTCGAACATCGATTCTCTAATTAGAATTTTACCCCGCATCACCCGCCTACCCAGCAATTGATTTGACATCGTCAAAACACGCGCCGATCCAGATCGGCACCGACGAATCAGACCGTCGCCGAGCCCTCGTTGCGCCGCTTCACGGCTTCGGTGAAATCGCGCTTGAGTGTCGGGTAGTACGCGATCTGGCCCTGCAGCCCACCGGCGATATCGATCGAGGCCGCGCTGATGAAGCTGGCGTATTCGCTGGCGAGGAACAGCGCCATGCCTGCCACGTCTTCCGGCTTGCCGAAACGCCCGATCGGCACCACCTTGAGGACCATCTCGTTGAACTCCTCACGGGAGACTCCGGGGCCGACCTCCCTGAAATGGCGCTCCCACTGGCCGGTGTCGATCCAACCCATGTTCAGCGAGTTGACGAGGATGTTTTCCTTCGCGAGCGACATCCCGAGGGACTTGGAGAGCGCGAGGCAGGACGCACGATTGATGACCGACGGGATGCCGTCCGGCGTCGGGATCGCACCGGCCAGCGCGTTGATCTCGATGATGCGACCCCAGCGTTGCCGGCGCATGTACGGGACCACCGCCTGCACGAAGCGGAAGTGCCCCATCTGCAGAATGTTGGCGTGCTCGAGGATCGCCTCGGGGGTGAGCGTGTCCAGATTCCCCCCCCGCCCCTGGCCGGCATTGTTGACGAGGACATCGACCCCGCCCCAGCTCTCGGCGACCTCATCCACGAAGGCCTTCACACCCGGCGTGTCGGTCACATCCACCGCGTGCGCGATGACCGCCCGGGCCTGCTGTGCAAGCTCCCTGCCAGTCTCTTCGACCGCTTCGGGAGTGCGTGCGCAGATCGCAACGCGCGCACCTTCCGCGGCGAAGGCACGCGCGATCGCACGCCCGATGCCGCGTGAGGCGCCGGTTACGATTACGCGCCGGTCGCTAAGGTCGATGTTCATGTCGTGTCTCCTGTCGTTTGCCTGCCGCGGCGCCCGCTTACATGCGCTCGATGATCGTCGCCGTGCCCATGCCGCCCGCGCAGCAGATCGCCTGCAGGCCGTAGCGCGCGTCACGCCGTTCCAGTTCGTGCAGCAGCGAGGTCATGATGCGCGAGCCGCTTCCGCCGAGCGGATGCCCGAGGGCGATCGCGCCGCCATTGACGTTGAGCCGGTCATGCGACACACCGAGCTCCTTCATCCATACCATCGGCACCGGCGCGAACGCCTCGTTGACCTCGAACAGATCAATGTCCTCGACATTCAACCCGGCTTGGGCGAGCACCTTCCGGGTTGCGGCAATCGGCCCGGTCAGCATCAGCGTCGGGTCGGAGCCGACCGTGGTGAAGGCGCGGATGCGCGCACGGGGTTTGACGCCGAGCCGGTCGACCGCCTCTGCGGACATCAGCAGCAGCACCGCTGCACCGTCGGAAATCTGCGACGAATTGCCGGCGGTCATCTTGCCGTTGTCGCGAAAGCTGGTCTTCAACGTGGCAAGCTTCTCGGCACTGGTGCCGGGGCGAATCGTTTCGTCAGCGGCGAAGACTTCCGGCGCGGGCTCTACGTAGTCCCGATCCTTGAGCGCAGCGACAGGTACCGGCGCGATCTCCTTGCGGAAATATCCCGCTTCGGCCGCGGCCGCAGCGCGGCGGTGACTCTCCATCGCGAAGGCGTCGAGCTGGACGCGGGTCAATTCCCATTTGTCCGCGACCCGCTCGGCCGCCTCACCCTGGCTGGTGAGCTCGTAGCGCTCGGAAGCCAGCCAGCCGAAGGGCTCGCCGTAGATTTCGCGGTTGCCGCCCATGCGCACGCGGCTCATGTTCTCGGCACCGCCCGCCACGACGACCTGCGCCGATCCGGCGGCGATCAGTCCTGCGGCGACGTGTACCGCGGCCTCACCGGAGCCGCACTTGCGGTCGATCGTGAGACCGGGAATCGTATCCGGCCAGCCGGCCCCCAGCAGGGAGGTGCGCGCAATGTTCGCGGATTGCTCGCCGACCTGGGTGACGCAGCCGAAGATGACGTCGTCCACCTCGCCCGCCGAGATGCCCGCGCGCTCGACCACGGCGTTGAGGACGTGGGCGCCGAGGTGGTCCGCGCGTACGCCGGCCAGACTCCCCCGGTACTTGCCGACCGGCGTGCGGACGGCCTCGACTATGAAGACGTCGCTCATAGGTTGCTCGCCTTCAGGCCCGAGCCCGGAACGCGCTGGCCAGTCTCGTCATACTTGTATACTCCGTGCCCGGTCTTGCGCCCGTAGCGGCCGGCCGCCACCATCTTGATGATCAGCGGGCAGGGACGGAACTTCTCGCCGAGCGTCGAATGGAGGTAGCGCAGCACCGACAGGCGCGTATCCCAACCGGTCAGGTCACCCAGCTCGAGCGGCCCCATCGGGTGGTTGAAACCCATCCGCAGCGCGGTGTCGATGTCCTCGGCGCTGGCAGTGCCTTCCTGCAGCATCCACATCGCTTCGTTCCCCAGCATCGCGGACATGCGGCTGGTCGTCAGGCCGGGGGACTCATTCACCAGGATCGAGATCTTGCCGATCGCGTCGCACCATTCGCGGCTTGTCGCGACGGTGGCTTCGTCGGTTGCGATACCGAGCACCAGCTCGACGAGCTTCATCTTGTGCACCGGGTTGAAAAAGTGCATGCCGATGACGCGCTCGGGACACGGCACCGAAGCTGCAATCTCGGTGACGCTGAGCGCCGATGTGTTGGTCGCGATCACCGCGTTCGCGGCCAGTACGGGAACCGCCTCGCCCAACACCGCCTTCTTGACCGCGAGATTCTCCGAGACGGTCTCGACCAGGAGGTGAGCCCCCTCGGCAGCCTGTTTCAATGAGGTATTCGTGGAAAGCCGCGCCTTGGCGGCGTCGGCCACATCCACGACGAGCTTTCCGAGCTTCACGCCACCATCCAGGATGCCGTGAATGCTCTTCTCCGCCTTGGCGAGTGCGTCGGCGCTGGTATCCACCAGTTGCGTCGCGAAGCCGCTGCTCGCGAACGCATGGGCGATGCCGGTGCCCATCAGGCCGGCGCCGACCACCACAACCTTGTGATTCTTGTCGAGCATTTGTCTTGCCTCCTTGCTCAGACGCCGGGTTTGGGCCCGACGATGTTCGTGATCGTTCCGATCCCCTCGATTCCGGCTTCGACGACGTCGCCGGGATTGAGGAATCGGCCTGTACCCTGGCCCACGCCGGCCGGCGATCCGGTAAACAGGATGTCGCCGGGCGCGAAACTGGAACGCTCTTCGACGAACTTCACCAGTTGCGCGACGTTCCACGTCATCTCGCCGGTATTGCCGTCCTGGCGCGTCTCGCCGTTCACCTTCAGGGTCAGTCGCAGTTTCGGGCTCCCCTCCGGGAACTCGTCGCGCGTCACGATCCACGGACCGACTCCGGTGCTGCGGTCCTGGCTTTTCGCCGCGAAGAGATCCATGCCGATGCCGGCCGGACCGCTGCGCTGCAGGTCGCGCGCCGATACATCGTTGCCCACGGCATAGCCGAGAACGCTGGCGAGCGGGTCTTCCGGGTCGACCGGCACCTCCCCCACGATGACGACGAGTTCGACCTCGTGATCGAGTTCGTTCGTCAGCGGCGGATAACGGATCGGATCATTGGCACCGATCAGGGCGCCGTATGCCTTGAGGAAGGCGATGGGCTGCGGGGGAGACTTCAGGCCGAAGTCGTCCGCCAGATGCTTCGCGTAATTCGCACCCGCGACGACGACCCGATTGACCGGCTCGATCGGCGGCAGCAGTCGCACCGAATCCAGCGGCCGGGCATCGCCGCCGGGCGTCAGCACCGAATGGGCT
The DNA here is from genome assembly GCF_012911005.2 of Aromatoleum toluolicum. Lineage (GTDB taxonomy): Bacteria > Pseudomonadota > Gammaproteobacteria > Burkholderiales > Rhodocyclaceae > Aromatoleum > Aromatoleum toluolicum. Next base: position 26,695 of record NZ_WTVS01000040.1, on the reverse strand, counting down.
GCTCCGCCCTGCCCCGCGGCAATCGCGCGGGTCAGCGCCGGTCCCCAATCCGCGAAGCTGCCGACGATCGGTGTGACCGTGCGGGCTTCGGCATTGACGACGGCCCAGAATGGCGCGCCGCCATCACTGCAGCGCGCGAGTTTCATGCCGCCACCTCGGCCTTTGCGACGGCGCCCACTTTCGCCGGATCGAGGTGGAGCAGTTCGCAGGCATTCTTCCAGCGGATCTTCTGCAGATCTTCCTCCGAAAGGCGCAGGCCTTCGGTGAGGTCGTGACGCACCGCATCACTGCCTCCGAAATTCGAACCGTAGAGGATGCGGTCGGCCCCGATGACGTCGATCAGTGCCTGACGCATCGGCAGCTCGTGCAGCTCCACGTCGAACCAGAAGTTGCGCATGTACTCCAGCACAGGCTTCTTGTTGTGGTACGTGTCGAGGTTGGGGTTGGTCTGCGCGAGGCGGCCGAGCTGATAAGGCACATAGCCACCACCGTGCGTGATGTAGACCTTGAGCTTGGGGAAGCGGTCGAACACACCACCGTTCACCAGGTACCAGAAGGCCTTGGTCTCGTCGTAGTTCATGCCGACGATGGCCGTGGTTTCATAGCGGTCGGTATTGGCCTTCTTGCCCCACGTCACCGACTGGTTGTAGCCATGCACGAACATCGGCAGGTCGAGGTCGCACAGGGCCTCCCACACCGGATCCATCTCAGGCGAATCGAACTCCAGGCCGCCGAAATTCGACCCCCCCGCACCCAGACCCTTTGCGCCCAGTTGGGTGCACGCGCGGCGAATTTCCTTGGCTGCCTCCTTCGGATCCTGCAGGGGCGCCTGCGCCCAGAACATCAGTCGGTCGGACGCCGCCGAGCAGTACTCGGCGAGCACGTCGTTGACCTTGCGCGAGAACGGTATCGCGTAGTCGAGCTCCGTCCAGTACATGTAGCAATGCGAAGGCACCGAGACGACCTGGGCGTTTTGGCCGGCTGCATCCATCCCCGCAAGGCGCGTCTTGGGGTCGCGCCAACGGCTCATGTAGTCCTGCACGTTCAGGGCATTGCCCTCGGCCTTCGCCTTGCGCAAGGCGGCTTTTCGCTCGGGCGCGCCGAGCGTGAGGATCCAGTCGCCGACGCGAAGCTTGATGTCGCCGTCGGGCTGCGATTCGAAAGCCGGCCCCCAATAGGGGTGCTGGTCGTAGTAATCCGGATGGGGGGCGTGGGCGTGGAGGTCGATGAGCATGTGGTGTCTCCCAGTGCAGGTTGGTGGAACCTGCCGAGTGCCGCAATCGCGGACGGGAGCATCGATGCGCCGGACGGACCTCGCCTGGCTATCGGGGATTTGTCTCCTGCCTGCGACACTCGACCGGTGTCTTTGCAACGATAAGATTCATCATGCCAAACATAAACATATTTTGCAAATCTGTTTATGTTTTTTCTTTCTCGCGGCGGCGCGAGCCCGTGGAACGTGCCGGCGCAGCCACCTCGACAGCCTCATCGCCCTTGGTGGCAGGAAAACCGATCAGCGAGCGCACGAGACGCTCGATGCGTGCCGTGCCTTCGTTTACGCGCTCATTGGGGACGAGTTGTTCGCTCAATACGTAGCGGATCAGCATTTCGCACACGAGCTCGCGATCGATGCTGATGCCGAGACGCCCATCCCACGCGTCGAACACGGCCCTGAGGACGTCCTGCAAGCGCACGCGCGCGTCGTTGAAGACGCGGCGAAAAAAACTCATCGCATAATCGGGTGCCACCACCAGCAGACGCCGCGCCTGTCCGTGCGCCGCGTAGTGCTCCAGGTAACCGATCAGGGCGCGAAATTTCTCGTCGGGGTCGTCGTAAGGGGCGGTCACTTCCTGCATCGCCCTGTGAAAACCCTCGCGTTTGTGGCGCGAAAACGCATCGAGCAGATCGTCCTGCGACGAGAAATAGCGGTAGAACGTGCCCCGCGAGACACCTGCGTCGTCGCACACGTCGATGATGGAAATGCGCTCGGCACCTCCCTGGAGGATGATCCTTTCCGTCGATGCCAGAATTCGTGCAATGGTCGCGTCGGAGCGGCGATTGCGCCGAGCGGACTCCATTACCGGTCCGTCTTCAGCGACTGTCTCGGCTTCGTCGTTCATGCGTGTGCCTTGGGAATGGAGGGACCGCGGGGCGAACCGCAGGGCCCATCAGAACTTCGATTCAGTATTCGCGCACCGGCACATCCGCCGGACGCGAGTTGTAGCCGGGCAAGTGCAGCCCGCCGTCGACATGCAGCATTTCGCCGGTGACATAGCGGGACATGTCCGATGCGAGAAAGACCACAACGGGGCCGATGTCGAGTTCCGGATCGCCGCACCGGCCGAGGGGGCGCATCGCGGCAGAGCGTTCGGCGAAACCGGGGTTCTCCGCGGCCAGCTTGTGGAAGGTCGCACCCATTGCCGTCGGGGCGACGGCATTCACCGTAATGTTGAAGCGTCCCCATTCCGCCGCCGCACTGCGCGTGAGGCCGACGATGCCTCCCTTCGCCGTGTTGTAGTCGGCATGCAGCCACGCGCCGATCTCGACGTCGATCGAGTAGAAATTGACGATCTTCCCGCCCCCGCGCGCCCGCATGTGCGGCAGCGATGCCTGCATCGCCCACCACGACGCCTTGATCGTCGAGGTCAGCGTCTGCTCGAGCATTTCGTCCGTCTTGTCTTCGAGGCGCACGTTCGGCGTCGGCACGAAGGCGTTGTTCACGAGGATGTCCAGCCCGCCGAAATGGGCCACTGCCGCCTCGATCGCTCCCGTCACGGACGCCTTCTGCATCACGTCGGTACGCACGAACAGCGCCCGCCCGCCCAACTCCTCGATCTCGCGCGCCACCTGGGCTCCAGTCTCTTCGTTGATCTCCGCGATCACCACGGCAGCCCCCTCGCGCGCGAAGCTGTGCGCCACGCCGCGCCCGATGCCGCCGCCGGCCCCGGTAATCAACGCAACCTTGTCCTTCAGCAAGCCCATTTTCGTCTCCTGGCGTTTTTGCACACTATTTTTGTTATTGTACACATTAAGAAGAAAGAAACACTCCCCAAACGGAAGCCATTGCAATGCCCTCCTTTTGCCGACGGATCCAGCTTGAAGGCCGCCAGACCGGCCATGAGGGCGAAGTCCGTGCCGTCCTCGAAGACGACTTTCACCATTTCCGCGTCGCGCTGCGTCATCGCCTCGGCCGCGTGATCGAAATCTCCGCCGAGGCTCCGCGACATCCGTTCACGGAGTGTCCGAATGCCGCCGCACCGCTGAACGCACTACGCGGCATGCAACTGGACCCCATCGCCAGCGCAGTAACCCGCCATACCGACGCCAGCCTGCAGTGCACGCATATGTTCGACCTCGCCGGCCTCGCGATCGCCGCAGCGGCGAGGGGGATCTCCCATCGCCTCTTCGACATCGAAATTCCCCGTCATGTCGACGGCCGTTCGCACGCCCGTCTGGTCCGTGACGACGGTTTGCGGCTCGACTGGGAAGTGCAGGACCGTACGATCGTGTCCCCCTCGCCCTATGCCGGCGTCGACATGCGCCAGGGCATGGCGCGCTGGGCGCTCAGCAGTCTCGCGGCCGACGAGGCGGAAGCGGCCCTCGTGCTGCGCCGCTGTGCGCTGATCGCGCTCGGACGTCTGCGGGACATCGACAAGGACTTGCACGCCCGCCCGAGCGGCCGTTGCTTCGTGCAGCAACCCGAACGCGCGCCCCAGGCGATTCGCATCGTGGGCTCGACCTGGGACTTCACCGCGCATCCGGAACGCCTTTGCCGCGACGACCAGTCCTGGCTCCACGCTTTCGCGGAGTAAGCACGCTCCAGGTGTCGGCGCGAGCGCGATGCGGCGGACGCCGACATGCGATCGCGCCGAGTAGCACACCGGACGATCAGGGCCGGTTGGCCGCTTCCCAGGCTTTCAGATCGAAGTCGGGGGCAGCGGCGGCAGCGGGCGTGAGCGCTGGGGGGCGTGCGAGGATCTTGCGTGCGAACACGTGATCGCCGGGACGGTTGCAGGACTCGACCGCGATCAGCTCGTCCCCGCGGAAGCACAGCACCGAGAGCTGCTGCGCGGCGGCGTCACCCAGCGTCACGTAGTTGTCTGCCCCGATCGACAGACCGGCGATCTGCAGCTTGAGATTGCCCTGGTCGGTCCAGAACCAGGGCAGCGCTGTGTAGGGTGCGGGTTTGCCCACGAGGCGGGCCGCGATGAGCTTGCCTTGGTCGACCGCGTTCTGCACGGACTCCAGGCGCGTGAGATTTTCGCCGTTTTGCACGCACGGGAAGGCGGCGACGTCACCCAGCGCCGAGATGTGCGGGTCCGAAGTGAGGAGACTGGAATTAACGCGAATCCCGTTATCGATGTCGAGTCCGGCCTCGAGCGCGAGCTGCACGTTGGGAATCACGCCGATGCCGTAGACGACCAGCTCGGCAGGCAGACGTCGTCCGTCCGATGTCGTCACGGCGCTCACCTTGCCGTCCTCGCCTTCCAGCTCCGCCAGCCCGGTACGGAAGTTGAACTTCACGCCCCAGCCTTGATGTGCGGCACGGAAGAGCTCCGACATCTGCGGGGACACTGCCCGGGCCATCGGGCGGTCGCCGAGTTCAAGCACTTCGACCGCAGCTCCTTCGGCCGCCGCCACCGCGGCGAACTCCAGACCGATGAAGCCGGCACCGATCACGACGACGTTCCTGGCCTGCTTCACCAGCGGCGACAAGAAATCGGCATCCGCCTTGGTCTTGATGCCGAAGATGCCGCCCAGCGTCGAACCCGGCACGTTGAGCGGCCGATTGTGGGCACCGGTCGCGAGCACCAGATGGCCGAAGTCGAGCGCACTCCCCGAGTCGAGCATGACACGACGGTTCTGCCGATCGATCGCCGCTACCCGATCATGGACGAGCTCGATGCGCTGATCGACGTAGAAGGTCTCCGGCCGGAAGAGCATCGCAGTGGCGTTGATCTTGCCGAGAAGGTAGGCCTTCGACAGGGGCGGTCGCTGGTAAGGCAGACCGGGCTCGTCGTTCACGAGCACGATGCGGCCCCCGAAACCTTCCTGGCGCAGCGAAATCGCCACTTGCACGCCCCCGTGTCCCGCCCCCACGATCACCACTGAATCGAGCGACATCTTCCCGTCTCCTTGTCGTTTTTCAGATCGCCGTCTTCAGAACTGCGCAGCCGGCAGGCGCAGCGTGAGGCCGTCCATGTCCGCTCCGACGACCAGCTGGCAGGTGAGCCGACTGGTGGGCTGGCGCTCGACGACGTTCTCGAGCATGTCGTATTCGGTGCCTTCGGCGGGCGCAAAACGCCCCGCCCAGGCGTCGTCGACGTAGGCATGGCAGCTGGCGCAGGCGCAGGCGCCGCCACAGTCACCGGGAATGCCGGGAACGCCGGCAAAGGTCGCGGCCTGCATGGCCGACTGGCCGACTTCGGCGTGCACTTCGTGCCGGGTGCCGTTGTGTTCGATGAAGGTGATCGTGGGCATTTGGTGGCTCCGATGAATGGGATGAAATCAGGCCCGCTGCGCTTCGGCGTGCAGGGCAAACTGGGGACTGCGCCCGAGCGTCAGCAGCAATGACGCGCCGAGCAGGGTGGCCACGGTGCAATAGACGAGCATGGCAAAGTAGCTACCGGTGACACTCAGCATCGCTGCAAACATCAGCGGCGCGGCTGCCGACGCTACCGTGATGAGCCCCTGATGCACGCCGAACAACCGGCCGTAATCCTTGAGGCCGAAGTAGCGCGCGATGAGGAAGGCCGCGATGTCGAATTCGGCGCCGGCGCCAAGTCCGACCAGCGCCGCGGCAAGACTCATGACAGCCGGATCGGTGGTTCCCGACAGGAAAATCAGACAACCCACCCCGGGCAGGGAAAGGCTCAAGGCCGCCACGCCGGGCGGCCACAGCCGATCGAGCAGGTAGCCGACCACCAGGCGACCGCAAATCAGCGCAATGCCGAAGTAACCGAAGACCAGGGTCGCATCCGCCGCCGACAGCCCCTTATCTCGCAACATCGGCACGGTACTGGTAACGAGGCCCACCACCGCCGACACGACCAGCGACAACGCCACATTGCAGATCCAGAATCGCGGCAGGAGCATTCCTTCCTGGAAGCTCACGCCGCTCCGCACCAGCGGCGGACCGTCGTCTGCCTTCGCGCCGCTCACCGCACGTTCGCCAGGCAGGCGGAACCACCATAGGGTCAGCGGCAGTCCCACCAGCACATTGAGCAGCGCCAGGATGACGAAGGCGGCCCGCCAGTCCCAGTTCTCGACCCCCCAACCCAACAGTCTCGGTACCAGCGCGGCGGTGATGCCGGTGCCCGAAAGCCCGATCGCGAGCGCCAGTCCGCGGTTGCGGTGAAACCAGAGATTGAGGAGTTGCGTCCACGTGACCGCCAGCGCACCCATGCCGATGATCGGGAGCAGGAAAAATGCTGCGTAGAGCGACCAGATCGAGCCGCCAATCTGCGTCGTCGCCAGATAGCCGAGCGCCATCAGCAGCAGCGAAATCACTGTCACGCGCTTCATGCCGAAACGCAGGTTGAGCCAGCCGACGAGTTGCAGGCCGAGCACGGCGCCGCCGAACAGAAAGGTGATTGCTGCTTGCAGCGAACCACGGTCCCACCCGAAAGCCTGCTCGAGGGGGATCACCAGGACGCCGAAGCCATACAGCAATGCGGCGTTGATGCTGATCGCCACCCCGATCACCGACAGAACCACGACCTGCCAGCCCTGCCTGAACTCGGTCAGATCGATCGCCGCGTGATTTCCGTTTGATGCCATTTTTCTACTCCGCTCCCCGTCCTGGCTCTCGTACCAGCCTCGTGCCGAAGGACAGAACGGGCACCGTCCGATCCGTAACCGGACCGGCGGCGCCCGGGTTGCCTAGAGGAAGATCGCGAGGTTCGGCGTGCCCAGCACCGCCTGGTCGAGAATGACTTCGCGACGCACGAGCTTGAATCCCTCGCCATCGACGCGCAGCAGATCGTTGCGCTCCCCGCTGATGACATCCATGTCCGGAAAGTCGAAACGGCTGCGTGTCAGCAGCAGATAGCTCACGACCGCGAACTCGTCGGGCCTGTCGGTAGCGAATACCTGCACGTTGCTGACCATGCGGCGGGTGCGTGACGGGGGATCCTCGGCCCACGCGCTACGTGTCTCGGTGAGCCGCATGATGCGCCCCATGATCGAGCGGTAGTTGTCGTGGTAGTGCTGCACGGTGCGGATAACCGACTGGGCCTGCTGGGACATCGGGCGGGTCTGTCGCAGAGGCACGGTGTAGACCAGGTCGGGCGCAAGCGTCGCGCCCCACTCCTTGAGACGGATCGTGTCGAGCAGGGTCGCTTCCTGGTAGAGGAAGCCGACGATGCGATTATAGACTTCGGCCCCGACCGGGATCGGGTTTCCGATGACGGGGGCGTTCTCGGCAACTTGTTGTGCGGCGCTCATGTGTCGCTCCTTCGAAGGTGTTGGGTCGGACCGGACGGCTCAGGCCTTGGCGTTCATCAGTTCGTTCCAGTACAGCCACCAGTGCCACTGGGTGTCGTCCTTGGTGAACCCTTCATTCACAATGCCCGGCCCGGGCCAGCCGGCAGGGGCGCCGGTCTCGTACACCGCCTGGTACTTGAGGGTCGAGCGACGCCCGCGCGCGCCCTTGGCGGCGAGGGTCATGTGGGGCCAGGTATCGGAGTCGTCCTGCTCGACCATGCCCGAGGTGCCGAACAACTGGATGCTCTGCATCAGCATCCTGTCCTTGAGCTCCTGCGGGGCATCCTTCTCAGCGAGCACCCAGTTCACGAACTCGAGTTGATCCGGCCCCTTCGGCACGTAGGCGTGCAGCAGCGTGAGGCCGAGCACGGAGCCGTCGGCCTGCGGGATGTACACGAACGCGAACAGCACGTTGGGGAAAATCCCGCCCACCTGCGGCGGCATCGACACCATCACTTCGAGCTGCTCTTCGCTCAGGTGCTTCCTGAGCTGAGGCAACATTTCACGCGTCATCCCCGGCGGCGGCAGTGCTTCGAGTTTCTGATCCACCGTCAGCTCCGCCGGATCGAGGCCGGAGAGCTTCTTGATTTTGCGTCCGAGGTCGATGCAGCGCAGCGCATGGCCATGCGGCGAGCTCACCTCGACGCCGTACATCTCGGGCGACAGGTCCGCGCTGCCGCCGTCGCCACTCTTGGAGTAGTTGCCGACCTCACCCAGCCAGCGGTGCAGGGTCAGCGTGTGATAGCCGTCGGCGGCGGACTGTTCGCCCGCGGCTTTCCAGTTCGCGCGCACGATGAAACGCTGCGGCGGGCCGAGCACTTCGAGCCCCTTGTCGCTGCGCTCGAACAGGGTGTCGAAGTACCATTTCGCATCACCGAGGAATTCTTCGAACGACGGTCCCTCCAAGTCCCAGGTCGCGAAAATGATGCCGCCGTAGAGCGTCACCCGCGCCTGCGGCAGGCCCAGCTCCTCCTTCGGCATCATCTTGCCGTGCATGCACTCCTTCTCGACAGGCGCTCCGATGAACTCGCCGCTCGGCTTGAATGCCCACCCGTGGTAGATGCACTTGTGAATCTGGGTATTGCCCGCGTCGACCGTCGAGATGCGCATGCCGCGGTGGGGACACACGTTAAGCGAGACGTGGATGTTCCCGTCCTTCGCACGCGCGACGATGACCGAGTCCGACCCCATGTCGCGCACGACGAAATCGCCCGAGTTGGGCACTTCGGATTCGTGCCCGAGCAGCAGCCAGGTCTTGCCGAAGACGCGATCCATCTCCAGCTGATAGATCTCCGGATCCGACAGGGCCCGCATCTGGACTTCCCGCGTCGGGACGCGAACCAGATCGGACAGCGGCGTACCGTCCGCCAACGTGTAGCTTGCCTTGGTCAACATTGTCATCTCCTGTGGAGTGAAGCCGTCCGTAAGGACGATCCTCGTTCGATGGGCCTGACGGCCACTTCTTGTGGGTTGTTCAATTGCTCGGGCACCGGTGTTCGGCACCCTGTATTTCGGTAGCCGTTGCCCACCGTCTAACGTCCTTATTGCGAAGGACTGCGTCTTCCCGTCACGGCTTCGTCACGCGCGTGCGCAACGTGCCGATCGCCTCGATCTCGAGTTCGACGACGTCGCCCGGTTTGAGATAGCGCAGCTGCTCGAGTCCGCAGCCGTTGCCGACCGTGCCCGAGCCCAGCACTTCGCCCGGATAGAGCGTTTCCGAGCGGGAGATGTGCGCGATCACGTCCTCGAAGGTCCAGCGCATGTCGCGCGTGGTGCCACGCCCCCATTCCTCGCCATTCACGCGCGCGATCATCTGCAGGTCGTAAGGATCGGGTACCTCGTCCGCAGTGACGAGGCAAGGCCCCATCACGTTACCGGTGTCGAAGTCCTTGCTCTTCGCCGGGCCGAGCATGCCGGGCATCTCGAGGGCCTGCGCATCGCGGGCGCTCATGTCGTTGAAGATCGTGTAGCCAACGATGTAATCGCGCGCCTTGTCGCGCGGCACGTCCTTCCCCTTGCGGCCGATGTAGCAGGCCAGCTCGAGTTCGAAGTCCATCGCCTTGCTGTACGCCGGCCACACGACGTCGTCGTCGGGACCGATCACCGCGAAGCGATTGCACTTGTAATAGATCGGCTGGCGATTGAAGGTCTCGATGACGCGCTCGTCGGCGCGCGTGTTCATCTGCCGCAGCGCCTCCTCGGGGTCGGGCAAGTGCGCCACGCGCGCGCGCCGCGCAGCAGCGAAGCTCTGTCGCAGATGCAGCTCGAAACAGGAGCAGTCGCGCATCTGCGGCGGCGGCTGGATGGGTGCGCACAGCTTCACGCCCTCACGCGCGATGACCGCCGCCGACGGAGCTTTCCGGACCAGGACGCGTGCCGCTGCAAGAGCCTCTTCACCGGCCTCGACCAAACCGAGCACGCTCGCGAAGGTGGGGGACCCATGGCCGTTTACGACTTCGCAAGCCGTGGCGAGGTCGACGATCGCCGAATCCGATTCGATCAGCGCGCCGGCACGCTGAAAGCCGTGAGAGTCACGATATGTGACGAGTCGCATCTATTGTCTCCTGTCGGGGACTCGTCCCGCTCGATGCGGGCGAATCCTCTCTTCTTCGAGTTCTGCCCCTCCCCACGGAAGAGGCGCTGGCGGTTGCTACACCCGGCCGCTCACCGGCACGCAGGCTCCGGTGACGGCCGAGGCGTCATCCGAGAGCAGGAAAGCGATCACCGCGGCGAGCTTGTCCGGCGCCACCCAGCGGCTGGCATCGGCGTCCGGCATGTCGGCGCGGTTGGCGGGGGTGTCGATGATGCTCGGCAACACCGCATTCACGGTGACGCCACGGTCCTTGAGCTCTTCGGCAAGTGATTCGGTCAACCGCGCGACGCCGGACTTCGATGCGGCATACGCCGCCATCCCCATTCCGGCCTTCTGCGCGGCCAGTGCGCCGACATTCACGATGCGCCCCGCCCCGCGCGCCAGCAGATGCGGCAGAGCCGCCCGGCAACTCGCTACGGCGGTACGCACATTCATCGTGTACAGGCGATCCCAGGTCTCGAGCGCTCCGCCTTCGATCGGCTCCCACGCGAAGCCACCTGCCACATTCACCACGCCGTCGATGCCACCAGCAGCCACACGCACGCGCGCATAGGCTGCCGCGCAGGCCGCTTCGTCGCTCAGGTCGACCCCGCCGAGCACAACCGCGACGCCTGCAGGCAGGCCGCCAGCGGGCGCCGCCGCACGGTCCACAAGCGTGACGTGCGCACCGTCTTCCACGAGGCGCTGCGCCACCGCGCGGCCAAGCGCGCCGAATCCACCGGTTACGACGATACTTCTAGCTTCGAGTCGAGTACTCATGGGATCAGAGTTCCTTGTATGGCCTCCGCGTCGTTGCACGCTGGCAGGCAGGTCCTTGCGACAAACTTTAGACAGATTTTGCACTTCTGTCTATATGTGCATGTAGAATCCCGCTTGACCGATCGTCAAATCGTCGAGAACGCGCAGACCATGACCCGAAAACTCCCCCTCCTCACCGAGGACAACTCCCCGTTCTGGCAGGGCGGCGCGCAGGGGCGCCTCCTCATACATCATTGCGCGGACTGCACGCGCTTCTTTCATCCGCCCGCCCCGATCTGCCCGCACTGCGGCAGTTTCGAGGTGGCACCGCGGGCGGTCTCCGGCAAGGGCAAGGTCCTGAGCTACACGATCAATCACCAGGCATGGCGCCCCGACCTCACCGAGCCTTATGTGGTGGCGATCGTCGAACTCGCGGAACAGAGCGGCCTGCGCTTCGTCACGAATGTCGTGGGACTTCCCGCCGAGGCGGTGCATATCGACATGCCCGTCAGGGTGCGCTTCGAGCAGCACGAGGACGTGTGGCTCCCCCTCTTCGAGAAGGACGCATGATGTTCGACCGAATCTTTGAAAAAGACGTCGCCATCACCGGTGTCGGCCAGTCCGCGGTAGGACGCCCGGTTGCCCGATCGGGCATGCGACTCACGCTGGACGCTTGCCTCGAAGCCATCGCCGACGCCGGACTCACGCGCGCGGACATCGACGGCGTGGCGTGCTGGCCGGGCGACAACAACAATGGCGATGCCTTCTCGCCCGTCGGCCCCAACGCGCTGATCGGCACCCTCGGCCTCCAGGTCAACTGGTACGGAGGGGGCTACGAAGGCCCCGGACCGCTCGCAGGCATCATCAACGGCGCGATGGCGATCGCATCCGGCCTGTGCCGCCACGTGCTGGTCTTCCGCACCATCACGGAAGCGAGCCGCCGCAAGGTCGACAAGAATGCCAGCGCCCTGACGAACAAGACGATCGGACGCGACAGCAGCTTCTTCTGGCAGTGGTACACGCCATTCAATGTGCTCTCCGCGATCAACCTCATGGCGCTCTACACCCAGCGCCACTTTCACGAATACGGCACGACGCCCGAACAACTCGCCCAGATCGCCCTCACCTGCCGCAGCAACGCCGCGCTGAACCCCAAGGCGATCTACCGGACGCCGCTCTCGCTCGATGACTACTTTGCCTCGCGCATGATCTCGACTCCACTGCGCATGCTCGACTGCGACGTCCATTGCGACGCCTCGACCGCGATCATCCTTTCGCGTGCCGACGTCGCCAGGGACGGGCCAAATCCACCAATCCGCCTCGAAGCGATCGGCGCCGCACTGCACCAACCCTGGTCGTGGGACCAGATCGACCTCACCGCGACCGCCGCGCGCGATGTCGGCGAAATGATGTGGGCGCGCACCGATCTCAAGCCCAAGGACGTCGGCTCGGCCCAGCTCTACGATGGATTCTCGATCCTCACGATGATCTGGCTCGAAGCACTCGGGCTATGCCCGCGCGGCGAAAGCGGCCGCTTCGTCGAAGGTGGCCACCGCATCGCCCGCGACGGCCAGTTGCCGATCAATACCAACGGCGGCCAGCTCTCCGGTGGGCGCACGCACGGTCTGGGCTACGTTCATGAAGCCTGCTCGCAGCTGTGGGGACGCGCGGGCGAACGACAGATCGCGCCCCATCACGTTTCAGTGGTTGCGGCAGGCGGTGGACCGCTGGGCGGCAGTGTGCTGCTGGTCCGTGACTGAGCCCGGCCACGGTCGCAGGCGGATTCCTTCACAATCAGATTTACTGTCCAATTTTCGACTATTCGGAGGGGAGCATGGCGATAAGAACACTCGTGGTGGGACTGCTCATTCTTGCGAGCACCTGGCTGCCGCCGGCAAGCGCGGCCGAAGCGGTTTCGGGTAGCCCGGTGTCAGCACCGGATTCCGCCACGCGCGCGCAGGCATTGCTGGAGAAGGCCACCGCCCGACTTCGTGCCGTCGGCGACCGGGCACTGGCGGAATTCGGCCGGCAGGGCGACTTCATCGACCGTGAGCTCTATGTGTACGTGCTCGACATGGACGGCACCATGCTGACGAGCGGGGGCTCGTCCACGACCCTGATCGGCCGCAAGGTCTCCGAGATGCGCGACGCCAGCGGAAAGGCTTTCTTCGCGGAGATGCTGAACAAGGCGCGTGCCGATGGCCGCGGCGAAGTCGAGTACCGCTGGGTCAACTGGACCGACAACACTGTTCAGCGCAAGCATGCGTTCTTCGAGAAGGTTGGCGAACGAGTGGTCGCGGTCGGTTACTACATCAGCCGCTCGTCCCCGGACCAGGCGCAGGCCTTCCTGGAACAGGCCGTTGCGGCGATGAAGGCCGCGCCTGCCAGCGCAATTGCCGAATTCAACCGCATCGAGGGCCGCTTCGTGCGGGACGATCTCTACGTGTTCGTAATCGACCGGAAAACGGGACGCTTCGTCGCCCACGGCACGATGCCGCGCCTGGTCGGCTCCGACGGTCGGGACCTGTACGACCAGGCCGGCACGCCCATCGTTCGCAAGATGCTCGAGCAGACCGCGAACCGACCGCGAGGCGAACTCGACTACCTGTGGAAAAACCCTGTCACGAAAAGAACAGAGGAAAAGCACACGCTGTTCGAAGTCGTCGGCGACCACATCGTCGCGGTGGGCTACTTCAAACCCTGAAGTCATTTCCCCTTGTCGTAAGCCGGCCCGGCTGTCGCCTTTTCGTCGTCGCCGTAGTATTCTGCGGACAGAATTTAATTCTAATACGCAAACACAAAACCGTTTTACGTGCAGATTCTCCGGCTCACGGATGGGCACCCTGATTCCTTGGACGCCTCGCCTGGGGCACACGCGAGGAAGACGTCTCCCGTTTGCCGACCGGGACGCCTGCACGACGGACGGAGGAGACAAGGGATGGACACCACACAAGAGGATGAAACCGCGGGCCGGTCGTCAAGCGGGGTCACCGTCAAGCCTGTCGTCAATGCGGTGCGGATCCTGCGTTTTCTGACGGAGACCGACACCCCGGAGCGCGCGGCGGACATCGCCCGGCAGTTGTCGATCAACCCCAGTACCTGCTTCAACATCCTGCGCACACTGGCCGCCGAGGACATGGTTGCATTCGATCCCGCGTCGAAGACCTATTCGCCCGGCCTGGGGCTCGCCAAACTCGTAGGCCACCTCGTGACGCAGGGCCAGCGGCTCGACATCGCGCGCCCACTGCTGCAGCAATTCGCCGCCCGCTTCCATGTCACGGTCACCCTGTGGCGTCAGATGGGATACGACCGCATCGTGCTGGTGAGTTCGGAGGCAAGCCCGACCGATCTGCGCATCGACATGGCGATCGGTCAGCGTTTGCCCATCTTCATGGGCGCCAGCGGCAGACTGTTCGCGGCGGAGGTGGATCTCGACCCAACCGCGATGCGCGCCGCATTCGACAAGATCCGCTGGGCCCGACCGCTGGAGTTCGACGAGTACTGTCAGCAGGTGCAGTTCGCCAAGGAACACCAGTGGGCGATCGATGACGGCTACTTCTCGGCCGGCATCATGGCTATTGCGGCCCCCGTGCGCGACCGCGCCGGTGCCATTTCCTTTGCCGTATCGGCGGTGATGTTCCGGGGCCAGTACATTGGCGCCGACGCGGACAAGCTCGGGGGCGAGGTGCGCAAACTCGCGGACAAGCTGTCGAACCTGCTGTTTTGAGTGTCGTCGCGAGGGCGGCCGTCGGTCCTTCGGCAACCCTTTTGCGACCCTGCGATACGCCCAGCAAAAATAGTGACACTTTTTCCTTTTCTGTGCATAATCATCTCGCAGGCCTCAATGGCCCCAAGCAGATGAGGAGACACGCCATGAGCGAACAGAACGAAAAACTTCACAAGGTAATTATCGATCGCAGCCGCTGCTGCGGTTACGGATTGTGCGCGGCCCTGTGCCCCGACGTGTACAAGCTGGACGGCGACGGCATCGTCTATCTGGACAGCGAGTTCGTTCCCGCCGGCCAGGAAGAGGCCGCGATCGAGGGGGCTGCCGCCTGTCCCGCCGAGGCGATCCGGGTCGAAGCACCGGGCGCCTGAGTTCTTCGCCGGACTGGTAGCGCGAAAAGCGCTGGAACTGCCCACTTCGCGGAGATCCGAATGAATCGTCTTGAAGGAAAAGTAGCGCTGATCACCGGCACCGGCGGCGGTCAGGGTCGTGTCGCAGCCTTGCGCTTCGCGCGCGAGGGCGCCGTGGTGGTAGGTTGCGACACGGATGCAGCCGCCCACGCCGAAACGCGCCGGCTGGTCGAGGCCGAAGGATTCGAGTTGCACGGCTCCGCCCCGGTGGACCTCGGCGACCACGAACAGGCCCGCGCCTGGGTCGAGTCCGCGGCGGAACAGTTCGGGCGCATCGACGTTCTCTACAACAACGCATCGGCCGCGCGTTTCGGACCGGTGGCGGAATTCTCGATCGCTGACTGGCACTACACGATCCGGAACGAGATCGACCTCATCTTCTACACGACCAAATACGCGTGGAAGCATCTCGCCGTGCGCGGTGGCGTGATCATCAACATCGCCTCGACCGCCGCCTGGGGCGGCTCAAAGGTTGCAGGCATCAGCGCCCACTGCGCCGCCAAGGGTGCGGTCGTCTCCTTCACCCGCCAGCTGGCGGTCGAAGGGGCGCCGGTCGGCATACGCGCGGTCAGCATCAGTCCGGGCTTCGTGAAGACGCCCGGCACCGCGGCCTTCGTCGAGAACCCCGTCACCCGCCGGGCGCTACTCGATGGCGTGCTGCAGGATCGGCCGGGGGAACCCGAGGAAGTCGTGTCGCTGGCCCTGTACGTGGCCTCGGACGAAGCCGCCTTCATGACCGGTTCGGACCTCGTCATCGACGGGGGTCTGCTCGCAATCTGAGCACGAGCCCGAAAGTTCGTAACCCAACAGTGAACGAACGGACGTCGTGCCCCTGCGGCACAGTCCGAAGTCTGCGCAAAGCGCGGTGTAAATCGCGGGCGCAGGTCGCTCAAAACAGGAGGAAGACAGCATGGACATCATCGGTATCGGCTACCTGGGGTTCGAATCGGCGAACCTCGATGCCTGGCGCGAATATGGCCCGAAGGTCATGGGCTTTCAGATCGGGACATCCCCGACTGCGGATCCGGACACCCTCTACTTCAAGCTCGATGACCGTCGTCATCGGCTCGCATTCCATACGGGCAAGATCGACCGCCTCGCTTACATCGGCTGGGAAGCCAAGGGCAAGCTGGAGTTTCACGCCGCCGTCGAGCGCTTCCGCAGCCATGGTGTCGAGATCAGCTTCGGCGATCCAGAACTGTGCGACAAACGCGGCGTGAAGGAGCTGATCCGTTTCCGTGACCCGGTCGGATACCAGCACGAGCTGTTCTATGCCCAGAAATGGAGCCCGCGCTCCTTCGTGCCGGGCCGTCCGCACGGCGGATTCGTCTGCGGCGAACGGGGCGTCGGCCACATCGTCGTGATCACGCCCGAATACACGCCCGAACTCGAACACTTCCTCACCGGCATCATGGGCATGCACTGGTACGGCTCGGGCGCCGGCAAGGGCAAGACGGGGTTCTTCCGCTCCAGGCTCAACGACAAGACGAGCCACGACATCGCTTACGGTTTCGGCCCGGGCAAGGCCGGCGTGCAGCACATCGGCCTCTTCGTGCGCTCGGTTCGCGACGTCGGCGAAACCTACGATCTGGTCAAGAAGAACGGACTACAGATGATGATGACGCTGGGACAGCATTCGCAGGACCCGCACATGTCCTTCTATCACTTCACGCCGTCCGGCTTCGCGATCGAATGCATCACCGAACTCGAACCCTGGCACGATGACGGCTTCGAACTCAATCCGGAGCAGCTCTCCACCTGGGGTCATGAGATCGTCGGCCCCATCCTCGGCCCTAGCGTGCGCACACCGGCGGAGGTCTTCGACCCCGAGGTTCTCCACGCCAGGGGCTGAGTGCCTGCGAGCGCACCAGCCGGACCGGGTTCCGCACTGCGCGCGCCGGTTGCGGCGCCGGCCGCTACCGCGCACCCTATCGACATCATCTGAATGCAGCCACCGGAGCACGCGATGTACAGCCATATCCTCGTTCCGACCGACGGTACCCATCTCGCCAGCCAGACGATCTCTCAGGCCGTCCAGTTCGCCCGCAGCGTGGGGGCGCGCATCACGTTCTTCTATGCCGACCCGGATGCCGGCGCCTCTCTGACCGACGACGGTGCGCTGATCCACCTTCTCGACCCCGGCCTGTACCAGGACGACTTCGGCGGGCGCGCCCGCGAGATCCTCGCGAAGGCCGAGGTGTCGGCGCGCGCGGGCGACATCGACTGCGAGTGCGTGACCCGGCGGAGCAACCGGCCGCACGAGGCCATTCTCGCCGCGGCAAAGGAATTGGGCTGCGACCTGATCTTCATGGCATCGCATGGGCCGCGCAGCATCGGCGGCGTCATGCTCGCCTCCGAAACGCTCAAGGTGCTCGCTGGCAGCCGCATTCCGGTGCTCGTGTCGTCGGTCGAAAAGAACGACCCGAACCCGGCGATGACGAAGGTCTGCGCGATTATCAAGGACGAGCACCGCTCGATCGCGGTCGTGTCCTACGGCATGCGGATGCTGGCCGGCGGACTGCGCGACGGCAAACCTGCGGATATCGGCCTGCTCGACGGCATGCTCACCTACCTCGACGAGTTCCCGGCCAAACTGCACCATCCAAAGGAAGATGCCTATCTCTTCGCTGCACTCAGGAGGCGCACGTCTTCGCTCGACCAAGTCATCGACGACCTGCAACAGGAGCACCTGGATGGCGACCGACAACTTGCTGCCCTGCGCGCGGCGGTCGCCCACTATCAGGCGTCTCCCGACCCAGACGCAGAAACGCTCGCGAGCGCCATCGACGCCTTCGCCCTCGGGCAGCTCAGGCATATCGCACTCGAGGAGCGGGCGGTCATCCCGGGCGCCTGCGAACACCTCGCGGAACAGGACTGGAAGGAGATCGTGGCGGCCTTCGGACCGAACGGCGACGCGCGCTTCAACCATCGCGAACGCGAGACCTACCGACGCCTGTATTCGCGGATTGCCAACCTGCACCAGACGCTGCCCCGCATGAGCACGCCCGGCCAGTCATGACGACGCCGGTGCCCCGCCCGTGAGTGTCGAGCGCAATGCCACGGGTGCGTGGGCACCTCTCCTCCATCGGCCGTTTCGCGCGCTGTGGATCGCGGCGATCGCGGTCAACCTGTCGATGTGGATGCAGAACATCGGCGCCGCCTGGATGATGACCGAACTGCGGCCCGATTCGCCGCTCATGGTGTCCTTGGTCCAGACGGCGATGGCGCTGCCGGCCTTTCTGCTCGGACTCCCGAGCGGCGTGATCGCCGATCTGGTCAACCGCAGGCGCCTCCTTCTGATCACCCAGACCTGTTCCCTCGCATGCGCCTGCCTGCTCGCAGCCACGGCCCTGGCTGGCGGCATCGGCGCCTGGCTGCTCCTCGGCCTCACCTTCGCGCTCGGGTGCAGCAACGCGTTCGGCATGGCGGCGTGGATTGCCGCCAACATCGACAGCGCGCCGAAGGGGCAGATACCGGCAGCGATCGCCCTGTCCACGGTCACACCCAACATCGCGCGCGTCGTGGGACCGGCCGCCGCGGGGGCACTGATCGCATTCGCGGGCGTCCCGACGCTGTTCGTCGTGGTCGCGGTCGGTTTCTTGATCTCACTGGGGCTGCTGCGCGCCCTGCCCGACACGGATCTGCGGCCCGGCCTGCCGCCCGAGCGGCTGTGGAGCGGCATCCGCAGCGGCGTACGTTACATGCAGCATTCCGCGCAGCTGCGGCTCGCGCTGCGACTGGTCTTCGCTTTCGTGACCGCAGGCAGCGCGATCTGGGCATTGCTGCCACTCGTCGCCCGTGACCAGCTCGGGCTCGCTGCGGGCGGGTTCAGCCTGCTCCTCGGCAGTCTCGGCGCGGGCGCAGTCATCGCGGCATTACAGGTCACCCGACTGTATCGTCGTTTCTCCGTGCGCCGCATCGTGACCGGCGGCGGCCTGTTGTTCATGGCCGTCACAGCGCTGATTCCGGTGGTACACAATCTCTTTGTCATGAGTGCACTGCTCTTCGTCGGCGGAATGGCGTGGATGGCTGTCAATACCACCACCGGGACCGTGATCCAGACCTCCGCCGCAGCCTGGGTACGTGCTCGCGTTGCGTCGGTATACCTGCTCGTCATCATGGGGGCGATGGCAGCGGGCGGCGTATTGTGGGGCGCGATCGCCGAACGCATGGGCGTCGGGGCAAGCCTGTGGATTGCAGCCGGATCGATTGCGGCCGGGCTGATGCTGGCTGGAAGAGCTCGCATGCAACTTGGATCGGAGTCCGATTTCAGTGTAGCCGACGCGCCGGAAACAGGCCCCGCTGCCAGTCCCGCCGACCATGAGCAGGGGCCCATTGCGGTAGAAATCACTTACCGCGTACCGGCCGAACGGCACGAGGAATTCGTGCGCGCTGCCCACGAAGTCGGCATCTCCCGTCGACGAAACGGGGCGATCGCCTGGCGCCTCTACAGGGATCTCGAACACACGGATTGTCTTGCAGAACGCTTCCTGGTGGACTCGTGGCTCGACTACCTGCGCCAACGCGACCGTGTCACCCGGCAGGACCGCGACATCGAACGCCGCCTGGAGGCACTCACCACGGACGGGAACTCGCTCACACGCCGCTTTATCGCGGAAGCGTGACACCTGAAGGCGGTCGGGAGAACCTTCCGCAGCGTGCCGGCGCGGCCGGGGACGCCTTACCGTCCCCTCGACACTTAGCGGTGCATCAACACCATGCCGACGAACTCGTTCATCGTCTTGTGCGCATAGAGATGCGACACCGCATACGCGTGAGTCTCCAGCATTCCGTCGCACGACGGAGCCGAAGCGCACGCTTGGGCGACACCTGGGGGGTGCAGCGAAACGAAGGAACCGTCGGTAGCGGTCAGCAACGCCGCCGCAACGGCGCTGATGCCGAGTGTTCTGAGAGCCATGATGTCTCCTCCTGTCGAAGGTGCGCCTCTATCGGGCGATGTTTCTTTATTTACACACTATGTGCGCTTTTGTTCAAGAGTAGACAATACCCTGAACGAGCGCAAGGATTTTTTGCCGTATCCCCGGCGGGGTCGAATCAAAAAAAACCCATCGGTTTGCGACCGATGGGCGAAGGGATCTTCGGCGGGGATTGCAGCAGGAGAGGAATAGCTGCCACCGAAGAATCCTGCGGGAACGGGTTGGCATCACGGCCAGCCAATCGGCATGGCCTGGAGATCAAATGGTCGCTGTCAGTTCAGGAACCACGGCGAACAGATCCGCGACAAGGCCGTAGTCCGCGACGTGGAAGATCGGCGCCTCCGGGTCCTTGTTGATCGCGACGATCAGCCTGGAATCCTTCATGCCTGCCAGATGCTGGATCGCACCGGAGATGCCGATCGCGATGTAGACCTGGGGCGCGACGATCTTGCCGGTCTGGCCGACCTGATAGTCGTTGGGGACGAAGCCCGCATCGACCGCGGCGCGGCTCGCACCGAGCGCGGCGCCGAGCTTGTCCGCGAGGGGCTCGAGCAAGGTACGGTAGTTCTCGCCGTTGCCCAGCCCCCGGCCACCGGAGACGATGATCTTGGCGGCACCGAGTTCGGGGCGTTCGCTCTTCGTGAGTTCGCGGCCGACGACACGGGTCAGGCCCAGGTCCTTCGCGGCGGGCACAGCTTCGATCGGCGCGGAGCCGCCGAGCGGCGCGGCGTCGAACGCAGCGGTGCGCACGGTCACCACCTTCACGCGGTCGGTGCTCTTGACGGTCGCCAGCGCATTGCCGGCGTAGATCGGTCGCACGAAGGTGTCGGCCGACTCCACCGCGACGATGTCGGAGATCTGCGCGACGTCGAGCTGTGCGGCGACGCGCGGCAGCATGTTCTTGCCGGCGCTGGTTGCCGCGGCGAAGACGTGACCGTAGTCGGCGGCGAGCGCGCGCACGAGTTCGGCGACGTTCTCGGCGGTCTGCGTTGCGTAATGGGCCGCGTCGCATACCAGCACCTTCGCGACGCCGCCGATGGCGGCCGCGGCTTGAGCGGCGGCGTAGCAGCCGTTGCCCGCGACCAGGACGTGGATGTCCGCTCCGACCACTTGCGCGGCGGTCACGGCGTTGAGAGTCGCGGTCTTGATCGACTGGTTGTCGTGTTCCGCAATGACGAGGACGGCCATCAGATCACCTTTGCTTCGTTCTTCAGTTTATCGACCAGCGTCGCGACGTCCGGCACCAGCACGCCGGCACTGCGCCTGGACGGCTCGGCCACTTTCAGAATCGCCAGTCGCGGTGCGACATCAACGCCTAGCTCCGCGGGCTTCACGCTATCGAGCGGCTTCTTCTTTGCCTTCATGATGTTGGGCAGCGTCGCATAACGCGGCTCGTTGAGGCGCAGGTCAGTGGTCACCACCGCGGGCAGCGTCATCTCGAGGGTTTCGAGGCCGCCATCGATCTCGCGCGTGACCGTGGCAAGTCTCCCGTCCAATGACAGCTTCGACGCAAAGGTGGCCTGCGGCCAGCCCATCAGGGCGGCGAGCATCTGACCGGTCTGGTTCGCGTCGTCGTCGATCGCCTGCTTGCCGCAGATCACCAGCTCCGGGGCTTCCGTGTCGCACACGGCCTTCAGGAGTTTGGCGACGGCGAGCGGCTGCAACTCCGCGTCGCTCAGTTCACCACAATCGACGAGGATGCCGCGGTCGGCCCCGATCGCCATCGCCGCGCGCAGGGTTTCGGAACACACCGCCGCGCCGCAGCTCACGGCGATCACTTCGGTCGCGATGCCCGCTTCCTTCAGCCGCACTGCCTCTTCCACCGCGATCTCGTCGAAGGGGTTCATGGCCATCTTCACGTTGGCGAGGTCCATGCCCGAACCGTCCGCTTTCACGCGGGCCTTCACGTTGTAGTCAAGCACGCGCTTGACGGGTACCAGGATCTTCATGAGTCTCCTTGTTGTCGATTGCTGGTTGATTCGCGCCGTACGACCATCAAGGGCGCGAGCGCCTCGATGTTGTTGTCCGGCGCACTTCAGGCTGCCCGTTCCGACCGGCCAGCCTCGAACCGGGCCTGCAGCTCTTCGCGACGCTTGGTCGCGCCGGCCATGCTGCGTTCCTTGACGTGGCCATAGCCACGAATCTGTTCCGGGATGCGCGCAAGCTCGATCGCGACATCCAGCCGGTCTCGCGACAGGCCGTCGCAGATGCGGTCGATGAAGACGAAATAGTCCTTCACCAGTTCGCGCTCCTGGCGCCGCTCCGCGCTCCTGCCAAAGGGATCCAGGGCGGTGCCACGCAGGCCCTTGAAGCGGGAGAGCAGGCGGAAGGTACGCATCATCCACGGACCGTAGGCGCGCTTCTGGGGCAGGCCGTCAACGCCACGCTTCGCGAACAGGGGTGGCGCGAGGTGGAAGTTGAGCCGGTAATCCCGGCCGGGCTCGCCCTCGAACTGTTCGCGCAACTGGGCGAGGAATTCGGGCGCGCTGTGCAACCGCGCCACCTCGTACTCGTCCTTGTACGCCATGAGCTTCGCGAGGTTGCGCGCGACAGCCTCGGTCAGGGCGAGTCGGCCTTGTCCAACCACCGCTCGCTCGGCCTCTTGCACCCGCGCCACGGCCTTTCGGTAACGCTCGCCATAGACACCATTCTGATAATCGCTGAGCAGCCTGACGCGGCGTTCGATCAGCCGGTCCAGCGACTCCGGCATAGCCAGCACCACCGCCTCACCCCGCCCCGAAGCGTCGGCCACCGGCAGTTTTCCCGCGTCGTGTGCCGCAAGCCGTCCCCACTCGAACGCCTGCTGGTTCTTTTCGACCGAGACGCCATTCAGCTCGATCGCGCGCAGCAATGCCGCCTTGCCGACCGGAATCCAGCCTTTCTGCCACGCGAACCCCAGCACGAGCGGATTGGCGTAGATCGTGTCGCCGAGCAGCCGCAGTGCAAGCGCGTTCGCGTCGATGAATTCACAGGCATCGCCCACACTGGCGCGGATGTCGCCCTCGGCCGCCGCCCCCGGAAACTTCCAGTCGGGATTCGACAGGAACTCCGCCGCCGGGGTCTGCGCGCTATTGACCACCGCTCGCGTGCGTCCCTGACGAACCTTGGAGAGCGCTTCGGCCGAAGCCGAGACGATCTCGTCGCAGCCGATCAGCACGTCGGCCTCGCCGGTAGCGATCCGGGTGGCGTGAATGGCCGCCGGGGTCGCCGCGATCTGCACGTGGCTCAACACCGCCCCGCCCTTCTGCGCGAGCCCGGTCATGTCGAGCACGGTGACGCCCTTTTGTTCCAGATGAGCCGCCATGCCCAACAGCGCACCGATCGTCACTACCCCCGTTCCGCCGACCCCCGTCACGACGATACCGCAGGGTTTGTCCAGCCCGGGCAGTGCGGGTTCAGGCAGCGCTTCCGAGGCAGTCACCGGCGCCGACTCGCGCGCTGCGGGCTTGCGCAATTGCGCGCCCTCGGCGGTCACGAAGCTCGGGCAAAAACCCTTCAGGCAGGAGAAATCCTTGTTGCAGCCGCTCTGATTGATCTTGCGCTTGGTGCCTAGCGGCGTTTCCAGTGGCTCCACCGACAGGCAGTTGGAGGCCACGGAGCAGTCGCCACAACCCTCGCAGACTGCCGGGTTGATGAATGCGCGGCGGGCCGGATCAGGGTAATCGCCGCGCTTGCGGCGGCGGCGCTTCTCGGTGGCGCAGGTCTGATCGTAGATCAGGACCGACACCCCCGAACTCTCGCGCAGCTCGAGCTGCAACGCGTCAAGCTCATCCCGATGGTGCACCGTCACCGCATCCGGCAGACCGGCGCGCATCGCGTACTTCTCCGGCTCGTCGCTCACGATCAGGACCCGGCTAGCACCTTCGGCGCTCACCTGCTGCGCGATCTGCGGCACCGTCAGCACCCCGTCGACCGGCTGCCCCCCCGTCATCGCGACCGCGTCGTTGTAGAGGATCTTGTAAGTGAGGGTCGCCTTGGCGGCGATCGCCGCGCGGATGGCGAGCAGGCCCGAATGGAAATAGGTGCCGTCACCGAGGTTCACGAAGACGTGCTTGTCGCCCGAGAAGTGCATCTGGCCGAGCCAGCTCACGCCCTCCCCGCCCATCTGCGTGAAAGTCTCGGTGCGCCGGTCCATCCACATCGCCATGTAGTGACAACCGATGCCGGCGAGCGCGCGCGAGCCTTCCGGCACGCGGGTGGACGTGTTGTGCGGACAGCCCGAACAGAACCAGGGCTTGCGCTCGACGGTCACGCGAGGCCGCGCCGCTTCGCGCTCCTTCGCCTCGATGACATCGATGCGCGCGAACACGCGGGCGCGAAGGTCTTCGGGCAGCCCCACGCGCTCCAGTCGCGCGGCGATGGCCTTCGCGATGATCGCCGGCGACAGCTCGTAGCGCGCCGGAAGCAGCCATTGCCCACGCGGCACCGACCACTCGCCCCCCGAGTTGTCGCGCTCGTCGAATTTGCCGTAGACGCGCGGGCGGACGTCGTCGCGCCAGTTGTACAGTTCCTCCTTGAGGGCGTACTCGAGAATCTGGCGCTTCTCCTCGACCACCAGGATTTCTTCCAGTCCGGTCGCAAACGCGCGCGCATTGTGGGCGTCGAGCGGCCACACGCAGCCCACCTTGAAGAGGCGGATGCCGATCCGTCGACAGGCATCGTCGTCCAAACCCAGGTCCGTCAGCGCCTGACGCACGTCGAGATAGGCTTTGCCTGCCGCCATGATCCCGAAGCGCGCGTCGGGCGAATCGATCACGATACGGTTGAGCTTGTTCGCGCGGACGTATTCGAGCGCCGCATACCACTTGTAATCGAGCATGCGCGCTTCCTGCGCGAGCGGCGTATCCGGCCAGCGGATATTGAGCCCGCCTTCAGGCATTGCGAAGCTATCCGGAATGACGATCTGCAGGCGGTCCGGATCGATCTCGACCGATGCGGACGACTCGACGACATCGGTGACGCACTTCATCGACACCCACAACCCGGAGTAGCGGCTCATCGCCCAGCCATGCAGGCCGAAGTCGAGATACTCCTGCACGTTCGCCGGGTACAGCACCGGAATGCCACAGGCGATCAGCAGGTGTTCCGACTGATGCGCGACCGACGACGACTTCGCCGCATGGTCGTCGCCGGCGAGCATCAGCACGCCGCCATGGGGCGAGGTCCCTGCGGCGTTCGCGTGCTTCAGCACGTCGGCCGAGCGGTCCACGCCCGGCCCCTTGCCATACCACATGCCGAATACCCCGTCGCGCTGGGCGTTGGGGTAAAGATTCACCTGCTGCGTGCCCCACACGGCGGTCGCAGCGAGGTCTTCGTTGAGGCCGGGCTGAAAGACTACGTCGTGGGAGGCAAGATGCTTTTTCGCCTTCCACAGCGCCATGTCCAGCCCGCCCAGCGGCGAGCCGCGATAGCCCGAAATGTAGCCGCCGGTGTTCAGCCCCGCGCGCCGGTCGCGCTCCTTCTGCAGCATGGGCAGGCGCGCCAAGGCCTGAGTACCGCTCAGGTAGATGCGTCCGGACTCCTGGGTGTACTTGTCCTCCAGCGTGACCGAAAGCAGTGCATCCCTCGCCTCGGCAGACAGCGGTGAGTTCATCATCCCCTCCAGACTCTCTATTTATATCGACACATAGTACGAATCTGTCTATGTATCGTAAAATCACCAATACTGAGTTCTGGTATTAGGAAAACGGATGCCGGTCGACAACAATGTCACCCTGCGCCAGCTGCGCTACTTCATCGCCGCCGCGGAGACCGGCCAGTTCTCGATGGCCGCCACGCGCGCCCACGTTTCGCAATCGGCCATCACCAATGCGGTGCTGCTCCTGGAAGAATCGCTGGGGGTGCGCCTGTTCGACCGCAAACCCCACGGCGTGGGCCTCACCGCCGAGGGGCACAGCTTCTATCGACGCACGCGCGACATCCTCGACGCGCTCGAAGACGCTCTGCGCGAACCGCGCTTCCAGGCCCACCACCTGAAAGGCGCGATCCGCATCGGTGCTTCGTACACCGTGCTCGGCTATTTCCTGCCCCCGCTGCTCGCCCGCTTTCGCGCGAACTATCCGGACGTCGAACTCGACCTCCACGACATGAACCGCGAAGCCATCGAAGCCGGCGTCGCGGCCGGCGATATCGAGTTGGGCGTGGTGATCCTGTCCAACGTCGTCGAGCGCGAACGCTTCGGCCACCACGTGCTGCTGCGCTCCCGCCGCCAGCTATGGACTTCGGCCGCCCACCCGCTCCTGCAAAAAGACAACGCGGCCCTCGCCGACGTCGCTGCCTATCCCTACATCCAGGTCACCGTTGACGAAGGCGAACTGTCGACGCAGCGTTATTGGGCAGCCAAGGGCATTCAGCCCGACATCGCGTTTCGCACCGGCTCGGTCGAAGCGCTGCGCGGGCTCGTCGCGCACGGCTTCGGCGTCACCATCCTGTCCGACATGGTGTATCGGCCGTGGTCGCTGGAAGGCAAGAAGATCGAGGCCCGCCCCATTCTCGATGTGGTACCCGACATGGAAGTCGGGCTGATCTGGCGGCACGACGGCACGCTGGAACGATCCGCCGACGCGTTCAGGCAGTTCCTGATACAGGCTTGCGGGAGCTGAGCGGCGCGGCGGTCGTTACGGGCACGTCAGACGGGATGGTCTAGCGGCGACGGTCGGACGACAAGTACTCGGCCTTGGACTAAACCGCTCGCGCGGTAGGGCATGCTGAACCGCTCCGTACGGTCATGGCGTCCCGGGTTTTATAGGCAGTGCTCTGCCAAGTTGGAGATGAGGCAATCGGCCTCGTCTTCGACAGGAGCACG
>NZ_WTVS01000003.1 GCF_012911005.2 Aromatoleum toluolicum | reverse complement strand
CCCCCGCCCCGCGCGGCGAAGGGGCTGTCGGTCGCGAGGTCGTGCGCGACATCGTCGGCGCGGAAGATCAGCGCCATGATCAGGCCGATTCCGATGCCGAAGATCAGCGACAGCACGAAACGCGCGATGGCAAGATCCGGCCCGATGATGCCGCCGGTGTAGACCAGCGCGAGGATGTTCGCCGCGGGCGCGAAGAACAGGAAGGTGATCGCCGGACCCAACCCGGCGCCCTTCTTGTAGATGCCGGCGAAGAGCGGGACGATGGTGCAGGAACATACCGCCAGCAGGGATCCCGCCGCCGCCGCGGCCGGATAGGACACCGCCTTGCTGGAGTTGCGCCCGAGGAAGCGCGTGACCGTTTCCTTGGGAATCAGCGCCGCCATCGCCCCGGCGATGAAGAAGGCCGGCAGCAGGCACAACAGCACGTGCGCCGCGAGATACGCAGCCAGGTTTCCGAGCCCGCCGTAGAACACGGGCAGAATCCAGGATGAAACGGTGTCCATGGCATTGCTCCTCGGCCCGGCGACAGCGCCCCACGCAAGGCGCGCGCACCGGCACCGTTCGCGCGGGTGGATTCTTGCGCCCGCCCGCGCTCGCACGCGTCAGCCATCGACGAATCGCCAACGGCTCCTATATCAGTTATCGCTGATTATCCTCCGAAAACCGCCGCGCCGATGCCAAGGACCTAACGGACGCCGCACCCGCGATGCCGAACGGTTGGCCCCGCGACGGTTTCAGGCGTGCCCGATATCGAGTTTCTTCATCTTTTCCCACAGGTTCTTGCGGCTGATGCCGAGCAGGTCGGCGGTGCGCCCGATGTGCCCGTCGCAGGATTCGAGCGCACCGCGGATGTAGCGGCATTCGCATTCGCGCAGGTAATCGCCCAGCGGCGCCTGCACGTCGCCGGCCGTCGGCGCGACTTCAGCGTCGGGAAACAGCGCGGCGGGCGTGATCCATTCGGCCGGGCTCATGATGCAGGCGCGCTCGACCGCATGCTTGAGCTCGCGCACGTTGCCGGGCCAGGGGTAGGCCAGCGCGGCCTCCTCGGCTGCGGGGACCAGGTGGCGGCGCGGCTCGCCGCTCTGGCGCGCGATGTCGGAGAGAAAACGCCGGATCAGCCACGGGATGTCCTCGCGCCGCTCGCGCAGCGGCGGCACCCGGATCTGCACGACATTGACGCGATAGAAGAGGTCCTCGCGGAACGTGCCCTCGGCGACCATCGCCTTGAGGTCGCGGTGCGTCGCGCACACGAGCAGCAGGTCCACCGGAATCGGGCGCTCACCGCCGACGCGCACGACCTGCCGCTCCTGCACCGCGCGCAGCAGCCTCACCTGCATCGCCAGCGTCATCTCGCCGATCTCGTCGAGGAACAGCGTGCCGCCGTGGGCCTGCTCGAACACGCCGGCCCGGCTGCGCGCGGCGCCGGTGAAGGCGCCCTTCTCGTGGCCGAAGAGTTCCGGCTCGAGCAGCGTTTCGGGCACCGCGCCACAGTTCAACGCGACGAAGGGGCGACGCGCGGCGTCGGGCAGGCAGGCATGCAGACGCTGCGCGACGCGTTCCTTGCCGACGCCCGATTCGCCGACGATGAGGACCGTGCTGGCGGCCCGCGCGAGCCGCGGCAGCATCGCCTCGATGCGCTGCATCGCGGCCGACACGCCCAGCGGCTCGAGCCCGGGAGCGCCCTCGTCCTGCGCCCGCACGGCGGACGCGATCTCCAGCACCCGGGCGACCAGTGCGTCGAGGTCGAAGGGCTTGGTGACGTAATCGCAGGCACCGCGCTTGATCAGCGCGACGGCCTGGTCGACGGTGCCGTAGCCGGTGATGAATACGAAGGGCGGGGCCTGCGGCAATGCGCCGGCCGCCCAGTCGAAGATCGCTTCGCCGGTGGTATCGCCCAGGCGCATGTCGCTGATGACGACATCGAAGGCCTGTTCGCGCAGGCTGCGCATCGCCTCGGCGCCGCTGGTACACCAATGCGCGTCGAAGCCCTCGAGGCGGAAGCGCTCGCACAGCGATTCACCCATGATCGGATCGTCCTCGACAAGGCACACGCGCACGGCGGCATTCATGATGCGGACTCCAGTTCGACGGCCATGCCCAGCGGCAGATCGACCGCAAACACCGTGAGGCCCGGCTCGCTCTGCACCGAGATGTGCCCCCCGAGCCCGGTGACGATCTGGTAGGTGATCCACAGGCCGAGGCCGTGCTTGCCATTGCCGTCGCCGACGAAGGGCTCGAACAGGTAGGGCAGGCGCGACTCCTCGATGTAGCGGCCGTCATTGCGTACCGCCATCGTCATGCCGTCGGCCGACAGGCCGATGTCGCATGCGACGGTGCCTCCCGCCTCGACCGCCTGCAGCGCGTTGAGCACGAGGTTGATCAGCACCTGCCGCACCAGCGTCGCCGGCAGCGGGATCTCGTCCGGCAGTTCGCAGTTCCATTGCAGCCGCGCGGACTTCTTCGCCGCCTCGGGCTTGAGCAGGATATGCACGTCCTCGATGTCCTGCGGTGCCAGCGGATGACTCGGCGCCTTGGCCTCGACCAGCAGTGCCGACACCGTGTCGCGGATCTGCAACAACCCGCGTTCGAGCAGCGACATCGTGCGCGCGGCGAGTTCGGGGTCGCTCGCACCGTGCTTGCGGTAGGTGCCGATCGCGTTGAGCATCCCGCCGAGCGGATTGTTGATTTCGTGCGCGATGCCGCCGGTGAGCCGGCCGATCGCCGCGAGCCGCTCCGAGAACAGCATCTCGCGTTCGAGTCCCTCCTTCTCGCGCAACTCGTCGAACATCCGCTCCACGGCCCGCCCGACCTGCCCCAGCTCGTCCTTCGAATCCTCGAACTGCAGCGCTCCGGGCGGAGGAATCGTCGCGCCGACCTTCCCGATGCAATCGGCCAGATGCACCAGCGGCTCCGCCATGCGGCGCCCCCAGAACCACGACACGGGCAGGATCAGCAGCAGCACGAACAGCGTCACCAGCGTCGCGCTGAGCCACATGCCGGCGAAGCGCGACTGCATGAAGGTGCTGGTGTGCTCGAGGATCATGTGGCCGAGGCGCACCCCGTCGGCGTCGATCGGCGTGATCACGTACAGCTTGTCGGCGATCTCCACGCTGTGCGACCCAGTGCCGGCAGCGCCGTCGATCCGGCTGGCGATCTCGCGCGCCGCCTCGCCGCGCTCGTGCAGCGGCGCGAGGATGGGGTAGCGCGCCGGATCGGTCGACACGTAGATGCGCAGGCGCGGGTCGACGAGCGTGATCGCGCTGGCCTGCTCGCCGCCGCCGGGCGAGGTCGCCGCGCGCACGATCTCGAAGGCGCGCCACAGGTCGTCGTGCAGCATCGGGGCAACCAAGGTCTGGCTCAGCACCGCCGACCAGCGCGCCGAGCCGTCGAGCATGTCGCGGCGCAGGTCCCGGTATTCGCGCAGCAGCAGTGAAGCCGTGAGCACCGTCGCGGTGACCAGCACCAGCACCGTCGCGCGCAGCGGAATCTTGTAGCGGAAGCTGATGTCGCGGAAGTGCAGCAAGCGTCCTCCTAGGCGTTGGGCTGGCTGATGGCGCGCAGCATGCGCTCGATGTCGGCGTAAAGCGCCGGCGTGCCGAGGGCGAAGCGGTCGAGGTTGAGCTGGCGCAGGAAACCCGCCCCAACGCCGTCGTCGTGCATCGCCAGGAGGATCTCCTGCATGCGCCGGAACAGCGCGGGCGGGGCCACGGGCCCCGCGACGAAAGGCGGAAAGCCGAACGTCGGCGAGCGGTCGGCAACGCGCGTGCGCCCGGTCAGCTCCGGGTGCGTGCGCGCGAGCGTGTCCCACACGTAACCATCGACTGCCCCGCCGTGCGCGACCTCCAGCGCCACCGCCTCGACCACCTTCTTGTGCGCATAGGTGAAGAAAGTGCGGCGGAAGAAGTTCGCCGGCGAGGTATTCGCGCGGTTGAGCTGATAGTGCGGATAAAGATAGCCCGAGTTCGAATCCGGATCGGAGAACGCGAACACGCGGTCGCGCAGCTCGGTGATCTTCGTCGTGGCCGTGTCCCGCTCAGGCACGATCAGATAGGAACGGTACAGCGGCTGCCCCTGATGCACGGGCACCGCCAGCAGCCGCATCCAGCGTTGCTCGCGCACATAGGGATACCCGCACAGCCACGCGAAGTGCAGCTTCTCCTGCCGCATCAGCTCGACGATCTCGCGGTAGCTGCCCCGCTGGATGAATTCGACCGGTCGGCCCAGCGCCTGCGCGAGGTAGTCCCGCCATGCGCCGAGAAAGCCCACCTGGTCATCGAGGAACACGGGGGTCATGCCGATCCGCACGGCATCGCCGCCGGTCTCCGCGAACGCCCGGGCGCCGCAACCGGCAATCGCGAGGCCGCACAGCCCGAACAGGGCCTGCCGCCGGTTCATCGCTCGCCCGCTCCCGAGACCAGCATCCCTCCCCCTTCCCGTTCGCTGATGGAAGAACGGGTCTCCTGCCTACGCAAGAACCGCACCGCGGTCGGCCACCGACGGCCTGCGCAGGTCGTGCCGGGATCCCGTTACCAAATCGTAACAAAACCCTGCCGACAACTGCAGTTTAGGTTACCGAACCGTAACCCGCGACGCTCCTGCTTCCGACCAACAACAAATCTTTCCTTATTTTTCCGACACTTGAATCGAATGGCCCGGCTCTTGCGGTACTAGCTCGACCAATCCGGAAGGCGACCATGAATCAGGATCTCCGCCATCTCGCCCGCGACGCTGCCCCCGCAGGACCGGAGGGCGGTTTTCGGCGCCTGCACGCGCTCGGACTCGTCGGCCTGCGCCGTGCGGCGTGCATCGCGGGAACCCTGCCCGCGACCGCGTGCACGCGCTGCGAAGCGGCCTGCCCTCACGGCTGCATCGCACTCGGTGAGGACATTCCGCTGCTCGACCCGGCCGCGTGCAGCGGCTGTGGCCTCTGCGCCGCCGCTTGCCCGACGGGAGCCCTGGCGGTCGATGGGGTAGCGCTGCCGGCGACGGTGCCCGCCCAAGGACTGGTGCTGAGCTGCGAGCGCAGCCGGGCGACGACCGACGCCCCCCTGCACCGCGTGGCCTGCCTCGGAGGGCTCGCCGTCAACGACTGGCTGCGACTCGCGATCGCCGCCGGGGATGCACCGATCCGGCTGGTCGACGACGGCGCCTGCGCAGCGTGCGGCAATGCACGCTCGCATGAAGCACCGTGGCGCGCACCCCTGGAGGTTGCGCGCCGTGCGCTGTCCGAAGCCGGCCTGCGGCCGGAACACCTTCCCGCGGCGGTCAGCCCGGATGCGTTACCGAACGGTAACCACCGGGATTCCGCGATCGGCGAGTTGCCCATCGAAAGCCGGCGCCGCTTCTTTGCGGGCCTCTCGCGTTCGCTCGCCGCAGCCGTCACCCGGACAGCGACGGGCGAGTCCCTGCCGACCGACGTTCCCGTCGCCCGGAGGGGCCGCGGCGGCATCGCCGCCCAGCGTGGCGACGAGACGCGCCTGTTGCTCGAACACATCGCTCGTCGCACCGGTCGGTCCCATCCTCAGTCGGCGCTGCTGCCTGCACTCACGGCGAGCGCCGCCTGCCGGGCACACGGCGCGTGTTCGCGCGCCTGTCCGACGGGCGCCCTGCACCTTGAAACGGAATCCGACGATGGGCACGCCCGCCTGCAGTTCGACGCCTGGCTGTGCGTCGATTGCGGCGCTTGCGCGCGGATCTGTCCATCCCATGCACTTGAACACGAAGGGCACGCTTGGCGCCCCTTCGCGGGCGCGCCGACCGTACTCGCGACGATCGAACAAAGCGAGTGCACGCGCTGCGGCGCCCTGTTCGCCGCGCACGACGAAGAAGCGCTGTGCGAGCGCTGCCGCAAGACGGAGAACCTCGCACGCGCGGGCTTTGCCCTGTTCAGCCGCCAACAAAGAGACACGCCGGCCGCGCCGGAAGGGCCCTGAGCCCTGAAGCAATCAATGACGAATGCCACTTCAAGAGGGTCGATCGAGGAGTCAGGAAAATGGAAATACTCAAGAAGCTCATTTCGCGGCGCCGCTTCCTGCAGGTCAGCGGCGCGGGGACAGCGGCCGGCGCGGCAGCGGTGGGCAGCGGCGGACTCGGCATCGGGCAGTTGTCGACGCTGAAGGAGGCGACGGCAGCCACCGTCGACAGCAACACCGTGGTGAACAAGAGCATCTGCGCACAATGCCCGGCACGCTGCGGCATCGACGTCTACACCACCAACGGCAAGGTGCACGCGATCTACGGCAATGCCGGCCATCCGATCGCCAATGGCAAGGGCTGCCCGAAAATGCACCTAGGCACCTACATCCTGTACGACCCGGATCGCTTCAAGGGGCCGATGAAGCGCACGAACCCGAAGAAGGGACGCGACGAGGATCCGAAGTTCGTGCCGATCTCCTGGGACGAGGCGCTGCAGACCGTCGCCGACCGCATGAACGCGCTGCGCGACAAGGGTGAATCGCACCGTTTCGGCCTGTTCTTCGGCCGCGGCTGGGGCGCCACCGACGTGGGCATGACGCTGGTCCCGATGGCTGCGCTCTACGGCTCGCCCAACATCGGCATCGGCCATTCATCGATGTGCTCGGACGGCTCGGTGCTTGCGAAGCAATGCACCGACGGCAACGCGTCATACAGTTCCTACGACTACCGCAATGCCAACTACCTGCTGATGTTCGGTGCGAACTTCCTCGAGTCCTTCCGTCCGTACAACAACAACCTGCAGGTATGGGGCTACATCCGCGGCGAGAAGGCGCCGACGACGCGCGTGACCGCCGTCGACGTACACATGAACCAGACGCTGTCCGCATCGGACCGCGCGCTCATCATCAAGCCGGGCACCGACGGCGCGCTGGCGCTGGCAATCGCGCACGTGATCCTCACCGAAGGCCTGTGGGACCGGAATTTCGTCGGCAACTTCACGGACGGCCAGAACCACTTCAAGGCAGGCGAAGCGGTCGAAGCGCCCTTCGATGAGAAATGGACAATGGGCCTCACCGAGTGGTGGAACGTCGAACTCAAGGACCGCACGCCCAAGTGGGCCGAAGGCGTCACGACGATCCCCGCCGACCTCATCGTCAAGACCGCGCGTGAATTCGCGACGACGCGCCCGGCCATCGCGCTGTTCGAGCGCGGCGCGCACAACCACAGCAACGGCGTGCTCAACGGCATGGCGATCCACTCGCTGAACGCACTGGTCGGCTCGCTCTTCGCCGAGGGCGGCCTCGCCTACCAGATGGGCCCCGCCTACGGCCCGGCGCCCGCGAACCCGGACGACCACCTCGACGACTACGCGAAGAACGGCCCGCACAAGACCATGCCGCGCATCGACCTGAAAGGGCACGAGGACGGCTACATGTTCGCGAAGAACATGCTGCAGGAAGTGCCGAAGAACCATCTCGCGGGCAAGCCGTACAAGATGGATACGGTCATGTTCTACATGACGAACCCCATCTTCTCGTCGCCCGACGCGACCGCCTGGGAAAAGATGCTCGCCGAGGTCTTCGTCATCGACACTTCGCCCTTCCCGGGCGAGACGGCGATGATGGCCGACCTGATCCTGCCCGACTCGACCTACCTCGAACGCTGGCAGGACGCACCGACCTACCCCTTCCAGGGCTGGCCGCTCGCGCAGATCCGCACTCCCGCGATCAAGCCGCTGTACGACACCCAGACCTTCGGCAACACGCTGATCGAGATCGGCAAACGTCTCAAGGGCCCCGCCAGCGAGTACTACGCCAAGCTTGAAAACGTCGAGAACATCCTGCGCCATCTGGCCAAGGGCTTCGAGGCCACGCCCGGCGACAACGGCGTGAACAGCTTCGAATCCTGGGTCGAGAAAGGCGTCTGGTACAAGAAGCCCTACCACTGGCGGCAGGTGCGCGGCGAGTTCTTCGAGTGGGACGGTCAGGGCTGGAACAAGCCGATGAGCGCCGAGGACGTGAAGAAGAAGCTGCTGAAGACCGATTCCGGCAAGTTCGAGTTCAAGTCTTCCTACCTCGACCACAAGCGCGACTGGGTAATCGCCAAGACCGGCCGCGATCCGGCGAAATTCAATTTCCCGCACTGGGAGGAGCCGAAATACACCGGTAGCGGCGACCTGCACTTCGTGACGCCGAAGAACGCGATGCACGCCGAAGGTCGCAGCGCGAACATCCCCAACGCGATCGCGCTGATGCAACCGACCGCGGGCGGACGCCGACAGGTGTACGCCGAGGTTCATCCCTCGGTCGCGAAGGCCAAGGGCTTCAAGGACGGCGACCGCATCCGCATCAAGTCGACGCTCGGCGAAGTCATGGCGATCGCCCGCGTCACCGAGCTCACCCGCCCCGACACGATCGTGCTGCCCTTCGAGCACGGTCACTGGGCACACGGACGCTGGGCGAAGGAGCGTGGCTCGCACGTGGATTCGATCATCGACAACCAGTCCGACCGCATTTCGGGCATGGCCAATTACTACACCGGCAAGGTGTCGGTCGAGAAGGCTTGAGGAGGCTCGCAAAATGGCTAAATGGGGAATGGTCATAGACCTGGAAAAGTGCACCGGCTGCCAGGCCTGCAGCACCGCCTGCCAGATGGAGAACAACCGCCTGCCGGGCGAAAACTACCAGGACGTCCTGTACTACACGGAAGGCAGGCAGCCGACGCCGACGCTGAAGTGGTTCCCGCGCCCGTGCATGCACTGCGAGGAACCCTCGTGCATGCACGTATGCCCGACCAAGGCGACGTACAAGACCGAGGACGGCGTCGTGCTGATCGATTGGGACAAGTGCATCGGCTGCAAGTACTGCATGATCGCCTGCCCGTACGGCGTGCGCTTCTACACCGACGAGAAGCCGCTGATAGAGCCGAACATCAAGCAGGTGTTCAAGGGCGACGGCGACCTGTCGTGGAACCCCCCGTACAAGGGACCGCAGCAGGATCCGAAACACGGCGTCGGCATCCAGCCGAACGGCGTCGTGTCGAAGTGCAACTTCTGCTACCACAAGATCAGCAAGGCCCCGAAAGGCACGCCGGATCTCGACGAGAGCAATCCCGAGCTCGTCGAATACGTGCCCGCCTGCGTGCGCACCTGCGCGCCCAAGGCCCGCTACTTCGGCGACCTGGACAACCCGAACTCTCAGGTCAGCCGGCTGATTTCCGACAAGCAGGGCACGCGTCTGCTCGACCACACCGGCAACAAGCCGCAGGTGTATTACGTCAGCGGCGGCGGCGCGGCCAGCGGCGCGGTTCCGGGCACCCGTTCGAACAAGAAGGCTTGAGGAGGACACCATGGCAACACAAACTCAAGGTAGCGGCGGCGCGGTGAGCGCGGTGCTGATGGCCGGCCTCGCGGGCCTGGTCGTCAGCCTCGGCATCGCCTTCTTCAACCTGCTGTCGGGCGGACACAGCGCCTTCAACACCGGCAGCGACGGCGTCTCATGGGGGCTGCCGGTGGTCAACTACGTGTTCTTCGCGCTGACCTCGACCGGCCTCACGCTGGTCGCCTCGGTCGCGATGACCTTCGGCAACAAGGCCTGGTACCCCATCGCCAAGCGCTGCGTATGGCTGTCCCTGGTCACGCTGGTGGCGGGGTTCGCATCGCTGGCGCTGGAACTGGGGCATCCGTTCCGCATGCTGTGGGCGATCCCGCTGAACGCGCAGCTCGTCTCGCCGCTGAACTGGATGGGGATCTTCTATGCGGTGTTCCTCGTGCTCGGCATCCTGAAGTTCCTGCGCATCCACAACGGTGACTGGAACAGCAGCACGAGCAAGCAGATCGGGCTCGCGGCACTGGTCACCGAACTGCTCGCGGGCGGCATGCTCGGCATGGCCTTCGGCGCGATGGCGATGCGGCCGATGTGGTACGGCAACCTCGTGCCGCTGTACTTCATCCTCACCGCGGCTTGTACCGGCGCGGCCTTCGCGGTGCTGGTCACCTGCCTGAGCTACGACAGCGAGGAGACGATGCCGGCCCAGGTACGCACGCTGATGCGGGGGCCGCTGCCGACCGCGTTCGCGGGGCTGCTCGGCATCACGATCCTCGTGATCGGCTACCGCACCGTGATCGGCCTGTGGAGCAACGCCGACGGCCTGCAGGTGTGGGACGCGATCGTCGCCTCGCCGTGGTACTGGATCGAAGCCGCACTGCTGATCGGCGCCTTCTTCCTGCTGCTGCAACGCAAGGCCCTGGCACTGGCCTCGGTTATGGTGATCGGCGGCTTCTTCATCGACCGCTACGACTTCGTCATCGGCGGGCAACTCGCGCCGCTGTTCAAGGGCAGCTGGGTGCCGGACCTGATCGCCTACACGCCTTCGACAACGGAATGGATGCTGACGCTGCTGGCGTTCTCGATCGCATTCCTTGGCTGGGCGTTGGGCGAGAAGCTGCTGAAGCTCGACGCCGCGCCGCAGGACTGAGCGCCTCTCCCGGCGGACCGGTTTGCCCCCGGTCCGCTCCCTGGCCGGGAGGATTCTTCCCACCCCCGGCCACCTTCCGGAAGCCCGCATGATGGACGCACGCAACATCGAATCCCTGACCGAGCGCGGCGAGTTCTACTTGTGCCTCGCGCGCGCCTTCCTGACGCCCCGCGAGCCGGAAGTCTTCACCGCACTGCGCGACGCCCTCGCCGACGACCTGGAGGAACTCGGGGCATCGCTCGGCTACGCCTGCGCCGATGCCGTGGCGCACTACCGCGCAGCGATCGCCGCGATTCCCGACCACGTCACACTGCTGCAGCGGTACAGCACCCTCTTCCTGGTCCCGCCGCGAACCATCCAGATCAACACCGGCAGCTACCTGGACGGCGCGATCAACGGCGGCTCGGTCTCGGCACTGGAAGACACCTACCGGCGCTGCGGCGTCGAACGCGGCGATGACTTCCACGACCTGTCGGACCATGTCGCGGTGCAGCTCGAATTCGTGGCCCTGCTCTACCTGAACAGCGCCGAAGCGCTCGCCACCGGCGCCCCGCCGCCCGCTGTCCGGCCCGAACATTTTCTCGACCAGTTTGCCGCACGCTGGCTCCCGCCATTCCTGCGCGATCTCGAAAACGACGCCAGTACCCCCGGCGCCGGGCCGAATCCTTGGCTGCCGCTCGCCCACATCTTCGCGACAGCGGTCGCCCATGACGCCGTCGCCGAGGAACTCCCGGCTTCGGTGCAGCGCGCGCAGCGGGCCATCGGCAAGGCACGCCACGAACGGGCCGAACGCGGCATCACCGCCGACGACATGGAGTTCATCGCGCGCAAGCTGCGCGAGAAAGGATTATCGACCGAACACCTGGCGATCCCGCCGCAACTGCGCGACGAGGCGCGCGGCTACTCGCGCGGCACACCGCCCGGGCCGCGCAAGGGATCGCGTTACGCATGAGTCTGGCCGCAGGATGCACGCAAGCGGCCGACGCACCCTGCACGTCCCGTCCTCACCTCGGCAGCGAGGGTGCCGGTGGTCGCCCATCGTCGGGCAAGACATCCAGGTCGCCGAAATTGTCGAACACGCCGACGATTCGATCGCCGGGATCGTAGGCGATCGCCACCTGGCGCCACACGCGCCGAAAGTCATCCGGCGAGGGCTTGGACAAGTCCGTGGCCCCGGTCGCCTCGTACAGTTCGAAAAGCCCGGCGGATATGATGTTGAGAAAGATGTACGCCCCCGCGTCCGACCGGCTGGGCGGCACACCGGCGTCGTAGCGATAGACCCGATAGCGGATGTTCGCGGGCGTCGTCCATTCGCGCAGCGGCGGACCGAGCAGCTCTTCGGCCACACTGCGCATGACGCCCGGTGTGATGGCACTGATGTCCTTCCCCCCCTCGCCACGCAGGGCCGCCGCGGTCGTACAGCCATGGAGAGGCGGAAGGGCGAGCACGAACAGGGCCATCGCGCCCGCCCGCAACGCCCTAGCGATCGATCGCCTCATCGACGTTCTCCGATGGATGCATGCACTTGTCGATCGCCTTGTCGGGCTCGCTGTAGATCGCACCCGCGAGTTCGTCCTTGCGCACCAGGCGGCCGTCGGGAGCGAATTCGAAGCAAAGATAATGCGGCGCGCTGACTGGCAGCGCCGCCGCGGCGCCGGGGCCGCCGAAGATCAGATAGCCATAGGCAACGGTCCACTCGTACATCAGAAAGCGATCGCCATCGAGCCGGTAGTGCGGTTCGCCGAGCGTCAGCACGACATCCGCGCGACGGGACACCCCCACCGCAAGCGAAGCGAAGGCGTCCCGGTCGGGGACGACCCCGAGCGCATGCGGCGGCACCAGAATGGGCAGACAGGCAGCAACGAGTCCAGCTACCAGAATGCGTGCTGCGGGCCGGAGGATGAAGCTAGCGACATCCATTCTTCACCAGACTGTGGCGTTCCAGCACGTCATGGCTGTCGAAGACGAGGACATAGGCATCGCACCTGAACCGTTTGTCCCGCCGCAAGTGGATTCGCCCCTGTTCATCGAGCTGAACGTGATAGATCAGCAGTGCACCGCTCTCGAAGCTTGATTGCGCGGGCCCGAAGCGATCCAGCACCTCCTTCTTGCGGGTTTTGCCCTCCACGATGAAGCCCTCCTGCTTGACGATCTCCGCGGAGGGGACGACGCGTGCCGTCTCGCACCCCAAGAGAAAGACGCAGGCCGGCAGGAATATCAGCGACGCGAAGAAGACACTGCGCATGAAAGCTCTCGAAACAGCCCGCCGCATCCATCAAGGCCCGAACACGCACCTCCCGAACGGATAACCTTCCCGCGGCTGGCAGACGATATCAGGATGCTGGACACAATCCGCGGTCGTGCGGCACAAGGATCCGCCACCGAAGCTGCACGTCGTCTCCAGGCGGTATGACTTGCGCGCGCCCTTCTCGGGTCCGGAGTCCTCGATCTCGATCGAACCGCGGTAAAGATCGCTCCCGTGCTTCTGCATCCAGGAAACATCGGCCTCGAAACTATGGGCATTCAGGTGGTATGCGTGCCCCGCTTCGAAGTCGTGCTCCATCGCGCACACGTCTGTCTTGCCGCCACCGCCGCCGAAGTAGCGCTCGATGCCGAACTCGACCCAATGGCGCCCGGATGGCAACTTGGTGGTCAGGTTTGCCAGTTGGGACAGTTTCGGGCGACGACCATCGACCGCGGAGATGTGGCACTCCTCGATCCAGACGAAGTAGTAGCGCCAGAAGCAGGTGATCGTGGCGACCTCCGCGTCCGGAAGTCGCGGCCCCGGGTAGGCGACGAAAGTGGCGCATCCGGCGCAGAGCGAAGCGGTCAGCATCGCGCCGGCGCCGAACGCCCCTGCTCTCGGCCGCACGGCGACTCCGCACATCACTCAGGATCGGCCACCCGCCTCGCGCTCGGCCTCGAACAGCAGGCTCGCGAGCGAATCCAGCCCCTCCTGCTGCGCAGCCTCGGAGATCTCCTCCAGGCTCGCGCCGCCGTCTATCATCCGCGCGGTCGCGCTGTCGGCTGGTAGCTGCTGGCGAAACTCGCGCAGCCGTTCAGCCACCACGTCGATCACCGATCCCTGCGGCGTCGGATCTCCGGCAGCGTCAAGCTGCTCCTCGCAGGCCTCGAACAGCGCGCCCGCCAGCGCATGCAATCCCTCCTCGGTCGCACAGGCGGAAATCTCCTCCGGCCCTGCGCCCCGATCGATCGCCGCAGCAGTCTTGCCGCCGGCCGGCAGCGTGCTCCTGAAACTTGCCAGAATCTGTCTGATCGCGTCCATGTCGCTCTCCCGGTGATATCCGCCGCTTTCAATCTAGATGACCGGCACCTCATGTGAAAGGAATATGCACCGCAGCCTCGCGGAGCGCCTTCCGGGTATGATCGGTTTGCTGCGGTCCTGCGCTGGCCGCAACTCAGCCCGCGGCTCTTCCTCGGCACAGCGGCCATCCTGTAGATCGCGCTGTACGCTGATTTCTGCCTCGGAAGCATTGGTCGGCGCATTACCGGTCGAGCACGACAGCCACCTCGGCGGCGCGCTGCAATTCTCCTTCTGCAACACCCCAAGGTGCTGATGCTGCTAGTCGGCATGTGCGCGACAAGATCGAACAGTGGCTGGGCGGTTGATGAACTGAACGGCCGGTGGCACAACACCGTCTACGGCGTGAACCGTGCTCCCGCCCTGCGTCGACAACGGCCACGCGCACTTCGACGCGGATTCGCACCGCTCAGGAGGTCCGGATGTTCCCAACTGCAATCCTTGCGCTTGATGTTTCGGAAGCCCGGCGTGCCTTGCTCGACTGCATGCCTCAGTTAATGGCGTGGGGCGTTAATCGGATCATCCTGACGCACATCATCCATGTCGGTCGCATGCCGGAGCCAAAATGGGGGCAGCATGACTACCTCGAACAGGATTTTCAGGAAGTCGCAGGACACTTGCGCGAACGGTGTCCTGGCATCACGGTAGAGGTCGTCGTCGGCGAGGCTCACGACCCTGCCGACGAGTTGCTCTCGATAGCACGAGACCGCGCGGCAGACCTGATCGTGATCGGCTCCCGCAGCCACTCGATGACCCGTTCGCTGTTCCTTGGCAGCTTCGCACGCGACGTTGTTCGAAAAACCGATCTGCCGCTGCTCGTTCTCTCGCTTGTTCCGACCTTCTCTCCCGAGGCGGGCTTCCGATCGCCGTGCGAAGACATGCTCAGGAAGGTTCTGCTCGCGACGGACTTGTCCCGCCATGCGAGCGCTGCGGAACGTGCTGCAGAAAAGCTGGCGCAGACTGGTGCGGTTATCGACTGCCTCCATGTCATCGAGCCACAGATGCGGCTTGCCATGCCGCGATGGCCCGCAATGGCCCGCGCGGGGTTGAGCGAACTGCTCGACAGCCTGCAGCGAGCAGGAAGTCGTGACGGCCAGACCTTGATCGCGGATGGTGAAACCGCCGCGGTGATTGCCCGTATGGCGGCAGAAGGCGATCATTCACTGATCCTTCTTGGCAAACACGGGCAAAACTGGATTGAGGGTCGCCTCATCGGGAGTACTGCGACCCGTGTGAGCGAGACGGCTTTGCGTCCCATACTGATCGCCCCCTGACCCGCAAGAACGAGCACGACCCCAGCGGCCTACGGCCTCTGCTCACTGACGAGTATCAAGCCCACACACTGCACCAGTGCGCGAATGTCGGCGAGCAAATGCATGACGTCCTCCTGCGGCTCCGAGGTCACTTTGAAGTGCACCCAGAAGGGGCCTTCTGGCGCGCGCCCTTGACGGTAACCCGCCATGCAACCCTGCCCGGCGCGGTGGTGGTCAGGGCATCGCGCTCGCGCCGGAAATGCTTTGCGCGGGACTATCGTCGCTGCGCTGCGGCACTGCCCGCCGCGCCCGCCTCATACCACCCCTTGCTCGCATTGACCACGCGCACGACCAAGAGCATCACCGGCACCTCGATCAGCACGCCGACCACGGTCGCCAGCGCCGCGCCGGACTCGAAGCCGAACAGGCTGATCGCCGCGGCAACGGCGAGTTCGAAGAAGTTCGACGCGCCGATCAGCGCCGAGGGGCAGGCGACGCTGTGTTTCTCCCCCACCGCGCGGTTGAGCAGGTAGGCGAGCGAGGAATTGAAGAACACCTGGATCAGGATCGGCACCGCCAGCAGCGCGATCACCAGCGGCTGCGCGAGGATCGCCTCGCCCTGGAAGGCGAACAGCAGCACCAGCGTCACGAGCAGCGCACTGATCGACCACGGGCCGATGCGCTCCATCGCCGCGTCGAACACCGCCTGCCCGCGCGCCAGCAGCGCCTTGCGCGCCACCTGCGCGAGCGCGACGGGAATCACGATGTAGAGCACGACCGACGTGAACAGCGTGTCCCACGGCACGGTGATCGCCGAGATGCCCAGCAGCACGGCAACAATGGGCGCGAATGCGACCACCATGATCGCGTCGTTAAGTGCGACCTGCGACAGCGTAAAGATCGGGTCGCCGTTGGTCAGCCGGCTCCACACGAACACCATCGCCGTGCACGGCGCCGCGGCGAGCAGGATCAGGCCCGCGACGTAGCTGTCGATCTGCTCGGCGGGCAGCCAGGGCGCGAACAGGTGGCGGATGAAGAACCACCCCAGCAGCGCCATCGAGAACGGCTTCACCAGCCAGTTCACGACCAGCGTCACGCCGATGCCGCGCATGTGGCCGCGGATCTCGTGCAGCGCGCCGAAATCCACCTTCATCAGCATCGGGATGATCATCACCCAGATCAGCACCCCGACCGGCAGGTTCACCTGCGCGACCTCCATCCGCCCGATGGCCTGGAACAGCGCCGGCGCCATCTGGCCGAACGCGATGCCGGCGACGATGCACAGGAACACCCAGACGGTGAGATAACGCTCGAAGACGCTCATCGGCGCCACCGCGGCGCGCTTCGCGGTCACTTCACACTGAACCGACATCGATTCCTTCCTTACTGGTTTGACCGTTCGCGCCGCCTGCGGCGAGCGCCAGCAGGCGCGCTACGCCCACCGGCTCATCCGCCTGCACCGGCACCAGCGCGACGCGCCTGGCGTGGCGCTCGCGCACGATCTCGATCTGCGGCCACTCCTGCGCGGCGCGCCGGTGCAGCACGGGTGCGTCGGTTCGCGCAGCGGCGAGGCTGTTGTTGATGACCCAGGCCCACGGCTCGATCCCGGCGCGGCGCAGGTCGGCCTGCAGGCTGGCAGCTTCGAGCACCGGCGTGGTCTCGGCGAGCGTCACGATCAGCACCTTGGTCTGCTGCGGGTCCTGCAGCTGCATCATCGGCGTCGTGAAGTGCGTGATGCCGCTCTTGTCCATGTGGCGCGCGATCTCCTTGTGATACGCACCGGTGGCATCGAGCAGCAGCAGCGTGTGGCCCGTCGGGGCCGTATCCATCACGACGAACCTGTTCCCCGCTTCGCGGATCACGCGCGAGAAGGCCTGGAAGACGGCGATCTCCTCCGTGCAGGGCGAACGCAGGTCCTCTTCGAGCATCGCGCGGCCGTGCGCATCCAGGTCCTTGCCGCTCGTCTCCAGCACATGCCGGCGATAGCGCTCCGTCTCGACCTGCGGGTCGATGCGGCTGACGGTGAGGTTCCCGAGCGAACCCTCGAGCGTCTCCGCGAGGTGCGCCGCAGGATCGGAGGTCGTCAGATGTACCGGAAAGCCGCGGTGCGCGAGTTCGACCGCGATCGCGGCGGCGAGCGTCGTCTTTCCGACTCCGCCCTTCCCCATCAGCATCACGAGCCCATGGCCGTCCGCGGCGATGCCGTCGACAAGGCCCGCGAGATTCGGCAAACCGTGCACCGCCGGCGCCCGCTCGTCATCCGGCGAGTCGCAGGGCTGCGCACCGGCCGTTCCGAGCAAACTACGAAGAGCCGCCAGCCCGACGAGGTTGAAGGGCATCAACGGCACGTAGTCGGTCGGCAGCCCGCGCAGCGGCTCGGGCAGCGCGGCGAGCGCATCCCGCTCGCGACGCAGCACCGCCGCGGCCAGTCCGTCCGCGCGCGCCGCGTCGTCGTCGGACAGGACGCCATTGATGACCAGGAACTGGCGGCTGAGTCCGATGGCAGCCAGCTCGGCATGAGTGCGCGCCACTTCGCGCAGCGTCGAGGCCTGGGCGCGTGCGACCAGCACCAGCCGTGTGCGCGCGGCGTCCGCGAGCGCCGCGACGGCGGCCGAATACTGCTCGCGCTGCTTCTGCAGCCCGGCCAGCGGGCCGAGGCAGGACGCCCCTTCGGCGTTGTTCGCGAGAAATCCCGACCACGCGGCAGGCAGCTGCAGCAAGCGGATCGTGTGGCCGGTCGGCGCGGTATCGAACACCACATGCTCGAAACCGTCCGTGAGCTGCGAATCGGTCAGCAACCCGGTGAATTCGTCGAACGCGGCAATCTCCGTCGTGCAGGCGCCCGAAAGCTGCTCCTCGATGCCGCGCACCACGTCGTCCGGCAGCACGCCGCGCACCGGGCCGACGATGCGGTCGC
Source organism: Aromatoleum toluolicum (assembly GCF_012911005.2). GTDB lineage: Bacteria > Pseudomonadota > Gammaproteobacteria > Burkholderiales > Rhodocyclaceae > Aromatoleum > Aromatoleum toluolicum. The sequence continues at coordinate 145,868 of NZ_WTVS01000003.1, read as the reverse complement.
GGTAGGCCTGCGCGGCGGCCTGCGGATCGATTTCCAGCGCGAAAAGCCCCGCCACCGCCTCGATCGGCGTCACGCGGTTGCCGATCTCCTGCTCGAACACCTGCGCCACGTTCGAGGCCGGATCGGTGCTCACCAGCAGCACCTTGCGGCCGAGTCCGGCGAGACGGATTGCAGTGGCGCAGGCAAGCGAAGTCTTGCCGACCCCGCCCTTGCCGGTGAAGAACAGGTAGCGCGGCGGCTGGTCGAGGAAGCGCATCGCCGTCCCGCTCAGCAGCAGCGGCCGCCGCTGCAGCACCCGCCGGCAGACGTCCCGGCCGGCTCGGCCTTCACGCCGGCCCAGCGGGCGAGCTCGTCGCGCGTCGGATAACGCCCCGCCAGCGCGAACTCCCCGTCGATCAGGATCAGCGGCAGCGACTCGGCGCCCGAACGCTCGAGGAAGCCCTTCACCACCGCGTTCTGCACAAATGCCAGCGGCTGCTGCGCGAGGTTGAAGCGCTCGAGCGCAACACCCTGCTGCTTCGCCCACTCGACGTCGGCGGCGAAGGTGACGAGTTGCTGGTCGACATCTACGCCGCACACGCCGGAGCTGCAGCACAGGGCAGGATCGAAGATCTGGATCGATTTCATGAGGATGGTCCCGGTAGAGGAAGAGAAGAGGGAGAATTCAGGCAGACAGCTCGCCGATGCGGTCGACCGCCACCTGGAACGCAGCGGGATCGCGCCGGGCGAGATCGCCGGGCAAGGTGAGGAATGCCTCGATACGCGCGCGCAAAACGCGGTAGGCATGGACGAACGCCGCGTCGATCTCCGCATCGCTACCGCTCGCCTTCGCCGGATCGTCGACGCCCCAATGGGTGCGCGGCACCTTGCCTAGCACCACCGGGCAGGTCTCGCCGGCGGCGCTGCCGCACACCGTGACGATCAGGTCGGGCACCCGCGGCAGATCGCTCCACGACTTGCTGTACAGCCCTTCGGTCGCGAAGCCTTCGCGCGCCAGCAGCGCCAGCGAGCGCGGATGCACATAACCCGCCGGCTGGCTCCCGGCGCTCATCGCCCTCATGCCCGCTGGGGCCAAGGCGTTGAAGGTCGCCTCGGCAAGGATCGACCGGCACGAGTTGCCGGTACACAGGAACAACACATTCATGCTTTCGATTCCCGCACAGGGTTGGAAGAGCCACAGCCGGGGAAACGTCCGGAGAGAAGGTCCCCATCCCGGCACCCGCCGGCCACCCCGCTGCAGCAGTTTTCGGTGAGGAAGCCGACGACCTCGGTCATCAGCACGAGATTCGCCCGATAGCGCAGGAATCGCCCCTCCTGCTCCACGCGCAGGAGTCCCGCCTGCGTCATCGTGCGCAGATGGAAAGACAGGCTGCTCGGTGCGATGTCGAGCGCGGAGGCGATGTCTCCGGCAACGATGCCCGCCGGCTCCGCCTTCACGAGCAGCCGGAAGACGCCGAGCCGCACGCCCGAGGAGAGGCACTCGAAGACGCCCACGGCCGCTTTTTCGTCCATTGCTTCAACATTTCCAAATTTGTTGAAATATCGTAACGAAACGCGACCGCGTGCGTCAACGCCGTCACGGCGCAGCGGGTCAGAACGGCACGACGCTCTCGAAAGTCATCGCGATGCGCCGCTCCGGATGAATGAAGGCGATCGCGGCCGCATGCAGGTGCAGTCGCGCGTGCAGTTGCGCGCTCCGTGCCGGCGCATACAGCACGTCGCCAAGAATCGGATGCCCCAGCGACATCAGGTGCACCCGCAGCTGGTGGGTGCGCCCGGTCACCGGCTCCAGTTCGACCCGCGACATCGCACCCTCGCCCTCGCCACGGCGCTCGATGACCCGGTACCGTGTCAGCGCCCGCCGCCCGTGCTCGCGGTCGACCCTCTGGCGCGGATTGGCGTCCGGATCGGCCGCCAGCGGCAGATCGATCTCCCCGCGGTCGCCCGCGACGAGGCCGTGCACGACCGCAACGTAACGTTTGCCGACCGTGCGCTGCGCGAACGCATGATTCATCCGCCGCAACATTTCCGGCCCGCGTGCGAGCAGGATCAGTCCCGATGTGGCCATGTCCAGACGATGCACGAGGAGCGCGTCGGGGAACTGCGCCTGTACGCGCAGCTCGAGACAATCCTGCCGCTCCTCGCCGCGCGCAGGCTGCGACAGGAGACCGGACGGCTTGTCGGCGACGACGATGGCGTCGTCCGCATGGACGATGGCAGGAGCAAGATGCGGCACGGTTGCGGTAGCGCTCGGCGATGGCAGGGAACGGGAAAAATGACCGGGAAAGCAGAGGCGCCCACCATGCCGGACATCGTCCGACCGAGGCCCGCCATCCGCCACCGGACCGCGCCTTTTAGCAGGATTCCCGCCCCCCGGCAAACCCGGGCGCGCATCCGGCGACTTTGACGGCAAAATGGCCGTCCTCACACCACATCGAACCGCCATGTCCCGACTGCCCCGACGCATCGTCTGCCTCAGCACCGAAACCGTGGAAGTCCTCTACGCCCTCGGCGAGCAGGACCGCATCGTCGGCATTTCCGGCTACACGGTCATCCCGCCGCAAGCCCGCAAGGACAAGCCGAAAGTCTTCGCCTTCAGCACCGGCGACCTCGACCGCATCCTCGCCGTCGAACCCGACCTGGTGCTGTGCTTCTGCGACCTTCAGGCCGATATCGCCCGCGATCTCGTCAAGGCCGGCGTCGCCGTGCATGTCTTCAACCAGCGCAGCGTCGAAGACATCCTCGCGATGATCGAAACGGTCGGTCGCCTCGTCGGCGCCGAGCCCCGCGCGCACGCGCTGGTCGGCGAGCTGGAGCAGCTGATCGACGCGACGCGTGCCGCCGCCGCGCGGCTTCCGCGGCGTCCGCGCGTCTATTTCGAGGAATGGGATGAGCCGGCGATCTCCGGCATCCGCTGGGTGTCCGAGCTGATCGGGATCGCCGGCGGCGAAGACATCTTCGCCGAACTCGCCAGCCGCCCGTCGGCAAAGGACCGCTGCCTCGCCGACCCGCTCGAAGCCGCGCGCCGGCAACCGGACATCGTCATCGGCTCTTGGTGCGGCAAGCGCTTCCGGCCGGAGAAGGTCGCCGCGCGGTCGGGATGGCAGGACGTGCCCGCCGTACGCAACGGGCAGATCCACGAGATCAAGTCCGCGATCATCCTCGCGCCGGGCCCGGTCGCGATCCGCGAGGGGCTGCCCGCCCTCGCCCGCCTGTTCGCGGATTGGGCCAGCGGCCTGAAGGAGTAGGCGCGGCCACGCCGCGGCGGCCCTTCAGACCGGCCGTGCCGCAATGCGCCCGATCACGCCGAGGAAGGTATTGAGCACTGGCGCAGGCGGCCGGTCTGCACACGCGACCGCGAGCGACAGGTACGCCCCCTCGTCGCCGATCGCCAGGTAGCGCACGCGCGGCAGCTGCACGCACTCCAGCGGCGCCGGCAGCACCGCAACGCCGAGCCCGGATGCGACCAGCCCGATCTGCGTCGTCGCCTCGCGCGCGCGCTGCACGATGCGCGCCTCGAAGCCCGCCTTGCGGCACAGGTCATCGACGATCGCCGGCAATCCGGTGCCGACATCCGGCGGATAGGCAATGAAACCCTCGTCGCGAAATTCCGCGAGCGAGACGTCCGCGCGGTGCGCCAACGGGTGCGCGGCATTGACGACGAGCCTCAGGGCGTCGCGCCCGATCTCGCGCGTGACGATCCCGGCGGGCACATCCAGGCCGCGGTAGCGCACGAAGCCCACGTCGATCTCGCCGCGCTGCAGCGCCTCGAACTGCGCCCCGGAGAACATCTCGCGCAACGACAGCGCCACCTGCGGGAAGTCGCGCCGATAGGTGTGCAGCACGTCCGAAAGGGTCGTCGTATAGGGCAGCGAGGACGTGAACCCGACCCGCAATTCCCCCAGCTCCCCCTTCCCGGCACGGCGGGCATCCTCGGTCGCGACCTGAGAGCGCGCGAGGATCTCGCGCGAATGCTCGAGGAAGCGCCGCCCGGCCTCGGTCAGCGCGACACGCCGTTTGTTGCGCTCGAACAGCGACGTGCCGATCTCGTCCTCGAGATCGCGAATCTGCATCGACAGGGGCGGCTGACCGATATGCAGGCGCGCGGCCGCCCGCGTGAAATTGAGCTCCTCGGCGACCGCGACGAAGTAGCGAAGGTGACGCAGTTCCATTCATATATTCCACAGATAACCAGAGCCATTCAAATATATTGGACGTATGCATTGGTCGCAACCTAGGATTCACTGACGCCGCAGCGCAGCACAGCACAGCACTATCGCCTCAGGAATCCGTACCGGACGACCATGCAAGACCCAGCCCCCGCCACTACCCCCGCCCCGATCGAAGCCGGCACTCCGGCCTTCCGCCGCGCCAACCTCGCGATGTTCATCGGCGGCTTCGCGACCTTCGCGCTGCTGTACGCGACGCAACCCGTCCTCCCCCGCCTTGCCGCCGACTTCGGCGTCGCGCCGACCACCGCGAGCCTGTCCGTGTCGCTGGGCACTGCCGCGCTGGCGCTGATGCTCCTGCCCGCGAGCGTCCTGTCCGACCGCTATGGCCGCCAGCGCCTGATGAAGGCGTCCCTCGCACTCGCGACCGTGATCGCGCTTGCGACCGCCTTCGCGGCGGACTTCAACCAGTTGCTTGTCCTGCGGATGCTGATGGGAGCGGTCCTCGCGGGCCTGCCGGCCTCGGCGATGGCGTGGCTCGGCGAGGAAATCGCACCGAGCGCGCAGGGCCGCGCGATGGGCCTCTACATCGCCGGCAATGCCCTCGGGGGCATGAGCGGGCGCTTCCTAGTCGCCGGCCTCACGGACTGGAGCTCGTGGCGCATCGCCGCGGCGGCGCTCGGCGTGCTCGGGCTCGTCGCGACCCTCGTCTTCTGGCGCTGCCTGCCGCCATCGCACCACTTCCGCGCACGGTCCGCCCTGCCCGCGCGGGTGCTCGGCGACATCGCCATCCTGCTTGCCGACAGCGGACTGCGCCGGCTCTTCGCGGTCGCCTTTCTGATGATGGGCGTCTTCACCAGCCTCTACAACTACCTCGGCTTCCGTCTCCACGCGGCGCCCTTCTCGCTCGGCCAGACCGCCATCGGCGCGGTGTTCCTGCTGTACATGGTCGGCACGCTGTCGTCGGCGTGGACCGGGCGTCTGGTCGACCGTATCGGCCGCCGCGCCCTGCTGTGGATCATGATCGTCGTCTGCGGCGCGGGCCTCGCGATCGCCCTCACCGACCACCTCGCAGCCATCGTCGCGGGCGTCGCCGTCTTCACCTTCGGGTATTTCGGCGCCCACACCACAGCGAGCGGCTGGGTCGGGCGCCGGTCCGGCGAACGGCGCGCCCTCGCGACTGCGCTCTACCTGTGCAGCTATTACCTCGGCGCGAGCCTCATCGGCACACTCTCCGGCCTGGCGTGGGAATTCGCCGCGTGGCCCGGCGTGACCGCCGCCCTGAGCCTGTGCGCTGCACTCGCGCTCCTGTGCGCCTGGCAGTTGCGCAGGCTTCTACCCGTCGGCCAGCCTCCAGTCCTCACTCCGGCCGGCTGACGCCACGCCGACAACTTCGCTGCGCAGGCCGGGCCGGACGTCGTCCGGCGCTCCACGGCCCTCATGCGCTGCGCCGCAGGATGTGCAGCACCTCGCGCTGGGGCTCATCGACCAGCTCGGCCAGCGAAACCTTGTCGAGCACCTGCATGAAGGCCTCCAGCGCGCGGCCGAGCACGCCCTTCAGCCTGCAGTCGGGTGTCAGCAGACACTGGCTGCCGGTGCCGAAGCATTCGACCAGCGCCATCCCGCGCTCCATGCTGCGCACCACCGCACCAACATTCACGGCCTCCGGTGCATGCGCGAGCCGCAAGCCGCCGCCCTTGCCCCGCAGCCCTTCGACGAACCCGTCGCGCACGAGGTGGTTCGCGATCTTCATCAGATGGCTGCGCGAGATGCTGAAACGTTCGGACACCTCCGCGATCGTCACGAGGCGATCTTCGTTGACCGCGAGGTAGATCAACACGCGCAAGGCGTAATCGGTGTGCTGGGTCAGATGCATGGCAGTTCCCGGGGCGGCCGTCGGGCGGCGGCGTGAATCCCATTATACGGAACGCGGGTTAAAGATTCGTCCACGTTGACTCTTTTTAAAGATTCATTTTATATTCTTCTTAACCCGCGGCACCCGGTTGGACCCGTCTGCCGCCCGCCATGTCTCGTTCCCGGAGTACAGCGATGCGCCCCACCCGCCTCACCGCCCGACAGACCCTCACGCTCGGCCGCGCCACCATGATCCTTTCCGGTCTCGGCATGCTCGGCGCCGCCCTCGTGGCCTATCCCTTCGCCGAACGCTTCGGCATGGGCGTGCAGATCACCGGCCACCTGGTGCTGCCGGTGTCCGCGGCGTTCTTCAAGATCGGATACGTCGTGCGTCTCGCGTCGCACCACGCACTCGGGAACATGTCTGCCGGTTGAACGGGGCGCATCCGCTCGCCGGGAGTGAATACGCGGGTCTGCACGCCGCATCCCAACACACGGCCCGACCGGCACAAGGAGGACTACGATGCTCGCACTCGACGCAAAGCACGGCACCGCGCGGCTGCTCTCCAGGCGGCGCTGGACGCCCAAGCTCCTCTCCTTTCGCCTCGCACGCGACCCGTCGTTCCGCTTCGTTCCCGGCCAGTTCGCGCGTCTCGGTCTGCGCAAACCGAACGGCAGCCCGGTTTGGCGCGCGTACTCGATCGCCTCCGCACCTTGGGACGACCATCTGGAGTTCTACTCGATCATCGTCCCGGGCGGGGAATTCACAACCCTGCTCGATTCGCTCGAGCCCGACGACGAAATAATGATCGAGCGCACGGCCTACGGCTTCCTCAACACCAACCGCTTCGCCGACGGTCGCGACCTGTGGATGCTCGCGACCGGCACCGGCCTCGCCCCCTTCCTGTCGATCCTTCAGGACGAGGACACCTGGCGGCGCTTCGAACGCCTCGTCCTCGTGCATGGCGTGCGTGAATCCGCCGAACTCGCTTACCGCGAGGAAATCGATGCGCTGCGATGCCATCCGCTGTGGGCCGACGTCGGCGATCGCCTCGCCTATCAGTCCGTCCTCAGCCGCGACCGCTCGGCTGAGGCCCTCGCGGGACGCATCCCGGCACTTCTGGACGACGGCACCATAGAAGCGCATGTGGGCCTGCGCATCAGCCCCGAACACTCACGCCTGATGGTATGCGGCAGTCCCGACATGGTGCGCGACACGCATCGCGCACTGATCGCAAAAGGCTGCCGGCTGAGCCGGCTCGCGGCCCCCGCACAGATCGCGGTCGAGAACGGCTGGTAAAGGGCGTCAGGAAAGGCCCCTGGGACGAGTGCCGCGACGGGCACCCGGAAAAAGACTCAGCGCCGCTCGACCCAGAACAGTAGCCCGGCGGCCGCCACGACGAAGAGCAAACTTGGCGTCGACGCCGCGAGCACCGGCGGCCAACTGTTGATCACGCCCAGGTTCGAGAACAGGCCGTTCAACAGGTGGAAACCCACCCCCAGCATCACGCCGAGGAAGACCTTCACGCTCACCCCGCCCATGCGTTCGTGGCTCATTGCGAACGGCAGCGCCAGCGCCATCATCACCAGTGCCGCAAACGGATAGATCAGCTTCTTCCACAGCGCGATCTCGTAGCGGTCGGAGTTCTGCTGGTTCTCGCGCAGGTGGTTCACATAGGCTACCAGCGTCGCCACCGACATCCGTTCCGGCAGCACCATCAGCACGCTCAGCACTTCCGGTGTCAGCTCCGACTTCCAGTCCATTTCCGCCAGATCCACGACCTCGGTGCGATCGCCGAGGAAGCGCGTCTGGCGGATGCCGTTCAGGCGCCAGCCGTTCTCGTCGGCCAGGTAGCGGCCGGCTGCAGCCTCGGTCACCGAGCGCAACGCATGGTGCTCGTCGAACTCGAAGATCCTCACCTTCTCCATGCTGCGGTCCGGCTGCAGCGTCCGCACGTTCACGAAGCGCGGGCCATCCTTCACCCACAGGCCCGACCTGAGCTGGCTCGAAACCGTCGAATTGGTCGCAGTCAGGCGCCACTGCTGCGCGGCCCGCTCGGCCGGCGGCGCCACGTACTCGCCGAAGACGAACGTCGCGACGACGAAGATCGTCCCGATCCCCGCGAGCACACGCAACATCTTAGCCGTCGACATTCCCGACGCGCGCATCACGGTGATTTCGGAATGACGCGCGAGCGTCGTGAGCGAATACAGCGTGCCGATCAGTACCGCGATCGGCAGAAGTTCATACACCCGCCCCGGCAGGATCATCGCCACATACAGCAGGGCGTGATGCAGCTCGTACCCCCCCTTGCCGACGGAATCGAGCTCGTTGAGGAAGTCGAAGAACGCGAACAGCCCGAGGAAGGCGAGCAGCACCGTGAAGGTCGCCCCGACAACTTCGCGGGCGACATAGCGTCCCAGCACCGTCATCATGCGCGCGCCCTCCAGAACGGCGACACCGCGAGGCGCCGGTAGAACATCAGCGCAAGCACGACGAGCACCACCACGTGCGGCAGCCACACGGCGAGCTCGAAGCGCAGCCGCCCCTGCCCGACCCAGGACTGGAAGATACTGATCGCGTTGCTGTAGACGAGATAGGTCAGGATCGCGAAGAGCAGGTTGTTCGCCCGCCCGGCGCGCGGATTCACGAAGGACAGCGGGATCGCCATCAGCGCCAGCAACAGCGCGGCAACGGGCACGCCGATGCGTCCGAGCAGCTCGCCGAGATTGCGATCCGTGGGCGACGCGAGGAGCTCCGCGGTCGGGATCACGCGCGTGCGCGACGACTGGCCGGCCACCTTGCGCTCCTCGATCAACACCGAGTACCGCTCGAATTCCATCACGCGATATTCGGGCGTGCCCGGCTGGCCCTCGTAACGCCGCCCCTTCTCGAGCACGACGAAGCGGTCGCCGTTCGCATCGGTGTGCAACGAGCCCTCGGCCGACACGATGACGCTCAGGCGGCCGTTCTGTTCCGAACTCACGAACACGTTGCGCACCTTGCCGTTCTCTCCCGCCCCCATCTCGACGAAGAAGACGCGCTGCGACGCGGCCGACTCGCGGAACACCCCTGGCGCGACGCGTGACGCATCGTCACGCGAGTCGAGCCGTGCCTGGAACTCGGCGTTCTTCTGGTGTGCCCACGGCGACAGGAACAGGGTCGCCGCCGCGATCGCGATCACCACCGGCAGCGCAAAACGCAGCACCGGCCGGATGAAGCCCGTCAGCGGCACGCCCGACGCGAACCACACGACCATCTCCGAATCGCGGTACGAGCGCGACAACGGCATCAGCACCGAGATGAACACGGTCAGCGACAGCACGATGGGCAGCTCGGTCAGTGCGCCGAAGCCGATCAGCGCAAGCACGGCATCGGGAGGTACGCGGCCGCCGGCCGCCTGCCCGAGCAGACGCACCAGCACGACGGTGATGACGATCGCAAACAGGGCGACGAATACACCGGCAGCCGACTGGGAGAATTCACGCCGGAGGGCGCGGCTGAAAATCATCGCGCGAAGCCTGGATCTCGTTGGAGTGCGGGGTTTTTGACGCGTTTGCCGCGAACGGGCCATAATCGGCGGCAATCGGAACGACGCGTCTAATAAAGGAACAGGGCATGGAATTTACCATAAAGACCGGAGCCCCGGAAAAGCTCAAGACCGGCAGCCTGGTCGTCGGAGCATTTGCCGGCGGTACGCTCACCGACGCCGCAGCCGCCCTCGACAAGGCGGCCAAAGGCAAGCTCGCCGCGCTGATCGCCCGCGGCGACCTCGACGAAAAGGCCGGTTCGCTGCTCGCCCTGCATGATCTTCCGGGCTGCACCGCCGAACGCGTGCTCGTCGTCAGCCTCGGCAAGCAGGAAGAACTCGGCGACCGTGCGTGGCGCGACGCGGTCGGCGCCGTCGCCAAGGCCCTCGCAGCCTCGCCCTCCCACGACGCCGCCGTGTGCCTCGCCGACGTCGAGCTTCCCGGACGCGACGCCGAATGGGCGCTGCAGCAGCTCGCACGCACGCTGGCCGACGGCACCTATCGCTACGACACCACCAAATCGAAGAAGAAGGACGACAAGCCGCGCGGGGCGCGCAAGGTCGTGCTGGCCACGCGCAACAAGATCTCCGCCGCCATGGAGGCCGCCGTCAAACGCGGCCAGGCGATCGCCGAAGGCATGGCGCTGGCGAAAGATCTCGGCAACCTGCCGGGCAACTACTGCACGCCGACCCACCTCGCCGAGACCGCCATCGAACTCGGCAAGCAGTTCAAGCTCAAGGTCGAGGTGCTCGAACGCGAGGACATGGAAAAGCTCGGCATGGGCTCCCTGCTGTCGGTCGCGCACGGCTCGCACCAGCCGCCCAAGTTCATCGTGCTGCACTACAAGGGCGGCAAGGCCAAGGACAAGCCCGTCGTGCTCGTCGGCAAGGGCATCACCTTCGACACCGGCGGCATCTCGCTCAAGCCCGGCGCCGAGATGGACGAGATGAAGTTCGACATGTGCGGCGCCGCGAGCGTGCTCGGCACCTTCAGGGCGCTGGCGCGCATGGCGCTGCCGATCAACGTCGTCGGCATCGTCCCGAGCACCGAGAACATGCCCGGCGGCGGCGCGACCAAGCCCGGCGACGTCGTCACCTCGATGAGCGGCCAGACCATCGAGATCCTCAACACCGACGCCGAAGGCCGCCTGATCCTGTGCGACGCCCTGACCTACGCCGAGCGCTTCAAGCCCGCCTGCGTCGTGGACATCGCCACCCTCACCGGCGCCTGCGTCGTCGCGCTGGGCAAGATCCCCAGCGGCCTGCTCGCCAACGACGACGAGCTCGCGCGCGAGCTCACCGACTGCGGCACGGTTTCCGGCGACCGCGTGTGGCAACTGCCCCTGTGGGACGAATACCAGGAACTGCTCAAGAGCAATTTCGCCGACATGGCCAATATCGGCGGGCGCTACGGCGGCACGATCACCGCGGCCTGCTTCCTCGCGCGCTTCACCAAGGCGTACAAATGGGCGCACCTCGACATCGCCGGCACGGCCTGGCTGTCGGGCGACGCCAAGGGCGCGACCGGCCGCCCCGTTCCGCTGCTCGCCGAGTTCCTGATCGCGCGCAGCCAGGCTGCCGGGGCCTGAGCCGGGAAACGGCCGCCATGCCTCCACGCGTGCAGTTCTACCATAACGCCGAGAACCCGCTGTCGCTCGCCTGCGAGCTCGCCGCGCGGGCCTACGGCAGCGGCCGCAAGGTCGCCTTGCGCACGCAGGATGCGACGGCCGCCCGCCAGCTCGACCAGCTGCTGTGGAGCTTCGAGCAGCAGGCCTTCGTGCCGCACGTGATGGTGGGCTCTCCCCTCGCGGCCGAAACGCCGGTCGTCATCGGCCACGCGGAAGCACCGAACGAGTGGCCGCACGCCGAGATCCTTTTCAACCTCGCCGACGACGTGCCGCCCGGCCACGAGCGCTTTCGCATGGTGATCGAGATCATCGGCCAGAACGAAGCGCAGAAGCTCCCCGCTCGGGCGCGCTGGATGCAGTACAAGCAGGAGGACCTGCCCCTGCAGGCCTTCGACGCGATCCGCAGGGAGCCCCTATGAACACCTGGCCGCTGCCGCCACGGCTCGACCCCGACGACGACCTCAAGGCCGCCGACCTCCTCCTCGACAAGGCCGACGCCCTGCTCAAGCGGCACCGGGGCCCGGAGCCGCAGCCGCCGGCCCCGGAAGAGGTGATCTCGCTGGACGACGAGGATCTTCCCGTCCTGACCGAAGTCGTCGCGCCGGAAGACCTGCCCGCCGAGCTCGCTTCGCCCCGGCCGCCGCAGGCGAAACGCTCGGCCAGCGAACTCGCCGAGCAGCTCATCAGCCTCGACACCGAAGTCTCGCGCGCCGTCGAAGCCTGGTTCCACGCCGAACTGCCGCAGATCGTCGCGCGCGAACTCGACCGGCTGGGCGCCAACATTCGCGAACAAGCCCTCGCCCATCTGCGCGCAAGCCTGCTGCCGGAGCTGTCCGCGCACATCTCGCGCCATCTCGAAAAGAACACCGACGTCCTCCCGCCGGACCAGTCCTGAGGGGCCGCACCGGCCGGCAAATGCTGCGGCGGCAAGGCAGGCGGCCTCGATCCGCTATAATCCGCCCTTTGCCTTCAAGCCCCTGAGCACACCATGGAACTGGCCAAGAGTTTTGAGCCCGCGGACATCGAAGCCCGCTGGTATCCGGAATGGGAGTCGCGCGGTCACTTCGACGCCGGACTGGACAAGTCCAACCCCGACGCCTTCTGCATCCTGCTGCCGCCGCCGAACGTCACCGGCACGCTGCACATGGGTCACGGCTTCAACCAGACCATCATGGATGCGCTCACCCGCTACCACCGCATGCGCGGCTTCAACACGCTGTGGCAGCCGGGCACCGACCACGCCGGCATCGCGACGCAGATCGTCGTCGAACGCCAGCTCGACGCCAAGGGCATCTCGCGCCACGACCTCGGCCGCGAGAAGTTCCTCGAGAAGGTGTGGGAATGGAAGGAATACTCCGGCGGCACGATCACGCGCCAGATGCGCCGCATGGGCACCTCGCCCGACTGGAAGCGCGAGCGCTTCACGATGGACGCCGGCCTGTCGAAGATCGTCACCGAGACCTTCGTGCGCCTCTACAACGAAGGCCTGATCTACCGCAGCAAGCGCCTCGTCAACTGGGACCCCAAGCTCGGCACCGCGGTGTCCGACCTCGAAGTGGTGTCCGAAGAGGAAGACGGCTTCCTGTGGCACATCACCTACCCCTTCTCGGACGGCCCGATCGAAGGCCTGCCCGGCCTCACCGTCGCGACCACCCGCCCCGAAACCATGCTCGGCGACGTCGCCGTGATGGTGCACCCCGAGGACGAGCGCTACGCGCAGCTGATCGGCAAGACCATCACGCTGCCGCTGTGCGACCGCGAGATCCCGATCATTGCCGACGAATACGTCGACCGCGAATTCGGCACCGGCTGCGTCAAGGTCACGCCCGCGCACGACTTCAACGACTACGCGGTCGGCCTGCGCCACAAGCTGCCGATGATCAGCATCCTGCGGCTCGACGCCCACGTCAGCGACGACGCGCCCGAGAAGTACCGCGGCCTCGATCGCTTCGTCGCGCGCGAACAGATCGTGCAGGACCTCGAAGCCCTCGGCCTCCTCGCCGCGGTCAAGCCGCACAAACTCATGGTGCCGCGCGGCGACCGCACCAGCGCCGTCATCGAACCGATGCTCACCGACCAGTGGTTCGTCGCCATGAGCAAACCCGGCGCGGACGGCAAGAGCATCACCGGGAAGGCGCTCGAATGCGTCGCCTCCGGCGAAATCCGCTTTTACCCCGAGAACTGGGTTAACACCTACAACCAATGGCTCAACAACATCCAGGACTGGTGCATCTCCCGCCAGCTGTGGTGGGGCCACCAGATCCCCGCCTGGTACGCCGACGTCGAGGGTGACTTGCGCGTGTGGGTCGCGCACAGCGAAGACGAAGCGAAGGCGCTCGCCGCGAAGGACGGCTACACCGGCAGGCTGCGCCGCGACGAGGACGTGCTCGATACCTGGTACTCCTCCGCCCTGTGGCCGTTCTCGACGCTCGACTGGACGCCGGAGTGGCCGGCCAAGTCGAACGACGCGCTCGACCTCTACCTGCCGTCTTCGGTCCTCGTCACCGGCTTCGACATCATTTTCTTCTGGGTCGCCCGCATGGTCATGATGACCAAGCACATCACGGGCAGGATCCCGTTCCGCGACGTCTACGTGCACGGCCTGATCCGCGACGCCGAAGGCCAGAAGATGTCGAAGTCGAAAGGCAACGTGCTCGACCCGATCGACCTCATCGACGGCATCTCCGTCGAGGAACTCGTCAAGAAGCGCACCTTCGGCCTGATGAACCCGAAGCAGGCGCAGAGCATCGAGAAGAAGACGCGCAAGGAATTCCCGGAAGGCATCGCCGCCTTCGGCACCGACGCACTGCGCTTCACCTTCGCGTCGCTCGCCACGCCGGGCCGCGACATCAAGTTCGACCTGTCGCGCTGCGAGGGCTACCGCAACTTCTGCAACAAGCTGTGGAACGCCACGCGCTTCGTGCTGATGAACTGCGAAGGCCAGGACTGCGGCATCGACGCCACCTCCGGCAGCGCTGCCTGCAACGCCGAGAAGCTCGATTTCTCCTTTGCGGACCGCTGGATCGTGTCGCGCCTGCAGCGCACCGAAGCCGACGTCGCACAGCACTTCAAGGACTACCGTTTCGACCTCGTCGCCAAGGCGGTGTACGAGTTCGTCTGGGACGAGTACTGCGACTGGTACCTGGAACTCGCCAAGGTGCAGATCCAGAACGGCAGCGAAGCCCAACAACGTGCCACCCGCCGCACCCTGCTGCGCGTGCTGGAAACGGTGCTGCGCCTCGCCCACCCGCTGATCCCCTTCATCACCGAGGAGCTGTGGCAGACCGTCGCCCCGCTCGCCGGCCGCAAGGACGCCGACAGCGTCATGCTGGCGCGCTACCCGGAAGCCGACTTCGGCCGCATCGACGAGGCCGCCGAGGCGAAGATCACGGAGCTGAAGGCCATCGTCGGCACCTGCCGCAACCTGCGCAGCGAGATGGGGATCTCGCCCGCCCAGCGCATGCCGCTGGTCGCCGCGGGCGACGCCGCCGCGCTCGAGATCTACGCCCCCTACCTCGCCGGCCTCGCGCGCCTGTCGGGCGTCGAGATCGTCGAGGACATCGGCGCCGACGAACTCGCGCCGGTGTCGGTGTCCGGCGCCTTCAAGCTGATGCTGCGCGTCGAGATCGACATCGCCGCCGAGCGCGAGCGCGTCGCGAAGGAGATCGCCCGCCTCGAGGGCGAAATCGGCAAGGCCAATGGCAAGCTCGGCAACGCCAGCTTCGTCGAACGCGCCCCCGCCGCTGTCGTGCAGCAGGAACGCGACCGCCTCGACGGCTTCGTCGCGACGCTCGAAAAACTGCGGCCGCAGCTCGAAAAGCTCAATCGCGGCTGAGCGGCATCACGCCGAAAGCAAAGGGGGCCGCCCGATCACCGGGCAGCCCCCTTGTTTCTTGTGTCCGCACCCTGCCATGCAGGGGAGCGCAGCCTGATCCCTACTTGCGCTTCAGGTAGAACTCGAACGCCTTGTCCGCAGTTTCACCCTGCTGCAGCAGATCGTTCCCGGTCTGCCGGGCGAAGGCCTGGAAGTCCTTCACCGAACCGGGATCGGTCGCCAGCACCCGCAGCACTTGGCCGGCGCTCATCTCGGCGAGCGCCTTCTTGGCCCGCAGAATCGGCAACGGGCAGGTCAGCCCGCGCGCATCGACTTCCTTTTGAAACTCCATTACGCGTAACCCTCACTGACAGTTAGCGCAATTCTACTCCATAGCCATAACCGCGCCCGCAGCCGGTAGCGGAACTGTCGTGGCTATCATTCCGTACGGCCGTTCTTGCGTTCCTCGCGGCGGCGTTCGCGTTCCTGCTCCTTGAGTTCGCGCAGGCGCGCATCGACCGCCGACAGCTCGTAGAAATTACCGTCCCCCGCCCGGCGCGCCAGCTCCAGCTGCTCGATCGCGGCCGGAACGGCGCCGCGCAGCACATACACCTCGGCCTGTGCGCGGTGCTGGGCCGCACGGTGCCCCTGCTCGGCTTCCGAGCGTGCCAGGAGGGCCCACAGGCGCGGATCCTCCTTGCGGTTCTGCACCGCCGCCCGCGCCATTGCGCCCGCATCGCGCGCACGCCCGGCCTGGATCATCGCATCCATCAGCGCGTACCGCGCCGCCTGGCTATCGGGAAAGCGCTTCTGCGCCGCTTCGAGGATCTGCACCGCACCCGAAGCGTCGCGCTGCGCGAGCCGCAACTCCGCCGCCAGCATATCCACAAAGGACGACTGCGGGGCCTCGCGCCGCAAGGTCTCCACCTGCTTGCCGGCATCATCGAGACGACCGGCCGCGAGCAGCGCGCGCGCGTACCCGTAGCGCTGCGCGACATCGCCGCCATTCTTCGCGACCTGTGCCTCGAATTCGCGCGCGGCATCGATCGGCGGCATCGCTCCGACGCGCAGCTTCGCGCGCACGAAGCCGAAATCGGGCGAATCGGGAACCTGCCGGTAACGCAATTGCGCCACGCGGTTCCCCATGTCGGAGATCCGCTCTTGGGTCAGCGGGTGGGTGCGCAGGTAGCTCGGCGCGTTGTTCTCGTAGAAGCGGCTCGAACGCTGCAGCCGCTCGAAAAAGCTGGGCATGCCGCGTACGTCGAAGCCGGCGCCTTCGAGCGATTGCAAGCCGAGTCGGTCGGCCTCGCGTTCGAAATCGCGCGTGTAGCCGAGCTGCGCCTGCAGCGCCCCGGCCTGTCCCGCCGCGATCGCCGCCTGGCTGATCTGCGAGTCGCCGCGCGCCGCAAGCACCGCGACGAGCATCGAGGCGAGCATGACCATGCTGGTCTGGCTCTGCTTGCCGAACATCTGCGCGATGTGCCGCTGCGTCACGTGAGCGACCTCATGCCCGAGCACCGAGGCCAGTTCCGACTCGGACTCCGCCGTGACGATCAGTCCGGTGTGCACGCCGATGAAGCCGCCCGGCATCGCGAAGGCGTTCAGCGTGCCGTCGCGCACGACGAAGAACTCGAACTCCAGCTGCGGCGCGGAGCTCGCCGCGACGAGCCGCCGTCCCATCCGGTTGATGTAATCCTCGACCTCGGGGTCGTCGAGATAGCTCGCTTCGCGCCAGCGGATCTCGCGCATGATCGACTCGCCGAGCTTGCGTTCGGCAAGCGGCGAGAGTTCCGAGGCCCCCACGTCGCCGAGATCCGGCAGACCGGCCGCATTCACCGGCGGCACAAGGGCGACGCACAACAGCAGGATAAGAATTCGTCTGATCATCGGGTGCTATGATACCGGCCCACCACCAACCGTTCAGCGCGGAATGTATCGTACTGTACGACACTGCGCATACCAACCATGACCGAGCCGAAAGCCTCCGCCCTCACCCACTTCGACGCCCAGGGCCAGGCCCATATGGTGGACGTCGGCAGCAAGAGCGAAACCCGCCGCGTCGCCGTCGCCCGCGGGTCGATCAGCATGAAGCCGGAGACCTTCGCGATGGTCAAGTCCGGCAGCGCGAAAAAGGGCGACGTCCTCGGCATCGCGCGCATCGCGGCGATCCAGGGATCGAAACGCACCAGCGACCTGATCCCCCTGTGCCACCCGATCCCGCTGACCCGCGTCGCCGTCGAGTTCGAACTCGACGAAGCGAACAGCCGCATCGACTGCAACGTCACCGCGGAGACGGTCGGCCGGACCGGCGTGGAGATGGAGGCACTCACCGCCGTAAACGTCGCACTGCTCACCATCTACGACATGTGCAAAGCCGTGGACCGCGGCATGCGCATGGACGGCATCCAGCTGATGGAAAAGCTCGGCGGCAAGTCGGGACACTGGGTCGCGGGACAGTAGCCCGCAGCATCAAGCCTCAGGGCAACCGCTTCCCCGCGCGGGACAGAGGCTTGCGCCCCCAGCCGCGGAACTTGCGCGCGATCACCGTCGCACCTCTTCCCGAGAACTGATCGCAAATGAAAACGGGGCGACTTGCGCCGCCCCGTTGTGAGCTACGTACGTTACAAGAACCGCTTACTGGAACTTGTAGATGTAGCGCATGCCGATGAAATTGGCCACCTGCTTCGGCTTGATCGAAACGGTGGTACCGTCCGTGGTCGTGCCGTAGGTGAAGGGCGACCCGTCCGCAAAGCTCCAGGTCCAGTCGTCGGTCTTCCAACGTTCGTGGATCAGGTCGAGTTGGACGTCGGCGTTTTTGCGCACGGCGTAGCGTGCAAACATCGAAAGGCGAGTCAGCGTGCTTTCGATGTCGGCCAAACGCCGCCCCGTCACGCCGCCGGAGGTCGGGTACGTCGCCTGCAGGCCGCCAAGCCCGGTGAGAGTTGTATCTTCGTCATACGAGCTCTCGGTACGCGTCCATTGCACGTCCGCACCAACCTGCAGCTTCGCGCTGACAGCGCCACGCAGCCCCAATCCAACCGAGTTCCCCGTATCCTCGAGCTTCGCATCCTTCAGCATCTCGAAGATCCCGGTGTTCTGCGCCCAGCGCCCCGCGAGTTGCTTGGCGCGCGTAACATCGTGGGATGCCCAGCCGGTCACCTGCCACTTGTCGGAGACCGCATAGCGCGCATCGACGGATACCAGCGTCGCACGACCGTCCTTCAGGCCGAACGGACGACCGTCCTCCCTCGCATAGTCGTCATGCGAATCCTCGACGTTGAACTGCATGCTGAAGGCCTCGACCGGCGCCCAGTCCATCGACAGCCGAACCTTGTTACGGGTCCGATCGGAGATGTGCAGCGGGTTGATCGTGTCGAAGATCTCGGGATCATGCGGTGACACGCGCGACGAACCGTCACGGATGCTGTGCAGGAACGCGACCGAACCGTTGACCGTCTCGGACATCGAACGACGAAGTTGTACGCGATAGGTCGTCTCGTCGATCTTCTCGTTGAACGGGACAAAACGCTCGCTGACGAACTTCGGCGCAGAACGGTCCTGCTCCTTGATGTCGATGCCGCCGATCAGCTTGAAACGTTGGGGCAACAGGTACGAGGCCTCGAACTTGCCAGACTTGGTCTCGTAGGAATGCGGCGTGTTGTGCACCGTCACGACGCGCGTCGTGTTGTTGCCGACCAAACCCACCAGCGGCGTGTTGTCGTCGACGTCGTAGTAACGCAGGTTCGCATTCAGCGACAGCTTGCTGGTCGGCCGCGAACTCAGACCGAGCTCGACGAGTGACGTAACGATCTCGCCATCCAGCTTGTGCGGCGCACCGACGAAGGCGTTGTTCGGAGCGGCGAGATTGCGGCTTGGCAGGGACTCGTCCTGCGTCGCGACGCTGCGTGAAACCTTCAGCGTGCCGCGCGTCGAGGGCGTGAAGGAGTAGCCGGCGTTCAGGAAGAACTGATGCGCCTCGTTGTCGAGCGGCAGTGACAGCGGCACCGGATTGGGCGAGCTGGTCGATCCCGGCTGGGCCGCGCCGTTCACCCGCCCGAAGACCATGTCGTTCTGATTGCGGTACCAGCTGCCCGCATAGCCGCCTGCAACTTGTAGTTTTTCGCCGCTGTATTCGAGCGTCACGTCGAGTTGCTGCGTGGTGCTGTCGATCGGCTCGGCGAGGAACAGGGCCTGGCTGCCCATGCCCCAGTGACGGCTGCCGTTCTTTTCCTCGTTCTTGAAGCTGAGCTTGACGTCGACATCCTTGAGCAGGTTCTTGCTGAACCCGACATGGATGAGATCGCGGTACGTGGCCAGGTCGACATCATGGAACGGCAACGCATTGGCGCCGGCGCCGCTGATGGTCATCCGTTCGGAGCCCACTCCGCGGATCCCGGAGCGGATCTCCACCGGGCTCTCGCGCGGAATACGCGAATAGTTCACGAAGCCGCCCATGTTGCCTTGCTGCTGCACTTCGACCGAGATCTTGCGGCTCTCCAGTCCGAGACTGTCGCCCTTGAACTTGAACCAGGTGCCCGTGGCGTCGTCGCGCTTGACGACGTCGGCATCGATCAGGGCGTAACCGTGGTCATCCCGCATGCCATCGAAGACGCCCTGCTGCGGCCGATCGTTCGACCAGTAGCCGGCACCCACCGAGATGGAGCTGTCCGGCTTCGTGAGCTGCTTGATGTCATCATCCTCGGCGAAGGCCGAACCGTATGCCGCAAGCATGGCCGCCGCTACTGCAGTCAGCCTGAACGTTGTATTGAAGTTTTTCATGTCATTCTCCCTCGGCCCGATCAGCGACGGAAACGCCCGGCAGTGGCGCTGTTCACAGTGCTGTTGCCGCCATGGATGTTGGTATGGCAATTCAGGCAGCCACGTCCGACGGTGCCAAGGAGCGAGGTGCTGGTGGTCCGGTCAGTCGGCAGGCCAGCGAGCTGGCTCGGGTGGCTGTCGTGGCTGTGACATTCCTGACACAGGTACGGCGCGCGGGCCTTGAGGAGATTGGCGACGTTGGTGCCGTGCGGGTTGTGGCAGATCGCGCAGTCTTCGGCAACCGGCTGGTGGTTATGCACGAACGGGCCGCGCTTTTCCATGTGGCAGGAGTAGCAGGTCTCATTCACGCTGGGCTTGGCGAGCTGCGACGGGTTGTCGCCATGCACGTTGTGGCAGGACGAGCAGCTCATCTGGCCTTCCGGCACGGGGTGGTGCGACGGACGTGCAAATTGCGCACGCTGTTCCTTGTGGCAGTTCGAGCACACTTCGGGCTGCGACTTGGCTTCGCGAACCTTGTCGTGGCTGTCGTGGATGGAGTGACAGGATGCACAGGTCACATCACGACGGGCGTGGGTGCTGTTCTGCCAGAAGATGCGGGTGCTGCCCTGGTGGCAGTTCAGACAGGAGGCGTTCTGGGCTTCAGCAGAAGAAAGATTCTTCTTGGTGAAACCGACATCCACTGGCGGCGTCGGGCCGCTGCCGCGACCGGCTTCCTTGACGTGCTTCTCGCTCTCGCCGTGGCAATTCGTACAGCCCGGGGTACGCTTGTCGGCGACGGTGCCGTGTTTCGTCTTGCCGATGCGCAGCGCTTCGGGCGAGTCGTTCTCGTCGTGACAGGTCGTACATTTTGCATCGCCCGTGAGGACGATGTCCTTGGGCACTTCCTTCTCGGCAGCGGTCGCAGTCAGCGCCGGGAACAGGCTCCCGGCGAGGACCGCGAATGCGCACAGGCGCAACGCTTTTCCTAGCGATTTCATATAAACCCCCTGATTTGCTGATGAGTGGCGCGCACCACGGCGATGCGCGCCGGATCTCTTGCCGCCTTACTGAGCGCGGATCCAGTCGATGAGATTCTTGATCTCGGCCTTGTCGGTGGTGTCGATCACCTTGTGCGTTTCTTCGGTGCCGTCCTCGAGCTTCACCTTATGTTCCTTGGTGATCTGCTCGATCATCTTCTGCTCGGCGTCTGCCTTGTCCTTGTACTTCGCCGAGATCTTCTTGTAGGACGGGCCTTTCTTGGTCTTGTCGACCGCATGGCACTTGAAACAGTCGTTGCGCTTGGCGGTGGCCTTGGCAGCGTCGGCGTCCACAGCCATTGCAGCCGGGGTCGCGAGGGCTGCCGTCAATCCGACCAGGATCATGCTCGCAAGAATTCGTGCCTTCACGCTGATTCTCCTTTCAATATATACGCATCCAAACGCCCGCGGGAGCTGAACGGACTCCCTCCAGACATTTTGCTGGTGGAATATACCCCCAAATTTTCGAAGGGTGTTCGACACGATCGTACAAAAGGACACAATTGCCTCGTTACAACACAAGGCCTTGACACGATGGCGCATATTTATTCAAGATTCTTATTTGCGCATGCACCGGTTCATTACTGGTGGCTAATTAAATGTATATGCAGCAAATCTTAATTAGTAATTTGTAATGCGGAAGGGCCGGTGTCACCTCCCGGCCAGCCGGTGAACCGGCGACGGTCGTCACTGCGGGAAGCAAGAGCGATCGGTGGACGACACCTTGCTTTCCGACAACATCCATGCGGAAGGTCTCGACGTCGTGGGGAGCGCAGCGGCAACGCCGCCGCGTCTATTCGAGGACTTGCAGACCCGAACTCAGGACGAGGGATTGCCCGGACACGCGGTCGCGGACAGTTGCGATCACCTTGTAGCGGCCGATACGGTCGTGCGGATCGAAGCTGACCTGCATGCTACCGTTGCCGAGATGGAGACGCCCCGGCACGGACTCGGCGGACCACAGGGACGTCGAGCCCCCGGGGATGCGCCCTCCGTCCGGCGCCTGGAGTGCGAGGTCGGCGACGACATCGCATCGTCCGGAAGCATCCCTCGCACATCCCTGGAAGACGAGCATGGCGGTGACGGACGACCCGCGCCGGACGGTTGCCGTGGCGGGGAGCCGCAGGGGCGTATTCGACACGCGCCACACCTTCAGGAAGTGCGTCTCGTCGGGGGTGAGGACGAGCTGGGCGCCGAAGTGCTCGGCGCCATGTGGATCGCTGCGGACAGCGCGATCGAGATGCTCGCCGGCGACCAACGCGCCGTGCGCGAGGAGCGGAAGACTTGCGGCCAAGGCCGCGGCGCAACGTCTCATGTTGGCAGCCCGAAATGATGGAGACGGAGCGCGAAATCTGCGCGGGCTGCGGATGCTGCGGGCTGGGGATTCCGCAGTGGAGCCAGGCCGGAGCGCGCTCGTGGCGCAATTATCACTCCCGCATCGAGCGGATCGGGCTGTTCTTACAACTGCACACAAGTAGGGGAATGTTGCGGGTGAACTTCCCCAAAAGTGGACCGATAGACGGGAATGTGCCCCGGTCACGAGCCCCGCGGATGTGCGGTTCCGCGCCGGAACAACGGTGATTTACAGCTTCTGGTGGGCGCCGTCGCACATCACGCCGTTGCCCGACTGCTTACAGCCGCAGAAGTAGGCGGTCTTGGTGTCCTCGGCCTTGTACTCGACCGGGGTGAAGCTGCTTCCCTGGTGGGAACCGTCGCAGAACGGTTGCTTGGCGCTCTTGCCACAGGAACACCACCAGTAGCTCTTGCCGGCCTCGATGTCGACTGCGTAGGGGGATTTCTGGGCGATATTTGCGGATTCGTTCGACATGCATCAACTCCTAATGCGGCGGATAAAAAACCACCCCGAAATTCCGGGGTGGTGAAAGTGATCCCCAGGGGGCGGGATCAATGGAGACGGAACTGCCGGATTACTGCTTGACCGCTTCGACAGCGATCTCGAGCGTGACGTCGTCGCCAACGTGGGGGGCGAACTTGCCGGCACCGAAATCGGAACGCTTGACCACGGCCGCGGCGTTCGCGCCGCAGGCTTCCTTCTTGAGCATCGGGTGCTCCATGCAGTGGAAGGAGGTGACTTCGAGCTTCACCGGCTTGGTGACGCCCTTGATGGTCAGGTTGCCGTCGACCGAGGCGAGTTTGTCGCCGTTGAAGTTCAGCTTCGTCGACTTGAAGGTGATCGTCGGGTACTTCTCGGTGTGGAAGAAGTCCTCGCCCTGGATGTGGCCGTTGAACATCTCAAAGCCGGTATCCACCGACTTGGCGTCGATCGCGACGTCGACCGAGCCGGCTTTCGCGGCGCGGTCGAGCTTGATCGTGCCGGTGGTCTTGTTGAAGCGGCTTTCCTGCTTCGAATAGCCGAAGTGGCTGTAGGCGAAGCGCGCGAAAGTGTGCGAGCCGTCGATATCGAAGGTCTCGGGGGCGGCCACGGCGGGGGCGGCGACGGAGGCGGCGAGGATGGACGCGAGTGCGAGGCGCTTGAGTTGCTTCATCATGAAACTCCTGGGTTCGGGAATGATTCGAAACGGTTCGAAAAGACGATGGTTCGGGACTATTTCGCAGCGCGGCGTTCGGCTTCGACGTGGAAGCTGACCTTGACCTCGTCGGCAACGATCGAGGTGTCGGACCAGGTGCCGTCGCCGATGGCGAACTCCAGGCGATTGAGGGTGAAACCACCGTCGAACGCAGCGGTGTTGCCGTTCTGCGTGACGGTTACCGGAGTCGTCACGTCGCGGGTCTTGCCCTTGATCGTGAGCTTGCCGGTCATTTCATAACGGTCGCCGCCGAGAGGCTTCACGGACGACGAGACGAAGGTCGCGGTGGGGAAGGTCTTGAGGTCGAACCAGGGCTTGCCGACCACTTCACTGTTCGCGTCGGCGGAGCCGGCGTCGATGCTGCCGAGGTCGAGGTCGAGGCGAACGGTCGTTTTCGCGGGCGCGGCCGGATCGAAGACGAGATTGACATTGGCCTTCTTGAAGTGGCCCTTGACCGGCACGTTCATCTGCTTGAAGACAAAATCGATACGGTTCTTGGCCGGTAGCACCTGGTCGAACGAGCCTGCTGGTTGCGCCGCATATGCTCCCGCGCCGGCCAGCGGCAGAATCAGGGACACGAGGGCGGCGGCAAGAAGTCGTTTGCTGTTCATGAGGTGTATTCCTTTGACTATCCGGTTCAGCGTTTGAGCAGGGGCACCATCCGCACCAGCGTTTCGTCGCGGTCGATGATGTGGTGTTTGAGTGCGGCGGCGATATGCAGGCCCACGAGGATCAGCAGACCGGACGTGAGGAGCTCGTGAGCAGACTTGAGCAGGTCGCCGAGCGCTTCGTCCTTGCCGACGAGATCGGGCAGCGGAACGAGGCCCAGATAGACGACGGGGAAGCCCTTGGCCGAGCTCATCATCCAGCCGGAGAGCGGCACGCCGATGATCAGCGCGTAGAGCACGACGTGGGTGATCGACGCCACTGCGCGCTGCCAGCCGGGCATGGTGTCGACCGGCGCGGGCACCGGCCGCGTCAGGCGCACGATCAGGCGGGGAATGAACAGCAGCAGCACCGTGAAGCCGATCCACTTGTGCCAGGAGATGAGCTGCAGCTTGCGCGGCGACAGGGACAGATCGGTCATGTAGTAGCCGAGCGGCAAGGCGACGAGCACGAGGATCGCGATCATCCAGTGAACGATTACCGCCGGTTTCGAATATTGGCCCGGAGCATTCATCGCGTTTCCCCCTGTTCCTGTTGTTTTCGTTTCAGCACTCAGACCGCGCGGAAAAATTCCGCGATGAGGCAGTCGATCGACTTGGGCGGGTGACCGACCAGCGCAGCAAAATCGTTGGTGGTGCGCGCCAGACGGCCCGCAGCGACGGCGGTGAACATGTTGGCCATGGCGCGGGCGAGCCAGGCGGGCGTGCCGACACCCTCGAGCACGCCGGCGTAGGCGTCCTCGCCGACCGATTCGTAGCGCAGCGTCTTCCCGGTTGCGGTGCCCACGCGTGCGGCGAGGTCGTGATAGTCGTGGGCGGTCTGGCCCGTGAGTTCGTAGATGCACTTTTCGAGCCGCGGCGCGACCGTTGCGGCGGCAATGGCCGCGGCAAGCTCGTTGCGCGACAGGTAGCTGACCCTGCCCACCCCCGCCGGCAGCTGAAGCAGGCCGCAATTCAGTGCGCCGGCGAAAGTCATCGGCAGGAAGTCGGCGTACATGCCGTTGCGCAGGATGGTGTGACCGACGCCGGATGCGACGAGCGCTGCCTCGCTGTCGGCATGAACCTGTGCGAACTCGGACGGCGACGCGGCGTCGGCGTCGAGGAAGCTGGTGTAGAGGATGTGTTCGACGCCGGCGGCTCGTGCGGCTTCGATCGCGTTGCGGTGCTGCGCGATGCGTTGGGCCTTGGGGCCGTCGGTCGACACGATCACCAGGCGCGATGCGCCGGCGAACGTCGCACGCAGGGCTTCGGGTTGGTCGAAGTTGCCACGGCGCACTTCGATGCCGCGCGCCGCAAGCGCCCCGGCCCGCTCGGGGTCGCGGACGCTGACGGCAAGCCGGCCGGCACCCGCGCCGGGAAGTCGCACGGCGAGCTGCTGCACGATCTGCAGGCCCAACTGCCCTGTTGCTCCGGTTACGAGAATCATGTGGTCGTCCTTGGCGGTGCGTCGTTAGCGTATGGGCGCACTTTATGGGATTGATTGGTTCTAAAATAGCGGAACCAAGCAAACTCTTTGTTGCGACAAGGACAACAATGGATCGCCTGCAGGCAATGGAAGTGTTTGTTCGCGTTGCGGAAGCGGGAAGCTTTACCGCGGTGGCGGACCGGCTGAATGTCGCCCGCTCGGCGATCACGCGGCAGATCGCTGCGCTCGAGGCACACCTGGGCACGAAGCTGCTCGCGCGCAGCACGCGCAGGCTGAGCCTGACCTCATCCGGTTCGGCCTACCTGGAGAAGTGCCGCGAAATCCTGGCGATGGTCGAGGCGGCAGAGGGCGACCTGGCGGGTGAGAAGCAGGCGCCGCGCGGCCAGATCCGCGCCAGCGTGCCGATGAGCTTTGGTGTGCGCCACCTGATGCCGCTCGTTGCGGACTTCATCACGACCTACCCGGAAGTCAGCGTGGACGTCGAGTTCAGCGACCGGCGCGTGAATCTGATCGAGGAAGGGATGGATTTCGCCGTGCGCATTTCGGAGCAGATCGATCCGTCGCTGGTGATCCGCCGCCTGAGCTGCAGCTCGCTGACGGTGGTCGCCTCGCCGGATTATCTGGACCGCCACGGGCGACCGCAGCATCCCGACGAGCTGCTGCAGCACCACTGCCTGACCTACACGCTGGGCTCGAGCCTCGGCTGGAGCTTCAGCGTGAACGGGGAGCAGTATTCGGTGCCGATCAAGGGGCGATTCCGCGCCAATAACGGGGATGCCCTGCTCGACGCGGCGATCCGCGGGCTGGGGATCGTGCGCGAGCCGACCTTCCTGACTTCGCAGGCGGTCCACGCCGGGCTGCTGGAGGTGCTGCTGCCGGAGTACTCGGCCACCGAGCTGCACATCTACGCGGTGTTTCCCGGCACGCGCTATGTGCCGCACCGGGTGCGCACGCTGGTCGACTATCTGGCGGAGCGCATCGGGCCGGTCCCATACTGGGACTGAACGGCTCAGAAGTTCATCCGCCACGGCAGCTCGCCCTGGATGAACAGGCGGGCTTCGTCGGATGCAGGACGGGCGAAGAAGCGCTGCACCGGGGCGTGTTCGCGCACCCGTCCGGCGCTCATGAAGACGACGTCGTCGCCGAGGCGGGTGGCCTGCCCGAGATTGTGCGTGGTCATGAGGATGCGGGTGCCGTCGGTACGGATCTCGCGGACGATGCGTTCGACTTCGGCCGTCGCGGAGGGGTCGAGGCTGGCGGTGGGTTCGTCCAGCAGCAGCAGGCGCGGCGCGGTCACCCAGGCGCGGGCCAGCGCGAGGCGCTGCTGCTCGCCGCCGGACAGCAGTCTGGCGCTCTCGGACGCGCGTGCGAGCAGGCCGACGCGATCGAGCACGCGGGCGGCGCGGTGGCGGCGCTCGATGCGCGGTACGCCGTGGGGCTTGAGCGCAAGGGCGACGTTTTCCAGCACCGAGGCGCGCAGCATCATCGGATGCTGGAACACCATCATCACGCCGAGATGGGGGCGCGCGCCGCCGCCCCAGTCGATCCGCCCGCCGGTCGGTTCGAGCAGGCCGCAGATCGTGCGCAGCAGCACGCTCTTGCCCGCGCCGTTGGGGCCGAGCACGAGCGTGATGCCCTCGCCGCCCAGCTCGAGCTCGACGCCGTCGAGGACCTTGCGGCCGTTGGGCTGGAAGCGGACGTCATGCAGGCGCAGCGGGAACATGCTCAGCCGTACCTGCGCATCGCCCACGCCCGCATCGCGAATGCGGCGGCGTTGAGGACCAGGATGACCGCGACGAGCACGATGCCCAACGCGATCGCGAGCGGCAGGTCGCCCTTGCTGGTTTCCAGCGCGATCGCGGTGGTCATGACGCGCGTCGCATGGTCGATGTTGCCGCCGACGATCATCACCGCGCCGACTTCGCTCATGGCGCGTCCGAGTCCGGCGAGGACGGCAACGAGCAGGGAATGGCGGCAGTCATACAGCAGCGTCGTGACGCTTTGCAGCCATGTGAAACGCATCGCCCTGAACTCCTCGGCATAGCGCTGCCAGGTATCCTCGATGATCTGGCGGGCGATGGCGGCCATCAGGGGGACGACCAGCAGGGTCTGCGCGGCGACCATCGCAGCGGGCGTGTAGAGCATTCCCAGCCCGCCGAGCGGGCCGGAGCGCGACAGGATCAGATAGACGACCACGCCGACAACGACGGAAGGTGCGCCCATCAGCCCGTTGATGACCACCAGCGCCGCACTCCGCCCGGGGAAGCGGCCTACGGCGAGACAGGCACCGAGGGGCAGACCGATGAGGGTGCCGAGGATCACGGCCGAAACGCTGACCTGCAGCGACAGGCTTACAATTTCGACCGCGCGGTGATCGAAGGTGGCGAGGAGAGCGAAGGCATCGGCGAAGGTCGCGGCAAGTCCGTACATTCGGCGGAGCATAGCGCAAGCGCCGCGCTTCGGCAGCCCTGCGCCGCATGCGGCTCGGGAACCGCCTCATCCGCGGCCTCATCAGCCAGGTCAACCTCCGCCTCGCTGCATCGCGCGATCGAGCAGAACGAGCAAGGCCCTGCGGTCGGATTCGGTTCCGCCGGAGAATTCGTAACGCACGCCGAGCGTCTGCAATTGAAGCAGGCCTAGCCGACGCGCGCCGCGCGCGGCAAGATGGATGTCGAGCCGGGTCGGCCCGGCGCACAGACGGAAATGATCGGGTCCGACGGCTTCCACCGTGCAGGGCGACGCCTTGCGCAGATCGCGCTCGAATTCGGCTGGCGAGGCGGTCACGTCACGCTCAAAGCGCTCCGGCACGGGGCCGCTGACAAACGCCAACGAGCGCTCTCCTGTCATGTGTGGCATGCGGTGCTCACTCTGCGGGTTCCCTCCAGCCGCGGTCGCGTGGCTGCGGTCCTCGCGGAGCCGGAACAGGAAGGCGCAGAATTCAGCCGCCGGCGATGGGCGGCCAGATGGCCAGTTCGTCGCCGTCCGCGAGCCGCCGCGAGGCGCGCTGCGCGGGCGGGACGAAGTGGCCATTGACGAGCACGAGATGCGCGCTGCGCTCGGGAACATTGAAGCGCATGATCAGCTCGGCGATGGTCGTCCCCTCGCCGACTTCCAGTTCGATGCGGTTGCCCTTGCGGTCGGACGGGAGGTGGTCGGTGAGCGAGGCGAAAAGCTTGAAGCCGATCTTCATGGGCGCATCCACTCCGGCATCAGCGCGCGAGCGCCATGGGTTGCTGCGAGCGGGCGACGTACGCTTCGACGAACTGCAGCGGGTTGGCGAGCAGCCGTTCCTTCCATGCCCCGAGCTTCACCTGCCCGTGGATCAGACCGCGCAGCGCGCCGACGTGCTGGGTGAGACCGATGGAGGTTGCGCCGATCATCACGTCGTCCTTGAACTGCAGGCTGAGGTAGCGGAAGCGTTTCTCGTCGACGTGTTCGACCCCTGCTCCGCCGGTTTCGCTCCCCTCGCCCCACCACTGGCCGAAGGACGCCGAGATCAGCCCCAGCGTGTCGAGCACGTTGATCGCAAGCACGCCGTTGAGCTTCGTGTGGCGCCCCGCCATGTTGAGCGCGGCCACACGGGCCTGGTCGGCGGCATTGGGCTGGATTGCGGCAACGAGGTGGGCACCGGTGAAGAGGTCGGGCGCCTCGGCGACGTCGCCGGCGGCGAAGATGCCCGGGACGCTGGTTTCGAGCTTGTCGTCGACGAGCACGCCCTTGGCGACATGGACGGGGGTGGAATCGAGGAAGGCGACGTTGGGCGCGACGCCGGCCGCGACGATGACGAGGTCGCAGGGCAGCACTTCGCCGGTCGACAGGGTCACATCGATGCTGCCTGCCGCCGCCCCGCGGTCGATGCGCTGCACGCCGGCGTTGGTGACGACGCGGACCCCCTTGTGCTCGACCCAGCTCTTGATCATGCCGCCGGCCTTGGGTGTCATCATGCGCGGCACCATGCGGTCGCCCATCTCGACGACGGTGAGCTTCACGCCGCGGGCGGCGAGCGCCTGCATGATGATGCAGCCGATGAAGCCGGCGCCGAGTTGCAGCACGCGCGATCCGGGCTTCGCCAGACTGGCGATCGCGCGGGCGTCGTCCAGCGTCCAGCAGGTCTGCACTTCAGGCAGGTCGACGCCGGGGATCGGCGGACGCACCGGATGCGAGCCGGTCGCGACCAGCAGGCGGTCGTAGTCCTCGAAGTGGCCGTCGTGGAACAGGATGCGGCGCTTGTCGGTATCCAGCGACACGGCGCGAGCGCGCAGTTCGCCGATGTTCAGCCTGCGGAAATGGTCGGGCGCCTTGCGCAGGTAAGTGCCCGTTTCGTCGATGTTCTCTTCCAGCAGGTAGGGAATGGCCATGCGCGAGTACGGCGGGGCGTCCTCGCTGCCGACCATCAGGATCTCGTCGGCGGGCGCGGCGCGGCGCAGCGTTTCGGCCGCTACGACGCCGGCGGGTCCGTTGCCGAGTATCACGTGTTTCATGGGTTCGTCCTCGTTTGGGCGATGAGGCACCCTTCCCGGCAGCGGGCCGCCGGGAAGGGCTCACACGCTCGACAGGCGAGCGTCAGGCGATGCTCAGAGTCCGAGTCGCGCCAGAGTTTCCGCGGTCGGCACGCCGTCGGGCGTCCAGCCGCGCACCTTGTAGTACTCGGGCAGCATCTTGTCGAGGCCGTTGACGAGTCCCTTCGCCGGGCCGGTCTTGGCCGGTTCCGTCAACAGGCGCGGCGGCAGATTGTCGTCCTTGGCGGTGAAGCCGGCCGCGTTGTTGAACTGGCGCTCGAGGTTCCAGATGCGCTCGCCGACCGCGTTGAGCTTCTCCATCGTCCATTCCTCGCCGCAGGCCGCCGCGAGTTGCGGCTGCACGTCGGCGAGCGTCCACGCGAAGGACGTGAACACGCAGATGCCGGCCGCGTCGAACACCGCGGTGGCGTCCTGGAAGGCCTTCACGAGTTCGGCCTTGCCTTCGGTGACGAGCGGGTCCGTCTTGACCGGGATGCCCAGCACTTCGGAGGCGACGGTGTAGCCGCGCAGGTGGCACGCGCCGCGGTTGGACGTCGCGTACGCGAGGCCCATGCCCTGGATGCCGCGCGAGTCGTAGGCAGGGAATTCCTGCTTCTTGACGCTCATCGACAGCTCGGGGTGGCCGTACTTCGCGCACATGCGCGCGGAGCCCTGACCGATCTCCTTGCCGAAACCTTCGCCATTGGCGGTCATCTCGGCGAGTTTCGCCAGCGCCTCAGCGGAACCGAAGGGCGTGTCGATGCCCATCTCTTCCTTCTTCAGCACACCCATCTCATAGAGCTCCATCGCCGCGCCGACGGTGGCGCCGAAGGAGATCGGGTCCATGCCCTGCTCGTTGCACAGCATGTTGGCGTACTGCAGCGCCTCGAGGTCGCCGACGCCGTTGGCCGCACCGAGCGCCCACGCCGCTTCGTATTCCAGGCCGCCCGACGCACCCCAGTACTGCGGGCTGTTCTTGACGGTGAAATGGTTCTTGTCGAGCTGCGAGATGCGCCCGCAGGCGATGGTGCAGCCGAAGCACGCGGCGTTGGTGACGAGGTGCGACTTGCCGTCGCTCGGGCGCTTCTCGTGCATCGCCTCGGCGGAAATCTTGGAGGCGTCCTCGAACTGCACGTCGCGGTGGTTGCGCGTGGGCAGTGCGCCGATCTCGTTGATGACGTTCATCAGCACCTGGGTGCCGAACTTCGGCAGGCCCTGGCCGGTGACGGCATTGTCGGCGAGCACCTTCTTCGCGTCCGCCGTGGCCTTGAGAAAGGCCGGGAAGTCCTTGATGCCCGCAACGCCCTTGGTGCCGCGGATCGCGACCGCCTTGAGGTTCTTCGAGCCCATCACGGCGCCCACGCCCGATCGGCCGGCCGCGCGGTGCAGGTCATTGATGACGACCGCGAACAGCACCTGGTTCTCGCCCGCCTTGCCGATCGAGGAGACGCGGATCAGCGGGTCCTGGTGATCGGCCTTGATCTGCTCCTCGGTGTGCCAGCAGCTGGTGCCCCACAGGTGCGAGGCGTCGCGCAGTTCCGCCTTGTCGTTCTCGATGAAGAGGTAGACGGGCTTGGGCGACCGGCCTTCGAAGATGATCATGTCCCAACCGGCGAACTTCAGCTCGGCGCCGAAGAAACCGCCCGAGTTGGAACAGGCGATCGCGCCGGTGAGCGGCCCCTTGCAGCTCACGGTATAGCGGCCGCCGGTGGAGGCCATCGTGCCGGTGAGCGGGCCGGTCGCCATGATCAGTTTGTTGTCGGGCGACAGCGGATCGACCTTGGGATCGATCTCGGAGACCAGATACTTGGCCGAGAGGCCGCGCGACCCGAGGTATTCGTTGGCCCACTCCATGTTGAGGGGCTCTTCCTTGCACGTGCCCTGGGTGAGGTTCACCCGCAGCAGCTTGCGATTCCATGCCATGGTATTCCTCTCCTCTCAGGCCGCCGATGCGGGGGTGTTGGCCTTGGCAGCCCAGGCCTGCATGCGGCCGAGTCCGGTCCAGTTGGCGTCGATGTAGGTGATCGCGCCGGTCGGGCAGGCTTTCGCGCATGCGGGATCGCCCTCGCACAGGTCGCATTTCTGGACCTTGCCGGTGACCTGGTTGTAATTCACCGTGCCGAACGGACAGGCGATCGTACATACCTTGCAGCCGACACAGGTGTCCTCGAACACCATCTTGGCGCCGGTCGTCAGGTCGAGCCGGATCGCATCGACCGGACAGGAATGCATGCACCACGCGTCCGTGCACTGGGTACAGGTGTACGGCACCTTGCGCCCTTCGTGCTCGAAGTTGAAGACCTTGATCAGCGAGTTGCTGGGATTGATGACCCCGGTGTGCTCATACGAGCAGGCCATTTCGCACTGCAGGCAGCCGGTGCACTTCGCGGGGTCAATGTGAAGGGATTTCCACATCGATGTACTCCTCCGTCGTTTGTTTCGCTTCGGGACAACGTGTCGCAGATTGCAAATATCATGCCACAAACCATGCCGCAAGCATGGTTTTCGCACTTCAGTTCAATTTGCCGAGCTTGCGGTAGAGCGTATTGCGGCTGACGCCCAACCTGCGCGCAGCGGCCGAGACGTTTCCGCCCACCTCGCGCATGACCGTGGTGATCGCTTCCAGTTCGATTTCATCCAGACTGCGCGGAGCGCCGGGTGCGGGCGCCGAGGGGGCAAGCGCAGCGGCCGCGGTCGGTACGGCGGCGGCAAAAGGCGAGGTATAGGCCGGGGCCATCGCGACCGCTGGTCGCGCGGCGGGCTCCGAATTGTCGTCCCCGCCGTCGATGCCGAAGAGCTCCTCGGGCAGATGGATCGACGCGATCTCGTCCTCGTTGTCGTCGAGCAGCGCGACGGCGACGCGGATGACGTTCTGGAGTTGGCGGACGTTGCCCGGCCAGGGGTAGCGTTCGAAGAAGTCCATGACCTCTTCGCTGATGCCGAGCGGCCCGCTCCGCCGGTCGGCCGCTTCGATCTCGAGCAGGTTCAGCACGATACGACGGACGTCGGTGCGTTCGCGCAAGGGCGGCAGGGTGACGGTGAGGCTGTTGACGCGGTAATAGAGGTCTTCGCGGAACACGCCCTGCTTCACCGCGTCGCGCAGCACGCGGTGGGTTGCGCACACGAGCGAGATATCGACCGGGATGGACTTCATCGAACCGATCGGCGTGACGCTGCGCTCCTGCAGCACGCGCAGCAGTCGCGCCTGCATGCCGAGCGGCATGTCGCCGATTTCATCGAGGAACAGCGTGCCGCCGTGGGCCTGCTGCAACTTGCCGACCGCTCCTTCGCGCCGCGCGCCGGTGAAGGAGCCGCCGACGTAGCCGAAGAGTTCCGATTCGATGAGGTTCTCGGGAATCGCCGCACAGTTGAGCGCGACGAAGGGTCCGTCGCTGCGCACGCCGCTGTTGTGGAAGGCGCGAGCGAAGAGTTCCTTGCCGACACCCGATTCGCCCTGGATCAGCAGCGGGATGTCCTTCCCCTGCACGCGGCGCGCGCGGTCGAGCGCGAGTTGCAGGCGCGCGTCGCCGGTCGCGAGGCTGTCGAGGGTGATGCGACCTTTCGAACCGTCCGAGGTTTTCGCCGGCCCCTTTGCCGACTCCGGTGCCGCTTCCTGCAATCTGGGCGCATGGACCTCGGGGCGCGTCCGCCGGTGGCCGCGCACCTGCACGAAGACGGCGTCGCCGCGCCGCATTTCGAGCAGCAGCAGATCGTCGGGCGCGTTGGCCGCGCGATCGAGCACCTGACCGAAGCCGGTGCGGAAGAGCGTGCCGAAGGACGGTGCGTCGGCGAGCCCCGCCGCAAGCCCCAGCCACTCGCGCGCGACCGGGTTGGCGCCGACGATGCGGCCGTCGGCGTCGACCGCGAGCAGCGCTTCCTGCAGGCTGCCGACGTATTCGGGGCGGGGATGGAAGGCGATGCGGATTTCCTTGGCGAACTCCGCCTCGAAGAGCCGCTTCTCGAGCAGTTGCACCGAGAGGCGCACCAGACCCAGCGTATGGCGCTGGTTGTTGCGCGAATCGCCCGAGATGTCGAGCACGCCGGCGAGACATCCCTGTGCGTTGAACACCGGCGCGGCACTGCAGGTCAAAAAGCCATTGCGTTCCAGGTAGTGTTCGGCGCCATGGATTTCGACCGGTGCACCTTCCAGGATCGCGGTGCCGATCGCATTGGTGCCGCGAAAGGTTTCATCCCACGACGCGCCCGGCTGCAGTGCGACGCGTTGCGCACGGCCGACAAAATCCGGATCGCCGAGGCAGTGCAGGATCATGCCTTTGGTGTCGGCGAGGATGACCATGCTGCCGGAGGCGCGGATCTGCTCGAACACGTGTTCCATGATCCCGCCGGCGTGCTCCAGCAGACGCGCGCTGCGGTCGCGCGCGTCGGAGAGCTGGGCGCGGCCCGCCGGGTCGATCATGTAGGCATCGAGGTGGTCGAGCCCGCCGTTGCGACAGCGCTGCCAGGAACGCAGCACAGGAGGGGCGAGCCCGGCCTCCGGCGTCTGGCCAAGCTCGAAGAAAAATCGTCGCGCGTCCGAAATGGTGTTCTCGCGGCGATCCCGCAATTGCGGCAATACGGCCATCTTCTCCTCCTCTCCTGCGCGTCACTTTGGGGACTATTTTTTTGTTTGTCCCTTGTGTCAGAAAGTAGCACCTGCACCAGCTCGAAGCAATCGTTCATCCGAACCGGCAACAACAGAGGAGCAATTTTCCTGCCAGCAGCGTTCAGGCGCCTTACCAAGGAAATACGCCGGATTCCGTGCCGCTCCGCCAACGTGGCACAGGGCTTGCGAAGGAGGGTGCAGATCCGGCACTCCGGGCGTCGTCAATCAGAGATGAGGAATCAAAAGGTGGATAAGCACAACGACAAGGAGACATTGACCCGCAAACTGCGCGCAGCGGCCCTCGCCGCGGGACTCGCGCTCGGAGCGGGACTGGCCCACGCACACGGCGACGTGACGCCGCAGGCGGTGGATGTATCGTCGCTCCCCAAGCTCGGCGAGGAATGGCGCGCGGTCAATCCGTACCGCGACAATGCGGAGGCGATCCGCATCGGCGATTCGGCCTTCAACCAGAACTGCGCGCGCTGCCACGGCCTCGGCGCGGTCTCGGGCGGCATCGCGCCGGACCTGCGCAAGCTCGACATCGCGCCCGAAACGGACGAGTATTTCCTGCAGCGCATTCGCAACGGCGTGAGCCGCAACGGCGCCGTGTATATGCCGCCATTCGAGGGCATGCTGTCGCAGGAGGCGATGTGGGCAATCAAGGCCTGGCTGGAGACCGTACGTGAAAAATGAACGACGCGCATTCCTGATCGCAGCGGGCGCCATGCTGGCAGGCGCCCTGCTCCCGGCCCACGCGGCCGCACAGCTCGAAGTGCAGCAGGCGGGCACCTTGCGGGTGGCCGTGTATGCCGACTACGCGCCGTTCTCGGCGCGCGGCAAGGGCATCGACGTGGCCATCGCGCAGTCCCTGGCCGAGCGCCTGGGGATGCGCGCGGAGATCGTCGAGTTCCCGCCCGACGAGAACATGAGCGACGACCTGCGCAACATGGTGTGGAAAGGGCACTACCTCGGCCGGCGCCCGGCCGACGTGATGCTGCATGTGCCCGTGGATGCGCAGTTCGCGGCACAGAACGACAAGGTGGCGATCTTCGGTCCCTATCACCTCGAGACGATCGCGATCGCGCGCAATCCCGAGCGTGTGCCGTCGGTGTCGGGTTCGGCCGCGGTCGCCTTCGAAGTGTTCACGCGCGAGAAGATCGGCGTCGAGCTCGACACACACGCGAGCGACTTCATGTTGCATGTGCTGAACGGGCGGCTGCGCGACAACGTCGTGCATTTCCGCAGCGTTGCCGAAGCGGCAGCCGCGATGGCCAAGGGTGAAGTGAGCGCCGTGATGGCCCCGCGCAGCCAGCTGGAGGCGGCAATGAAGGAGCACAAGCAGTTCGCGATCGACGCGCTGACCATGCCCGAGCTGCGTGTGAAGGGCTGGCCGCTCGGCATGGCCGTGAAGGCCGAAAGCAAGGAGCTGGCCGCGGCGCTGTCGGAGGCGCTGGCGGAACTGCAGCGCTCGGGTGAACTCGGGCGGATCTTCTCGGCTCACGGGGTCACGCACAGAATTCCCTGAACGGCTTTCGGGGCACTCGGCGCCCCGGAAAATTGCCGGATGTTCGACAAAACCTATGCACGGTTTTGCAGAACCTCCGGCTTCTTTTTTGCCCCCGTTGTTCCGTTTTGGAGCACCTGCTCCACGGCGTGACAGGAGCAGGTCAGGCCGGTTTGCCCCCTGCCCGCCTGAGCATCCCGCGCTGCGGATCGTAGCCGCGCACCGCGAGCGTGAAGAACACGACGAGGCAGCCGGCGACGATCGCGAGCGAGGTGGCGGCGAGCTGGCCATAGAGCGCGAAGCGGATCGCCTCGACGGCGTGGGTGAAGGGGTTCCACTGCGCGACCGCATGCACGACCGCAGCGCCCGATTCCTCGAGCTTCCACAGCGGATACAGCGCGGGCGAGACGAAGAACATCGGAAAGATCACGAAGTTCATCGTGCCGGCGAAGTTCTCGAGCTGGCGTACCTGCACCGACAGCAGCAGGCCCAGCGCGCCGAGCATCATCCCCGCGAGCACGATCACCGGCAGCGCGGTGAGCCAGCCACTCCATGGCACGTCGACGTCGAACAGCCATGCGATGAGGAGAAAGACGTAGGCCTGCAGCACCGACAGCAAGGTGCCCGCGAGGAGCTTGGCGAAGAGGAGGAAGCTGCGTGGCAGCGGTGCGGTGAGGAGCAGGCGCATCATGCCCATCTCGCGGTCGTACACCATCGCGAGCGAGGACTGCATGCCGTTGAAGAGCAGCACCATGCCCAGCAGCCCCGGCACGATGTAGACCTGATAAGGGATGTAGGTGTCGTAGGGCGGGATGATCGAGACGCCGAAGACGTTCTGGAAGCCCGCCGCGAAGACGACGAGCCACAACAGCGGCCGCACCAGCGCCGAGGCGAAGCGGCCGCCCTGGCGCACGAACTTGGCGATCTCGCGGCCGGCGATCGCCTGCAGGGCCAGCCACGCGTGGGAGAGTCTCATCAGTCGTGCCTGTCAGAACGCGCAGCGGCTGTCGCGCTGGTCGAAGCCGAGGGTGTCCATGTTGTTGGTCGGATGCAGGAAGCCTGCAATCGGGGCGCGCTCGATCACCGCGTTGTGGGTCGCGAGCAGCACGGGCTGGCGCAGCTGGTTGTCCCAGGCGCGGAAGCCGAGTCGGTTGCCCTTGAAGCCGTCGAGCGTGATCTCCTCGCCCTTGAGGTATTTCGCGACCGTGCCGAAGGGGGCGTTCTGCGTGCGCACGACCGCCTCGACGACCGCCTTCACCGCCATCCACGCAGCCCAGTCGGGGTCGGCCATCTTGCGGCCGGCGTGTTTCTCGAGGCGACTGTTCAGTTGCGGTGCGCCGTGGCGCTCCCACGCCCAGGACCACGCGGCGGCCACCAGCCCCTCCGAACCGACGACCGGGCGCGCGCGCACCGTGCGATAGGGGACGCTGCGCGCGAACTCGCCGTCACTGTCGGCAACGAAGACGACGTCGTGCTCACTGCCGGCCGTGAGCAGCGCGACGTTGCCCTGGTCGCGCTGGCGCGGGTCGTTCGAGAGCACGAAGGGGCGGCGCTCGACGAGTTTCAGGCCGAAGCGTTTGGCGGCGCGGTCGAAGGCGTCGGCGACGAGCTTGTCCTCGGGACGCGGGCCTTCGAGCATGAGCACGTTGCGCCACTTCTTCGACACCAGGTACTGCGCGAGCGCGTCCATGCGCATCGCGTCGTTGGGCAGGGTGTGCAGCAGGTTGGGTTGGCACTGCGCCTGGCGCAGCGCGTCATCGGGCGCGGAGACGTTGAAGAGCAGGAGTTCCTTGCCCCGCACGGCTTTGGCGACTTCGGCGACGACCGCGCCGGGGGCATCGAGGAGGAAGTAGCGCACCCCGTCCTTGTTGAGCTTGTCGATCGCGGCGAGAAGCGCCTTCGCGTCGGCGCCGGTGACGCGTTCGAGCGCGAATTCGGCGCCCACCGCCTGGCCGACGAAACGCGCCTCGCGCAGCGCCACTTCCGCGCCGGCGAAGGGCCGCCCGAGCGGCTGGGCGAGGCTGCGGAAGAAGAGTTTCGTCTCGTCGTAGCGCGCGTCGGTTTCGAGTTCCAGGTGGGCGATACGCACATTCGTGGCGGCAAACGCGGAGGCGGCAAGGAGCGCGGCGACGCTGCCGAGCGTGGCTCGCAGGAGACGTTTCAGGCGGGTACGCATGGGTCGGCCGCCCTCAGTCGTCGATCACGACGGTGTGCGGCACGCGCCCGACCGGCACCGAGCGCAGCACCTTGCGGGTCTTCGTATCGACGACCGAGATGTCGTCGGACAGGCCGTTGGCGACGAAGAGCAGGCTGCCGTCACGGTTGAGGCTCGCCCCCCAGGCGCGGTTGCCCACGAGGACGTAATCCTCGACCTTGCGGCTGGCGACATCGACCACCGCGATGTGATTGGCACGCCCGAGCGTCACGTACGCGGTCTTGCCGTCGCCCGTCATCGCGATGCCGACTGGCGTGACGTCGTCGGCACGGAAGCCCTTGGGGGTGAAGGCGATCGTGGCCTTGACGGCATTGGTGGCGCCGTCGAGCACGCTGACCTTGCCGCCAAGCTCGGAGGTGACCCACACCTCGGCGCCGTCCGGCGTCATCGCGAAGCGGCGCGGGCGGTTGGCGACGACGACGTTGGCGAGGATCTTGTGGGTCGCGGCGTCGATCACGTGCACCATGTTCGCAACCTCGGAGGTCGCATACACGCGCTTGCCATCGGGCGACAGGCGCACCCCTTCGGGCTCCTCGCCGACCTCGATACGCGCGACGGGCTTCTTCGTCGCGACGTCGATCACGGACACCTGCGCGCCCTCCTCGTTCGAGACGTAGAGGCGCTTGCCGTCGGGCGAGAGGTCGAACATCTCCGGGTCCTCGCCGACGGGGATGCTATGGGTGACCTTGAGCTGGGCGATGTCGATGACGTCGACGCGATTGGCCTTGCTCGCCACCACGTAGAGCTGGCTGCGATCGGGCGACAGGCGCATGTCGCGCGGGCGCTGGCCGGTGGGGATGGATTTGACGACCTGCCAGCTCTTGCTGTCGAGCACGGTCACGGCGTGGTCGTTCTCGCTGCTGACGAACACGTAGCCGGTGCCCTTGGCGCCAGCCGCGCCGGCTGCCAGCGTGAGCGCCAGTGCGGCGATGAGTCGGGTGCGGGGGATCAAGCGGGTCTCCTGTCGGGTTGGTTTTCCGGAACGGTTCTTTTTGGTTTGAAGGCGTTCAGTCGCCGCGCTCGCCGCCACCGCCGGTCATCTGCAGGAAGGCGTCGGCCAGCGTTGCGGTGCCGGCCTGATCGGCGAGTGCCTGCGGGCGGCCTTCGGCGAGGATCTGGCCGCGGTGCAGCACGACGACGCGGTCGGCGGCCTCCGCCTCGTCGACGAGATGGGTCGCCCACAGCACGGCCACCCCGCGCGCGCGCAGCGCGAGCACTTCATCGAGGAGCTGGCGGCGGGAGGCCGGGTCCAGCCCGACGGTGGCCTCGTCCATCAGCAGCACCGCGGGCTCGTGCACCAGCGCACGCGCGAGCTCGACCTTGCGGCGGTTACCGCCGGAGAGTTCGCGCACGGGGTCCCGCGCGCGCTCGGTGAGGCCGAGGCGGCCCAGCGCGTCGGCGACGCGTTCGCGCGCGTGTCGCCCGCCGAGGCCGTGCAGCGCGGCGTGGAACTTGAGGTTCGCGGCGACGCCGAGGTCGAGGTCGAGCGTGCTCTGCTGGAACACGACGCCGAGGTGGGCGAGCGCCGCGACCGGAGCCTTGCGGATGTCGTGGCCGCACACGGCGAGCCGCCCCGAGTCGGCGTTGAAGAGGCCGGTCAAGAGCTGGAACAGCGTGCTCTTGCCCGCACCGTTGGGGCCGAGCAGCGCGACGAATTCGCCACGGTCGACCTTGAGCGTGACTCCGCGCAGCGCCTCACGCGTGCCGTAGGCCTTGCGCACGTCGGCGAGCTCGAGCGCGGCGCCCGCCTGCGCCGAATCGCGGCTGCGGGGGGATGCGTCGACGGCAGTGTTCATGCGCTCATTCATCCTGGATCTCGTGCGGTTCGCTGGTGAGCCCGGCGAGGAGCTCGGGGTGCCGGGCAAGCAGCTCGGCGTGCAGCGCCTGCACCGCGGCATCGTCGGGGGCGCGCGGGCGCGCGAGCGCGAGGGGGAGTTCGAGCACGACGCGCCCGGGGGCGGCCGAGAGGAAGCAGATGCGGTCGGCGAGCGCGAGCGCTTCGCGCAGGTCGTGGGTGACGAAGAGCACTGTCGCGCCCGAGCGCTGCCACTGTTCGACCAGCATCGCACGCAGGCGGTTGGCGGTGGGCACGTCGAGCGAGACGAAGGGCTCGTCCATCAGCAGGAGCTTCGGTTCGATGACGAAGGCGCGCGCGAGGGCGACACGCCGCTGCATGCCGCCCGACAGGCGCCCGGGGTAGGCGTCGAGCACGTCGGCGAGCCCCATCGCCGTGAGGAGCTCGCGCGCACGCCGCTGCGCCGTGGGGCTCGCGTCGGTGACGAGGAGCACGTTGTCGAGCACCGTGAGCCAGGGCATCAGGCGCGGCTCCTGGAACATGAAGCCGATGTCGTGGGCGGAATCTGCGCCGGTGAGACGCACACGCCCCTCGACGTCGCGGTCGAGGCCGCCGACGACGTTGAGCAGCGTGCTCTTGCCGCAGCCCGAGGGGCCGACGACGCACACGAACTCGCCGGGGGCAGCCTCGAGGCGCAGCCCGGCGAGCGCCAGATGCGGGGCGCCGGCGCGGTCGGGGTAGGTCTTGCGGTCGATGGCGATGTCGAGCATTCAGGATCTCCAACGCGTGAGGCGTCGCTCGAGCGGGCGCAGGACGGCCGCTTCGACGACGAGCACGACGGCCGCGAACACTAGCGTGTAGGCGAGGATGCCGGCAATGTCGAAGAGCTGGAAGAACATGTTGAGCTGGAAGCCGACGCCGTTGCTGCGGCCGAGGAGCTCGACCACGAGCACGATCTTCCAGATCAGCGACAGCCCCGAGCGCGCCGCGGCCATCAGGTAGGGCACGAGCTGGGGCAGGTAGACGCGGGCGAAGGTGCGCAGCCGCGGCAGGCGGTAGGCGTGGGCGACCTGCATCAGGCGGGCGTCCACCGCACGCGCGCCTTCGCGCACGGTGACGACCACCGTGGGGATCTTGTTCAGGGCGACGGCGACGATCGCGGCGGCGTCGTTCAGCCCGAACCATACGTAGCACAGGATGATGGTGACGAGCGCGGGGATGTTGAGCCCGAGCACGAGCCAGCCGTCGAGGAGCGCATCGAGCCGGCGCCAGCGCCCCATGGCGATGCCGATCGCGGCGCCGAGGGCCATCGCCAGCCCGAACGCGACCGCGACGCGCGCGAGCGTCACGGCCAGATGCGTGGGCAGCGCGAGCGAGGCGGTCTCGGCGGCGATGCGCGCGAAGACGGTGACCGGTGGAGGCAGCGTCTGGCTGGCGAAGAGCCATGCGCCGAGTTGCCACAGCAGAAGAAAGGCGACGAGCGAGGCCGCGCGCAGCCACCCCTCGCCCTGCGGGCCGCGGCGTTTCATCGCGCGCCGCCCCGGCGCGGCCGGCAGCGGCCAGGGCGCGGAGTCATCGACACCGGCCTTCATCAGTGCGGGGCGCCCGCACGCCAGAAGGTGCCCGCCGGAAGTGCGGTGGCGCTGCCGACGAGTTCGGCGCCGCCCTCCTGCGCGAGGATCGCAAACACGCGCCGCGCGGTGCGTTCGGCCTGCGCGATGTCCTCGCCGGGGATGCCGGCGCGGAAGCCGTCGCGCAACGCGACCAGCGTCGCGTCGTCCTCGGCGCGCGTGAGCGGACGCAGCTCCTCCCACACTGCATCCGAGCTCTGCATGTGGCGGCGCGCCTGGGCGCCGGCGCGCAGGAAACCCTCGAAGGCGGCGCGGTGCTTCGCCGCCCAGTCCTCGCGGAACACCCAGCCGATCATCGGCAGTTCGCCTTCGACGCCGAGTCCCTTGAGGACCTCGTCGAGGGACAGGAGATCGCGCATGCCGGCCGCCCGCAGGCGCGCCGCGAAGTGCCAGAAGTTCATCACCGCCGGCAGTTCACCCTTCAGCATCAAGGCGTTCAACAGCGGCGGCGCGCCGAAATCCGGCTTCACGAACGTCGCGGCGTCCTCGCCCAGGGTCTTGCGCGAATACGCGCGCAGCAGCAGCCAGCTCTTGTCCAGCGCACCGCCGGCGACACCCAGGCGCTGCCCGCGCAGGTCGGCGAGCGAGCGCAGGTTCGCGTCCGGGCGCACCATGATGCCGCCCACCGCACGCGAGTACGGCACGAAGGCGAAATCCCGCCCGTCGGCGCGCTGACGTGCGACCCAGATCCAGTCATTGACGATGAGATCGACCGCCCCGCCCTGCAGCGCGACGTTCGCGGCGTCCTTCTGCGCGAGCGGCACGACCTCGATGCGCACCCCCTCGCGTTCGGCGTAGCCCATGCGCTTCATCACCTCGAGCTCCCAACTCACGGTGCCGTATTGCAGCACCCCGATGCGGATCACCGCCGGGTCGGCGGCGCGCACCGGCGCGATCAGGCAGGCAAGGAGCGCAGCTGCCGCAAGGCACGCGCGCGCAAAGGGTCGCAGCATTGATGTGTCTCCATCGTTCTTGTATCAGCGCCCGCCGGATCGAGCCGGGGACGGTCGTGCTTCCAATGCAGGATTCGATCCAGCCGGGGAACGCACCGCGAATCCGTCGCAT
This sequence comes from Aromatoleum toluolicum, assembly GCF_012911005.2. Taxonomy (GTDB): domain Bacteria; phylum Pseudomonadota; class Gammaproteobacteria; order Burkholderiales; family Rhodocyclaceae; genus Aromatoleum; species Aromatoleum toluolicum. The sequence goes on along the minus strand of NZ_WTVS01000003.1, from coordinate 103,126 downwards.
GCGAAATCGGGTGTTCCATCACGGAACAGATGCTCCATTTCGGAACACCCGCCGAGAAGACCGCACATTGCGGGTACGTCGGGCAGATCGGAAGCCAGTTGAAGCATAGCGCAGGATCAGCCCTCATCCGCAAGAAGCGCGCTCGCCCCCCGGAGCAGCGATGCGGTGAAAAAAAACGGGCGGCCGCAGCCGCCCGTGAAGCTCTTCCGCTGTGGGCGGATGAGAGGGAGAGAAGAACACCTGTGCAACTTCGCACCCGGACGAGACCCGGGCGCGGAGTTTTCATACCGCGCTCGGAAGAACCCGAGCGCGAGGACCAGGTAACGCGCTCAGAAGAAGCCGAGCGCGAGGCCCTGGTAACGCGCTCAGAAGAACCCGAGCGCGTTGGGGCTGTAGCTCACCAGCAGGTTCTTGGTCTGCTGGTAGTGGTCGAGCATCATCTTGTGCGTCTCGCGGCCGATGCCGGACTCCTTGTAGCCGCCGAAGGTGGCATGGGCCGGGTAGGCGTGGTAGCAGTTGGTCCATACGCGCCCGGCCTTGATGGCGCGGCCCATGCGGTATGCCGTGCTGCCGTCGCGCGACCACACGCCGGCACCGAGGCCGTACGGGGTGTCGTTGGCGATCTCGAGCGCTTCGGCTTCGTCCTTGAAGGTCGTCACGGCCAGCACCGGCCCGAAGATCTCTTCCTGGAAGATGCGCATCTTGTTGTGGCCCTTGAACAGGGTCGGCTGGATGTAGTAGCCCTCGGCCAGTTCGCCACCAAGACGGGCGCGGTCGCCGCCGATCAGCAGTTCGGCGCCTTCCTGCTTGCCCACGTCCAGGTAGGACAGGATCTTGTTCATCTGGTCGGTCGAGGCCTGCGCGCCCATCATCGACGCGGTATCGAGCGGGCTACCCTGCTTGATCGCCTTGACGCGCGCCAGCACGCGCTCCATGAACTTGTCGTAGATCGACTCCTGGATCAGCGCGCGCGACGGGCAGGTGCACACTTCGCCCTGGTTGAAGGCGAACAGCACCATGCCTTCGACCGCCTTGTCGAAGAGGGCGTCGTCGGCAGCGGCGATGTCCTCGAAGAAGATGTTGGGCGACTTGCCGCCGAGTTCCAGCGTCGCCGGAATGAGGTTCGTGGCGGCGGCCTGGGCGATGACGCGGCCGGTGGCGGTGGAGCCGGTGAAGGCGATCTTGGCGATGCGCTTGCTGGTCGCCAGCGGCATGCCGGCTTCACGACCGAAGCCATTGACGACGTTGAGCACGCCCGGGGGCAGCAGGTCGGCGATGAGTTCGACCAGCACCAGGATGCTGACCGGGGTCGATTCGGCGGGCTTCAGCACCACGCAGTTGCCGGCGCCGATGGCCGGGGCGAGCTTCCATGCCGCCATCAGAATCGGGAAGTTCCACGGGATGATCTGGCCGACGACGCCGAGCGGCTCATGGAAGTGGTACGCGACGGTGTGTTCGTCGATCTCGCTGATGCCGCCTTCCTGAGCACGCAGGCAGCCGGCGAAGTAGCGGAAATGGTCGATCGTCAGCGGGATGTCGGCGTTCAGGGTTTCGCGGATCGCCTTGCCGTTATCGACGGTTTCGGCGTAGGCCAGCATTTCGAGGTTGGCTTCGAGCCGGTCGGCGATCTTGAGCAGGATGTTGGCGCGATCGGCAGCCGAGGTGCGTCCCCACTTGTCGGCAGCGGCGTGGGCAGCATCGAGGGCGAGATTGATGTCTTCCTCGGTCGAGCGGGCGACCTGGCAGAACGGCCTGCCGGAGATCGGCGTGATGTTTTCGAAATAATGGCCGCGCACCGGCGCAACCCACTTGCCGCCGATGAAGTTGTCGTAGCGGCTCTTGAACTGGACCTTGGCGCCTGCCTGGCCGGGCATCTCGTAGATCATTGAACTCGTCTCCAGAAGTGTGTTGATTGGTCGAAACGCTGTCTCGCGTCGCCATCCCTTCCGCAGGGCGCGTGCCAGCAAGCGCCACCACCTCATCCAGAGACATCTTTCATCTAGCGAACAATAACTTGCACCACACGCCGGCATAATTTCGCCACCGACTGCCCCGCCGCCCTGCCCTGCTCCGGCCTGCTCAACAAGGCAACACTTGTTCCGATGCGTGACAACGGCGCCGCACCACGCACGCCCCGCTGCCGGGAAAACCCCTTTGCCCGCGCGGTTCGACGGCGACGGAATGATTCATGCTTCATCGCTTCCCATGATGGAAGCGTCACCCCCCACATCCCGACCGGAACCGCTCATCGCATCGTGGCAGCGCAGCCGCGAGCACGGCCTTCGTCCGGACGAACCGCTCAACGACACGGCGCTCGCGCCGGGCGAACTCACCGACCGCATCGCCGCGAACAACCGGCTGCTCGCGTTCTCGCGCCCGATGATCGAAGGCCTGTACCGCCAGATCGGCAGCCCGTCATCCACGGTACTGCTGGCCGACCGCAAAGGCATGATCCTCAGCGCGCTGGGCCACACCGACTTCCTCGACCGTGCCAGCCGCGTCGCGCTGCGACCCGGCGTCGACTGGAGCGAGGCCACGATGGGCACCAACGCGATCGGCACGGCGCTGCACTCCGGCACGGTCGTCACGGTGCAGGGCGACGAACACTACCTCGCGCGCAACCGCATCCTCACCTGCGTCGCCACGCCCATCCTCGCACCCACCGGCGGCATGCTCGGCATCCTCGACGTATCGTCGGATGCGCGCGAAAACCTCACACACGCCGAGGCGCTGCTACGTACGACGGCCGAACTGATCGAGCACCGCCTGCTGGAAACGCTGGACGACGGCTTCCTCACACTGCACTTCCACACGCGCCGCGATGCGCTCGCGGACCCCCTGCACGCGCTCGTCGTGTTCGACGAAGGCGGCCGGCTCGTCGCGAGCAATCGCAAAGCGCGCGGGATGCTCGGTCTGGACGCGGCGCATCCCGCGACGATCTATGAAGCCTGCTTCACGACGCCCTGGAACAGGCTGGTCGGCTGGGCAGCGCAGGCGCCCGACGCGCCCTTCCCGCTCTACGACTTGAAAGGCCGCACGCTCATCGCCCGCGCCAACCTGCGTTCGCGACGCCACGCCGACACGGCACCGCGCGCCGCGACGGCCCGCTACGACGATTCCCGTCTGGGCGCGATCGGCCGCGGCGACGGGCGCATCGCGCGCATCGTCGATACGCTGCGCAATTGCGCCGCCGAGAACACGCCGCTGCTGATCGAAGGCGAGATGGGGACCGGCAAGGCGCATCTCGTGCGCGCATTCCATGAAGACCACAAAGCAACCGCGGATGCACCGCTGATCGGCATCGACTGCACGGCCCTGCCCGCGGGCGAGGCCGCGGAGGCGGAGCTGGACCGCGCCTGGGTGCAGGCGGCCAACGGCATCCTCTTCCTCGTGGAGATCGACGCACTACCCACGACGCTGCAGGCACGACTCTTCGACGCCCACGACGGCAGCCGCGCCCGCGTGATCGGTGCGGCACGGCGTCCGCTCGCCGAACTGCGCCGTGAGGGACGACTCGACCTGCGCAATTTCGACGCGGCCGGCGGCCGGATCATCAGCCTGCCGCCGCTGCGCGAGCGCGACGATTTCGACGAGCTCGTGCGCCATGTCGTGCGCGAGGTCGCCGGCGGGCGACCGGTCTACGTGTGCCCCGAGGCGCTTGCGCTGCTGCACCGCCACCGCTGGCCGGGCAACCTGCGCGAGCTGCGCAACCAGCTGCGCCTGATGCTCGCCCTGATGGGAGACGAGGCCAGCCAGCTGTGCCCCGAGGATATCCCCCCGGAGCTGTTCGAGAACGCCGCCTGACCTTGCGCGGGATCAGGCCGGCTGGGCCGCCTCGTTGCGGGCGCGGACGAGCGGCAGCAACTGGATCGCCATCACGCACGCGAAGATCAGCCCGCCGCCCAGCAACTGCATCGGCGTGAGCACTTCGCCGACGAAGATGCGCGCCGCAATCGCCGCGAACAGCGTCTCGCAGCTCAGCAGGATCGCCGCGTCGGCCGCCAGCGTGTGGCGCTGCGCGACCACCTGCAGCGTAAACCCCAGCCCCACCGAGAGGATGCCGGCATAGGCGATCGACGGCAGCGCGCGCTCCAGCGCATCGACGCCGACGACCTCCAGCGAGAACCCGCTGACCATGCCCAGCGCGCCGCACATCAGGAACTGCAGGCATGCGATGGTGATCGGGGCGCCGTGGCGCGCGGCCACCCGCCCGACCATCATCACGTGCGCGGCCCAGAACAGCGCGCTCGCGATCACCCACAGATCGCCCGTCGACAGCGCCGAGAGGCTGCCGCCGCCGAGCAGGAAGGTGCCCCCGAGGCAGCCGGCGCTTGCCGGCCACACCGACCAGTGCAGGCGTTCGCGCAACAGCAGCGCGCTCGCAACGGGCACCAGCGGCACGTACAGTGCGGTGAGGAAGCCGGCGTTGCTGACGGTGGTGCCGGCGATGCCGATCTGCTGGAATGCCGCGCCGAGGAAGAGCACCACGCCCAGCAGCAACCCGCCCGCCAGGTCGCGCCCGTCCAGCCACACCCCGCGCCGCCCGAGGCGGCGCAGCTCACGCGCCACCAAGGGCAGGATCACCACGGCGCCGAACAGGAAACGCACGCCGGTGAAGGTGAACGGACCGACATCACGCATGCCCGCCTGCTGGGCGACGAAGGCCGTCCCCCAGATCAGTGCCGCAACCAGCAGGAGGCCATTGGCCTGCGCGCGCTTCATTCACCGACTCCCTATGCAGTCTTCGCCGACGTGGCTATCCATTTCGGCCGGCACCCGGGCGGATCCCGACGCGCACCAGGTCGACGAACGCAGCCCCGCGCACCGACAATGCACCCGGACGGGCATACCGTCCCGTGCCAACCGAGGCGCCTTTATACCCGAGCCGGGGGCGTCGCTGGGGGTGGCGCGCGGCGGATTTTGCGCAAATCGCAACTCAACTCTGCCATTTCGTCAGAGCAGTGGCATTCCGATACAAAATTAACCATTCTGTTTGAGCGACGCATCCGTCAAAGTTCGGCCCTGCGAAACGGGCACCGACCACGTGCCCGGACGCTACCCGCCCCGCATGACGAACCACACTGCGTCCTGCGGGTCGAACCGAACTCTCGCACCGCGGACTGCGGCGACCGCACAAGGGTAGACCGACACCATGACGAATCTGAACGTTAGCCTGATTGGCGTTCCCACCGACGTAGGCGCCGGCACGCGCGGCGCCAGCATGGGCCCCGAGGCCCTGCGCGTGGCCGAGATCCACGCGGCGATCGCGGCCTTCGGTGCCGACGTGCGCGACTTGGGCAACCTCGTCGGCCCGGCGAATCCGAACCTGCCGGCGGTCGACGGCTTCCGTCACCTGCAGGAGGTGGCGCAGTGGAACGAGATCCTGCACGAGGCCGTGTATGCCGAGCTGCGCGCCGGACGGCTGCCGGTGATGATGGGCGGCGACCACTGCCTCGCGATCGGGTCCGTCAGCGCCGTGGCGCGCCACTGCCGCAGCGTCGGCAAGAAGCTGTGCGTGCTGTGGTTCGACGCGCACGCCGACCTCAACACCGCGACGATGACGCCCTCCGGCAACATCCACGGCATGCCGGTCGCCTGCCTGTGCGGCCACGGCCCGGAGGTGCTGACGCGCATCGGCGGCCACATCCCGGCAATGCTCCCGGCCGAGATCCACCAGATCGGCATACGCAGCGTCGACGAGGGCGAAAAGCGCTTCCTGTGCGAACTCGGGGTCGAGGTCTTCGACATGCGCTACATCGACGAAGTCGGCATGCGCGCGGTGATGGAACAGGCGCTCGCCGGCGTGGACGAGAACACGCACCTGCACGTCAGCCTGGATGTCGACTTCCTCGATCCGACCATCGCGCCGGGCGTCGGCACCACCGTGCGCGGCGGCCCGACCTACCGCGAAGCCGAGCTGTGCATGGAGATGATCGCCGACACCGAGCAGTTCGCGTCGCTCGACATCGTCGAACTCAACCCCGCGCTCGACCACCGCAACATGACCGCCGAACTGGCCGTCGATCTCGTCGAGAGCCTGTTCGGCAAGAGCACGCTGATGCGCATGCACCGGCAGACGCGCCGCAACCGCTGAACCGCGGCAGGACGCTCCGATGCGCACGCGAAACGGAGGGGCTTGATAGCCGGCGCAATGCCACCCATCTTGGATGGAGCGGAATGCCACACCCGATGAGGTCAAGAAGGCCTTTCGCCGCCTCGCGCGCAAGTACCACCCCGACGTGTCGAAGGAGACCCAGGCCGAGGTGCCGAAGGACGAGAAGGCGGCAGTGCCGGCCATGCCCGACATGGACTACTGAGGCACAGGCCCTCCGCCCCGGTCGGGGCGGAATCGACCGCTCGAGTCTGCCGACCCCGGGACGGCTTGCCCGTCCCGGGCTCTTTTTCGTCTCTCTCCCTCCCCCAGTCGCCTCCCGGCTGTCGACAAAGTCACGCGCGCGCCACGTCTTGCACCTGAGTTGTCTCGTGCTAGAGTCCCTCGTTCAAATCCCGAATGACTCATCATGGCGCTGAATTCCCCTGTTCAGAACTCCGTGGCCGCCGGCATCGATGCTGCCGCGGACGCCGACTCCGCTGGCTCCGAGCAGACCTCCACAAGCCCCCACGCCAAGAAGTCCCCGCCGAGTCAGCGCAAGACCTTCGCGTTCCGCGACATGCACCTGCAGGTGGGTGACAGGCTGCAGATGGAATGCCCTGCGCCCCTGGGCGTCGGCAAGGTCTTCGTGCGCATTGTCGGATACGTCGAGAACACCAGCCTGATCGTCACGGCCCCCGTGCTTGGCGGCCAGCGAGTGAACCTCGTAGACGACGATGCGGTTGTCGTGCGTGCATTCTCCCGCCAGAGCGCATTTGCCTTCCGGTCGTCGGTGCTGCGCACGTGCCGCCTGCCGTTCGATTACCTTCACCTGTCTTTTCCGGAAGTCGTGCATGGCAGCGAGATCCGCAAGGCGACGCGGGTGCGCGTGCGCCTCGCGACGAAGTGTTCGGCCGCCGGCAGCGAACCGCTCGACGCGGTGATCGAGAACATCAGCTCGACGGGCGTCCGCCTCGTCTCGGCCCGCAGCCCCGGCGCGCGCGGCGAGCTCGTGCGTCTCGACTTCGATGCACGCCTGCACGAGGTCGACACCCGCCTGAGCGTCGCCGCCGAAATCGTCAGCAATGAAGAGGCCGAAGCGCCCGGAACCCAGGCCGCAGTCCGCAGCGGTCTTGAATTCCGGCATCTGCAGCCGGGCGATCGCATGGTGATCAAGGGGCTGGTCTACCAGCAGATCATCGAGAACCCGAACTGCATCGTGTGAGCGGCGATGTCCCCGGTCATTGCTTCTTGATCAGGTTCACGTCGACGAAATAGGTCGGCAGCGTAAGCAGGTCCTGAATGATGGTCGACAGCGGACCGCTGTCGTAGGCCGGGTCGCTGCCCACCCGACCGCGGACCCAGCGCAGGAAAAGCCCTGCGGTCGTCGCGATGCCGCCGGCGACGACGAGCGCGCCGGCGACGGCCACCGCGAGGCGATCGAGGCGCGCAGCGTCTCGTATGCCCGCGAAGCGATGGGTGTCCTCGACGTGCTCGCGCCTGCGCGGCGGCCTTACAATGCGCCCCGCTGCACCCAAAACAACAACACAGGATATAGCGCATGCATTCACGCAAGGCATTGCCGGCCCTCACGGTCGGCGCGATCGGCGTGGTGTTCGGCGACATCGGCACGAGTCCGCTCTACGCACTGAAGGAAATCTTCAACGGTCACCACCCCATCCCCGTCACCCCCGAAAACATCCTCGGCATCCTGTCGATGGTGTTCTGGTCGATCATGGCGCTGGTGACGCTCAAGTACGTGCTGATCATCATGCGGGCGGACAACCGCGGCGAAGGTGGCTCGCTGGCGCTGCTCGCGCTGATCGTCGACAAGGCGAAAAGCCGGCGGCTCACGTGGGTCGTGTCGATGCTGGGGGTGTTCGCGGCGGCGCTGTTCTACGGCGACAGCATGATCACGCCGGCCATCTCGGTGCTGTCGGCGGTCGAGGGCCTGGGCATCGTCGCGCCGGAGCTGCAATCGTTCGTCGTGCCCATCACGGTGGTGATCCTCACGGCACTGTTCCTGATCCAGCGCCGCGGCACCGGCGCCGTCGGCCTGTTCTTCGGCCCGATCATGGCTGGCTGGTTCGCTGTGCTGGCAGTGCTGGGCCTCAACGAAATCGTCCGCCATCCGGAAGTGCTCGCGGCCCTGAACCCGATGTACGCGCTCGCATTCATCGGCAACCACACCGGCCTCGCCTTCCTCGCCCTCGGCGCGGTCGTGCTCGCGGTGACCGGCGGCGAGGCGCTCTATACCGACATGGGTCATTTCGGCCCCTTTCCGATCCGCCTCGCATGGTTCGCCTTCGTGATGCCGGCGCTGGTGCTGAACTACTTCGGCCAAGGCGCGCTGCTGCTGAACGAGCCGGCATCGATCGAGAATCCCTTCTTCCACCTCGGACCGTCGTGGGCCATGATTCCCATGCTGATTCTCGCGACGCTCGCCACGGTGATCGCGTCGCAGGCGGTGATCTCGGGCGCGTTCTCGGTGGCGCGCCAGGCCGTGCAGATGGGCTTGCTGCCGCGCATGCTGATCGTGCACACCTCGGGCCAGGAAGAGGGGCAGATCTACGTGCCCTTTACCAACTGGACGCTCTACCTCGCCGTGGTCGCGCTGGTGCTGGGCTTCCAGAGTTCCTCGAACCTGGCCGCCGCATATGGCATCGCGGTCACCGGCACGATGATGATCGACACCGTGCTCATCGCCTTCGTGATGGTCCTGCTGTGGCGCTGGAATCTGTTGCTCGTCGCCCTCGTTGCCGGCTCGCTGCTGGCGGTCGACATCGCCTTCTTCGCCGCCAACGCGATCAAGATCCCGCAGGGCGGATGGTTCCCGATCGCGATGGGGCTCGTGTCCTTCACGGTGCTGACGACCTGGCGCCGCGGACGCGGCCTGGTGCAGGAGGAGATCGCCAGGCAGGGCCTGTCGATGAACGAATTCATGGCCATGATCGGCAGCGTGCATCGCGTGCATGGCACGGCCGTGTTCATGACCAGCTCGAAGGACGGCGTGCCCGCCGCGCTGCTGCACAATCTCAAGCATAACCAGGTGCTGCACGAACGCGTCGTCCTCGTCACCGTGCAGACCGCCGACACGCCCTACGTCAGCGAGCTCGACCGCATCTACCTGCATCACCTGAAGCAGGGCTTCATCCGCGTGATCCTGCGCTACGGCTTCATGGAAGACCCGGACATCCCGAGCGCGCTGGACCACTGCAGCCGCTTCGGCGAACCCTTCGAGATGATGGAGACGACCTTCTATCTGTCGCGCGAAACGGTGATCCCGCGCCTGAGCCGCAGCCGCATCGCACCGTGGCGCGCACGCCTGTTCGCGTTCATGACGAAGAATGCGACCAGCGCGACGGACTTCTTCCGCATCCCGAACAATCGCGTCGTCGAACTCGGCACGCAGCTCGTGATCTAGCGACCTTCCCTACGGCTCCTGCGGCCGTTCGCGGAAGTGCTCTTCCGCGAGTTGCGCCGCCACCGCCCACAGCGCCGGCGCACCGCGCTCGATGGGCGGGCGGCAGCGCGCCTCGACCTGCTCCAGCGTCACGTCGCATTCGACCCAGGTGCCGCCGTCGGTGGCGGCGTTGTGCAGCATCGGTTGGAACCGGTCGAGCGCCTTGGCGAATCTCGCGTCGTCGCTCTCGGCCGCCTCGAACTCGAACCACAGCTCGCGGAATTCGGCCGCCTGTGCTTCGGGCAGTAGGCCGAAAATGCGCTCGGCGGCCAGCCGTTCGCGCTCGGCCTGGCCCGCGTGGGTCGACGGCATGTGGAAGGGCACGTCGCCCGCGTCGATCTCGACGATGTCGTGGATCAGCAGCATCTTCACGACACGCATCACGTCGACCTCGCCGGCGGCATGCCCGGCGAGCACCAGCGCGTAGAGCGCGAGGTGCCAGGAATGCTCGGCGCTGTTCTCGCGCCGCGAGCGGTCGATCAGCGGCGACAGCCGGACGATGCTCTTGAGCCGGTCGATTTCCTTGAGGAAGGCCAGTTGCCGTTGCAGGTCGGATACGTTCACGGTGCTGCGGACTCGGTGAGGCTGCGGGGCCGGGAAGTCTACCAGAGCCCGCAGCTCCCCTTCGTCTCCGCCCTATGGATGAACATCATCGGAAAGGCTACCGAACCGGTCTCGCACCGTGACGACGGCACCATCCGGCGACGCACTCGCGTCATGTGTCGATCGGGGCGGCGCGCGGGATGTGCCCGACGCTCGGGCGTCGAGTTCGCCTGTACCGATCGGGCCGCCGCATTTGAATCGAGCCGCCAGCCGCGCGACAATGTGTTCCAAGGCTGCACATGCGGGTGAATGCCGATGGACAAACCGGATATGACCGAATGAACCGGCTCGTCGCCGACCCCGCCGCGCCGCTTGCCACAGTGATGCTGCGGCTGACGATCGCCTTCATCCTCGTGCTCGCGGGGGCCACCATGTTCCAGGACCAGTCGCTCTACTACCCTGACAAGGCGCCGCTGGAGGCGCTGGTCTCGGGGCCGCTGCGTGCATGGCCGACGCCGGATGACTTCCGCGGGCTCGTCGCCGAACCGGCCGGCCCCGTGCGCGGCACCGCGGTCGTCTTCCACGGCAACGCGGGCCACGCCGGCCACCGCGGGTATTACGCCGAGGCGCTCACACGACTCGGCCTGCGCGTGATCCTCGCGGAATATCCCGGCTACGGCCCGCGCGACGGCAAGCCCGGCGAGCGAGCACTGGTCGATGACGCCGACGCGACCGTGGCGCTGGCCCATCGCCTGTACGGGGCGCCGCTGCTCCTTGTCGGGGAATCGCTCGGCGCCGGCGTCGTCGCGGCGGTCGCCGAGCGCCAGCGCGACCGGCTCGCGAGCCTGCTGCTCATCACGCCGTGGGACAGGCTCGAAAACGTCGCCGCCTTCCACTTTCCGTGGCTGCCGGTGCGATGGCTGCTGCATGACCGCTACGACAGCGCCGCTCACCTCACATCATTCGACCGCCCGGTGCTGGTCGTCGTCGCGGAACGGGACAGCATCGTGCCCGCGCGCTTCGGCGCTGCGCTGTACGAGGGACTGACGGGCCCGAAACGCCGGATCGTCGTGCCGGCGGCCGACCACAATGACTGGGTCGAGCGCGTCGACGATCGCTGGTGGAATGCGGTCGTGGCGTTTCTGCTCGGGGAGGATCGCTGACCCCGTTGCCGGATCATCCGCCGCGCAGCGCCAGGAGGCGCCGCGCGCAGGCAGGGTGACCGACGACGGCTCGCGGCTCCCGGCCCCGCAGTGGAGGGCGGGTCGATCCGCCTGCGATCGCTTGCGAAAGTGATCGGCGGCCATCCCGGCCGCAGCCTCCCACGGCGCCTGCGCTCAGGCGCTGACGATCTGGTCGGGCCCGAAGACTTCATAGTGCACGCGTCCTGCCGGCACGCCCCACGAGAGCAGCGTGTCGCGCTGTTTCAGCATGAAGGGCAGCGGGCCGCACAGGTAGTAGTCGGCATCGGCGAGTTCGACCCGGGTGCGCACGCGTTCGAGATCGACGACGCCCTCGAAGTGGTAGTCGCGCCCGGCGACATCCGCCGCGTCCGGAGCGTCGTAGAACACGACATGCTCGACATGCGCATGCTCGGCCGCGAGCTGCTCGACGTGTCCCTTGAGCGCGTGCACGCGGCCGTTGCGCGCGCCGTGGACGAAGACCGCGCGCCGCTTCGTCTGTGCAAGCGCATTCAGCATGCTGATCATCGGCGTGAGACCGACGCCGCCGCTGATCAGCACGACGGGCGTGTTCCGCTCCTCGTCGAGATAGAAGTCGCCGTAGGGCGGCGACAGTCGGACGCGGTCGCCCGCATTCACCGCGTCGTGCAGGCGATTCGACACGACGCCCTGCGGATCCTGGCCCTCGCGTTTGACGGAGATGCGGAAATAGCCGGTGTTGGGCGCTTCGGACAGGCTGTACTGGCGGATCTGCTCGTGGCCGAGCTCGGGGATGTACAGCACGAGGCTGACGAACTGCCCCGGCACGAAGGGCGGCAGCGCGCCGCCGTCGGCCGGGCGGAGGTAGAAGGAGGTTATGAGCTCGCTCTCGCGTTCCTTGCGCTCGACAACGAATTCGCGCCAGCCATCCCAGCCGCCGGGGGCCGCGGCCGCCGCGCGATAGAGTTCCGCTTCGGCAGCGATCAACACGTCGGCGAGCTCGCCATAGGCCTCGGCCCAGGCGGCGACGATCTCGTCGGTCGCCGCAGCGCCGAGGACTTCGCGGATCGACGCGAGCAGGTGGCGGCCGACGATCGGATAATGCTCGGCGCGGATGCCGATGCTCGCGTGCTTGTGTGCGATGCGCGACGCGACCGGCGCCAGTGCCGCGGGGTTCTCGATATTCTGCGCGTAGGCGAGCACGGCCTGCGCGAGCGCCTGTTGCTGCCGACCGCCGGCCTGGTTACCGAGATTGAAGATGTTCTTCAGCTCCGGCTCGTGCGCGAATAGTCGATCATAGAAGTGCGTCGTCAGCGGGAGGCCGTGAGCCTGCAGCGCGGGAACGGTTGCGTGGACGAGTTCGACGGTACGTCTTGAAGCCATCGGGGGGTCATTCCTATAAGAGTCATATTATTTGCATCTTTGCGGCCGCGAGCGTACACGCATGTCCGGGCGACTGCAAGGGCGTGACGCGGTCGAATGGGACATCCACGCCGAACCGCCAGGCGGCGCGAGAAACCGTTAGCGTGCGCCGTGCCGCGACAGGACGGCGCACGCAAGGCGGGCGAACACGGCGAGCGCCCCCCTGCCGCCCGATGCGCTCAGCGCATGATGCCGAGGATCTCCCGCGCTTCGTCCGGCGTTGCCACCGGCCGCTCCATCTCCCCTGCGATCCGGGCGACGCGCGCGACGAGCTGGGCGTTGCTGGTCGCGAGTTCGCCCTTGCGGTACCACACGTTGTCCTCGAAGCCGACGCGCACATGCCCGCCGAGCGCGATCGCCATCGCGGCGAGCGGCAGTTGCGCGGCGCCGATGCCGGCAACCGTCCAGGTTGCCTCCGGAGGCAGTTGCGAGCGCAGGAACATCAACGACTCGGGGGTGCCGGCCATCGCGCCGGGCACCCCGAGCACGAGGTCGACATGCACCGGCCCGTCGACGACGCCCTGCTTCAGCCAGCGCTGCAGGCTGTGCAGCATGCCGGCGTCGAAGATCTCGAACTCGGGTCTTACGCGGAACTCCTTCATCGCGGCGAGGAAGGCTGCCATGTCCGCCGGATGGTTGAGGAAGACGTCGTCGCCGAAATTCACCGACCCCATCGACAGCGTCGCCATCTCGGGGCGCAGTTCGACCGGCGCGAGGCGCTCGGCGGCCGTCATGCCGACGGCACCGCCGGTCGACACCTGCACGATCACGTCGCAACGCGCCCGGATTTTCTCGATGATCTCGGCGTAGATCGCCTTGTCCTGCGTCGGCGTGCCGTCGGGACGGCGCGCGTGCACGTGCACGATGGAAGCGCCCGCCTGCGCGCATTCCTCGGCGGCGCGCGCGATCTCGTCGGGCGTGAGCGGCAGCGCGGGTTGCTGCTCGCGGGTGACTTCGGCGCCGGTCAGCGCCGCGGTGATGATGAGCTTGTCCATGACCACGCGCTCAGCGCACGTTGCGTTGGCACGCTGCCGGCACGACGCAGGTGCCGGACGCGCGGCAGACGACGATCGGCTCGGGCAGCACATCGCAGGCCGAAGGCTGGCCGGCAACGCCCGCCGGGACGATGACCTTGCGCGCCTCGAACTCCATCTTGCGCGAGGTCATGCCCATGGCCACGATGCGGCCGGTGGCCTCGATGAAGTCGCCGGCGCGCACCGGCGCGAGGAACTCGACGCTGTCGTAGGCGACGAACAGGCCCTCGTCGCCGTCGCTGCGGATCAGCAGTTCAGTGGCGACGTCGCCGAAGAGCTGCAGCATCTTCGCACCGTCGACGAGACCGCCGGCGTAATGGGCGTCGTGGGCGCTGATGCGCAGGCGGATGAGGCTGGTGATTTCATTATTCATATTGTCTCCCTTACGCCGCGTGGCGCTTGGTCCATTCGTGGATCGCGAAGGACGCGACGTCCTCGGCGTAGGATTTGGTGCCGAAACCGGCGTCGTAGCCGAGTTCCTTGGCGAGCTCGTGCGAGATGCGCGGACCGCCGACGACGAGGATCACGCGGTCGCGGATGCCTTCGGCTTCGAGCAGATCCGACAGGCGCGTCAGGTTGTCGAGGTGGATGTTCTTCTGCGTGACGACCTGCGACACGAGAATCACGTCGGCCCGCTCCTCGATCGCGCGCGCCACGAGTTCCTCGGAATCGACCTGCGCGCCCATGTTGATCGCGCGCACCTCGTGGTAGCTCTCCAGCCCCTTGTGGCCGTTGTAGCCCTTCATGTTCATGATCGCGTCGATGCCGACGGTGTGAGCGTCGGTCTCGATGCAGGCGCCGACGACAACCATCTTGCGGCCCATCTTCTCGGCGATCAGCGCGTTGATCCCGTCCTTGTCGAGCGTCTCGAACTCGGGCTTCGCGACCTTGATGCGCGAGAGGTCGACGCGGTGTTTGCACTGGCCGTACAGCACGTAGAACGAGAAGCCCTGCCCCATGTCCTCGGCATGCACGACGGAGGGTTCGTCGAGGCCCATCTCCAGCGCGAGCTGGCGCGCAGCTTCCTTCGCGTTCTCGTCGAGCGCGACCGGCAGCGTGAAGGAGAGCTGTACGCGGCCGTCGTTCATCGTGTCGCCGTAGGGCTTCACCCAGTTTTCGGCGACCGCTTCTGTGAGGTGTTTGTTCATGTTGGCGCTCATTTCAGGACTCCCGTAGGGCCGCCCCAAGGGAGGCCTGCGCCCCCTCGGGGGGCAGCGAAACAAAGTGAGCGTGGGGGCTGTTTCATGGTCAGTTCGCTCCCGCCAGCATCAGGTCCGGGAAGGGGTTGTAGTAGTCGGGCGATTTGGCGATCACGCCGTCGAGGCCCTTGCCGCCGTCCATCGTGCGCGAGATGTCGGCGAAGGTGCCGCGGCCGATTGCCGCGGGCAGGCCGATCTTCTCGATGTCGGCGAGGATCCCGACGGTCTCGCCGAGCACTTCCTGCGCACGCCGCTCGATCCTGCCGCCGGCCCTGAATTCGACTTCTTCATGCAGGTCGCGCATCGTGCCGAACACGTACTTCGCGTTCTGGATCGCGAGGAAGCGGTCCTGGATGAAGGGCGTGTGGATCGCCTCGGTCATCATGCCGAGCAGGTGGATGTTTTGCCCGGTGAGTGTGCTGACGACGTTGAACAGCGCGTCCTGTACATGCCCCTTGAAGATGTTGCCGGTCATGTGCTTGGTCGGCGGCATGTACTTCAGGCAAGCTTCCGGAAAGACCTGGCGCACGAGCTGGGCGTGCGCGACTTCCCACAGGAAGCCGTTCTCGAGGTCGGGGTTGATCTCGAAGGCATGCCCGAGGCCCATCTGGTCGGGTTTCAGGCCCGAGATGTAGGCGAACTGCTCGTTGATCAGCTGGGACGCGAGCACCGTGTGCGCCGCGTCGAACGCGTCGGCGGTCGTCAGGTAGTTGTCCTCGCCGGTGTTGATGATGATGCCGGCGTAGGCGTTGACCATGCGCGAGAAGAACTGGTCGATGAAGGTGCGCTTCATGTTGATGTCGCGGAAGATGATTCCGTACATCGAGTCGTTGAGCATCATGTCGAGACGCTCCATCGCCCCCATCGCCGCGATCTCGGGCATGCACAGGCCGGAGCAGTAGTTCGTCAGGCGGATGTAGCGGCCGATCTTGGCACCGACCTCGTCGAGCGCGGCGCGCATCAGGCGGAAGTTCTCCTGCGTCGCGTAGGTGCCGCCGAAGCCTTCGGTGGTCGCGCCATAGGGCACGTAGTCGAGCAGGCTCTGGCCGGTCGAACGGATCACCGCGACGATGTCGGCGCCCTGCTCGGCGGCGGCGCGCGCCTGGACGATGTCCTCAAAAATGTTACCGGTCGCGACGATCAGATAGAGCCACGGCGTGCGGGCCTCGCCGACCTTTTCGATCTGCTGCGCGCGGAAGGCACGCTGGGCGGCGACGTGCTCGCACATCCTCGCGGCAATCGCCTCGGCGGACTGGCGCGCGGTCTTGTCGCTCTTCGGTCGGGCGAGCACGAGCTTGCCGGCAGCGACGGCTTCAGCGATCTGCTGCGCGCCGAGGCTGTGCTCGGCCATCGCGCCCGCGACGACCGCCGCCGCGCCGTGCTGCAGCAACCCCTGCTCCTGCAGGTGGCTCACGAGACGGTTCGGCAGCGGGATCTGATTATCGTCCACACCGTCGACACCCATCAGGCGCAGCGTCGCGCGCTCGACGGTGGTGGTCGTGTACTGGCTCATGTCGTCGAACACGCGGTGCGCGATGCGGCGCGCCGACTCGCGCGCGCGGTCGATCTGGCCCTGGTCCAGATTCAATTGACTCATTGGAGAAATCCTTCCTGCATGGTGTGTTCCTCGCGCATCACGTCGGCGACGACGTGAGCGGGGAAGGCCCGGCGTGCGGCGTCGAGGAAGTCCCCGGCGTCGAAGCTGCCGCCGAGCGGCGAAAACGGGTTGAGGGTGATGCCGGCGATGCGGATGCCGCGGAAGGCGGCGAGCCGTCCGCCCATCGCGGAGAAACCCGCGACGTCGTTGGCATCGACAAAAAGCTTGGTGCCGTCGGCGACGACGACCGTGAGGCCCGGGTGGCGCGCGGCGAGCGTCTTCAGCGCGTGCCACAGCGCGCGGCCGACGGCGCCGCTGACGGCGATGGTCACGGGATCATCCAGTCCGAGCAGCGTCGGGGCGGCGTTGAGCGTCGGGATGCGCGCGTCGAACACGGTCTCTCCCGCGCGGTTCCACGCGCCGATGCCGCCGTGCGCGAAGACATGGCTGCAGCGTTCACCGAGCGCCTCATCGACCGCTGCAATGCCGAGGATCGCGAGCCGGTCGCGCGTCTTGCGGATCACGTCGGCGATGCCGCCACCGATCGCCGCGCCCGTCGCGAGCACGACGCCATCGGCGATCGCAGGCGAGGCGTGGTGGCTGCGACCGAGCGCGCCGTCGAGCAGCACCAGCGCGCAGCCGCAGCCCTTAAGGATCGCGATGACCTTGTGCTGGTCGGAGCTGCGCGACGCGCCGGCGATCTCCATCTCGCCGTGGTCGAGCGCGCGCACGATCAGGATCTCGCCCATCGGGCTGTCGATGCCGGTCGCGCCGATCTGCTTCCAGCGCACTTTCGCGCGCAGCAACGTGTCGCGTGCGGTCGCGACGAGGCTGCCGGGCCACACGAGCACCGGCGGCTTGGGGATGAAGAACACCTGGTCGCGGTCCTCGCCGTCGCGGCCGATCGACGTGATACCGACGCTCACGCCCTGCGCGTGTGCCTGCGTGAGGAGATGGTTCAGGCACACCGTCTTGCCGGTGTTCTTCGTCATCCCCATCACTGCCAGCGTCGTCATGCCGGCCGCGCGGATCTCGCGCCACAGTGCGCTCGCGTGCATGGCAGCTGCCTCAGACATACAGCGTCTCGAAGAGCCGGCGCAGCGTGGGCGATTCGCGCAGCAATTCGAGCGCGAGCACCGCGTGCCCCTTCGCGTAGCCGTTGCCGACGATCATCTCGACGTCCTTGCCGACGCCTTCGGCGCCGAGTGCGGCCGCGGTGAAGCTCGTCGCCATCGAGAAGAAGTAGATTTTCCCGCCGTCGCGCGTCGACAGGATGCTGCCCATCTCGGTGTTCGCGATGTTCACGCAGTTGATCACGACGTCGGCCATGCGCCCGCCGGTCACGTCCGCGATCGCCTCCATCATCGACACGGCGTCGGTCGCATCAGCCTGCAGTGCGTGATCGACCCAGCCGAGCTCGCTCATGCGGCGACAGTCCTTCGCGAACGGCGACACGCCGATCACGCAGCCGGTCGGCCCCGCGCGCTTCTTCGCCTCATACACGCACAGCGTGCCGGACTTGCCGCCCCCGCCGACGACGACCACCGTGTCGCCCGGACGCACCAGACGCGCCGTCTGCGCCGGTGCGCCGGCGACGTCGAGAATTGCGAGCGCGACCTTCTCGGGGATGTCGTCGGGCAGCTTCGCGTACAGGCCGGTCTCGAACAGGATCGCCTGACCGTCGATCTCGATCTGGTCCTTGTCGACGTGGATCTTGCGGATCGCGTCGATCCGCAGCGGCGTCAGCGACAGCGACACGAGCGTCGCGATCCTGTCGCCAACCTTCAGGTCGATCTTGCGCGCGAGCTGGGGCCCGATCGCCGCGACACGCCCGATCAGCATGCCGCCCGAGCCCGTCACCGGGTTGTGCATCTTGCCGCGCTGGCCGACGATGTCGCGCACGACCGCCGCGATGCGGCCAAGGTCGCCTTCGGCCTCGGTCTTGATCTGCGTGAAGCTCGCGGCGTCGATGTTGAGCGCGGAGACGTCGATCAGGATCTCGTTGTCGCAAAGCGCCATCGCGTTGTCGATCTTCCACGCGCCTTGCGGCAGCACGCCTTGCGGCTCGACGACGCGATGCGTGCCGTAAGGGGAACCATGCTTCATGCTGCTCCCCTTACGCGCGGCTTTGCGACGGGACGCGGAAGTCGAGGCCCAGGCCGGGCATCTCGACGGTATCGCCCTTGTAATTGCGGCACTTGATCGTCGTGCCCTGGCCGTCGCGGCGGATTTCCTCGGTCACGTAGGTCGGGATGATCGGCAGCTTGCCCAGCCCGCCCAGGCCATCGACGACGAAGGTCGGCACCGCCGGACCGCTGATCCAGCCGCGGATGCCCTCGTACAGTTCGAGCATGCGGTGGTAGGGCACGATGAAGTGGTGCGCGCCCTCGACCATGTCGGTCGAATAGACGTAGTACGGCCGCACACCCATCTCGATCGCCTGCATGAAGAGCTCGCGCAGCACCTCGACGTCGTCGTTCACGCCCTTCAGGCACACCGTCTGCAGCCCCATCATGATGCCGGCCTTCTGGATCAGCTTGACGCGCTCGCGCAGCAGCGGCGTGATCTCCTTCGGGTGGTTGATGTGGATGTTCACCATCTGCACGCGGTGCTTCTCGAGGATCGCGCACAGCTCGGGCGTCACGCGCGTCGGCAGCTGCACCACCATGCGCGAGCCGATACGCAGGAAGCGCACGTGCGGCGCGCGTTCGCGGATCGCGCCGAGGATGTAGTCGAGGCGCTCGTCGTCGAAGGTCAGCGGATCGCCGCCCGACAGAAGCACGTCGTCGATGTCCTTGTTGCTCGCGATGTAGTCGATCGAACGCTCGATCTCGTCCTTATGCACCGAGCCCGTCGGCTGCGACACCATGCGCTTCCTGGTGCAGAAGCGGCACAGCGTCGAGCAGGTGTTCGACACGAGGAAGAGCACGCGGCGCGGGTAGCGGTGCACGACGCTGGTGCCGGGCACGGTGTCGCCCTCCTCGCCCAGTTCGTCGAGCAGCGTCTCGAAGCCGGCCTTCTTCTCCTCGTGGTGCGAGGGGAGGTACTGCAGGCGGATCGGGCAGTTCGGATCGTGCGGGTCCATCAGCTTCGCCATGTAGGGCGTGACCGACACCGCGAACTTCTCGTACACGGTCTCGTTCACGTCCTCCATGTTGTTCAGGACGTCCTTCAGTTCGGAGTGGTGGGTGTAGCGGCGGGCGAACTGCTTCTGCCACGATTCGGACGCCGGATCGTAGGCTTCCAGTTCGGCGCGGGTCAGCAGTTGGCGGGGAGAGATGACGACTTTCTGCAGCATTTTCCTGTCCCTTCTGTTCGTCGTTATGAATGGCCGCGGGGGCCTGACGAAGACGAGTTTAGGGACGGGCCGCGCCAGCCTGAACAGGCAAAGTGCCTTTGAATATGCCCGCAAATCAGTCAAAATGACCGACATTCGTACAATCTGATTTCTACCCCGCAAGACCCATGGACGAACTCGACCGCCAGCTCATCGAGCTACTCAAAGTGAATGCCCGCCTGCCCGTCGTGAAGATCGCGCAGGCGCTCGGCTGCGCGCGCAGCACCGTGCAGTTGCGCCTTAAGGCGCTGGAAGATTCGGGAACGATCAGCGGCTACACCGTCAGCGTGTCGAAGCCGCAGTCGTCGCGCTCGATCCAGGCGATGGTGCTGATCTCGATCGAGTCGAAGAACGAGCCGGATGTCGTGCGTGCGCTGAGGAAACGTCACGAGATCACCAAGCTCTACTCGATCAGCGGCCGTTACGACCTGTGCGGGATGCTGGAAACGGAAACCACGCACGAACTGGACGCGGTCATCGACCGCGTGCGGGCGATCCGGGGCGTGGTGGATACGTTCTCGACGATTTTGCTGTCGACCAAGCTGGATCGGCCCGGCTGAGGAAGCCGGCTACAGGGGCAGGAACAGGTTAAACGGGTTGTCTACGAACTGTTCGAACCCGTATCGTTTGTAAAAGTCGACGGCGGACTCCTTCGCATTGACCACGAGGCCGATGCCGCCAACCTCGCCTGCGATGCGCGTTACCCGGTCGATGGCGTCGAAAAGCATGTACTCCCCGATTCACTTTCGCTCATGCCGTTTGGCCGTTGCCAGTCTGCCGAGTCTGAACACGGGCACCCGGGCAGGCAACCGTTTCCGGTACTGCGCCGGCAGATCGGTAGTAACCAATTCCGCCAGGCTGATCGCGTAGAAGCCAAGTACTTCCTGAGTAGCTTCATCACCAACTATGGGGATTTGGCGTCATTGTCACCACGATATTGGCCCGCAAAATCGCGAATTTCGGTCGCTCGTGACCGTATCGGGCCTTGGATTTCCCATCCTTTGCATCGGCGCCGCGCCCGAACTATAGATGAACGATAGCGCCCCGCGGAGGAAATGATGGATTCCAGGCAAGCAAGATCCCTGATCCAGTCGCTGCTCGACCTGCAGGACGCATCGCTGGCAGCCCAGGTTCTGCAGCAGAACTGCGCCCTGCTAGACGATGGCTTCATGCAGACGTTGAACGACGTGATCGACGAGCAGCAGGCGCGGCGTAATTCCTACCACGGCTTCTTCGACACGAGATGGTCCGGCTTCGTGACCGACCATGCTCTCGATCAAGTCGCCGCTGCCGATCGCACGATCCACTATCTGCGGCTATTGCAGGACCATGCAGGTCGACTTCGATTCGCCGCAGCACCCGAGATGGAAGCGGATTCGCATACGGATTTCGAGCCGTTCAGCTTCGTCTGCTCGGCGTGCGGCCGGCAGATGAACGTTATTTGCCCCGACTGCCGCGCACGCGGACTTCCCGACACCGTCGCGCTGCGCGAATCGGGACCCAAATGCTTGCACTGCGGCTCGCGATTCGATCGCGCTCAATGTGAGTGCGGCGCGGTGGCGGTGTTCGGCGAAGCGGGCGACGACGACGTCCCGTTGGACGTGGACGAGTTCATGGTTCGCCGCGACGCGATCATGAAGGAACTGTGGTCGGCGCAGGATCGCGCGGCGCCGGAGTTCGACAGCGTGGAACTTGCCGCGGCAGGCTCCGTCGCCGCAGCGGCGCTCAGATCGTTGCTTGGTGAAGCGGGGCACTTGCGGGAATCGGCCGAGATCGGGAACACGTGGCGCTATCTGGGTGACGCGTGTTTCTGCGCCGCGCGCAAGCACGACCAGGCGCTGCTGACCGAGGCGTGCAATGCGTACCGCAAGGCCGAGGAGATTCTCGCCGCGAGCGCAGACGAGCGCGCGCTGGCGAAGCTCGATTTCAATTTCGCGAATGCCGTGCGGCTGCTCGATGCAGAAGACAAGCGCAAGGCGGTCGACGAGGCGATACGCCGCTACCGCCGCGCGCTGCAGCGCTTTCGCGATCTCGGCGACGAGGACGGCGCCGAAGTCACAGAGGAGTCGCTGCGCGATATGATGATTTCGTATCAGATGGCTGACATGGCGCACACCGCGCAAACGGACAGGACGCGGATTGCCGAGCTGCGCCGGCGGCTGGAGGCGGGCATGGACGACGACGCGTTGCTTGCCGAGGCGGAGGCGGAGACCGAGCGCCTGAAAAACAGCCTACTCGACGACGAATTCCGCTCGACGCTGACGACGCTGACGACGCACGGCAGTGAAACGGGAGGGGATTGGATCGCCAACCGACTGCTTGAGTATGATCGATTGGCGGCCGAGATCCGGTCGGAGTCGAGTGACCGGTCAGACGAGATGATCGGCTCCCTTGGGGAGGTCCTCGTGGCGCTGCTGGAGCAGACTCCCGCGTCCTCGCAGAGGCGGCGCAGTTTCGAGCGGTTCGCGGCCGAGCTCGACGGCATCCGGCGGCAGCGGCCGCAGAGTCCAGTCGCGAGAGCGATGCGGGAAAGGCAGCTCAAGGAGTTGCTGCAGCGGCTGAAGGCGGTCTATCTCGAACAATGACGGCCATGCCAGGTCCACCCGGCGAATACGAAGCGCTCGGGCGCGCCGCAGTCGTACTCGAACTGCTGAAGCCATCGCGCCGCTACATGTTCGATGTCCTGACCGGCTTCGACATCGGCAAGCGGGAGCGCGCACTGCTGACCGACTGCATGGTGCAGGAAGGCAGGTTCCGCGACGAATTGAAGAAGGCCGCCGACGTCGACGCCGAAGCGCACCGCATCGAGCACGACGAGGCGCGGCCGTTCGTCGCTCGGATGCGCCGCTTTGTGCTGCGCGAGCACCTGACCTATGCGCAGCCTTTTCGCGGCTGGGGGCCCGTCGAGGAAGACTCGAACTTGGTGTTCGTCTCCGGATGCGACGAATTCTGCTCGGCGCTCGCGCCGGCCGCGGCAGAGCGCGCGCTGCGGCTCGCGATTCGGCCTTCCGGCTGGGACACCGGGCTGACGCGGTGGACGCAGCTTCGGCAGAGTGCCGCCGGTCTCTTCGACCTGACATCCGACGACGTTGCGATCCGGGCAGCGGCGTGCTACCAGCTCGGATGCGCCCTCGCGCTCGGAAAGTCGGTCGCGGTCGTCGCCCGTCCGGACGCGAAGCGGCTGTTCGACATCGACATCGAACCGTGGCAGTGGGCGCCGGAAATGGACGGCAGCGGCTTCGGCGATCTCCTCGACGCGGTCTGCTACGGGCATTACGCAACGCACGGCAGAAGCTCGGTCGCGGCGACGGTACGCGAAGTCGCGGCGAGGCTGCCTGCCGGTCACAGCGGCGGCGGTTTGTTGGCCAGCCTCGGCTCTTCGCCGCGCGTCGATCCGGTCGAGGCATTGACGCTGCTGGAACCGCTGTTGTCCGAAGCCGGCCAGGATTCAGCGCTACTGCAGCCGCTCTGGCCGGGATCTTATCCGTCTGCGGCACTCCAGCGCTGTTTCCACATCACGCCTTTCGCGCCGGAGTTCGACGCCGCGTGCCGCGCCGTCAAGGCCGCATGCAAGGGAGCCGGCGTCGAATATGACAGGGGCGACCAGTCGGGAAGACTCGATGTGATTCCCAAGATCTGGGAAAAAATCGGCCGCGCCGCGACTTCGCTGGTGGATCTCACCGGGCTCAATCCCAATGTCGTGCTCGAACTCGGCCTGGCCCATGCGCTCGGCCGGCCGACGCAACTCGTCACAAGGGGAGATCCGATGCTGTTTCCAGAGATCTCGCGCCTGCAGGTGTGCAAGTACACCACGCCGGAAGACCTCGCGGGATTGGTCGCCGAGTTCCTCAAAGCACAGGACGAAGATTCGGCGCACGGTTGAGCCGCCTTGATCCGGCAAAGGCTTTGGCATGTCTGGCAACGGCAGTAGCCCACCGGCCTCCGTGAGGGGCAAGTCCTCGCCTCAGCTGCACCACCAGTGGCCGATGTATGAGTACACCAGATTGTCTGATCAACTCCATCGGAATCCGCAATAATCCCCGGCCCCGCACCTCCAGCACCGACTGAAACAACGCAGGTGAGGCAAGCGCCCTCCTCCTTGTTCCTCGCCTCCGACCCAATGAGCATCCTCGACACCTGCACCGAAACCGACATCACGCGCTGGCTCGGCGCCCACGAGGTCGCAAAGGGGCGCGCCTATCTGGGCGCTGTCTCCGACCTCGCCCGCGATGGCGAAACCCTGCGCGCCCGCGTCCAGGGCACACGGTCGCGGCCCTATCAGGTGGTGGTGCAATTCGCGGGTGCCCCGCATCCCCGTTCCCCGCGACTCGTTTCGTATTGCTCCTGCCCGGTCGGCATCGACTGCAAACACGTCGCCGCCACCCTGCTGCGCTGGCTGACGGTGCGCGCCAGCGATCCGTCACGCCCGCGCGAACAGATCCTCGCCTGGATCGAGGCGTTCCGCGGCATCACGGCACAGCAACCGCCGGCGACGCGCAAGCCTGCGCCCACCGTGCAGCACACGCTCCTCTACCTGATCCGCTTCCACAACGGCTACCAGCAGTACGCCGTGACCTGCTTCAAGGCGCGGCTCGGTCGCAACGGCTCGGTTCGACAGGCCGAGAGCTGGCAGAACATCGAGCGGGCGCTCGACACGCCGCCGTCCTTCGTCAATGACGCGGATCTCGAGATCCTGGGCCTGCTCTGGAGCCAGCGCCTGCGCGGGCGCTTCTTCCAGGACGCGCTACCGCTCGATGGCCGCAACGCCGAACAGCTGATGACGCGCCTGGCACATTGCGGGCGTGCCTATTTCGACGAGCTCGGCGCCGCTCCGCTGAGCCTGGGCGACGCACGCCCC
Organism: Aromatoleum toluolicum; assembly: GCF_012911005.2. Lineage (GTDB taxonomy): Bacteria > Pseudomonadota > Gammaproteobacteria > Burkholderiales > Rhodocyclaceae > Aromatoleum > Aromatoleum toluolicum. The sequence continues at coordinate 78,422 of NZ_WTVS01000003.1, read as the reverse complement.
GGTTCGCCGCAATGGCTCAGCACCGCAGACGGACGACGCGCGCCGGAACTACGCCTGACGCCTCCGGCCGAGGTCGTGCTGCCGCTGCTGCCGCCCTGGTACGTGGACTGCAAGGCGAACGAGACCGGCCCCATCACCCTCGACGCCCCCGCCGAACATGTCGTGCGCCTGCTGTGGCTGCCGCCGCTGACGCCGGTCGAAGCGGAGATGATCAGCGCGACGCTCGCCGAACTCGCCCCTGCCCTGCCATTGCCGAGCACGCTCGGCGAGTCGCCATTGGAGCTGTCCGGCCCGCCCGTCCCGGTGCTGCGCATCGACACGCTCTACGTCTACGACGTGAACTTCCGCAGCTACCCGCGCTATGGCGCGACGCTGTTCGACTACGCGACGCTCGCGTTCCGCTACGGCCCGCTGACGATCCCGCCCGGCGACGCGCCGATGTTCCACACCCTCCCCGACGGCCGCAGTGCCCGGCTGCAGCGCGACACCAAGGCGGAATCGGCCGCCATCCGGCGCCTCGGTCAGGCCGGGCTGGGCAAGGTGGGCCTGAGGAGCGTCTCCAGCACCTACGACACCCTCCCCGGACATGCCTTCGGCCTCGCCAGCGAAGACGCCTGGGGCCCATTCACCGCCAACGAAATCCCGGCCCTGCGCGCCGAAGGCTGGGCGATCGAACTGCCGCCCGATTTCCGCCACCACGCCATCGACGTCACCGATGTGACGCTGGACGTCGACGAAACCGACGGCGGCTGGCTCGACATCTCGCCCGGCATCGAAGTCGACGGCCGCACGCTCGCCCTCGCGCCGCTGCTGGCCGAACTCTTCGGGCGCGACACGCGCTGGTTGGGCGGCGGGCTCCAACGCATCGCCGATGCGGAGGCGATCATCCTGCACCACGACGACCTCGGCCGGCTGCGCATCGCGGCCGGGCGCCTCAAGCCGCTCGTCGGTGCGCTGGTGGACCTGTTCGACCGCCCCGAAGGGGCGCTGCGCGTGTCGCGCCTGGACGCCGCGCGGCTGGCCGACCTCGACCTGCCCGGGCGCGGACGCGACGCGCTCGCCGAGCTCGCCCGCCGCCTGCACGACGCCCGCGGCATTCAGCCCGTCGCCACACCGGCGGATTTCAACGCCGTGCTGCGCCCCTACCAGCTCGAAGGGCTCGCGTGGCTGCAACACCTCGTGCGCCACGATCTGGCCGGCATCCTCGCCGACGACATGGGCCTCGGCAAGACCGCGCAGGCGCTCGCCCACCTGCTCACCGAGAAACACGCCGGACGGCTCGACCGGCCTGCGCTGGTGATCCTGCCGACCTCGCTGGTGTTCAACTGGCAGGCCGAAGCGGCGCGCTTCACCCCCGGGCTGCGCGTGCTCAACCTGCACGGCCCCGACCGTCACAGCCGTTTCGAGCAGCTCGACGGCGTCGACGTCGCGCTGACCACCTACCCCCTGCTGTGGCGCGACGCCGACGCGCTGCAGGCGCGCGAGTGGAGCCTGCTGATCCTCGACGAGGCGCAGACGGTCAAAAACGCCGCGAGCAAGGGCGCCCAGGTCATCCGCCAGCTGCGCGCGCGCCATCGCCTCGGCCTGACCGGCACGCCGCTGGAAAACCACCTCGGCGAACTGTGGGCGCAGTTCGACTTCCTGCTGCCCGGCTTCCTCGGCACCAGCAAGGACTTCACCCGCATCTGGCGCACGCCGGTCGAAAAGCGCGCCGACACCCAGCGGCGCGACCTCCTCGCCGCCCGCATCAAGCCCTTCATGCTGCGCCGGCGCAAGGAAGACGTCGCGAAGGAGCTGCCGCCCAAGACCGTGATCGTGCGCAGCATCGGCCTCGAAGGCGGGCAGCGCGACCTGTACGAGACCGTGCGCGCGGCGATGGACGACAAGATCCGCAGCGAGATCGCCGCGAAGGGCTTCGCGCGCAGCCAGATCGTGATCCTCGACGCGCTGCTGAAACTGCGCCAGGTGTGCTGCGACCCGCGCCTGCTCAAGAGCACTGCGGCCGCGGCCAGGGTCAAGGAGCGCGCCAAGCTCGACCACCTGATGGACATGCTCCCCGAGCTGATCGCGGAAGGCCGGCGCATCCTGGTGTTCTCGCAATTCACGCAGATGCTCGCGCTGATCGCCGCCGAACTCGACCGCGCCAGGATCAGCTGGGTCGGCCTGACCGGCGACACGCGCGACCGCCGCACGCCGGTCGAGGATTTCCAGCGCGGGCGCGCCTCCGTGTTCCTGATCAGCCTGAAGGCGGGCGGCGTCGGCCTCAACCTCACCGCGGCCGACACCGTGATCCACTACGACCCGTGGTGGAACCCCGCCGCCGAAAACCAGGCCACCGACCGCGCCCACCGCATCGGCCAGGACAAGCCGGTGTTCGTGTTCAAGCTGATCTGCGCCGGCAGCATCGAGGAACGCATCCTCGCACTACAGGAACGCAAAGCCGCACTCGCCGCCGGCGTCCTGTCGGAAGACGCCAACGCGCTCGCCAAGTTCGGCGCGGACGACATCGCCGCGCTGCTCGCACCCCTGCCTGCTGCCACGGCCTGACCGGGTCAGTCCCCGCTCCGTGTCTTCAGCGCAGCGCGCCCAACTCGTTCAACGACGCGCGAGCCGGCAGGGTCACAGCGCTCTGGGATTGCGGACCTGCACGCAGCCCGGCCACAGCTGGTCCTCCTGGTCGAGAACGAGTAGTTCCAGCTCCCGGAGCTTCTTCAGGTCGCGGCTGCGCGTCTTGTCGTTAAGCTTCAGGTAGAGGCTCGCATACCACGGCGTGTGCCGGAGTTCGCCAAGCGGCGCGGGGCGGCCCTGGGTCAGCAGTTGCGACACGATGGTGTACTGGCGCGCATTGATCGCCTTGCTGTCCAGCAGCTCGCGAGTCCGGCTCTGGAACAGCAGGATGCTGACGAGCCGATTGACACGATCGTGCAGCGCGTTGATCGTCAGGCGCATCCCCTCCTGGTGAAACAGCACGAAGGCCGTGTTCGGATGCGGCTGATGCTTTTCGGCCGCCTTGCGGCAGGAATTGAACAGCGTGAAGTAAGCGTCGATGTTGTCGAGGTAGTAACGCGTCAACGCGAAGGGGGCGTACTCGTAGCCCGCAGCCTGCAGCAGCGTGGCCTCGATGACCCGCCCGACACGCCCATTGCCATCCCAGAAGGGATGGATCAGTTCGTAGTAGTAATGCACCAGCGGCGCACGCACCAGCGGATGCACGCCGGCCTCGGCGAGTTGCTGGTGCCATGCCAGCAGTCCCTCCAGCAGCCGCCAGATGTCGCGCTCATACTGCGGTGGCTTGTACCGCCCGCCATGCTGCGGGCTGCCGACGTGAGTGATGCGGCCTTTCGGATTGTTGCGGATCAGCCCGGGCCGGTTGTCGGGGTGCGGGAGGTCGTGGGTGATCAGCCCGTGGATGGTGGTGATGAAATCGATCGAGAGCGCCCACGCCGGATCGAGTGCAGCCTGCCGCGCCCGGCCGTATGCCGCCTTGATGTTGAGCACACGCCGCTGCTCGATTTCCTGTACCTGCGCGGGGTCGAGATCCATCGCCGCGCGGGTCTCATCCTCGGTGAGGATGCCCCCTTCGATGGTGTTGGTCCCGTAGATGCTGCTGGCGATGACCTCGCGTTCGAGCTTGTTGGCGACCTGCGCCAAGGGGGAGTGCACAAACCGCGCATGTGCGTCCTCGACGCGCTGCATCGTCAGCCGGAGTCGTTCCGGATCGACGCCGATCTCGAACAGCACCGGCCCGAAACGGTCGGTGTCGACGCGAAGCCGGATATCGGGGATTTCATGGGCGATCATGTCCGCTGGAATGTCCGTGACTGATATGGCAGTTTATATCGCAATATCAGTTGCTTGGCGTTGTTCTCGGAAAATTGTTGTCCGAAGGAATGTCCGGTGCCATTGGCATCATGATCGAACCATCGCCGCGACGCTCACCCCTGCAGCCGGTACGCCTCGCCCTCGCGCTGCACCATGCCGAGTTCTTCCAGCGCCTCGATCACCGATTGCACGGCGGCTTTCGGCGAGCGTTTGAACTGGCTGGCGATCGCCTCGGCGGTGAGGCTCTGGCGGGCGAGCGCGGCGCGCACGGCGGCGACCTGTTCGCGCATGTTCTTGGGCCACGCGAGCTTGCCGGCGGGCGCCGCGGCGGGGGCGGTTTCGGTGTCCTCCGCTTCGCCGAGTTCGGCTTCGACCTGTTGCGGGGCGGCGGTGGCGCCGGGGTTCTGGTAGTCCGGGCGCAGCCAGCGCACCAGCCCGCGGGCTTCCTCGGCGGCGCGGCGGGCGTTGAGCTCGACGAGGCGGCGCAGCAGTTCCTCCTCGGCCTCCGCTTGCGCCTCGGGCTTATCCGGCAGCGGGGTGGTCGCGCCGGGGCGGCCGACGAGGGCGGCGGCGAGGTCGCTCCAGCCGTAGGCGTCGAACACCGCGGCGTCGAGCGCGTCGTGCAGCTCGCGCAGCACCGACACCAGGCCCTGCTCGTGGATCGCCTTGTCCTTGGCGTTCAGGGTCTCGCCGCTGCGCAGCTTTTCGAGCACGTTGTACAGGCCGGTGAGCGTCAGCGCCGGGTGCTGCGCCTGCTGGCGCTTGCGGTGGGCGTCGAGCTGCAAGGCGAGGTCGCGGATGCGGGCTTGCTGCTCGGGGAGCGCGTCGGGGAAGGGGAAGGTTTCGAAGCACGCGGATTTTATGTAGCGCGGACGATCTTCCAAGGTACTACCAGTAGCGAACGCCCATTTCGTATGTACGCGCGACGACAGAACTCCAAGTACAGCGGCATCCGTAATCGCCATATTCATCAGCGCATCATCGGGCAGAACGTCCGTACCGAGTGCTTGGAAAATTCTATGCTTTGCCGTAACTGGGGTGGCGATGTAGGAGGACAGACCGGCAACCATCGAGCGCCAGTCTCTACGCGCTTCCCCGAAGATCCACCAGTTGTCGCGATAAGCCGCTCGGCCATTGTGGTCGCGCTCAGGTTTCACCCGTTCCAGAACCCTTTGGTAGACGGCTGGAAATCGACGGCGAACATCGTCTGCCGATAAACTGAACAAATCGATTACGTAAACGGCACGCGGGTGGTCGGCGAGATCGCGACCATTGCGATATGCGCGAATGTGTTTGTCCAGTCCGTCGACTTGGCCAACGCCGAGTTGCTGTGCTTCATCGGCAGTGACGATAAAACCCGAGCCATGCAGTTTCACACCCGGGGAGCTAATTGCGAGATTGGCGCGCAATGCCTTCACTCCAGCGACATCTACTCCGGCATTCAGATTTGCAAAGAGTTTTCCTGTCCGTTCCTGGAGCGTTACATCGACGTCGTCACGATCGGTTTCTCGCTGTTCGATCACATTGAGCAGCTTTCCCTCCGTTTCTCCGCCTACGCACACCGTCATCGCAATCCGTACCGCCGCCCCGTCCGCCGCGTCGACCCACGGATGATCGGGAATCGCGAAAGCCAGTGACAGCGGGTTCTTCGCGCTGAGCTGCGCCTCGATCACGCGCCGGTTGAAGGTCTGACGGATCGAGTTGGTGGTGATGAAGCCGAAGCGTTGCGCGCCACCGGCGCGCACACGCTCGCCGGCGATGTGCCACCAGTACATGACGAAGTCCGCCGACTCCGGCACTTCCGGCCAGGTGCCGCGCACCGCGTCGACATAGCCGTCGCCAAGCGCCGCCCGCATCCGCTTGCAGCCGATGAACGGCGGATTCCCGACGATGTAATCCGCCTGCGGCCATTCCGCCTTCTTCGGATTCACGTATCTCACCTGCACCGTCTGCGCCGTCTCGTCCGGGATCGGCTCGCCGGTGATCGGGCTCGGCTTGTACGTCACGCCATCCCAGCGCGTGACCGGACGGCCCGCTTCGTCGGTGACGAGTTCCTCGCGCTCGTAGGCGATCAGCGCGTCGCGGTGCTCGATGTTGCGGAAGTCGCGCAGCACCGGTTCGGGCGGGTTCACCGAGCCGTGGGTGCGGAAGTGCCATTGCAGGTAGCCGATCCACAGCACCATCTCGGCGATCTTCGCGGCGCGCGGGTTGATCTCGAGGCCGAGGAACTGGTGCGGGTCGACGGTGACGCCTTCAAGTTCGAGCAGGCCCTGCGATTCGCCAAGGTCGTGGAGCAGGTTGAGCACTTCGCCTTCGAGGCGCTTGAGGTGTTCGAGCGTGACGTCGGCCTCGCGGTGCTTGCCCTGCTGCTCGAAGGCGAGCGCGGCGGTCTGGACTTCCTTCCATTCGCTGCGCAGCGGCTCGATGACGGTGGGGAGCACGAGGCGTTCGACGTAGGCGCGCGGGGTGTAGTGGGCGCCGAGCTTGTGGCGCTCGCGGGCGTCGAGGGCGCGTTCGAGCAGGGTGCCGAGATCGCCGGCTCGACGTAGCGCCAGTCGGCCTGCGAGGCCTTGAGCAACAGTTCGAGCTGGTCGCGGTCGAGCGGGATGGCGGTGGCGTCGCTGAACAGGCCGCCGTTGAAGCGCAGCACGTTGCCGCGCAGGATGGGCGAGAAGCCGCCGACGTTCATGTTCTGCCACAGGTGTTCGAGCATCGGCGCGAAGGTGAGCGGCGAATCCTTGAGGCTCAGCAGCAGGTCGGTGAAGCTCCTGGCCGGCAGCAGGCCGACGTCCTCGGCGAACATCGTGAACAGCGCGCGCATGAGGAAGCCGGCGACCTTCTGCGGCGGGTGGCCGGCGGCTTCGAGCGACTTGGCGAGGGTGGCGAGGCGGTCGGCGATCTCGCGCGTGACGCGCGCGGAACGGCGCGCCGGGTCGAGGCTCTGCGGGTCGAGCCAGACGCAGCGCAGGCGCTCGCGGATGTCCTCGCGGCGCAGGTCTTCGAGGCGGAGGCGGTGGCTGCGCGGGTCCGGGAACGGCGTGTAGGTGGCGCCTGAGCGGCTGAACTCGGCGTACAGCTCGATGTTGCGGTCGACGTCCACGACGAGAATGAAGGGCGGGCGGCCCTCGTCGGCGGGCAGCGCGCGGGCGTACTGGTCGGCCTGGTTGTGGGCGCGCAGCATGGCCTTGTCCCAGCCGGAGGAGTCGAGCGTCTTGCCGGTCTGCTTGGCCTCCAGCACGAAGGTGCCACGCCGGTAGAGGTCGATGAAGCCGTTGTTGCTGCTGCCGTCGGGCTGGCGCATGACGACGCGGCGCTCGAACACGTAGGCGTTGTCGCGCGTGTCGTCGCCGGCCGGTTCGGGCAGGGGCAGGTCGAGCAGCGCGCACAGCTCGGTGAGGAAGAGCTGGTAGTTGGCGCGCTCGCTGCCGCCGGCCTTCTGCCAGCGCTGGATGAAGAGGTCGACGGCGGGCGGGGGCAAGGTGGCGATCAGCGAGGCGGTCACGGCGGGGCTTCCGGGCGGCATGAAGCGGGGAAGTTAACCGCTCGGGGAATGCTGGGGGGATGATGCTTCGTGCCCTGCGATGCTATTCCTCGAGGCGCCCCTGGGCCTGCGCGTAAACGCGGTTTCCGTCCCGTCTGCCGACGGCGATCACCGTCACGAAGACGATGTCATCATCCACACGGTAAACGAGCCGGTAGCCCACACTTCTCAGCTTGATCTTGTAGCAGTCGGGCATACCCGCAAGTGCGGCCGAAGGTACGCGCGGGTTCTCGAGGCGCTCTTCCAGCTTCTTCTTGAACTGCATGCGCAGGGAGCCGTCCAGCTTCCTCCACTCCTGCAGCGCGAGTTCGTGAAAGCGCAGCCTATAGGTCATCGAGACCGACCTCGACGAATGGCCCATCGGCGCGTTCGCGCACCGTCCGGGCGTCTTCGAGGTCTTCGAGGTACGCCATCAGGCGCTCGTAGTGAGCGGCCGAAAGCAGATAGGCTTCGGGCCGATTGTGGTTCAGGACGGCCACGGGACAGTCGTCCGCCTCCCTGAGAATGCCCGCAAAGTTTCGCTTGAGCTCGGTCACGCTCACGGTCATGTTGGCGATGATCTTGTCCATCGTGAGCCTCGACATAAAAGACATCTTAATTGATGCCAAATATAGCACAACAGGCCGATGGGCCGATTAGCAGGCGCAGGGCGGGAGGAGCCGAAGGCGAATCCCGCCATGCGGCGCTGGGTATGTCGCGGGAGGCTGGATTGGCGGGATGCGCTGCGCTCCTCCCGCCCTACGGTCCGCAGCCGCGACTGGCGGCAGCCCTTATGTCGCACCCAGCGCGCGCAACGCGGCGCCGGACTGTACGCCGAGCCCGCACAAGGTCTCTGGAGACAGACGCAGGCGGTCCTCGATGAGCACGCCGGCGGCAGCGGACATGCGAAAGCCCGCGCCCTCGCCCGCCGCGATCCACCACGCTCCTGCCCCTTGCGCCGGATTGCCCTCCTCCACAGCGATTTCGTGGCTGTTGGCGACGCCGTTCAGCGTGCGCGTGTGCGCTTCCAGCACCATGCCGGCATCGAAGATGTCGACGTGGTTCTCGAAGTGGAAGCCGTCCTGTTCGAGCAGGCGCGCGAGCGCGGCGACCTCGGGGTGGATGCCGCCGACGGTGACTTGCGCCGATTCGGGCAGCAGGCTCAGGTAGACCGGATGCTTGGGCATCAGCTCGGCGATGAAGGCCTTGCGGCCCTGCGCGACGAGGCGCTCGGCGCCGCGTTGGTCGACCTTGAAGAAGTGCCGCCCGACCGCCTCCCAGAACGGCGACGTGTCGTCGGCACCGCGCACGCCGTGCATCTCGATGATGGTGCGCGGCGCAAACTCGGCAAGATGCGTGGCGATGAAGAGCTGGGCGGCCTTCGTCAGCTGTTCCGCGCCGCCCATCCCCCGCGCATCACGCCGCACGTACAAGCTGTGCAGTTCGCTGCAGCCGGTGAGGTCGTTGCACAGGTAGAGCACGTCATGGCAGCGGTAGGACTTCAGGCGCGAACTGGAATGGACGATCTTGCCGAGGCGATAGTCGTAGAACGGCTGATCCAGGCCGATGCTGCACGCGAGCTGGACGCAGCCGACCACCTCCCCGCTCGCACGGTCCTCCAGCAGCAGCAGGTAGCCGCGCTCCGCGTCGCTCGCCTCGCCGGCGAGGCTGCGCCCGACTCGCTCCAGCGTCGCGCGGCTCGCCTCGGGCGATTCCGCATGGCGCTCCAGTGCGCCGTCGGCCTCGATCACGAGCGCATGGAAGGCCGCGGCGTCGTCCGCACGCGCGACGCGCACGATGAAGCGGCCGGCGGAAGCGGGAAGGGAAGCCTGTTCATGCCGGGACACAGCACACCTCGTCGTCGTCGATCAGTTCGAGCCGGCTCGCGGCATCCGCGGTGGTGGCAAGGCGGCCGTCGGGGCGCCGCAGCGCGGGCGCGAGCACGGCGCGGAAGCGGCTCGTCTCGCCGTTCGCCAGCAGGCTCTCGGGTTCGCTGCGGCCGATGGCCTCATCCACCGCAAGCGGAAGCGTCTGGGCGACGCGGATCGAGCGCGCCAGCCCGCGCTTGAGGCAGAAGGTCGGCCCGCCGTCGAACACGTCCACGTAGCGCTCCGCCTCGAAGCCCTCGTCGATCAGCAGGCCATAGGTCGGCATGTAGCCCGCGCGGGTCTGGCCGAGCACGTTCTGCGCGCCCTCGGGCAGCAGCGGCACGTAGATCGGATGGTGCGGCATCAGCTCGGCCATGAAGCTGCGGTCCTTGCCCAGCGCCAGCCGCTCCGCCTCGCGGTAGGAGACACCGAAGAACTTGCTCCCGACCGCCGACCAGAACGGCGACTCGCCATCGTCGTCGACCATGCCCGGCAGCGGCGCGATCAGGTCCTCGGCAAACCGTCCGGGCTGCATCGCGATGAACGCCAGCGCGGCCTGCACGAGCGCGCGCTCGACGCGGGCCCGACGGCCGTCGCGTGCGACCAGCGGCGGCCGCAGCAGCGTGAAGCCGGAGAGCTCGTGGCTCAGCGTCAGCGCATACATGCGGTGGTTCACGCCCAGCTCGGGCGAGGCGTGGATGATGGTCTCGTTGCGGAACGAGTAGTCGGCGCCGGGGTACCCGGCCGCGGCGACGACCAGCATCGCGCCGACGAGTGCACCGCCGTCGGTGGCGACGAGCAGGTATTGCTCCTCGCCGGGGAAGTCGATGTCGGCCGCGAACGCGTCCTCGCTCTGCGCAATGAGGCGTTCGAGCAGCCTGGGGTCGTTCGGCAGCGAAACGTCGGGGGCGCCGGCACGCGCGGCGGTCTCGGCCAGGGCGTCCAGGTCGGAATGCTGGGCGGGTCGGATCGTCAGCATGAGGGCTCCGTGGGGGGCGCGCCGGCCGCGCGGGGATCCGTTCCCTGGCTGCCGGTGAGCGTGGCGCGCGAGCGGTCCTCGCGCGGCGTGATGCCGAAATGGGCGCGGTAGGCGGTCGCGAAGTGCGAGCCCGACGAAAAGCCGCAGGACAGGCCGATCTGCACGATGGACTGCTGCGTGCGCACGATGAGCTGGCGCGCGCGCTCGAGGCGCAGTTCCTGGTAGTAGCGCGAAGGCAGGATGTCGAGGTTCTGCTTGAACAGCCGCTCCAGCTGGCGCCGCGAGATACCGACGCATTCGGCGATCTCGTCCGAACCGAGCGGCTCCTCGAGGTTCGCCTCCATCACCAACAGCGCCTCGTTGAGCTTGGGCGGGTGCTGCGAGATGCGGCTCGAGGCCGGCACCGCCTGCTTCTCGTGGCCGGGCCGGATGCGGTCCAGTCCGAACTGGCGCGCGACGTTGTCCGCGAGCCGGGGCGAGACCTGCTGCGCGATCACGCACAGCATCATGTCGAGCGTCGCCTGGCTGCTCGACGCGGTCAGGCGGTCGGCATCGATCTCGTACAGGCTCGCGCACAGCACCAGCTCGGGATGGCGCTCGCGGTAGAGCGTCATATCCTCCCAGTGCACGGCGACGCGGCGATTGTCCAGCAAGCCCGCCGCCGCAAGCCAGCCGGTGCCGCCGCGGTTGCCGCAGAAGGCGGCGCCGACGCGCGCGATGCGCTTCAGTTGCGAGACGATGTCGGCCGCGTTGGCGTCGGGCTGATGGAGATCGGACGCGACGACGAGGGCGTCGCAGCGCACCAGCGCGGACAGCGAACCGCCGACCGACAGGCGGCCCCCGCCGGGCAGCGCGACCGGGGCGCCATCGGCCGAAACGAGATGCACGGCGTAGAAGCGCTGCCCGCCCAGCCGGTTGGCCTCGACGAAGGGATCGACGATGGCGCCCAGCGTGCCGAGCGACACCGGCGGCAGCAGCAGCACGGCGACGTCGAGCGGCTGTGCGCCGCGCTCCGCATCGACGGGCCGGTCCCAGCGCATCCTCGCCGCGCCCTGACTGCGCTCGCCCGCCGTCGCGTACGTGCGACTACTTCAGGTTGCCCGACAGGAACTGCTGCAGCCGCTCGCTCTGCGGGCGCACCAGCACTTCCTTGGGATTGCCCTGCTCCTCCACGCGCCCGCGGTGGACGAAGATCACGTGGTTGGAGACCTCGCGCGCGAAGCCCATCTCGTGCGTGACGACGAGCATGGTGCGCCCCTCTTCGGCGAGCGAGCGCATGACCTTCAGCACCTCGCCAACGAGTTCCGGGTCGAGCGCCGAGGTCGGCTCGTCGAACAGCAGCACGGACGGTTCCATCGCCAACGCGCGGGCGATCGCGACGCGCTGCTGCTGGCCGCCCGACATGTGCGCCGGATAGGCATTGCGAAGATTCCACACGCCCACGCGCTCGAGGTAGCGCTCGGCGCGCTCCAGCACCTCCGCCTTGGGGAGGCCCAGCACGTGGATCGGCGCCTCGATGACGTTCTCCAGCACGGTCATGTGGCTCCACAGGTTGAAGTGCTGGAACACCATCGACAGGCGGGTGCGGATCAGCTGCAGCTGTTTCGGGTCGGCGACGACGAGGTCGCCCTTGCGGTTGCGCGTCAGGCCCACTTCCTTGCCGCCGACGACGATGCGCCCCGAGGTGGGGTTTTCGAGGAAGTTGATGCAGCGCAGCCAGGTGCTCTTGCCGGAACCCGAGGAGCCGATGATGCTGATGACGTCGCCGGAACTCGCCGACAGCGACACGCCCTTCAGCACCTCGTTGTCGCCGTAGGACTTGTGCAAGTCCTCGACGCGGACCTGCTCGACAGTAGCGGTCTGGTTCATTGCAGTTCCTTGCGTGACGGCGGAGCGCACGTCGTTGAGCGCATCCTGGGGCGCCTCGTACAGGCCGATGGAGTTGTAGGGGTCACCGACGTTGATCCGTTCGAAAGTCGCGGCGTGGTTCATTATGCTGCCTCCTTGCGCTTCGTGGCCTTGCGTGGTGCGAGATGGACGAGCCAACGGCCTTCGGCGTACTTGAACATGCCCACCAGCAGGAAGGTGAGCACCAGGTAGACGAGACCGGCGAAGACGAAGGCCTCGAAGGGTGCGAAATGGCGCGAATACACGTTGCGCGCGGCGCCGGTAATGTCTACCAGGGTCACCGCGCTGGCGATCGCCGAGCCCTGCAGCATCAAAATCACCTCGTTGCTGTACGAAGGCAGCATGCGGCGCAGCGCCGACGGCAGCACGATGCGCTGCAGCGCCTTGAAACGGCTCATGCCCATCGCCTTGGCGGCCTCGATCTCGCCATGCGGCGTGTTGCGCATCGCGCCGGCGATGATCTCGATCGTGTAGGCGCAGGTGTTGAGGCCGAAAGCCACCAGCGCGCAGAAGAAGGGTTCGCGGAACAGCAGCCACACCGGGTGGCCCGCCTCCCACGCCGCCTGCATCCACTGCCACTGGCCGGCGCCGTAGTAGATCAGCAGCAGCTGCACGAGCATCGGCGTGCCGCGGAAGAAGTAGGTGTAGGCGGCGACCGGGCCGCTCACCCAGCGGTTCTTCGATACGCGCGCCACGGCGAGCGGCACCGCGCCGGCGAAGCCGCACAGCAGCGCGATGCCGGTGAGTTGCAGCGTCATCAGCAGGCCGCGCCAGAACTCCGGCAGGCTGCTGGTGATGACCTGAAAATCGAACAGTTCCATGATGACTCCGGCTCCGTCAGACGTTGGCTTCGCGGACGCCGACGTTGTAGCGCGCGGTGAGCCGGTTGAGGACGTAGCCCGACACCGCCGTCATCGCGAGGTACAAGGCGCAGACGGCGAGGTAGAAGGTGAAGGGCTGGTGCGTGGAGCGCCCCGCCTGGTCGGCGAGCGAGGTCATGTCCGAGAGCCCGATCATCGACACGATCGCGGTGCTCTTCAGCAGCACGAGCCAGTTGTTGCCGATGCCGGGCAGCGCATAGCGCAACATTTGCGGAAACATGATCCGCCGGAACACCTGCCAGCCGGTCATGCCGTAGGCGCGCCCCGCCTCGAGCTGGCCCGCGGACACGGAGAGGAATGCGCCGCGGAAAGTCTCGGTGAAATAGGCGCCGAAGATGAAGCCGATCGTCAGCACGCCGGCGACGAAGGGGTTGATCTCGATGAACTCCCACTCGAAGTAGTCGATGACCTCGTTGAGCAGCAGCTGGCCGCCGTAGAACACCAGCAGCATCATCACCAGGTCGGGCACGCCGCGCACGATCGTCGTGTAGAGCATGGTCCACAGGCGCAGCGGCAGGAAATCCGACAGCTTGCACGCCGCCCCCAGCAGCCCGCTGGCGACCGCGAGCACCAGCGACAGCAGCGCCACCTTCAGGGTGACCCACGCACCGCCGAGCAGGCTGGGGGAATATTCGATCAGGGCATCCATTACTCACGGACTCCGGGGAAACGGGAAAAGAAAAAGCGCCGCTTGCAGAGGCAATCCGGCGCTTGTCTTCAGGGCAATGATCAGTTGCCGTAGATGTCCATCGGGAAGTACTTCTTGCGGATCTCTTCGTACTTGCCGTTGGCGCGGATGGCCGCGAGGGCCTTGTTGAGCTGCGCGGTCAGCTCCTTGTCCTTCTTGCGCACGGCGATGCCGATGCCCTCGCCGATGACACCCTTCTCCTCGGCGTTCTTGCCGAACAGGCGGTCGCCGGCGACATCGTAGCCCTGGCCTTCGGGCTTGGTCAGGAAGCCGCCGTAGGCTTCGAGGTAGTCGGCGAACGCGGCGTCCAGACGCCCCGACTTCAGGTCGAGGTAGGCTTCATCCTGCTTGGCGTAGCGGACCAGCTCCGGGCCCTTGCCTTCCCAATACTTGGTCGCGAAGTTGTCGGAGACGGTGCCGCGCTGTACGCCGACCTTCTTGCCCTTCAGCGAGGCCATGTCGGGACGCAGCGGCGAGCCGCTCTTGGCGATCAGCGCCAGCGGCGAGGCGTAGTACTTGTCGGTGAAGTCGACCTTGGCCTTGCGCTCTTCGGTGATCGACATCGAGGCGATGATCGCGTCGAACTTGCGCGCGACCAGCGCCGGGATCATGCCGTCCCATTCCTGCTTCACCCAGGTGCACTTGGCCTTCATCTCGGCGCACAGGGCATTGCCGATATCGACGTCGAAGCCCTGCAGCGAGCCGTCGGCGGCGGTGATGTTGAACGGGGGGTAGGCACCCTCGGACGCCAGGCGGATCTCTTTCCAGTCTTTTGCGAAGGCGCCGCCCGCGGTCAGGGCGAGCATGGCGAACAGCAATGCAGTCTTTTTCATCCGGAATTCCTCATGAGTTCTTCACAGCGGTTTCGCGCCCGTGGTTCGGGACGCACGAAAGACCACGACATCATTGGGTAAAAATCAGGAAACGCCGCGCATGGTGGCAAAAAATCCCCCGCGCCTCAATGAGGGCTCTCCGCCGCTATTGCAGCGCACTAAATCCGCGCGGACAAACACGAAGCCCGCGCAAACCCTCATTGCTACAAGGCTCTCCGGTTGTCAATCAGGCCCTTCCGCAATCGGCACGCCGGGTCCGGGCGGGGCAAAGCTGATAGCAAATGTCGCAAAACTGTAATCGCCGATCGCCTTCACACTGGAAAGCCGCGGAATATCTGGGCTTTGGGCTCGAGGGGCCACGGGCACATGTTTTGCTCGCCAAGACCTGCAAGCAGCCAGTAAGCTGTTTCACGTATAAGTCCATAAATAACTCCTATAAACCAATCCTTCCCGCCCCACTCGACGATGATCGAAACCCTGGAGACACGTGTCGGTGAACTGGTCAGCGGTTCGCCGGTCGCGACCTTTGTCATCGACAGCGAGCACCACGTCCGCTACTGGAATCGCGCTTGCGAACTGATGCTCGGAATACTGGCCGACGAGATCGTCGGCACCTCGGACCAGTGGCGCCCCTTCTACCCCGAGCGGCGGCCTGTGATGGCCGACCTGGTCGCCTCGGGGTGCATCGAGATGCTCATCCCGACGTACTACCCGGACAAGTACCGGCCGTCGAAGAGCATTCCGGGCAGCTACGAGGCCGAGGATTTCTTTCCGCACCTCGGGCAGGGCGGGATGTGGCTCCACTTCACGGCGGCACCGATCCGCGACGAGCACGGGTGCGTGATCGGAGCGATCGAGACGCTGCAGGACATCACCGAACGCAAGGAAGCCGAGCGTCGCCTGCAGGAACTGCTCGACGAGCAGCGCGTGATCTTCGACAACGCGCACGTCGGCATCGCGTACATACAGGACCGCGTGATCCTGCGCTGCAACCCCCGCATGGCGGAGATCTTCGGTTATGACAGCGCGCAGGACCTCGTCGGCCGGAAGACGGCAATGCTCTACGCCTCGGCGCGGGACTGGCGGGAGAACGGCATCCGCCTCTATCACCGCCTCGAAGCCCAGGGTTTCAGCGAGGACGAGGTGCTGCTGCAGCGCCGCGACGGCCGACCGATCTGGTGTTACCGCGTCGGCCGCCCGCTCGACCCGCAGCAGCCGCACGGCGGCTCGATCTGGGTTTATTCCGACATCAACGCGCAGAAGCGCCAGCAGCACCAGCTCGAGCTCGCGAGCACCGTATTCGAGAACAGCGGCGAAGCCCTGATGATGTGCGATGCGGACAACCGCATCATCAGCGTCAACTCCGCCTTCGTGCGCATCACCGGCTACGCGCCGGCCGAGGTGATCGGCCAGTCCCCCTCCCTGCTCAAGTCGGGACGTCACGACGCGGCGTTCTACCGCCGCATGTGGGAAACGTTGCTGGTCGAGAACCGCTGGGAAGGCGAGATTTGGGATCGCCGCAAGAACGGCGAAATCTATCCGAAGCGCCTGTCGATCTCGGTCGTGCGCGACGAAGCGGGGCGCGTCGCGCATTTCGTCGGCGCCTTCTCGGACGTCACGCGACGCAAGCAGGCTGAAGAGCGGGTCCAGTTCCTCGCGCGCCACGACGCCCTCACGGGGCTGCCGAACCGCACGCTGCTGCGCGAACGCTTCGCGCAGGCCGCCGAGCACGCACGTCACACGGGGCGACATCTCGCCCTGCTGTTCCTCGACCTCGACCACTTCAAGCGCGTGAACGACTCGCTCGGCCACCCGGTGGGCGACGCGCTGCTGGTCGCCGTCGCCGATCGCCTGCGGCATGCGCTCTACGGCACCGACATGATCAGCCGCCTCGGCGGTGACGAGTTCGTGATCCTGCTCGAGCACGTCCCGTGCCCTGAGGACGTCGTCACCGTTGCCCGCAAGATCGAAGCCTGCATGGACGCACCGGTCGAGATCGACGGCCAGGTGCTGAGCGTCGGCGGCTCGATCGGCGTCGCGATCTATCCGGGTGACGGCAGCGACTTCGACACGCTGCTGCAGAAGGCCGATACCGCGATGTACCACTCCAAGGAGTGCGGACGTGGCACCTTCAGCTACTTCGACGAAAAGATGAACGCGAAGGCGGCCGAGCGCCTGGTGATGCACAGCCGTCTGCGGCAGGCGCTCGGGCGCGACGAGTTCAGCCTGGTGTACCAGCCGCAGGTCAACATGCGCACCGGCCGCATCTTCGGCGCCGAGGCGCTGCTGCGCTGGACGCCGCGCGACGGCGAGCCGGTGGGCCCAAGCCGGTTCATCCCTGTCGCGGAGGAAAGCGGCCTGATCCTGCCGATCGGCGAGTGGGTCATCCACGAAGCCTTCCGTCAGGCGCGCCGCTGGCGCGATGCGGGGCTGTCGATGCAGGTCAGCATCAACGTATCCGGATTGCAGATCTACCGCTCGGACCTCATCGCGACACTCGCTGCTGCGCAGCGGGACACCGGCGTGCCGCCGCGCATGATCGAGGTCGAACTGACCGAATCCACTCTGGTGGAAGACGTGCATGCCGCGCACGAGGTGCTCGACGCGCTGAAGCGTGCGGGCTACGGACTCGCGATCGACGATTTCGGCACCGGATACTCGAGCCTTGCGTACCTGAAACGCTTCCCGCTGAACAAGCTGAAGATCGACCGCTCCTTTGTGACCGACGTGTGCAGCAACGCGGAGGACCGCGCGATTGCGCGCGCGATCATCCAGATCGCCCGCTCGCTGAACCTGCGAGTGGTTGCAGAAGGGGTCGAGACCGTCGAGCAGGCGGCGCTGCTGCGCCGGCACGGCTGCCACGAAGGCCAGGGCTACCTGTTCGGTCGCCCGATGGCGGCGCAGGATCTGGACGGACTGCTCGAGGCCCGCGCCAGCGGCACCGGGCCCGCGCTTGCGCCCGGGTGACTACAGATATCGGCATCCCTCTCACCTATAGTGGACATACACAGGAGGCAGTCCAACAAATACAAAGGGCTTCAGGGAGTCACAATTTCAGGAGAGGCTCATGACACACAAGTCAGCCGCCCTCGCGCTTCTCGGCGCAGTGCTGATTCTGGCGCTGCCGTCCGCCGTCGCAGCAGACACCGTCAGCGACAAATCCTTCGACCGGCAGTCGCAAGCGCTCGATGAAGGGATGAAGCTGAAGGAAGACTCGGGCGTGTTCGGTCGCCCCGGCCTCAGTGGTGAAGAAGGCCCGCGCGCAAGCGCCGTCGGCGACCGCGAGATGGATCGCTACGTGCAGCGCCTGGCGCTGGAGATCCGCCTGCGCAACGCCATCATGGACCGCGATCCGAGCGGATTCCGCTGAGCGGGTCCAACGTCATCGCTATCCCTCGGCCAGCCCCAGCGTGCTCGCGAGGGCGTCGATGAACGCACGGTGTTCGTCGGGTACTTCCTCGCGCCACTCGCGGACGTAGCCGGCAATTCCGTCGGCGCTTACCGCTTCGAGGTTGAGATAGCGCAACACGACCCAGCGTGCGGAGTCGCGCTCGAAATGCGGCAGCAGCAGATTGGCGACGACCTCGTTGTCACCACGGCGATAGGGATCGGCCGACAGACGGGGAAGCGTCGACTTCAGCCATGAAGCGGCCGACGTGCCGGCCGGAAGCCGGCGATGCGGCTCGGCGACGAGATGCTCGGCATAGGAAGCCAGGCTGGGCGCGTACGCTTCCCAGCCCGGATACGGCGCATCGGTCCGCCAGCGCACCGCCATGCTGCGCAGCACGTAGAGGCCGGCCGCCTCGCACAGCGCCTCCTCGAACCACTGTGTCGTGCGACGCGTCGTGTCGTGCGCACGGTGGTCATAGTTGGACAGGATGTGACACAGCTCGTGGCCGAACTGGTAGACATACTGCGCCCAGCCACGATTGCGCGCGGACAGGTGCACGCGGTATTCGCCGTCGTGCCCCTTGTCGAACAGTGTCACCGGACTGCCCGCGGCGTAACTGACGACGACGGGGCTCACGAGTCCATGCGCCGCGCCCCCGGTGAGTTCATCCGCGACGGCGTTGAGCAGGGTTTCGACCTCGTCGCGCGCGGCGCTGCCCCAGTCCTCGCCGTCCACGCGAATCGTGAGGCCCGACAGGCCTGCGATGGGCGCAGCCCCGTCGCCAGCGCGCGCATGCGGCACCACGGCCGCCAGCGCCCACAGGGCGACCAGCGCCTGCACGAACATCCCTCGGAACGCCTGCCTCGTTCTTGCCACCTTCCCCACCCCCGGCGCCGGAAATCCCGGCGTCCGATGCTGCTGCAACTTACTCCACGTAGTGCCCGACACCAATCAGCGAGCCACCCTCGCGCCGCACGTAGGAGCGCTTCTTCTCGACGCGGTTGGTCACCGGATTGCGCCACACGTAGTCCACGGTGGCCGCATCGGCCGATTTCAGCTTCTCGATCATCTCGGCGACGATCTTGTGGCCTTCGGCGTCGGCGAGGCCGCTCGCATCAGTATCTGACAAAGCAGGATTCATGCCCATCGCCTCGAACTTGCCGCTGTCGAGGTTCACCATGAACACGTAGAGGTCGTCCTTCACGAAACCGCCGCGGCGATCGTTGAACGCGGCGGCAGCCTTGACGTGACCTTCGCTACGCGCCAGTGCGACGGCGCGTTCGAGCATCGCACGGGCGTCGTCGGCGCTCGCGCGCGGTGCCGAATAACCGACGCCCAGCACGTAACCGCCGATCTTGCGCACATAGCTGACCTTGGGCTCGACCTTGTTGGTCAGGCGGTTGAGCCACATGTAGCGCACCGTCGCTTCGGGCGTGACCCGCGTGCTGTCGATCATCTCGCGGAACAGCGGGTTGCCCGCCGCGTCGGTCGTGTTCAGCACGGTCAGGCCGACGAGCGCCTCGGGTGCAGCGCCGCTCGCCTGGTAGACGCCCTTGTCGTCGATCACGAACACGTACAGGTCCTTGCGCACGAACTGGCCGCTACGGTCGTTGAAGGCGGCGAAGGCACGGTCGGGGCCGTTCGCTTCCATGTATTTGACCGCCTGTTCGAACAGCGTACGGGCCTCGCGCGGGGTGCTGCGGTCCACGGCCGTGGCGGACTGCGTCGCGAGGGCAAGCAGGGTCGCGGCAGCGAGCGACTTCAGGGGGAGACGTTTCACGTGCGGATCCTCTCTGGCGAGATGCGGAAAATCGGAAGTTGAGACTTTGGCGAGATGGCCGGCTGAACCCGCCCGGGCGCCACACGGCAGGCCCAGGCAGGCTCAGCGGGCCACCCCGGCGAACCGGGGCGGTCGCCGGGCGGACGCGTCCGCCCGGCCCCTGCCAGCCGATCAGGATTTATGCAGCTTGAACACCCACACCGAACCGCCCTGCTCGAGGAAGTTCACGCGCTTGGCGACATCCCCGCCCCACAGCGGCACCGCGCCGCCCCAGCCCGACACCACGGCGATGTACTGCTCGCCTTTGTCTTCCCAGGTGATCGGGGGTGCGATGATCCCGGAGCCGGTCTGGAACTTCCAGACTTCCTTGCCGGAGGTCGCGTCGATCGCCTTCAGGTAGCCTTCGGGAGTGCCGTAGAACACCAGGTTGCCGCCGGTCGCGAGGACGCCGCCCCACAGCGGAGCGCTGTTCTTCACTTCCCACACGATCTTGCCGCTGACCGGATCGACCGCGCGCAGGGCGCCGATGTAATCGTCGTTGATCGGCTTGATCGTGAAGCCCGCGCCGAGGTAGGCCGCACCGCGCTTGTACGACACCGGCTCGTTCCAGATGTCCATCGCCCACTCGTTGGCCGGTACGTAGAAGTAGCCGGTCTTCGGGCTGAACGCCATGGGCATCTGGTTCTTGCCACCCAGGAAGGACGGGGCGTTCAGCACCACCTCGCCCTTCTTGCCGTCGCCGCCGCCTTCGGTGAAGGGGTTGCCCGGACGCTTCTTGTCATCGTAGAGCGGACGGCCGGTGTTCAGGTCGATGCCCTTGGCCCAGTCGATCTGCTTCACGAACGGGAAGGCGTTGAGCAGCTTGCCGTTGGTGCGGTCATTGACGAAGAAGAAGCCGTTGCGGTCCGCTTTGCCGCCCGCCTTGACCATCTTGCCGCTCTTCGGATCCTTGTACTCAAAGGACACGAATTCGTTCACGCCGTCGTAGTCCCAGCCGTCGTGCGGCGTGGTCTGGTAGTGCCACACGATCTTGCCGGTGTCGGGATCGATCGCGACGGTCGAGGACGAGTACAGGTTGTCGCCCGGACGCAGCCAGCTGTTCCACGGCGCCGGGTTGCCGGTGCCGATGAAGATCAGGTTGACGTCCGGATCATAGTAGGCCGACAGCCACGGTGCCGCGCCGCCGGTCTTCCACAGGTCGCCCGGCCAGGTGGCGTTGGTCGTGCCGCTGATGCCGTTCTCGACCTGGTTGCCGTCCTTGTCGTACTTGAAGCCCATGTGGCCTTCGACCACCGGACGCGTCCAGATCAGCTTGCCGGTCTTCGGATCGCGCGCATCCACGCGCCCGACGATGCCGAACTCGCCGCCGGAGTTGCCGGTAATGAGCATGCCCTTGACGATCTGGGGCGCGGCGGTGAAGGAATAGCCCGCCTTGTAGTCCTCGATCTTCTCCTTCCACACGACCTTGCCGGTGTCCTTGTCGAGCGCGACGAGCTGCGCGTCGAGGGTACCGAAGATCACGAGGTTGCCGTAGATCGCAGCGCCGCGGTTGATCACGTCACAGCAGGGCATGATGCCATCGGGCAGGCGGTGCTCGTACTTCCACAGCTTCTCGCCGGTCTTCACGTCAAGCGCGAAGATGCGGCTGTAGGAGGCGGTCACGAACATCTTGCCGTCATGCACCAGCGGCTGCGACTGCTGGCCGCGCTGCTTTTCGCCGCCGAACGAGAACGACCATACCGGCACGAGGTTCTTGACCGTCTGGGGGTTCACCTTCGCCAGCGGGCTGAAACGCTGCCCCTTGGTGCCGAGGCCGTGGGTAACGACCTGCGAGGTATTGCCGGTGCCATCCGCGAGGATGTCCGCGTCGGTCACCTCCTTGGCCTGCGCGCTCCCCATGCTTGCCAGGGACAGCGCGAGGACGGACACCGCGACGGACCACCCTGCGCGTTTCCGGATCTGCTCCATTTGAATCCTCCTTTTCGAATCTCGTCGTATTGTTGGAAACCGCCTCCCTGACCGGGCGACCGGATTCGGCTGCAGGGTTCGCAAAGGGCGTGCCACCGGGCCGCTGCCACCGAAAATCCTCTCCGGTTCCTGAAACATGGCCCAAGCAACGAGTTTTTCAAGGCGATATCGGTACATCTAGCGATTTTCATTGCTCTGATTGACAGCACCTGTTCCGTTTTGGAGCAACTGCGCCCCGCGGCCTGCACAGATGCGCTGATCCGCTGCGTGGCACACCCCTTGCTCGAATCGGTGCACAAACAAGGAGGGCGGCATCGACCGCCCCCGCGGAGGAGACCGATGCGCAGTTCGACCCTGATCGTGCTGGCGATGTTTTGGCTGTGCCCCGTCACCGAGGCGCCGGCCGCCCCCCCTGCTGCCGCAGCCGCCAGCGCGGATCCGCTCGAGTCGGCGCGCTGGGGTGACATGGTGAAGACCTTCTTCGCGGGCGCCAGCGTCGTATTCGATGCGCGCGTGAAAGTCGTGGCGCCACTGATCGCCGAGGATTCGCTCAACGTCCCGGTCTCCGTCGATGCGAGCGAACTGCCCGGCGTCGAGGAGGTGCTCGTCTTCGCCGACTTCAATCCCATCCTCCCGGTGCTGCGCTTCCAGCCGATGAAGGCGCGCCCCGCCCTCGCCTTCCGCCTCAAGCTGCAGCAGTCCTCGCCGGTGCGCGCGGCCGCCCGCACCGCCGACGGCGTGTGGCACGTGGGTGGCGCGTGGATCACGGCGACGGGCGGCGGGTGCACGGCGCCGTCCACCGGCTCGGGCTCGCCCGAGTGGCAGGAGCGCCTGAACCAGGTCAGCGGCAGGATCTTCCCGCGCACCGATGGCGGCGAACGCCTGCGCATGCGCGTGATCCACCCGATGGACACCGGCCTCGCCCCCGGCATCCCGGTGTTCCATGTCGAGGAACTGAGCCTCGGCGACGAATCCGGCGCCGAACTGATGCGCATCCGCGCCTACGAACCGGTTTCCGAGAACCCGCTGTTCACCATCGACCTGCCCGCCGAAGCTGCGGCCGGAACGCGCATCCATGCACGCGGCCGCGACAACAACGGCAACCGCATCGACGCGTGGGTGACGCAATGAGGACGCCCGCCCTGCCGCGCGTGCTGCTGCTCCTCGGCCTTGCACTGACGCCCGCGCTGACGTCGGCCGCCGCTACCCCCGCCGTCCCCGACGCCGCCCGCTTCGACTACCGCCTGGAGCCGCGTGAAATCGCCCCCGGCGTGCACGTCTTCGTCGGCCTGCGCGAGGACTTCACGCCCGCCAACGGCGGCAACATCGTCAATACCGGCTTCCTCGTCGGCACGGACGGCGTCGTCGTCATCGACACCGGCCCGTCGCGCCGCTACGGCGAGCAGATGCTCGCGGCGATCCGGCGCGTGACCCCGCTGCCGGTGGTGCTGACGATCAACACCCACCACCACCCGGACCACTTCCTCGGCAACCAGGCCTTCCCCGCCGCCACCCTCGCGGCGCTGCCCGAGACCCTGCGCGGCATCCAGAAGGACGGCGAGACCTTCAACGAGAACCTCTACCGCATGTCGGGCGACTGGATGAAGGGCACCGAGCGCGTGACGCCCGCCCAGGCGCTCGCACCGGGGCGGCGCAGCGTCGGCGGGCGCGACATCGAGATCGTCGCGCTCGACGGCCACACCCCGGCCGACGTCGTCGTGATCGACCATGCGACCGGCACCGTCTTCGCGGGCGACCTGCTCTTCCACGACCGCGCCGCGACGACGCCGCACGCGAACCTCACGCACTGGCTCGCCGCATTGAAACGCCTCGCAGCGATCCCCGCAAAGCTGTGGGTACCCGGCCACGGCGCCCCGTCGGCCGACGACACGCCGATCCGCCAGACGCGCGGCTACCTCGAATGGCTCGCCGCCGCGATGCGCGACGGCGCCGAGTCCGGCCTCGACATGACCGAGATGCTCGCCCGCGCCGTCCCGCCGCAGTTCCGCGGCCTCGCCGAGGTCGAGCGCGAATACCGCCGCTCGGTCGTGCACCTCTATCCGGCCGCGGAACAGGCCGTACTGGAGAAAGCCCATGCGCGCTAGATCGACCACCCTCGGCACCCGCGTCGGCCTCGTGCTCGCCGCCACGCTTGCGCTGCTCCTGCTCGTCGGCGCCGGCTGGTGGGTGCGCGAGACGCGCAAGTCGATCCACGAAGAAGTGCTCGCCGCGAGCCACGTCGCGCAGCAATGGGTCGCGGTGCTCGTCTCCGAAACCCTGCGCGACCGCGCCGACGGCCCCGAACGCCTGATGGCGCACCTGCGCGCCGTCGGGCGGCTGCGCGCGAACCATCTGGAAGTCCATGCCCCCGACGGCGCCCGCCTATACGTATCGCCCGAGTCGACCTACAAGCCCGGCCGCTTCGCCCCCGACTGGTTTGCCGAACGCATGACGCCCGCGCTGCCGGTGCGCCACTTCGACGCCGGCGACCGCCAGATCGTGCTGCGCCCCGACGCCTCGCGTGCCGTGCTCGACGCCTGGGACGACCTAACCGCCGGCCTCGGCACCGCCTTCGCGCTGCTGCTGGTCGTCGCGCTCGCCGCGCGCTTCGCGCTGCACCGCGCACTCGCGCCGCTCGCGCAGATCGACGCCGCCCTCACGCGCGGCGCCGACGGCCGCTTCGACGTGCGCCTGCCCGGCTACCGCGTCGCCGAACTCGACCGCCTCGCCGCGAGCTACAACCGCCTCGCCGACACGCTGGACGACACCCGCGCGCACAACCTGCGCCTCGAAGAGGACCAGGCCTTCGCACGCGCCGTGCAGGCCCGTCTCGAGGAGGAGCGGCGCGTGATCGCGCGCGAGCTGCATGACGAACTCGGCCAGGCCATCACCGCGGTGCGCGCGATCTCCGGCGCCATCCTGCAGCGCAGCGACGACCATCCGCAGCTGCACGGCAGCGCCCAGGCCATCCTCGCGATGACCGGCCAGATGCAGGACGGCGTGCGCACGATCCTTCAGCGCCTGCGCCCCGCCGGCGCCGACACCGGCCAGCTCGACCGCGCCGTCGCCGACTACTGCCGCCTGTGGTCCGGCCACCATCCCGACATCCGGATCGACTGCCGCACCGCCCCCGCCGGTGCGCCGACCGGCGAAGCGCTGGGCCTCACGGTGCTCCGCCTGCTGCAGGAAAGCCTGACCAATGTCGCGCGCCACTCCGGCGCCACGCACGTCGAAGTGCGGCTCGATTTCCAGCCCGGCGCCGTCGCGCTCGAAGTGCGCGACAACGGCCGCGGCCTGCCGCCCGCCCCGCGCCCGGGGCGCTACGGCCTTACCGGCATGCGCGAGCGCGTCGCCGAGCTGCACGGCGAGCTCGCATTCGACACCACCCCCGGCGGCGGCCTGCGCGTCAGCGCCCGCCTGCCGCACCCCCTTCCGACTGAAACTCCGACCGAGATTCCCACCGAGGTAAGCTTCCATGGCCAGCATTCTTGAAAACCTCCGCCTCGTCCTCGCCGATGACCACGCCATCGTCCGCATGGGCTTCCGCATGCTGCTCGAAGGCGCCGGCGCCACCATCGTTGCCGAGGCCGACAGCGGCGAGGCCGCGATCGCCGCGTTCGGCGAGCATCAGCCCGACGCCCTGGTGATGGATGTGACCATGCCCGGGCTGGGCGGCCTGTGCGCGCTGGACCGCCTGCGCGCGCACCACCCCGGCGCCCGCGTGCTGATGCTGTCGGCACACGAGGACTCACAGATCCCGATGCGCGCACTGCGCTCCGGGGCCACCGGCTACCTCTCGAAGCGCGCCCAGCCGCAGGAACTGGTGCGCGCCGTCGCCCAGGTCGCGCGCGGCCAGCGCTACGTCGACCCCGAGCTCGCGCCGCAGCTCGCGCTCGCCCAGTTCGGCGGCAGCAACGACCCCGCCGACGCGCTCACGGACAAGGAATTCGCCGTCTTCCTCGAACTCGCGAAAGGAAATTCCGTGACCCAGGTCGCCGACACCCACAAGCTCAGCCCCAGCACCGTCGGCACCCACCTCTACCACATCAAGCAGAAGCTCAACGCCGCCAATGCCGCCGAGCTGGCGCTGATCGCCGTGCGCTCCGGCCTGATCGAAGCCTGAGCGGGAAACGCCCCCGGCGTGCGACCGCATCCCGCGCAATTCCCGCACGGAGGTTTCGCACCACGGCTGGCACTTCGACTATTTGCACCTATCATTCAGTCAGGGTAACGCTCAGGGATGGCATAGACGCACACAAGGCCTGCGGCGCCAGAGGGGCGACGCCGCGACCGACGCGCTTCCGGGGAGGGCGACATGAGCCACAGGTCGGATCACATCGGCATGCCGGCCCCTCGCGACGGGCGCGGGGCCCTCTTTCCTCCCGTTGCGGATTGAATCCGTGCTGCGCGACCACCTCGACCTGCCGGTGGAGATGCTGCCGCAGCCCGACGAGACGACCTGCGGGCCGACCTGCCTGCACGCGATCTATCGCTACTGGGGGCGGGAGGAACGCCTCCGGGACGTCATCGAACGCACCAGCAAGCTCCAGCGCGGCGGCACCGTTGCCGTCTTCCTCGCCTGCGATGCGCTGCGGCAGGGCTTCGAGGCAACCATCTACACCTACAACCTGCAGGTGTTCGACCCCACGTGGTTCGCGCCGGGCGCAGACCTGAGCGACCGCCTGCTGAGCCAGCGCATGGAAAAGGTGGATGACCCGCGCGTTCAGGAAGTGACCGCGGGATACCTCGACTTCCTGAGCCTCGGCGGACGCTTGCGGCTGAAGGACCTCTCCCGCTACCTCCTGCGCGGCCTGATGCGCCGCGGGGTTCCGATCCTCACCGGCCTGAGTTCGACCTATCTGTATCGCACGCGGCGCGAATACGGCCCGCAGGACCTTCCCGACGACATCCGCGGCACCCCTGGCGGCCATTTCGTCGTCCTGTCGGGCTACGACCGCCCGCGCCGCACCGTACGCGTGTCGGACCCCTACGGACCTCACCCGTACGGGCCGTCGCGCGAATACTGGCTCGGTATCGACCGTGCCGTGGGGGCGATCCTGCTCGGCATCCTCACCCACGACGCCAACCTGCTCGTGATCCGCCCGCCGGGGGGAAAGCGCACATGACCATACTGGTCGTCGTCAGCACCCCCAAGGACTGGCCGCTGGCGATGCCCGACGTCTGCGTCGTTTCCGCCCGCGACTACCTCACCGATCCAGCGTGTGCCGGCCACGGCGTCACGCAGGTCTTCAACCTGTGCCGCTCCTACCGCTACCAGAGCCTGGGCTACTACGTATCGCTGCTGGCCGAGGCGCGCAGCCAGAAGCCCCTGCCCGGCGTCACGACGATCGAGGACCTGCAGTCGCAGAACCTCGTGCGTCTTCTCACCTCCGATCTGCACGGCCTGATCCAGGCCGCGCTCGCCCCGATCAAATCGGACACCTTCACGCTGAGCATCTATTTCGGGCGCAATCTCGCCGAACGCTACGACCCGCTCAGCCGCCAGATCTTCAACCTGCTGCAGGCCCCCTTCCTGCAGGCGAACTTCGTGCGCAAGAACGACGCATGGCACGTAAAAAGCGTTACGCCCATCGCCATCGGGGAGATCCCGCCGCCGCACCAGAGCTTCATGATCGAAGCGGCTCGCGCCTACTTCTCCGGCCGCTGGCCCCGCCCGCGACGCCGCTACCTGCCGCGCTTCACGCTGGCGATCCTGCGCGACCCGGACAACACCCAGCCCGCTTCCAACCCGGCGGCCATCCGCAAGTTCGAGAAGGCCGCACGCGCCCTGGGCCTCGCGACCGAGATCGTCGGGCGGCAGGACCTCGCACGCCTGCCGCAGTTCGACGCGCTTTTCATCCGCGACAACACCTTCATCAACCACTACACCTATCGTTTCTCGCGCCACGCGGCGGCCGAAGGCCTCGTCGTGATCGACGACCCCGTCTCGATCCTGCGCTGCAACAACAAGGTCTACCTCGCCGAACTGCTGCCGCAGCACAACATCCCGATCCCGAAGACGCTGCTCGTGCATCGCGGCAACGTGCAGGACATCGTCCCCACCCTGGGCCTGCCCTGCGTGCTCAAGCAGCCCGACAGCTGCCTGTCGATCGGCGTCGTGAAGGCCGAGACGCTCGAGGAGCTCAACGCGCAGGTCGCGCACCTGCTGGAGAAGTCCGAGCTGATCGTCGCTCAGGAATACCTGCCCACCACGTTCGACTGGCGCGTCGGCATCCTCGACCGGCGCCTGCTGTTCGTGTGCAAGTACCACATGGCACGCGGGCACTGGCAGATCATCCACCGCGACGCCGAGCACGACACCTACGAGGAGGGCCCCACGACCGCCGTTTCGCTCGATGAAGCCCCGCCGGACGTCCTGCGCACCGCCCTGCGTGCGGCCAACCTGATCGGCGACGGTTTCTACGGCGTCGACCTCAAGAAGGTCGGCGAACGCTGCTGCGTGATCGAGGTGAACGACAACCCCAATGTCGACGCCGGCAACGAGGACGGAGTGCTCAAGGACGCCCTCTATCATCATGTAATGGACGTGTTCGCGACGCGCCTCGAACACCACACGGGGCGCATGACATGACCGGCAACGCACCGCCGCTGAAGGCTTTCGCCGCGTGCGGCATCGAGCTCGAATACATGATCGTCGACCGCGACACCCTCGCGGTGCAACCGATCGCCGACCGCCTGCTGCGCGACGCCGACGGCCGCCAACTCGCCGAAGTCGCGCGCGGCGAGCTGGCGTGGTCCAACGAGCTGGTGCTGCACGTCGTGGAACTCAAGAATGTGCGACCGAGCGCGAACCTGGACGCACTGGTGCCGCGCTTCCAGGCCGAGATCGGCCGTATCGACGCCGAACTCGCCCGCTACAACGCCCGACTAATGCCCACCGCGACGCATCCTTGGATGGACCCGGCACGCGAGACCCGCGTGTGGCCGCACGACAACGCGGCGATCTACCGCAGCTTCGACCGCATCTTCGACTGCCGCCAGCACGGCTGGGCCAACCTCCAGAGCATGCACGTGAACCTGCCCTTCGCCGATGACGGGGAGTTCGCCCGCCTGCACGCGGCGGTGCGCGTGCTGCTGCCGCTGCTGCCCGCGATCGCCGCAAGCTCGCCCGTCGCCGAAGGGAAGCGCCGACGCGAGCTCGACTTCCGCATGGAGTCCTACCGCTTCCACCCGATGCGCGTGCCCTCGCTGATGGGCAGCGTGATTCCCGACAATGCGTCGAGTCGCGCCGAATACGAAACCACGGTACTCGCGCCGATGTACCGCGACATCGCCCCCCTCGACAGCGAAGGGGTGATGCAATACGAATGGCTCAACACCCGCGCCGCGATCCCTCGCTTCGACCGCAGCGCGCTGGAGATCCGCGTCATCGACGTGCAGGAATGCCCGCAGGCGGATCTCGCGATCGCCGCCGCGACGACCGCCGTTACGCAGGCCCTGTACGAAAACCGCTGGAGTCCGCTCGCCGCGCAGCACGCGATCGACACCGCGACGCTCGCGGCAATCCTGCTCGACACGATCCGCGACGCCGACCACGCCGTGATCGCCGACCCCGCCTATCTCGCGCTGTTCGGCGTCCGCGGCGGTGGCTGCGAGGCGCGCGAGCTCTGGCGCCATCTCCTCGACGCCTGCGCCGGCCATCCGCTGCTCACGCCGGCGACACGGCCCGCGCTCGACACCATCCTCGCGCGCGGCCCCCTTGCGCGTCGCATTCTCGCGGCACTGGGCGAGCCCTTCGATCGCGCGCGCCTCGCGCTCGTCTACCGCCAACTATGCGACTGCCTGGCCGCCGGCCGACTGTTCACGGGATTCGAGCGATGAACGGCGCGGGCACCGGCCATAGTTTCCTGATCACCTGCGAGCACGGCGGCAACCGCGTTCCACCGCGTTACCGCGAATTCTTCGCCGGGCGCGAGGCGCTGCTGGAGAGCCATCGCGGCTACGATCCCGGCGCACTCGCAATGGCACGCGACCTCGCGGACGAACTGCACGCGTCGCTGATCTACGCGACGACCAGCCGCCTGCTCGTGGACCTCAACCGCACGCGGGGCCACCCGGGCCTGCACTGCGAAACCATCCGTGCGCAGCCGGAAGCAACGCGGCGCGAAATCATCGACAGGTACTACCTGCCCTTCCGCACCCGCGCCGAACGGCTCGTCGCGGCCGAGGTCGACGCGGGCCGCCGCGTGATCCACGTCTCCAGCCACAGCTTCACGCCCGTTCTCGACGGCGTCGTGCGCCGGGCCGACGTCGGCCTGCTCTACGACCCCTCCCGTCCGGGCGAAACCGAACTGTGCGCCGAATGGCTCGCGTGCCTGCGCCGCCGCTCGCCCGCGCTCACGGTACGCCGCAACTACCCGTACACGGGCAAGTCCGACGGCCTCACGGCCTACCTGCGGCGCTGCTTCCCGGCCGAGCTCTACGTCGGCATCGAACTTGAACTCAACCAGCGCCTCGTCAGGCCCAGGCAGCGCGCGTGGCGCGACCTGCGAGCCGATGTCGTCGCCACGCTGCGAGAGGCCCTCGGGCGCCCCGCGCCGCGCTGACGCGGGCCGCGACAACATCCTGCAACCACCCACCTAGCGGAGGAAACATCCATGGCATTCATGCTCAAGATCCAGTGGGACATCAAGGCCGGACGCGAGGCCGATTTCCGCGCCAACCAGGCGGCGCTGTGCAAGGTGATGCTCGATCACCCCGGGGTGATCTGCTACCACGCCGATTACCCCTCATCCCACGTGAGCCAGTGGACCGAGATCTACGCGACCGACGAAGCGTTCGTGGCACATCTTGCCAATGAAAAAGGCAAGGTGCCGCTGGCGACCCTGATCGACGCCTGCGACAAGATCACCTGTCAGTGCTGGGGCAACCCGAACGCACGCTCGAAGGAGATCCTGGCGGGATTCGGGACGACGTATCACGAGACGGCGGACAACGCCTTCGTCCTGAATCCGCGGGCCGACAAGGACTCGCGGATCTGATCCGGCGCCGCCGGCGCTGCGCCGGCCTGCCCTGCGGCATCGGCGCCGTTCGGCGTCGCGTTCCTACCAGCGGCGGTCGCCACCGTCATCGCCCCGATGGTCGCGCCGGCGATCGTCATCGTCGTCGCCCCGACGGTCGTCGCGATCGCGGCGACGTTCCCGATCCGAGCGGCGCTGGTCGTCACGGTCCCAGCGTCGATCGTCGCGATCACGGTCGCCGCGCCATTCGTCCCGCCGGCCCTTGAAGCGGATTTCCCGCGGGTAGTGGCTGCGCGGCAACTCCACCCAGGGCCCCGACCGGGACCTCGAATAGCGCCAGCGGGCGTTGTCGTAATAGTAGTAATAGCCGCTATAGAAGTAATACGGCTCGACGTCGAATTCGACGAGGGCCGGCAGTGCCGGCGCGACGACCACCGCGCCGCCATGCGGGGGCGCCACGACGCATGCAGTGAGCGCGAGGGCCGCGAGCGACGCGATTGCGAGCTTTTTATACATATGTATTCTCCCGAACGGATGGGACCCCGGAGCGCCGGAGGCTTGCGTCGATGTGGCAGACCGGCAAGTCGAACAGTACACCCTAATATTATCCTCTTGCCCGGAACGATCGCACGTTTCCAAACGTCACGCCTGCCGCCGCGCGAGCAGCAGCAGGTTGCGCGGCGTGAGCGCGCGGGCGCAGAAAGTGCCCGCCTGCACGTCGAAGCCCGCCTCCTCCAGCCCCACTGCCAAGTCCATCACCAGCCACACTTCGAGTGCACGGCGGAAGGCGTGGCGGACCAGTTCGAGGCGGCGAACTTCGGCGCGGCGGCGCTCGCCGACGGCGAGCCAGTGCTCCCAGTCCGACGACGCCGGCAGGCGCACGCCTTCGCGCGCCGCCAACGCCCGGCAAAAGCCGGCGAAATCGAGTGCCAGCCACCCCGCAGGCACGGGCTTGAAGCTGCGCACGGCGTCGCCCTCGATCTCGTTGCGCAGCGCGACGAAGCCCAGCTTCCACGCCTGGTCGCGCGCCAGGCGCGCACGCACGTTGCGCGGCGCGGTGACGGTCTCGGTGACCGCCAGGCGCAGCGCACGCTCGTCGAGCACCAGCGTGGCGGCGCGGCTCAGGGGCCGGTAACCGTCCCCCGCGCCAAGGTGATAGCAGCACGGCGCGATGCGGTAGCTGTGCGCATGATCGTGCGCCGCGTGACGGACCAGCGTGCGATGCAGCTCGCCGCAGGCATGCAGCGCGACGACGGCGTGGCCGCTCACATGGCGGCGCGCGCCCTCGTCCAGCGCATCGCCGCACGTCACGCTTTGCTCCACCCCGCTCCCCTCGGCGAGCCGCTCCGCGGCCCGGCACAGCGCGGCATCGATCTCCAGCAGACGCACCGGCACGCGGTCGTGGAGCGCCAGCCGCCGCCCCAGATGCCCCTTGCCCGCACACCACTCCAGCACCGGCGCCCCGGCGGCCGGCCCGTGCGCGGCGAAGGCGTCGATCTGCGCGAGCTTGCGGCCGGGGATGAACAGGTCGGCACGCGGGTCGCGCGGCGGCAGGTCGCGCGCGCTGAGTTGCCGCACCGTGCACAGCGCTTCCAGCGTTTCGACGACGGGCAGGCGCGGAGCGAGCCACGCGCGACAGGCGTCGGGATCGACGATAAGACGCTCGAGCGTCGCCTCGTCGAGGCCGAGCACCGCTTCGGCGAGTGCCGGCTGCGCCTCGCACCAGGCAGGCCGCCGCACCTGGAACGGCGACGGCCGCCAGAACGCCTCGTGCGCGTGCAGTTCCGATTGCAGTTCGAGAAGGCGCTCGCGGTGATTCATGCGGTACGGCGGGACGTGATTGCGGAGGCGCGAGTATCGCAAACTCCGGCGCTTCGCGGGCAAGCGTGCGCGACACCCAGCGCTTGCGATTGCCACGGACACGCTCGGCGCGTAGGCTCTGCGGAACCCCGGACGCGATCCTGCGGTCATTGGCGCATGTCCGGACACCGCCGCCGGCGGGCGTTCCCGGTCATCCGAATCGCCGGAAGCCGTGCCGCAGCGCGCGCATGCGCACGGCGCGGTCTCCCCAGAATCCACCCCTCACCCGATCAAGGAGCCCATCAATGAAGCTGTATTTGAAACCCGGTGCATGCTCGCTCTCTCCCCACATCGTCCTCGAGGAGGCGGGCCTGAAGTACGACACGGAAGTCGTCGACCTGCAGAAGAAGGTCACCGCATCGGGGCAGGACTACTGGAAGATCAACCCCAAGGGCTACGTTCCCGCACTGCAGCTCGACAACGGCGACGTGATCACTGAAGGCCCCGCCATCGTCCAGTACCTCGCCGACCAGGTGCCGGGCAAGAAGCTCGCCCCGGCCAACGGCACCCTCGAGCGCTACAAGCTGCAGGCCTGGCTCACCTTCATCGGCACCGAAATCCACAAGACCTTCAGCCCCTTCTTCAACCCGGCGACGCCCGCCGAGTGGAAGGCGATGTGCCGCGCGAAGCTCGAACGCCGCTTCGGATACGTCGCCGAACAGCTCGCCGGCCAGGACTACCTGATGGGCGCCGAATTCAGCGTCGCCGACGCCTACCTGTTCACAGTGATACGCTGGGCGAAGCACATCGAACTCGAGCTGTCACAGTGGCCGGCGCTCGCCGCCTACCAGGCCCGCGTTGCCGCCCGCCCGGCGGTCGTCGCAGCGATGAAGGCCGAAGGGCTGCTGTGACAGCGTGACACCCCGCCCTCCCGGCTCCCGCCGGGAGGCATCGCCGCCACGCGGCAGGCAGGATCCGGAGGGACAGGTCATGGATGCGCAACTCAGGGACGTCGAAGTCGAGCGCCTCGCAGGCGGCAAGACCATGATGGGCGAATACGCCGGCAAGGTGCTGCTGATCGTGAACACCGCCAGCCAGTGCGGCTTCACCCCGCACTATGCCGGGCTCGAACAGCTCTACGAGAAGTACCGCGACCGCGGGCTGGTGGTGCTGGGCTTTCCGTGCAACCAGTTCGGCACGCAGGAACCGGGCAACGCCGCCGAAATCGCCGCGTTCTGCGAGACGAACTACGGCGTCAGCTTCCCGATGTTCGCCAAGATCGAGGTCAATGGCGACAACGCCCACCCGCTCTATGCATGGCTCAAGGCGCACGCGAAAGGCGTGCTCGGGACCGAAGCGATCAAGTGGAACTTCACGAAATTCCTCGTCGATCGCAGCGGCACGCATGTCGAACGCTACGCACCGATGACCCCGCCGGAAGCCATCGCCGACGACATCGAAGCGCTGCTCTGAGGGCAACGCGGAGCCACGCTTTTGTCCACAATGAACCGGCAAGATCCCGCGGGGATCGAAACGTCCACCAACAACCTGCAATTCGCCCAGCCATGAAGACATTCGACCACGGCAAGCTCGACCGCATCGTCGCCGATGCCCGGCGCACCGCCGACGCGCGCAGCGACGGCTACCGCGAACGCGCACTGAAGATCTACCCGTGGATCTGCGGCCGCTGCGCGCGCGAATTCACCGTCACCAACCTGCGCGAGCTGACGGTGCATCACCGCGACCACAACCACGACAACAACCCGCCCGACGGCAGCAACTGGGAGCTGTTGTGCATCTACTGCCACGACAACGAACACCAGCGCCAACTCGAAGCGCAGGCGGGCAGCTCGATCCAGACGGACAACGGCACGGTGTCGACGCACAACCCGTTCGCCGACCTGAAGGCCTTGCTCGCCAAGGGGAAGTGACGGCTCGCCCAGTCCCGGCGTCCCGGCCCTTGCTCAGCTGCGATCCTGGGCCTCCCAGCGCCCCAACTGGCGCGCGATCAGCATCCAACCGCCGGCGACTGGCACCGCAGCGAGGGCGATGGCGCCGACCGACAGGCCTAGCGCCGCGAGGCCGGCGTAGATCCAGCCGCTCGCGAGATCGCCGCCGCGATACACCACCGCATCGATGAAGGCCTTGGCCTTGTAGCGCTCCTCGCGGCCCACGAGCGTGAATAGCACCTCGCGCGCGGGTTTCGCGAGCGCATGGCGGCCACTGTCGTAGAGCACGCGCACGACCACCAGCACGGCCAGCGACGGCGCCGTGCCGAGCGCGACGAAGCCGACGAGCGCGACCGCGGGCAGCAGCGCCAACGTCATCCCCACGCCGAGGCGGCGCAGGATGTGGGCCGTCAGGAAGATCTGCGTCGCGATCGTCAGCACATTCACGGCGAGGTCCACGCGGGCCAGGAACACCCGCCGCAACGCCCGGTCGGTGTAGGTCTCGCCCAGCATGTGCGCCTGCACGAAGTACAGGATCGTCGACGCGAAGGTCATCAGCAGCAGCCACAGCGCAATGCGCAGCAAGGCCGGCGAACGGAACACCAGCCGCACCCCGCTCCACGCGCTGCCGCCGATGCGCGCCTCCGGTTCGCGTGCGAGCGTGGCCGGCTGGCGCTGCGCGTGGCGGTCGAGTGCGCGCGCGCACCACGACGCCACCTCCAGCGGCAGCACCGCCATCAGCAGTAACAGGAATACCGGCACATGCTGCGCCAGCGCCGCGGTCGTCGCCGAACCCGCGATGCCGCCGAGCGAGGAGCCGACCGCGATGAAGCCGAACAGGCGTTTGCCCTGTTCATGGCGGAACAGGTCGGCGACGAAGCCCCAGAACACCGTGACGACGAACAGCGCGAAAACGCTCACCCACACGTAGAACACGCGGTCTATCCAGGCGCGTGCAGACTCGGGCAGCAGATACAGCGCGGCATAGAAGACGAGCAGGTTGGCCGCGAAGAAACGGTTCGCCAGCGGCACGAACACCGCCCGCGGCCAGCGCGCCACGGCCGCCGAATACAGCGGCACCGCCAGCAGCATCACGACGAATACCGCCGTCCACAGGATCTGCAGGTTGCCGCGCTCCGCCGCGCCAATCTCGTCGCGCACCGGGCGCAGCAGGTAGTAGGAATACAGGATCGCGAAACCGTAGGCCGTCGCGAGCAGCAAGGGCAGCGTCTCGCCTTCGCGCACCGGCACCACCCGGCGGACG
Organism: Aromatoleum toluolicum; assembly: GCF_012911005.2. GTDB lineage: Bacteria > Pseudomonadota > Gammaproteobacteria > Burkholderiales > Rhodocyclaceae > Aromatoleum > Aromatoleum toluolicum. The sequence goes on along the minus strand of NZ_WTVS01000003.1, from coordinate 42,790 downwards.
AGCGCCCCGAACATCGCTCAGCCGCCCGCACCGGTGCGGATGGGGCGTTCGCCACGCGGGCGCATCGCCGGCGCCCTCAGCGCGCCACGCCCAGCGCCTGCCGCAATTCGCGCGCCGTCAGCGCCCGGCCGAACACCGGCGAACCGACGTCGAAATCCTTGGCGCGCTCCAGCCCGCCGACCGGCACCGGCTCGAAGCCCGCATCCTCGACCAGCCGCGCGGCGACCGCCAGCGCGTCGCGGTCGTCCGCCGCCAGCGGTACCCCGACGCGCTCGCCGCTGCGATGCGCCTCGCTGCGCAGCGCCAGATACGGCACCGACGTGAAAGCCCGCACCAGGCGCACGCCCGGCAGGTATTCGGCCGACGCCACCCCGGTACCGCGGTCCAATGCCGGCCTCGCCATCGGCCCGTCGCGCTCGGGGCGCGGATTGCCGGTCTCCAGCACCACTTTCCGCGCCATCAGCCCCGCGAAGTCGCGCCCCACCTGCGGCAGCGCCCCGTAAGGCACCGCGATCAGCACGACATCGCCGAACTCCGCCGCCTCGCGCGGCGTTCCCACCCGCACGTGGGCGCCCAGGCGCGCCGCGAGCGGCTTCAGGTCGTCGGGATGGCGCGAGGAGATCAGCAGCTCGTAACCGGCCTTCGCCCACAGCTCCGCCAGTGCGCCGCCGATCCGCCCGGTGCCTATGATGCCGATGCGGAGACGGTCCGACGCGCCGCTCGCGACACGCGGCAACACGGCCAGCGCAGCCGCCGCCATCGCGCCGAAGATCAGCACGCGGCGGCGACGATCGGTCGCGGAACCGAATGCCGGGTTGGACAGAAAAGCGGGCTGAAAATGGGACCGGATTTGCGCAATCATCCTTGCCTCCGCAGCATGAAACCGGGCCGTACGGCCCGACGCGCCCTGCCCCGCGGCTCAGGCGCCGATCGAATCGACATGGCGCTTCCAGAACGCCGCGTCGGGGAGCGTGCCGATCGCCGCGCGCACGTTGTCCGCCATATGCTCCGGCCGCCCGGTGCCCGGAATCGCGCACGTCACCGCCGGATGGCTCAGCACGAACTTCAGCAGCACCTGCGCCCAGCTCGTCGCGCCGATCTCGGCCGCCCACGGCGGCAGCGGCCGGTCACGCAGGCGGCGCAACACCCGGCCGCCGCCGAAGGGCCGGTTGATCAGCACCGCCATGCCGCGTTCGGCCGCCAGCGGCAGGATGCGGCGTTCCGCCTCCGCTTCGTCGAGCGAATAATTGATCTGCACGAAATCGAATTGCGCCTCGCGCATCACCGCCTCGAGCTCGCCGTAGGCGCCGTTGGTGTAATGCGTGATGCCGATGTAGCGCACGCGCCCCTCGGCCTTCCAGTCGCGCAGCGTCGCCAGATGCACCCGCCAGTCCACCAGGTTATGCACCTGCATCAGATCCAGGCGCTCCACCTGCAGCAGGCGCATCGACTCCTGCATCTGGCGGATACCCTCGGCCCGGCCGCGCGTCCACACCTTGGTCGCGACGAAGGCCTTGCTGCGCGTCCCGGCCGCAGCGAGCAGCTCGCCCGTCACCGCCTCGGCCCGCCCGTACATCGGCGAGGTGTCGATCACCGACCCGCCGCCGTCGAACAAGGTCCGCAACACCTCGGGCAGGCGCGAATATTCCGCAGAGTCGCGCTGGACGTCGAACCCCACGTGCGTGCCCAGCCCGACTACGGGCAAGCGCTCCTGGGTCGAAGGAATCGGACGCGTCGGCATCGCACCTCCCGAAGACTCGCCGGCCACCTGCGCTTTCGCCCGGCCGCCGACGACAAGGGCCGCAGCCGCGCCCGCCGCAATCCGCAGGAACTGTGCTCGCGTCATTCCGCCAGCGGGAATCATCCGGAACGCCGGGCTGCACATGCACCCTCCCTCCACACACGGCCCAAGCACGGCCTCCGCAAGCTCTGACCGCGGAGATGCCCTGCGAGTGCCGCGATGCACGGGAAATTCGGCGCCGACAACGCGGACCCTGCGCGTCTGTTTCCTCTGCCTGTTGCGGCGAACGCGGTGCTCAGTACAGCCCGGTCAGGTAGAAGAAACTGATGACCACGAATACCGCCACGGTCTTGATGCAGGTGATGGCGAAGATGTCGCCGTAGGCCTGGCGATGCGTGAGGCCGGTGACCGCCAGCAGCGTGATGATCGCGCCGTTATGCGGAAGCGTATCCATGCCGCCGCTGGCCATCGAAGCGACCCGGTGCAGGACCTCCATCGGGATGCCGGCGACGTTGGCCGCAGCGATGAACTGCTCCGACATCGCTGCCAGCGCGATGCTCATGCCGCCGGTGGCCGAGCCGGTGATGCCCGCCAGCGTGGTGACCGTGATCGCCTCGTTGATCAGCGGGTTGGGGATCGCCTTCAGCGCGTCGGCGACAATCAGAAAGCCCGGCAGGATCGCGATCACGGCACCGAAACCATACTCCGAAGCCGTGTTCATCGATGCCAGCAGCGTGCCTGACACCGCCGCCTTGGTCCCTTCGGCGAACTTCGCCTTCACTGTCCGGAACGCGAACGCCAGCACGGTGAGAATGCCCACCAGCAGCGCCGCTTCCACCGCCCAAATGGCGGCGACCTTGGAGACCTCGGTGACGATCGGTTTGCCGCCCGAGGCCAGCGCGATTTCGTGGGTGCTGCCGTACAACTGCGGAATCCACGCACCGAAAACCCGGTTCAGCACTCCCACCGCGAGCAGGGGCAGGATGGCGATCCAGGGGTTGGGCAGGGCCTCGCCGGAGAAAGGCTCGGGCTCGTTGTGGTGCCCCTCGCCATAACCTTCTTTCCTCGCCGCCGCCTGCTTGCGCCGCCAGGTCAGATAGGTCAGACCCACCAGGAGGATGAAGACCGAGCCGACCACGCCGAGCCAGGGGGCCGCCCAGGCATTGGTCTTGAAGAAGGCCGAGGGGATGATGTTCTGGATCTGCGGCGTACCGGGCATCGCATCCATCGTGAAGCTGAAGGCCCCGAGGGCGATCGTTCCCGGCAGGAGCCGTTTCGGTATGCCGCTCTGCCTGAACATCTCGGCGGCGAACGGGTAGACCGCGAAAACCACCACGAACACCGACACGCCGCCGTAAGTGAGGATGGCGGAGACGAGCACGATGGAGAACATCGCCCGGTCGCGCCCGACAAGATTGATCACCGCGGAGACGATCGACTTCGAGAAGCCGGACAGCTCGATGACCTTGCCGAACACGGCGCCCAGCAGAAACACCGGGAAGTAGAGCTTGATGAAGCCGGCCATCTTTTCCATGAACACGCTGGTGAACATGGCCGGCACCAGCGACGGATCGGTGAACAGCACTGCGCCGAGGGCGGCGACAGGTGCGAAGATGATGACGCTGAAACCGCGGTACGCGACGAACATCAGAAACGCGAGCGCGGCCAGGATGACGATGAATTCGTACATTTTCGATAACCCGGTGAGGAGTGGGAGGGCGTGGTCAGTAGTTGCCGCCGGTGGCACCGCTGGATTCGATGCGCTCGCGCTCGAGATCCTTGATGAGGTGCTCGTCCTCGGCTACCACTTCCTCCAGCACGTCGCGCAAGAAAAGCACGCCGATTACCTTGCCCTGCTCCATCACCGGGAGATGACGCACCCACTCGCTGTGCATGACTGCCATGCAGCGCTCGCAGGAGTCATCGGCCGAGGCGCAGATCACGTTGCTGGTCATGATCTCGCGCGCCCGGGTTTCCCTGGCAGTGCGGCCCTTCAGTTCCACCTTCAAGGCGTAGTCGCGCTCGGTGACGATGCCGAGCAATTGCCCGTTTTCGATCACCAGCACGCCGTTGACGTCGTTGTCGGCCATCGCCTGCAACACCGCCATCACGGACTCGTCCGGACCGACCGAAACCACGCCGACCCCGACGTCCGTCACCAATTGCCGGGCCGTCTTCACGGTCTTTTCCATTCCTTGTCTCCTGCCTTGTATGTGTTATCGAACATCGCTTGCTGTCCCGTGGATGTTCGAACGGGGCGCGACCGTTTAGCGCTGGGGGAGGCTGAGCTCCTCGCGCAGCAACTCGCGCAACTTGAACTTCTGGATCTTCCCGGTCGCCGTCGAGGGCATCGTCTCGCGTACGATCAGGCGCTCGGGGATGTACTGCATGGCGACCTTCTGCGCCTTCAGGAAGTCGACCATCGACGCGAAGTCGATCGTCTGGCCCGCCTTGGGTGCGATGACGGCGCAGCAGCGCTCGCCGAGGCGATCGTCCGGGTAGGCGACGATCGCCACCTGCTCGACGGCCGGATGCCGGTACAGCAGGGACTCGATCTCGAACACCGGGATGTTCTCGCCGCCACGGATGATCACGTCCTTATTGCGGCCGCTGATGCGGATGTAGCCTTGCTCGTCCATCTTCGCGACGTCGCCCGAGTCGAGCCAGCCGTCGGCATCGACGTTGTTCCATTGCGGCCGCTTGAGGTAGCCGCCGAAGGCCGAGCAGGTGCGCACGACGAGCCGGCCGACCTCTCCGCGCGGCAGGTCGACGCCCGCGTCATCGACGATGCGGACCTCGGCGCCGTGGATCACCTTGCCGTCGGTCGTGTAGGCGCGCTCGTCGTCGTCGTCGAGGTCGATCATCGTGATCACGCCGATTTCCGTCATGCCCCAGGCGGACACGATCTTGGTGCCGAGGACCTTGCGCGCCTGCTCGACCAGCGGGCCGGGAATCGGCGCGCCGGAGCACAGGAAGCTTCTCAGCGTGGGCACCGGCAGCCCCAGCTCCTGCACGGTCTTCGTGAGGTCGGTGAGGAAGGGCGTCGAGGCCATAGTGAAGGTCGCGCCTTCCGCCCGGATCAGTTCGACCGCCTTCGCCGGCTCCCACTTGTCGAGGATCACCGAACGCCCGTGCAGCAGGATCGGCAGCATCATTCCGTACGCCGCGCCGGTCTGGTGCGCCATCGGCGAGGCCATCAGCACCACATCGTCGTGGTCCAGGCGCAGTTGCCGGGCGTACTGGACGAGGTTCGCCATCACCGTGTTGGTCGAATGCATCGCCCCCTTGGGCTCGCCGGTGGTGCCGGAGGTATACATCAGCATCGTGATGTCGTCGGGACCCGGCCGGCTGCGCGTCAGGATGTCCGCGGCGTCGGGCTCCTTCTCCCAGGCCGGCGCCGTGAGCAGCGCGTCGAAGGAGTCGGGGCCGTCGCTGTCGATGACGACGATGCGCTTCAGCGCCGGCAGGCTCGGCTGCAGCCCGCGCGCCATCGCCTCGTGGTCGAAGCCGCGGAAGGTCTTCGGCACGATCAGCACCTTCGCCTCGCCGTGGCCGAGCATGAACGACAGCTCGCGCTCGCGGAAGATCGGCATCAGGGGATTGATCACCGCGCCGATGCGCGCGCATGCCAGATACACCACCGTGAACTGCCACCAGTTCGGCAGCTGCATCGCCACCACGTCGTTGCGGCCCACACCCAGGCGCGACAGGCCGACGGCGACGCGATCGGCCAGGGCGGCCAGCTCACGGTAGGTAAAGCGCCGCACTTCGCCGTCTTCGGCGCGCATCGCGGTCAGCGCGATCTTGTCGGGGAATGTGCTGACGCACACCTCGAGTTCGTCATTGATCGTACGATCGGGCCACAGGCCCGCGGCAATGCAGGCGGCACGGCGGGGGGGTAGCAAGACTGCGTCGAAGTCCATTGCTTGTCTCCTTGTTGGTATGAAGCGAGTGCGGTCGATCCGGTGCAACATCGCGCATTGGACGACGCACACGACCCTGTTCTGGCGGATTATCGGGCTCGAATTTCCCTCGCCAAAGCAAGAAGTTGCACACGTCCTGTGCATCAATGCACAATAGTGCGCATGGACTCCCTACCTGACTGGAACGACCTAAGCGTCTTCCTCGCGGTCGCTCGCCTGGGCACGATTTCGCTCGCAGGCGAGCGGCTGGGGATCGAACACTCGACGGTCTCGCGCCGCATCGACCGGCTCGAGGCCAATCTCAGCGTAGTTCTGTTCGATCGCCGCCGCACTGGGTATCTCCTGACCGATGCCGGCCACGCGCTCATCCCGCATGCGGAAAGAATGGAGAGCGCCCTGCTCGAAGCCGTCGAGGAGAGCGCGGGCCTGGGCGTGCGGGTGAAGGGATCGGTGCGCGTCGGTACGCCGGAGGGTGTGGGCATCCACCTGATCGCACCCGGCCTGGTAAAACTGCATCGCGAGCACCCCGACCTGCATGTCCAGCTGATGCCCCAGCCGCAGTATCCGAGCCTGGTCACGCGCGAGGTCGAGATCCTCATCACCCTGGACCCGCCCGAGGTGGGGCGCTACAAGGTCGCGCGGTTGACCGATGTCGACTTTTCCATCTACTGCTCGCCCGGCTACCGCGACGCCCACCCGCCCATCCGCGAGTTGAGCGATATCGCCGAGCACGACTTCGTGGACTACATCCACGACGGCTCGCTCAGCGGCCTCTTCCGGGTCCTGGAAGAACTCACGCCACATCCCAGGCGGATATTCACCTCCACCAGCATACTTGCCCAACGCGAGGCCGCGGCGGCCGGAATGGGTCTCGTGGCGTTGTCGCCCTTCGTCGCCAATCTGTCGGACGACCTGGTCTGCGTATTCCCCGGACAGTCGCTCGTGACCCGCACCCTGTGGATCGCTGCGCCCGAAGACCTGCTGCGGATCAAACGCGTGCGCGTCGTGTGGGACTTCATCCGCGAGCTGATCGAGGAGCGCCCGGAGGACTTCCTCCGCAAGATCTGACCGCGCTGCCGGCCAGTATTGCGCTTTGCCGCACACAAATCGGGGGGAGCCCCAGGGCGTGGCGCAGCAACACGTCATGCCGCCGCCCAAAAAGACAAGGGCAGCCCGGACGTGCCGGCCTGCCCTTGATCGATCCCCTGCCGGGGCAACGCTTGCGGTAATAAGCGCCTGTTCGCACCAACCGGAGCCGGGTTTGGCTGGAGCATCCTGGCTTGTGGCCGGAAGCGTCGGTGCAGATCAGTTGTTGCCATTAGACCTCAGGCAGATGAATCTGAAAATTTCATAATTACGATACTGCAATCTGAGAAACAGATAGACTGAGACGTCCCGACTGAAACGTCCCTTCCACGCTGCCCGACATGGAACTGCGTCAGCTCCGCTACTTTCTCGCCATCGCCGAACACGGCAGCTTCTCCAAGGCCGCCGCGATGGTTTACGTCGCGCAATCGGCGCTCAGCCACCAACTGGCCCAACTGGAAGAGGAACTCGGCCGGCCGCTGTTTCACCGCCTGCCGCGCGGAGTGGAACTGACGCCCGCCGGCCGGGCATTCCACGCGCATGCGCTATCCATCCTGCGCCAGGTGGAGGATGCCCGGCAGAGCGTCACCCAAACGGAAGGCGAAGCGGCTGGCAAGGTGATCTTCGGCATACCGCACAGCGTCTCGCAAGCGCTGGCACTGCCGCTGCTCAAGGCGGTGCGCTCGGCCTTGCCGCGCGTCGAACTGGAGCTGACCGAGGAACTCACCGGCAACCTGATCCCGCAGCTGCGCACCGGCCTGATCCATCTCGCCGTCCTGTTCGACGACGGCCTCCTCGACGAATTCCGCTGCTACCCCTTGCTGGAGGAATCGCTGCTGCTGATTTCACCCGCGGCAGCGCCCGATGCGCCACGCGGTCCCATCAGTCTGCGCGAGGCGTTGCGGATGCCCCTCATCCTGCCCGCGTCGCCCCATGGGGTCCGCCCCATCGTCGACGCTGCAGCGTGGAAGGCCGGCCTCGCCGCCCCCAACGTCGTCGCCGACATCAGCTCCATCAGCATCCTGCGCACCAGCCTGCTCGCCGGCCTCGGGCACACCCTGCTGCCACCGATGCCGCTGCAGCACGAACTGGACAACGGCACGCTCCAGGCCGTCCCCATCGCACCGGAAGACCTGAGCCGCCGCGTCGTGCTCTGCGCCTCGCGGCATATCCCGGCCTCGGCGGCGACCCTGGCAGTCGCCAGGGTGCTGCACGCGCTGGTCGGCGCGCTCTGCCGGGACGGAAGCTGGCGCGAAGCCCGCCTGATTGCCACGGAGAACCCGCCCTTCACGGAGCGTTGAAACAGCTTTCGGATCGGGTCGACGACCAGCCGGATGCAGGCCAGCCGAAGCCCTTACTTCCTGGTCAGCGGATCCGGCACGGCGACCATCGCGTCTGCGTCGAAGAGTTGCAGCAGCGAGCGGGCTTCCGCTTCCGTATGGGCGTGAAGCCAGGCCTCGTGATCTTCCGGGTCAAGGACCACGACGCTGCGTTTCTCGTCCCCCGGCTTGTGGAAATGCTTCATCAGCGCATGGTCGTCCGCGTTGATCGTGAGCATCGCGAACGACCAGTGCGCCGGGCCCTGGTCGCCGAGCCTGCGCTCCCAGATCCCGGCCAGCGCGAACGGGGCCCCGTCGGCACGCTGGATCCGCCAGCGCACGGCCTTGCCGGTTGCGTAATTGGGCTCGAAGAAACTCTCCACCGGGATCAGCCCGAACTGGCGCTTGCGCCACGCATTGCGGTAACTCGGCTTCTCCGCCACCGTTTCCGTTCGGGCGTTGTAGGTCATGCGAAAAAGCTTGGTCGGATCGCCCCAGTAAGGAACGAGCCCGAACATGCCCGGAAGCCATTCCGTCGGCAGGATATTGGCGAGGAAGGGAGCGACGCCGCCGGGGAAGGTCTCCCCATAGGCGAAGTCAGGCGGCTGGACCGTGTGTCGCCCCCACGACATGCGCTCGAGCGAAGAGCTGCGGGCGGGGTTGTAATCGGCGCACATGATCACTCTCCGGCAACGGAACCTTGAGGTAACTGTGCCACAAATGTCGGAGCCGGCACCCGGATTCTCACGCTGTGAAAAGCACGGTTTTTCCACGGAGAAAACGGCGATAATGGCGGCCAATTCGTTTTGAGCGCTATTTCAGGATTCCCCAATGGAAATCAAGGTCAATTTTCTCGACAAGCTTCGTCTTGAAGCCAAGTTCGATGACTTCACGGTGGTGGCCGATCAGCCTATCCGCTATAAGGGAGATGGCTCGGCGCCTGGCCCGTTTGATTACTTTCTGGCTTCGTCGGCTTTGTGTGCGGCTTACTTTGTGAAGTTGTATTGCGAAACCCGCAATATTCCTACCGATAACATCCGCCTGTCGCAGAACAATATTGTCGACCCGGAAAACCGCTACAAGCAGATTTTCAAGATCCAGGTCGAGTTGCCGGAGGATATCTCCGCCACCGACCGTCAGGGTATCTTGCGCTCCATCGAGCGTTGCACGGTGAAGAAGGTCGTGCAAACCGGGCCTGAGTTTGTGATCGAGGAGGTGAAGAATCTGGATGCCGATGCTCAGGCCCTGCTGACGCTGAATCCGGATTCAGAAGCAAGCACCTATATTGCGGGAAAGGATCTGCCGCTGGAGAAAACCATCGCCAATATGTCGCGGGTTTTGGCGGATCTGGGCATCAAGATTGAAATTGCTTCATGGCGCAATCTGGTTCCCAACGTGTGGTCGCTGCATATCCGCGATGCGCACTCGCCGATGTGTTTTACCAACGGCAAGGGTGCCGCCAAGGAAAGCGCGCTGGCGTCGGCGTTGGGCGAATTTATCGAGCGCATGAATTGCAATCATTTTTACAACGACCAGTTCTGGGGGGAAGACATTGCCAACGCGACGTTTGTGCATTACCCGAACGAGCGTTGGTTTAAACCGGGCCGCAAGGATGCGCTGCCGGCTGGAATTCTCGACGAGTACTGCCTGCAGATCTACAACCCCGATGGCGAGTTGCGTGGATCGCATTTGTACGACACCAACTCCGGCAATGTGCAGCGCGGCATCTGTTCGCTGCCGTATGTGCGCCAGTCGGACGGCGAGGTGGTGTATTTCCCGACCAACCTGATCGACAACCTGTTTCTCAGCAATGGCATGAGTGCCGGCAATACGCTGGCTGAAGCGCAGGTGCAATGCCTGTCGGAAATCTTCGAGCGGGCGGTCAAGCGTGAAATTCTGGAAGGCGAACTCGCGCTGCCCGATGTGCCGCACGACGTGCTGGCGAAATATCCCGGCATTCTGGCCGGCATCGAGGAACTGGAAAAGCAGGGCTTTCCGGTGCTGGTGAAGGACGCGTCGCTGGGCGGGGAGTTTCCGGTGATGTGCGTCACCTTGATGAACCCGCGCACCGGCGGTGTGTTTGCATCGTTCGGGGCGCACCCCAGCCTGGAGGTGGCGCTGGAACGCAGTCTGACCGAGTTGCTGCAGGGGCGCAGTTTTGAAGGCCTTAACGACTTGCCCCGCCCCACCTTTGAAAGCAACGCCGTAACCGAGCCGAATAACTTCGTCGAACACTTCATCGATTCCAGCGGCGTGGTGTCATGGCGCTTTTTCAGCGCCAAAGCCGATTTCGATTTTGTCGAGTGGGATTTCTCCGGCCGGGGTGAAAACTCCAATGCCGAGGAAGCCGCAGCCTTGTTCGGCATTCTCGAAGACATGGGCAAGGAAGTGTATATGGCGGTGCATGACCAACTCGGCGCAACGGCCTGCCGCATCCTGGTGCCGGGTTATTCGGAAATCTATCCGGTGGAAGACCTGATCTGGGACAACACCAACAAGGCGCTGTTGTTCCGCGCCGATATCCTGAACCTGCATCGCCTGGATGATGCCAGCCTGGAAGCGCTGCTCGAACGCCTGGAACACAGTGAGCTTGATGATTACACCGACATCATCACCTTGATCGGTATCGAGTTTGACGAGAATACGGTCTGGGGGCAGCTCACGATCCTGGAACTGAAGCTGCTGATTCATCTTGCCCTGAAGCAATTTGAAGCGGCGAAGGAGCAGGTGGAGGCCTACCTGCAATACAACGAAAACACGGTCGAGCGCGGATTGTTTTATCAGGCCTTGAATGTGGTGCTGGAGGTGCTGCTGGACGACGAGCTGGACCTGGACGATTACGAGGCCAATTTCCGCCGGATGTTTGGCAACCCGCGGATGGATGCGGTGATGGGGTCGGTGGACGGCAGCGTGCGCTTCTTCGGCTTGACGCCAACGAGCATGAAACTGGAAGGGCTCGACAGGCACCAGCGCCTGATCGACAGCTACAAGAAACTGCACGTCGCGCGCGCCAACGTGGCGGCTTTATCCAGTTAGGGTTGCGAGCCAGGGATCGGAACCGGCCGCGCCGCGGCTGCCCGCCGAAGCGGGATAGCGCCAGGCGTCGGAGACGGGCGGATGCGCATCTCACCGTCCCGTCAGGCGCGAAATCGATCGCGCCAGCAGCGCCGTCGCACCATCCCACATCACCCTCGCCGATCCGAAGACAAGCGGCATCCTGCGGGCTATAAATCAATTGTCGGCCGCGCAAGCGAACGGGATGAAGGCTCACCCGGCGTCGCTCGTGCGGTCCGAGGCAAGGCCTGGTTGGCTGCATGCGGTTCGCGGCTGGCTGCCGCTCCACTGCCGACGTTGGCGTATGGAACGAGCGGAATGCCTTGTCGGGCTTGCCCTGGAAACGCAGACCCTGGAGAGTGTGATGCTGCCGCGTGCCGATGATGCCCCTCGCCGCGAACCCGTTCCGCATCGCTGGCATGTGCTGCAGATGCTGCGGTCGATGCATGCGGGACATCCCTTCATTCACCTGTGGGATCTCTCCTGCCTCACGCACCTCGAAGGTGCGCCGATGGCGGTGCATTACTTCAGTTTTCTGGAACGCAATGGCTACATCGTGCCGTGCGCGAAGGAAGGGACGCGCTCGCACTATTACACCTTGTCCGCCGACGGCATCGCGCTTTACGAGGCCGGGGAGCGGTGGTGGCGCTCGTTGCGGTGGCGGCAGAAGTACTTGGTGATCTGGCACGGTTGAGGCGGCGCGCGGCGTTGCGCACCGGCGCTCCCCGAGTGCGATCTCATGATTTTCTGTAGTGCGATTCCGCGTACTTTTTGACGCGGGACTGTGCTCGGGTCCGTAAAGTTGGTACAAACGCCACACGCGGCGCACTCCAACCGACAGGATCCGGAATCATGTTCGCTTCCACCCGCAAATCTCCAGCACTCTCCCCGCGCACGCGGCTTCGACCGCTTCCCCTGGCACTGCTCGCCTGCGTGGGGGCCTCCGCCGTGGGGGCCGCGGAGCCCGCTCCGATTCTGAACCCGGTGGTCGTCACCGGCAGCCGCGTCGAGGCCGAAAGCTTCGATCTGCCCTTCTCCGTCGATGCGGTGGATATGCAGGCGGTGCAGGCGGGCAATCTCGGCGTGAATGCGTCCGAGGCGCTCGCGGGGGTGCCGGGGCTGGTGGTGCAGAACCGCCAGAACTACGCGCAGGATCTGCAGATTTCGGTGCGCGGCTTCGGCAGCCGGGCGGCCTTCGGCGTGCGCGGAGTGAAGCTGATCGCCGACGGCATCCCGGCCAGCACGCCGGACGGACAGGGCCAGGCGGCGACCTTCAACCTCGACACGGCCGAACGCATCGAGGTCATGCGCGGGCCCTTCTCCACCGTGTATGGCAACCATGCCGGGGGCGTGATCCAGCTGTTCTCGCGCGACCCGAAGGGTGCGCCGACGCTGCGCGGCGGGGTGCTGGGCGGTTCGTGGGGCACGACCAAGGTGGACATCGGCGCCGAGGGCGAGAAGAACGGCGTGGGTTACGTCGTCGACGCGTCGCGCTTCGACACCGACGGCTACCGCGACCACAGCGCCGCGACCCGCGACCAGCTCTTCGGCAAGCTGCTGTTCCGCCCGGATCAGGACAGCAAGCTGACGCTGGTGGCGAACGCGCTGCGGCAGGACGATACTGACGATCCGCTGGGCCTGACTTGGGAAACGTTCAAGGACGATCCGCGGGACGTCGAAAGCGTGGCGGAGACGTTCAACACCCGCAAGAGCATCGACCATCGCCAGGGCGGCGCGACCTACGAACGGCGCTTCGGCGCGGGACGGCTGCACCTGTCGGCCTATGCGGGCGAACGCAGCGTGACGCAATACCAGGCGATCCCGACAGCGGTCCAGAACATCGTGACGCGGCCGCGCCATTCGGGCGGCGTCATCGACTTCGACCGCAGTTTCCACGGCCTCGGCGCGCGCTGGACGCACACGCTGACGGCAGGCCCCGGTGAGCTGACGCTGACGGGGGGCGTCGATTACGACCGCTCGGAGGATGCGCGCAAGGGCTTCGAGAACTTCCGCGGCAGCGCCATCACGCCGACCGCGGTGGGGGTAAAGGGGCGGCTGCGCAGGGACGAGACCGACACGGTGACGAGCGTCGATCCCTATGTGCAGGGCAGTTGGAAGCTCGACAAGTGGACGCTGCAGGCGGGCCTGCGCCACAGCGACGTGAAGTTCGAGGTGGACGACAAGTACATCGTGACCGGCAACCCGGACGACAGCGGCGACATCCGCTATCGCAAAACGACCCCGGCGCTGGGCATCGTCTATCACCTGAGCCCGGTGGTGAACCTGTACGCGAGCGCCGCGCGCGGCTTCGAGACGCCGACGCTGACGGAGCTCTCCTATTCCGGCACGAGTTCGACCGACGGTTTCAACTTCGGCCTGAAGCCCGCCACCAGCAGGCAGTACGAACTCGGTGCGAAGGCCTTCGTCGGGGAGAACACCCGCGTGAACGTGGCAGTGTTCGAGATCCGTACGAAGGACGAGCTGGTCGTGGACAGCGCCTTTGGCGGGCGCACGGTGTTCAAGAACGCCGGCTCGACCCTGCGCCAGGGCGTCGAGCTCGCGGCCGACACGGAGTTTTCGCGCAACTGGCGCGGGAAGCTGTCGGTGACGAGACTGCACGCGGTCTACGATGACGCGTTCCTCGCAGGCGGCCGCCCCGTCGACGACGGCAAGCGCATCCCCGGCATCCCCGCGCTGTCGGCCTATGCCGATCTGGAGTGGAAACCGCGCGCAGGCCTCGCTACCGCCGTCGAAGTCCTGCACCGGAGCAAGGTCTACGTCGAGGACACCAACACCAAGCGCACCGCACCGGGCTACACGCTGGCGAACCTGCGCCTGACCGCCGAGCAGCGTTCGGGGAACTGGACCTTCCAGGAGATGGTGCGCGTGGATAACCTGTTCGACAAGGAACACGTCGCCTCGGTGATCGTCGGCGACGGCAACGACCGCTTCTACGAACCCGGCCCGACCCGCAGCGTGTACGCGGGCATCAAGACGAGCTACCGATTCTGACCGGCCCCTTGTTCCTCCCTCGCTGCGTCCTCCTTCGCGGCGACCGCTTCCGCCCTGCCCGGCTCGTTCGGGCGGGGCTCGTTTTTTTCGTCGCGGCCCTGCTCATGGCTGGCGCCGTGGCGCGGGCCGCGGACGACATCGTCGTGCGCGAGCTGCAACCGCTCGCCTACCTGGACGCGCGCGCAGCGCTGCTCGACGCCTTCGTCGACGAAGGGCTGGCACCGCCGGCGGTGAGCCAGTTCGGCGACATGCTCGCGCGCACGGCGCACGATCTCGGACACCGCGCGGACTTCTACGCCGAGGCGGAGATCTTTTCCTTCTGCAGCGCGCAGGTGTCGGGGCGCATGATCGCCGAGGATGTGCGCAACATCGCGCAGTGCCCGATGACGGTGGCGCTGTACACGCTGCCCGGCCGGCCGCGCACGGTTTTCCTGGCCACACGCCCGCCCGCGCTGCAATCGCCCGCCGGCGAGTTCGCACGCGCCCTGCTGCGCCGCATCATCGAACGCACGATCGACAACGCCGGCCTGACGCGCTGATCTTCGCCGCCCCAACTATCGCAGCACCCGATTCGTGAGAAATTGGGTGCCCGATCGTCATTTGGTATCCGCCCGTCACCGTAATACGTTAGATTTAAAGGGATTGGTCGTTCCCCCAGCGAATCAGGTGGCGTGTGAAAGCTCCGCAGCTCAACCGGGTCGTGCTCATCGCGTACGCCGCAGTGATCGGGCTCGCGGGCTTCGGCTTCTACGAGTTGTGGTCCTTCCGCGTGGCCGCGGCGCTGCGCCTTTCCGGCGAGAGCCTGCAGGCAATGAGCAGTGGGCTCGATGCCACGGCGAAATCCGCGACCGACCACGTCGCGATCCTGCGCGTCGAGGCGGAACGTGAACTGCGTGACGAGGTCGTCTATGCGCGCAGCCCGCTGCGCGACGCGTTCACGGTGTTCCCCGAACCCGGCCTGTTCGCGACGACGCGCGTCCCGGAAGATCTGACGCCCGGCCTCGGCGCATACGTCTTCGGCCGCGGCGATCCCGCGACCTTTCCCGCACAGATGGAACGCGAGATCGAGGTCGCGCTGCACCTGATCCCGGTGTTCCAGCGCGTGCGCGAGAACGTTCCGCAGGCAGCCTGGGTGTATTACACGTCGCGCTCGGGCTTCGTCAGCATCTATCCGCTCGATGCGCAGTGGAAGTACCTGAGCTGGCGCGACGAGATGCTCACCCACCCGATCGTCGCGCGCGCCGCGCCGGAAAACAACCCCGATCGCGCGCTGCAGTGGAGCGAGGCCTACGTCGACGAAGCGGGCAAGGGCATGATGAGTTCGGTGACGGCGCCGATATACGATGAAGCGGGCCGCTTCCGCGCCATCATCGCGCTCGACATCACGCTTGCGACCCTGAACGGCTACCTTGCCGGCCCCGGCATGGAGATCGGCCGCATGTTCGTCGCCAACGAGCAGGGCCAGCTGATTGCCGATCCGGGAATCGTGAAAGCGGACGATTCGGAAGTGCGCCTCGTCGACCGCACGCTGCCACGCGAGCTCTCCGGCCACCTTCCGCAGTTCGTCGACGTCGCGACGGCCGGTTACAGCAAGCACGACGGCTGGCTGCTGGCGGGCGTGCGCCTGAATAACGCGCCCTGGACCATCTATCACGTGGTCGACCGCTCCGCGCTGGGCTGGACGACGCTGCTGCACATGCACGTCGAGATCATCGCGATGCTGCTGATCGTGCTGGCCGGCGTGCTGCTGGAACAGCGCCGCCGCGCCGCGCACAGTCTGCGCCTGTTCAAGGTGGCGGTCGATGCGAGCACGTCGGGCATCATCATCACCGACCGCTCCGCCGCGATCGAATACGCGAACCCGGCGTTCTCGCGCATCACCGGCTACCCTGCGCGCGAGGCCATCGGGCGAACGCCGGCTCTGTTCCGCTCCGGCAAGACGCCGCGCGAGCTGTATGAGGACCTGTGGAGCGTGATCCTGCGGGGCGAGAGCTGGCAGGGCGAGCTCATCAACCGCCGCAAGAGCGGCGAGCTGTACTGGAGCGACCTGCGCGTCGCGCCCATCCTCGCCGCCGGCGGCGAGCCGCAGCAGTTCGTCGGCGTGATGAACGACGTTTCGGCGGCGAAGGAGGCGATGCAGGCGCTGGTCGACAGCGAGTCGTACAACAAGACCCTGTTCGAGCATTCGCACATCGCCCAGGCGATCCTCGACCCGGGCACGCGCCGCTTCATCGACTGCAACGACGCGGCGGCGGCCCTGTGCGGCTACCCGGACCGGCAGAGCATGATCGGCCGCACGCCGCTCGACCTGGCTGCGCCGGTGCAGCCGGACGGACGTCCGTCGGGCGAGGCCGGCAACGAACAGCTCTCGCGCTGCCTGGACGCGCGTGTGAGCATGTTCGAATGGCGCAATCGTCGCCCGGACGGCGCGGAGTGGGACGCCGAGATCCGCTGCATGAGCTTCCGCCACGGCGACCGCACACTGCTGCAGCTGAGCATGCAGGACATCACCGAGCGCAAGCGCATCGAGACCCGCATGAAGCAGGCGATGGTGGTGTTCAACGCGTCGAGCCAGGGCATCATGACCGCCGACGCGAATGGCGTGATCACGGCCGTCAATCCGGCGTTCACCGCGATCACCGGGTACGCTGCCGAGGAGGTGCTCGGACGCAAACCTTCGCTGCTCGCTTCCGGGCGCCACGACGCGGCGTATTACGCCAGCATGTGGAAATCGCTGGCCGAAACGGGGCGCTGGGAATCCGAGATCTGGAACAGGCGCAAGAGCGGCGAGATCTACCCGCAGTGGCAGACGATCTCGGCCATTTACGATGACCGCGGCGTGGTCACCGGCTACATCTCGCTGTTCAACGACATCACCCACCGCAAGCAGCAGGAGGAGGCCATCTGGCGCCAGGCCAACTTCGACCTGCTGACCGGCCTGGCCAACCGCAGCCTGCTGCAGGACCGCCTCGACCAGGCGATGACGCATGCGCGGCGCAACCGCACCCACGTCGGCCTGCTGTTCCTCGACCTGGACGGCTTCAAGTGGATCAACGACACGCTGGGGCACGACACCGGCGACGAACTGCTGGTCGAGGTCGCGCGCCGCCTGACCTTCTGCGTGCGCGAGCAGGATACCGTGTCACGCTTCGGCGGCGACGAGTTCACGATCGTGGTACACGACCTCGCCGCGCCCGACGACCTGAACGCGATCGCCGAGAAGATCGTCAGCGTGCTGCGCGATCCGTTCTCGCTGTGCGGCATGCAGCACCGCATGTCGGGCAGCGTCGGCATCACCGTCTACCCGGACGACGGCGAGGACGTGCAGACGCTGTTCCGCAACGCCGACATCGCGATGTACAAGTCCAAGCAGGCCGGCAAGAACCGCTTCCAGTTCTACGCCCGCGACATGCAGAGCGACGCCCTCGCGCGCCTGAAGCTCGAGGCGGACCTGCGCACCGCGCTCGAACAGCAGGCCTTCTCGCTGCACTACCAGCCCATCGTCGATGCCGACAGCGGCGAGCTAGTCGGCGCCGAGGCGCTGATACGCTGGCTCCACCCCGAACGGGGGCCGGTGTCACCGCTGGAGTTCATCCCCGTGGCCGAGGACAGCGGCCTCATCATCGGCATCGGCGAATGGGCGCTGCGCGAGGCGGCGCGCCAGTCCCGGGCCTGGCGCGAGCAGGGACACGGGACGCTGCGACTGGCGGTGAACATGTCCGGCGTGCAGTTCCGCGAAGCCGGACTACCCGACCTGGTCGCCAGCGTGCTCGCCGAATTCGGCATGGACCGCGGCAGCCTCATGGTCGAGATCACCGAATCGGTGCTGATGGGCGGCAGCGAATCGATGGAAGCACGGATGCGCGACATCAAGGCGCTGGGCATCGGCTACGCGCTCGACGACTTCGGCACCGGCTTCTCGTCGCTGTCCTACCTCAAGCGCTTCCCCGTCGACATCGTCAAGATCGACCGCAGCTTCATCAACGACTGCCCGGACGACCGCAACGACGCGCATCTCGTCGAGGCCATCATCAACATGGCCCACAGCCTCGGGCTGCACGTCACCGCGGAAGGCGTCGAGACCGCGGAGCAGGTGAGCTTCCTGCGCGAACTCGGCTGCGACTTCCTGCAGGGCTACCTCATCGGCAGGCCACTGCCGCCCGAGGAGTTCGAAGCGATGCTGCAGAAGCACTTCCTGCTGGCCTCGGTCGACGATCTCGGCCCGGAAGAGTCGCGCCTGCTCACCGCGCTGCGCCGCGACGACCTCGACGTCGATGGCTGGCTGCGCCGGCTGCTCGGCGAACGCTCGCCCGCTCTGGCCGCGTTCATGGAACGCGAAGGCTGGAGGCGGCACGGGCTCGACCTGAAGCGGGCCATCGAGGCCCACCTCAACTGGCGCAAGCGGCTCAACGCCTACATCAGCGGGCGATCCAACGCCGAAGCGCTGGACGAGGCCGAAGCCGGCTCGGTGAGCCTGTGCGAGCTGGGCCAATGGATCGACGGCAACGAGGCCCTGCCCGCCGACCGCCTCGCGCACCTTACGCGCATGCACAAGGACTTCCACAGGCTGGCGGGGCAGATCGTCGCCGACTATAACCATGGCTATCAGGCCTCGGCGCGGCGCTCGCTCGCCGGCCTGAAGTTCCGCACGGCATCGCGCGACCTGGTGATCGCGCTGATCGATTGTTTCGACGAACGGAGCGGCCCCGGCGGCTGAGCGCCGCCCCTTTCCATCCCCCGCGAGTTTCCCCGACGACAGGAGTCGAGTCCATGCTGACAGCCACGCAGAAGAAGACCGCCGAGAGCATCGTCAATCTTTTCGAGACCGGCCAGGTGCTGGGCGACTACGGCATGGTCACGATCATCCGCGGCGACACCGGCCACCTCACCTACGGGCGCTCGCAGACGACGCTCGGCTCGGGCAACCTCGCGAAGCTGCTGCGCCAGTATTGCACCACGCCCGGCGCCGAATTCGCACCGCTGCTCGACCGCTACCTGCCGCGCTTCGACGCCGTCGACCTCGCACTGGACAAGGACGGCGCCCTGCACAACATCCTGCGCGCGGGCGCCGACGACGCGGTGATGCGCGACGTGCAGGACGCCTTCTTCGACGCGAACTACTGGCAGCCGGCGATGCGCGCGGCCGCCCGCGAGGGCATCGCCTCGCCGCTGGGCTGCGCCGTCGTGTATGACAGCTTCGTGCACGGCGCATGGAAGGCGATGCGAGACCGTTGCAACGCCGCGCACGGCAGCGTGGCCGACGCGGGCGAACGGAAATGGATCGACGCCTACGTGGCGACGCGGCGCGCCTGGCTCGCCGGCCACGCGCGCGCGGACTTGCGCCCGACGGTGTATCGCATGGATGCCTTCCAGCGCCTGATCGACCAGGACTACTGGAACCTCGAGCTGCCGCTGGTCGTACGCAACGCCGAGATCTCGCCCGCGACGCTGGCCGCCCTGCCCCACGGCTGCTTCGACGGCCCGGCGCCGGGATCGCGTCCGCTGGCGGTCGGCTCGCCGATCATGCGCGGGCTCGACGTGCGCCGCATCCAGCTCGGGCTGTCGCTGCGCGGCGTCGACATCAAGGCCGACGGCCTCTTCGGCCAGACCAGCGCGCGCTGCATCAAGGCCTGGCAGGCGAAGAACGGCCTTCCCGCCACCGGCGTCGCCGACATCGCGCAAGTCGCACGGCTGTGCTCGTTCGACGACCTGACGGTTTGACAAAGAAGGGAGCGACCTCTACACAGATAATTAAACAGAATAAGTGCGCGGCACCGCCCCGTCCCGGGAGCGGCAGCCCGCATGCCCCGACAGCAAGGTTGCGCCCGATTCCGCCCGCATCGCACCGACATGCGGCGGGCACGGGGCCGCCGCGGGAGGCGGGGATGCTCCGGACCCGAAGGAGAATCTCATGGCAAGACGCGCGCTCTGCATCGGCATCAACAACTACCCCGGCACCGACAGCGACCTCTCCGGCTGCGTCAATGACGCCAGCGACTGGGCCGCCGCCCTCACCGAACGCGGCTTCTCGGTGACCCGCCTGCTCGATTCCGCGGCGACCAAGGCGGCGATGGTGCAGGCCATCGACACCCTCGTCACGGGCGCGGCGAAGGGCGACACGATCGTGCTCACCTATTCCGGCCACGGCACCTGGCTGCCCGACACCGACGGCGACGAGCCCGACGCCCGCGACGAAGCCTTGTGCCCGTGGGACATCGGCAGCGGCAATGCGCTGCTCGACGACGAGCTGCACGACCTCTTCAGCAAGCGTGCCGGCGGCGTGCGCATCATGCTCATCTCCGACAGCTGCCACTCCGGCACCGTCACGCGCGGCGACGAAAGCGATCTCGACCCCGGCATGCCGCGCGCACGCTTCCTGCCGCCGGCGGTATGGATGAAGCGCGACGCCCTGCCCACGGACACCGTGCGCCCGGCGCGGCTGTCCGGCGGCTTCACGCGCGCCGGCGGCGACCTGCTGCTCGCGGGTTGCCTCGACACGCAGTTCAGCTGGGACACGAGTTTCAACGGCCGCCCCAACGGCGCCTTCACCTTCTATGCGCTGAAGACGCTGAAGAACCTGCCCGCGACGGCGACCTACGAGCACTGGTTCAAGGAAATCCGCAACTACCTGCCCTCCACGCGCCTGCCGCAGGATCCGCAGATCTTCGGCACCCGCACCGCACGCCGCTTCAAGGTCTTCGCGTGACGCCCGCGCGCCGGCCCTGAAGCGCCGGCGCGCCCCTTCCCCACCGCAGCAGGAGGCCCGGATGCCGGCACCGCGCAAACCGAGTGAACTCGTCTTCCACCTGCCGGGGATGCGGCGCGAGGCCGACACCCTGCCCGCCGCGCTGAAGACCGGCACGCGCGCGACCGACGCTGCGGCGCCCGATCCCTTCCTCGACGGTGTCGTCGCGGTGAAGGCGGCTTATGCCCTGACCGCGCCCGGACGCGACGCGACTGCCACGACCGACGCGCACATGCGCGAAGACAGCCTGCTCGCGCTGGAGACGGGCGACGGCACCACCGTCTTCATCCGCGCCGACAAGCTCAGGGAAGACCTCGCGCGGGTACGCCCCGACGCCGTGCGCGCCGACGGCTCGATCGACTTCGTCGCCCTGCACGACCCGGCCGCGGCCGCGCGCGGCATTCCGGACTGGCTGTGGTCGGGCGTATCGGTCCTTACGCTGGGGCACGACGCGATCGCCGACGCCGCGCGCGACAAGGCGCTTGAATGGCTGCAGGAGTGGCTTGGCGAGCGCAGCGAGGATCTCGCCGCGCCCGGTGCGTCATGGCTGGGGACCAAGGCGCTGATGTGGGCGATCGAAAGCCGCCTCGCGGGTGAACCGGGGCTCTACCAGTGGCGCGACGGCGACGGCCTCGCGGGCGCCGACCGCTGCACCGCCAACGACCCGCGCCTCGCTGCGATCGGCGACGCGCCGACGCTGCTCTTCATCCACGGCACCGCCTCGCACACGCTCGGGAGCTTCAAGGATCTGCGCGCCGGCAGCGCCGCCGCCGACTGGGAACCGCTCGCACGCCGCTTCGGCGAGCGCATCTTCGGCTTCGAACACCGCACCTTCTCGGAAAGCCCGATCGACAACGCGCTGCAGCTCGCCCGCACGCTGCCCGCCGGCGCCCGGTTGTCCGTCGTCACGCATTCGCGCGGCGGTCTCGTCGGCGACCTGCTGTGCCTCGCGGGCCTGAGCGACGACGCCATCGCCGCCTACCGCCACGCCCCGCCGCCCAACACGGACGAATCCGAGCGCGAAAAACGCCTGCGCGACCTCGTCACCGCGCGCGAGCAGGACACGCTGCGCGCGCTGCGCCAGGAGCTCGCGGACAAGAACTTCCGCATCGAACGCTACGTGCGCGTCGCCAGCCCCGCGCGCGGCACGACGCTGCTCTCGGACAACCTCGACCTGTTCCTTTCCGGGCTGCTGAGCCTGACCGCCCGCCTCGTCGGCGCCGTGACCGGCCCGGCCGGCGGCGCGGTGCTGTCGGCGTTCAGGCGCATCGTGCTGGAAATCGCCGACAAGCGCGTCGATGCGCGGCTCGTTCCCGGCATCGAGGCGATGCTCACCGACGCGCCGATGGGCTCGCTGCTCGCGACCGCGCAGCGCAAGCAGGGCATCGCGATGGCCGTCATCTCCGGCGACATCCAGGAAACCAGCGTGCTCAAGCGCCTCGGGGTGATGTTCACCGACTGGATGCTGTTCGACAATCGCGACAACGACCTGGTGGTCGACACCGACTCGATGTACGCCGGCCTCGCGATGCGCAACGAGGCGCGCTACCTCTTCGACCAGGGCGCCTCGGTCAATCACTTCAGCTACTTCGCCAACCGCCACACCCGCAGCGCGCTGCGCGACTGGCTCACGAGCAACGACCCGGCGGCCCTGCCCACGTTCAGCGCCATCGCCCGCCGCCGCGAACCCGGCGCCGCCGAGGCGCGCGATCGCGCCGCCAGCCGCGCGGCCCTGCGCGAAACGCCGCGCCCGGACAGCCGCCCGGTCGTGATCTTCCTGCCGGGCATCATGGGGTCGCACCTCGAGGTGCGCAAGGAAGAACGCAAGGCGGGCGACGGCGACCGCGTGTGGTTCGACTTCCTCGACCTCGCGACCGGCGGCCTCGCGAAGGTGGCGATGGACCGAGCCGACGTGCGCGAGGAAACCCTCTTCGACATGTTCTACGGCGACCTCGCCGAGCATCTCGAAGCGACGCACACCGTCATCCGCTTCCCCTACGACTGGCGCAAGCCGATCCACGCGCCGGATGGCGCAGCCGAACGCCTCGCCGACACCCTTCAGAAGGCGCTCAAGACGCACCCCAACCAGCCCGTGCGCCTGCTCGCGCACAGCATGGGCGGCCTCGTGTGCCGCACGATGATCGCGACCCACCCCGAGCTGTGGGCGGAGCTCGTGCGCCGCCCCGGTGGCCGCCTGGTGATGCTGGGCACGCCCAACAACGGCTCGCACCTCATGGTCGAGACCCTGCTCGGCAAGTCCGGCACGATGCGCCAACTCGCGCGCATGGACCTTGGCCACGGCATGCAGGGCGTGCTCGACATCGTCGCGGGCTTCCCCGGTGCGATGCAGCTGCTGCCACGCCCCGGTTTCGACGACGCCGGGCCGACGCTGCACGCCGACTGGCTGCGCGCGCCCGTGTGGCCGTCCGCCGCCAAGGCCAACCGCGACCGCTGGTTCGGCGACGGCATCGCCGGACAACCCAGCAATGCCACGCTCACGGCCGCCCGCAGCCTGTGGGAGGGGCCGCTCGCGACCAACGACGCGCCGCAGCCGCTCGAACGCGTGACCTACGTCTTCGGCCAGGCCGAGAACACCCCCTGCGGCACCGCGCTCGAAGGCGACCAGATCAAGATGATCGGCACCCCGCAGGGCGACGGGTCGGTGAGCTGGGCATCCGGGCGACTCGCGAACCTGCCGGCCGAGCAGCACTGGTACATGCCGGTCGACCACGGCGCGCTGACCAGCACCGAGGAATACTTCCCCGCCGTCGCGGACCTGCTGCAGACCGGCACCACGAGCCGCCTCGGCCGCCTGCCCGCCACGCGCGCCGCCGCTGCCCCGATCGCCAGCTACGACGCCCCGCCGCCCGTACTGCCAACCGAGGAGGAACTCGCCTGCAGCCTCGTCGGCACCCGTCCGCGCCGCCGCCGCCCGGTGTCGGCGATCCATCCGCTGCAGGTCTCGGTCAGCGCGATGGACCTGCGCTTCGCGCGCCAGCCCATCTTGTGCGGCCACTACCAGGGCGACGGGATCGCCGGCGCCGAGGCCGCGATCAACGACGCACTGGTCGACGGCGCCCTGCGCCAGCGCGAACGGCTCGGCGTCTATGCAGGCGAAATCGGCTCGGCGGCCATCGTGCTGCAGGCGCGCAACAGGGAAGACCGCCTGCGCGGCACCGGGCGCGGCGCCGTGATCGTCGGCCTGGGGCGATTCGGTCAGCTGTCCGCCGCCGATATCACCGAGACCGTGCGTGCCGGCGTCCTGCGCTACCTGCTCCATTCCCACGACCGCCAGGGCAGCGAGGGCGGGGGTGCCGAGGACGAGGGCGAAAACGAGCTCACGCTCGCGAGCCTGCTGATCGGCTACAACTCCACTGCCCACATCAGCGTCGACGACTCCATCGAATCCATCGTGCGCGGCGTGCTCGCCGCCAACCGCCAGTTCGCCGAGGCGATGCCGCTTACCCGGCTGCGGGTCGCGCGCCTGGAACTGATCGAATTGTTCATGGACACCGCGATCAGTGCGGCGCGCGCGGTGCGCCAGCTGCCCGCGCGCATGGCCGGCGACCTGCGCCGCCTGGAGGCGCGCATCGAAGTCGCCGAGCAGCTCAACGAGGGCCAAGGCGCCCGCCCGCGCCTGTCGGTGTTCGCCCCCTTCGGCTACTGGCCGCGCATGCTCGTCACCGCGGACGACGGCCCCGCGGACGGCACTGTGCCGGCCCCGACGGGCGGCAGCCGTGCGATCGCCGCACGGCTGAAATTCGTCTTCCTGTCCGAACGCGCGCGTGCCGAAAGCGTCCTGCACCAGCGCCAGCCCGGACTCGTCGAAGCGCTGGTTCGCAACGCGATCACCCAGGACCATTACAACGCCGACCTGTCGCGCACACTGTTCCAGCTGATGGTGCCGCTGGATTTCAAGGCGGCCGCGCGCGAGGCCGAACAACTCGTCCTCGTCGTCGACAGCTACACCGCGAACCTGCCGTGGGAGATGCTGCAGGCCGACGAGCAGCCGATGGCGCTCAACACGGCGATCGTTCGCCAGTTCGCCTCCGCCCGTTTCCGCCGCAACCCGCTCAGCATCACGCGCAAGGTCGCATGCGTGATCGCCAACCCGTCCACCCACGGCTATTACGCCCAGTTCGGCAATCCTGCGCGAACGCTGCCCGCGCCGCCGGACGACCATCTGGCCGATCTGCCCGGCGCGGCTACCGAAGGCGCGGCGATCCGCGACCTGCTCGGCGAGTGCGGCTACGACGTCAGCTATGGCGAAGGCATCGAGGCGCTCGACGTGTTCGCGCGTCTCTTCCGCCAGCCGTGCAAGGTGCTCGTCGTCGCCGCCCACGGCGTGTTCGAGGCCACGGCGCGCGACGGCACGCAGCGCACCGGCGTCGTCCTGTCCGACGGCATGCTGCTCACCGCCGCCGAGGTATCGCAGCTCGAAGTCGTGCCCGAACTCGTGTTCCTCAACTGCTGCCACCTCGGCGCGATGACGGCGGCCCCCGACACGGCGAACCGCCTCGCCTACAGCATCGCATGCGAGCTGATCGAGATCGGCGTGCGCTGCGTCGTCGCGGCCGGCTGGCAGGTGAATGACGAGGCCGCCCGCCTCTTCGCGACGAGCTTCTTCGAGAGCTTCGTGCGCGACGGGAAACCCTTCGGCCAGGCCGTGTTCGCCGCCCGCAAGAGCGCATGGGAGGAATATCCCCAGTACAACACCTGGGGCGCCTACCAGGCCTACGGCGATCCGCACTACATGCTGGAAGCCCCTGCCGACGAAGGCACGGCACGGGTTCCCACCAACATCGTCTCGCCCGTCGACCTCGTCGACACCTTCGCACGCCTGCGCGTCGACTTGTCGCACCGCGCGCGCAGCGTCGCCGACGTGGGGCGCCATATCGCCGCCATCCTCGCGCAGGTCCCGGCCGCGTGGAAGGATCTGCCCGAAGTGCAGGCTGCCATCGGCGCAACCTATGCCGAACTCGGCAGCGAAGGCTTCGAACGCGCCTGCACCGCCTATTGCCTCGCGCTCGCCGGCGAAGACCGCAGCGGACGCGTGCCCGTACGCATCATCGAACAGCTCGCCAACCTCGAAGCCCGCATGGGCGAGACGCGGGGCGATACGACCCTGATCGAATCCGCCATCGCACGCCTCGACAGCCTCATCGCGCTGGCGCAGCCGATGCCGCCCGGCACGACCCCCATGCCGTCGAACGCCGAACGCAGCGCCCTGCTCGGCAGCGCCCTCAAGCGCGAGGCGGCCGTGCTCGCCGCGCACAACGGCGACTGGCCTCGCGTGCGCGCGGCTCTGGCGCGCGCACGCGAGGCGTACGCCGGCGCCGAGGGCACGCCGGGCGATGCGGGCTTCGATCCCTACCTCATGATCAACCGCCTGCAGCTCGACTGGCTGCTCCTCGAAGCCGACGACGCCGCCGCGCGCAAGCGCGCGACCGAACAGGCGGCCATGTGCGCCGAGGCGGCGCGCGCACTGTTCGCGCGCAGCGGCGACTTCTTCGACGCGGTGAAACCGGCCGACGCCGAACTCGCCGCACGGCTCCTTGCGGGAATCGGCGCCGACGACGGCCCGAAGCTCGCCAGCCTCTACGAGCAGGCGATCGACAACGTGCCGCGCAGCGCGCGCAAGTTCGACTCCGTCGTGAAGCAGATCTGCCTGCTCGCGCGTCTGGCCGCCCTGCGCGGCCACCCCGGCGATACGATGCGCGCCCGCGTTCTGGGCGAACTCGCGCGCAGCCTCGGCCAGCAGGACTGCCCCGGACTGCCGCCGCCAGCGCGCGCCAGAAATTCCAAACGCATCAAGAAGAATCCATGACAAGGGGTTTCTCTTCAAGGGATTGTCGATATTCCCCAGTCCGGATTAAATATTCTTAATGGATATTTAGGAAGGATGCGACGGTATACCATTCCGCCCGCCTCCATCCGGACTCCATCAAAAGAATATCGAACAATGAATACTCACGACCACTGCAACTGCAAGCACGTCCCGGGCGAAAATCACTCCGGCGCCCGCCGCAACTTCCTCACCCGCGCCACGCTCGCCGCCGGCGTCGCGCTGCTCGGCACCGTAGCGGAGAGCCGCCCCGCCCTCGCCGGCGGCCACACCGACATCCTGCTGCTCACCTGCATGGACTTCCGCCTCATGGACAGCGTCGAGCAATACATGGCGGGCCGCGGCCTCACGCACAAGTACGACCACATCGTGCTCGCCGGCGCCTCGCTCGGCGCCCTGACCGACAAGTACCCCGCGTGGAACCGCACCTTCTGGGACCACCTCGCCGTCGCCATCGAGCTGCATGCCGTGCAGAAGGTCGTCGTCATGGACCACCGCGACTGCGGCGCCTACAAGGCGATCCTCGGCGAGGACCTGGCGCCGGACCCCGTGCGCGAAGCCACGGTGCACCGCGATCACCTCGAACGCCTCGCCGCCGCCATCAAGGACAAGCATCCCGGCCTCGGCGTCGAGACCCTGCTGATGGCGCTCGACGGCTCGGTCGAGGCGCTCGGCAACTTCGCCTGAGCCGCGCCGCGGCTCCCGGCCTCCTTCGGGCCCGGCGCTCGGCATGTGGACTTGAAGTCCTGCCGAGCGCCTCTATATCCGGAGACATGGGTGTCGCAGGCAAGCACCCGTCCCTGTCCGAAGGAGGATCATGATGTTCTACCGATCAGTGTTTCCCCGCGATCTGCTGTCCGAACTCGATCGTCTTCAGCGCGAGATGCAGCAGGCGTACGAGTTCTCCCCCAGCATCCGCGGCATCGCGCGCGGCGGTTTTCCGGCGATGAATGTCGGCAACACGCCGCGCTCCGTCGAGATCTACGCCTTTGCGCCCGGCATCGACCCCGCGGCGATCGACGTGCAGCTCGAAAAGGGCGTGCTGACGATCACCGGCGAGCGCGCAAGCCTGATGCCGCCCAAGGAGGCCAACGCCACGGTGCATATCGACGAGCGCTTCTCCGGGCGTTTCCGCCGCGTCGTGACCCTGCCCGACGACGCCGACCCGAACGGCGTGAGCGCGAAGTACCGCGACGGCGTGCTGCACGTCAGCGTCCAGCGCCGGCAGGCCGCCCAGCCGCGCCGCATCAGCATCGAGTGAGGAGGAACCGGACATGAGCGACAACACCAACGTCACCCGCAAACCCGAAACCCCGGCCAGCGAAATGGCCCTGCTGCCGCCCGTCGACGTCATCGAGGATGCGGGCGGGATCACCCTGTACGCCGATCTGCCGGGCGTGCCGAAGGACAAGCTGAACCTGCAGATCGAAGGCGACACGCTGACGATCGAGGGCGAGGTCAGCCTCGAAGTGCCCGAGGGCATGGAGTCGTCCCACGCCGAAGTGAACCTGCCGCGCTACCGCCGCATGTTCACGCTGTCGAAGGAACTCGATGCGAACAAGGTCGCGGCAGAATTCAACCAGGGCGCGCTGAAGCTGCGCATCCCGAAGGCCGAACACGCGCAGCCGCGCAAGATCGAAATCGCAGTGATGTAAGGCTGCACCCGCGAAGACTTCCCCCCACGAAGACTTCCCCCCGCAACGCCGGCCCGTCCCGGGCGAGCAATCGCCCGGCTCGGGCCGGCGTCATGTCTGCGCTCCTTGCTTTTTCCGCCCGCACTCACCGCAACGCATAACCGGTCATGCACCCGTCCCATGACGTCATCGGATCGGCAGCAAGCCACACGGTTCATGACGTATGACCGTGCATTTGCAATGCTTACCATCTAGCCTTACCGCATGACGTGCGCAATGTCGCCTGTCGTCCGACACGCGTCTCCATTTCCCATCACCCGACCTGGAGCAATGCAATGGAACAGATAGACACGTTCAAGCAGCTCGCCGTGACCTACGCGACCGACATCGGACTGAAGGTCGCCGCGGCGATCATCTTCTGGATCGTCGGCCGCTGGTTGATCGGACTCGCCGGACGCATGCTGCAGCAGGCGATGGAACGCCAGAAGGTCGACCCGACGCTGATGCGCTACGTCGGCAGCTTCCTCTCGGTGACTCTGAACATCGTCCTGGTCGTCGCCATCCTCGGTTACTTCGGCGTGCAGACCACCACCTTCGCCGCCCTCGTCGCCGGTATCGGCATCGCGATCGGCGCCGCCTGGGGCGGCCTGCTTGGCAACCTCGCGGCCGGCATCTTCGTCGTGGTGCTGCGCCCGTTCAAGGTCGGCGACTTCATCAGCGCCGCGGGCGTCACCGGCACCGTGAAGGAGATCGGATTGTTCGCGACGGCGATCAACACGCCCGACAACGTCATGACCCTGGTCGGCAACGGCAAGGTGTTCGGCGACACGATCCAGAATTTCACCGCCAACCCCTACCGCCGCGTCGAGCTGAAGTGCCAGCTCGCCGGCAGCGCCGACCACCTCACCGCGATGCAGTTGCTGCGCGAAAAATTGCTTGCGGTGCCGAACGTGCTCGCAGCCCCCGCGCCGGAGGTCGACATCCTCGAATTCAACCTCGTCGGCCCGGTGCTAGCGGTGCGCCCGTTCTGCCACAACGACCATTACTGGCAGGTGTATTTCGACGGCAACCGCGTGATTCGCGAAACCCTCGCCGCGGCCGGCTTCCCGGCGCCGATGCCGACACAGGTGATGATCATGCAGCAACCGGGCGTCTGAACGCCCGGGGGCGCTAGCTGAGCTTCGCGCGCAGGTAGTCGAGCAGGTTCCCCAGCGTCACGAGGCGGCCATAGTCCGCCTCGGGGATGCTCACCTTCAGCTGCTCGCTGATCCCGATCAGGAAGTTGAGCCAGTCCATCGAATCGAGGTCGACCTGCTGGCGCAGCGGGCGGTCGTCGCGCAGCTCGTCCGCCTCGACCTCGGGCGCGATGCTGCGCAGGATCGCGATCACGTTCGCGCGCAGTTCCGGATATTTCTCTCCCATCACCATCCCCTTCTTCTACCCTTATCGCTTTCGTCCTTCCCGCTCACAGCTCCTCCGGCCGCTGCAGGCGCTCGCGCAGTTCGGCGAGGAAGAGCGCCCCGCGGTGCCCGTCCGAGACGCGATGATCAGCCGCGAGACTCGCGACGACGGTCGGCATCGCGACCAGGGCGCCCACCTCGACCCACGGGCGCGGCGCGATGCGGCCGAAGCCGACGAGCGCGACCTGCGGCGGGTAGATCACGCCCATCACCGCTTCGACGCCCTGCTCGCCGAGGTTGGTCACAGTGATCGTCGGATCCGACATCTCCGAGCTGCGCAGCGAGCCCGCGCGCGTGCGCTTCACGAGATCGGCGAGCTCGCGCATCAGCTGGTCCAGCGGCTTGCTGCCGACGTCGTGCAGCGCAGGCGCGATCAGCCCGCCCTGGCGCAGCGAGATCGCGACACCGATGTGCGCGGCCTGCACCGGCTCGAAGCGGCCGTCGCGGAAGAAGCCGTTCATGTCCGGAAACTGCGCCAGTGCAGCGGCAACCGCCTTCAACTGCACGACCGCCATCAGGAGCCGCTCGGTGATCGGCCGCCCCTCGTTGGCCTGCGAGAGCCACCTCTGCGCTCGCGCCATCGGGATCGTCTCGGACAGGTAGTAGTGCGGGATCTCGCGCTTCGAGCGGCTCATCGCCGCGGCGATCGCGCGACGCATCTCCGTGTTCCGGTCCGCCTCTGCGTGCACAGCCGGCGCAGCTTCGGCGGCCTTCGGCACTCCGGGCTGCGCCGCGGCCTCGATGTCGGCGAGCGTCACGGCGCCGCCCGGGCCGGTGCCCTCGATCCGGGCGACATCCACCCCGAGCACCTCGGCACGCTTGCGTGCGGCCGGCGAGATGCGCAGGCGCGCGCCTTCAGCGACCGCGGCACCGTGTACTGCGGGAGCTCGTTCGCCCGCTTGTTTCCCCGCTCGCGCGCCCCCCTTCGGCGGCGCCTTTTCACCGGGGTCCAGCAGCGTCGCCATCACCGTGCCGACGGGAATCCGCTCCCCCGGCTCGATCAGCAGCGCATGCACGACGCCGTCCTGCCAGATCTCGACGTCGACCGCCGCCTTGGACGTATCCACGATCGCGACGACTTGCCCCTTGCACACCGCATCGCCGGGTTTCACCTTCCACTCGACGAGCTTGCCCTCGTCCATGTCGGCGCCGAGCGAGGGCAACGTGAAGTCAAACATTCAGCACCTCCCTGACCGCCGCAACGATCCTGGCCGGCTGCGGCAATGCGGCGTCCTCCATGTGCTTCGCGTAGGGGATCGGAACCTCCTCGCTGCACACGCGCACGGGCGGCGCATCGAGGTCGTAGAAGCAGTTCTCGACGATGCGCGCGATGACCTCCGCGGCGAGGCTGCCGCTGCGCCAGCCTTCGTCGACGATCACCGCGCGGTGCGTGCGGCTCACCGACTCGGAGATGGTCGCGGTATCGAGCGGACGTAGCACGCGCAGGTCGACGACCTCGACGTCGATGCCGTCGCGCGCGAGTTCGGCCGCGGCGTCGAGCGCTTTCGGCACGCTGCCGCCGTAGGTGATCAGGCTCAGCTGGCTGCCGGGCCGGCGGATCGCCGCGCGCTCGATGTCGCACGCCCAGTCCTCATTTGGCTCATCTCGCAGATCGTCCTCCATGTTGTAGAGCTGGGCATGCTCGAAGATCACGACCGGGTCGGGATCGGCGAGCGCGGGGCCCAACATCCCGCGCGCGTCGGCGATCGTCGCCGGCGCGAGCACGCGGATGCCGGGGATGTGCGCGTACCAGTTCTCCAGGCTATGGGAGTGCTGCGCCGCGAGCTGGCGTCCCGCGCCGGTCGCCATGCGGATCACCAGCGGCACCGACACCTGGCCGCCCGACATGTGGCGCAGCAGCGCCGCGCTGTTCACGATCTGGTCGAGCGCAAGCAGGCTGAAATTCACCGTCATGACCTCGACGATCGGCCGCATGCCGCCCAGCGCCGCGCCGATGCCGGCGCCGACGAAACCCAGCTCCGAGAGCGGCGTGTCGCGGATGCGCTCGGGTCCGAATTCGTCGTAGAAGCCCTTGGACACAGCGTAGGTGCCGCCGTAGCGGCCCACGTCCTCGCCCATCAGGAAGACGCGCGGGTCACTGGCGAGCGCGTCGTGCAGCGCCTGGCGCATCGCCTCGCGGTAGCTGATCCTCATCGCGTCGCTCCCCGTGTCGTGACGTCACGCAGCAAGTCCTCGACCGGCTCCCATGGCGCAGCCTCGGCGAACGCGACCGCTGCGGCGACCTCCGCCTCCGCTTCCGCGTCGAGTTCGAGAAAACCGTCCTCGGTCAGCTCGCCCGCTGCCTTCAACTGCGCCGAAAAACTGTGGATCGGCCCGCGATTCTTCCATTCCTCGACCTCGGCCTTGTCGCGGTACAGCTCGGGGTCGAACATCGAGTGCGCGCGGAAGCGGAAGGTGCGGAACTCGACGAAGAAGGGCCCGCCCTCCTCGCGCACCTGCTGCGCGGCGCGGCGCGTCGCCTCGTGCACCGCCAGCACGTCCATGCCGTCCACCTTCAGCGTCGGCACCTTGTAGCTCGCGGCCTTCACGCACAGCTCCGTTTGCGATTCCGAACGGTCCAGCGCCGTGCCCATCGCGTACAGGTTGTTCTCGCACAGGAAGAGCACCGGCAGCCGCCACAGCGCGGCGAGGTTCATGCCCTCGTGGAACGCACCCTCGGCCACCGCGCCCTCGCCGAAGAAGCACGCCGTCACGCGGCGTATGCCCTGCATCCGGTCCGCCAACGCGAGTCCGACCGCCAGCGGCAAGCCGCCGCCTACGATCGCATTGCCGCCGTAGAAGCGCCGCGCGACGTCGAAGAGGTGCATCGAGCCGCCGCGTCCGCGCGAGCAACCGGCGGCCTTGCCGAACATTTCGGCCATGATCGCGTCCATCGGCACGCCGCGCAGCAGCGCATGGCCGTGCTCGCGATAGGTCGCGACGACGTTGTCGTCCGCGTCGAGGGCGTGCATCGCGCCGGTCGCGCAGGCCTCCTCGCCAATGTAGAGGTGCAGGAAGCCGCGGATCTTCTGCGCGCCGTAGAGCTCCGCGCATTTTTCCTCCATGCGGCGGATGCGCAGCATGTCCGCGAGCAGACGGTGCGCGAACGGCCGCTCGGGCATCCCATGCCCGGCCTTCGCCTTGCGTGCGGTGGCGTTCATGCGCCGGCCTCCAGCGTCGACGTATCCCCTTCGGGCAGCCCCAGCTCGCGCGCCTTCAGCAGCCGGCGCATGATCTTGCCGCTGCGCGTGCGCGGCAGCGTCGTGGCGAAGTCGATCTCCTTCGGCGCCACGGCGGCACCGAGCTTCTTGCGCGCGTGAGCGAGGAGCTCCATGCGCAGCGCCTCGCTCGGCTCGAAGCCCTTCTTCAGCGACACGAAGGCCTTCACGACCTCGCCGACCATCTCGTCCGGCTTGCCGATCACGCCGACCTCGGCAACCGCCGGGTGCTCCATCAGCGCGCTCTCGACCTCGAAGGGGCCGATCAGGTGGCCGGACGACTTGATCACGTCGTCCTTGCGCCCGACGAACCAGAAGTAGCCGTCGGCGTCGCGCCGCGCGAGGTCGCCGGTCAGGTACCACACGCCTGAGAAGCACTTGCGGTAACGCTCCTCGTTGTTCAGGTAGCCGCGCAGCATCGACGGCCACCCGCGCAGCAGCGCGAGCTCGCCCTCGACGTCAGGCTCCTCGATGACCTCGACGACGCCGTCCTTGCCCTCGCGCACGATCGCGGCCTCGACGCCCGGCAGCGGCCGGCCCATCGAGCCCGGCTTGATGTCCAGCGCCGGCACGTTGGCGATCATGATCCCGCCCGTCTCGGTCTGCCACCAGTTGTCGTGGATCGGCAGGCCCAGCACCTCCTTGCCCCACCACACGGCTTCGGGGTTGAGCGGCTCGCCGACGCTCGCGACGAAGCGCAGCTGCGGGAACGTGAAGCGCTTCGCCAGTTCCGGGCCGGCCTTCATGAGCATGCGGATCGCGGTCGGCGCGGTGTACCAGACGCTCACCTTCTGCTCGTTCAGGATGCGGTACCAGCGCTCGGCGTCGAAGTCACCCTCGTCGACGATCGAGGTCACGCCGTGCAGCAGCGGCGCGATGATGCCGTAGGAGGTGCCGGTGACCCAGCCCGGGTCGGCGGTGCACCAGAACACGTCCTCCGGGTGCAGGTCGAGCGCGTAGAGGCCGGTCGCCCAGTGCGTCGCGACCGCGCCATGCACGTGCATCGCGCCCTTCGGCGTGCCAGTGGTTCCACTCGTGAAATGCAGCAGCGCAAGCTCGTCGGGCCGCGTCGGCACGGTCGGGAAGTCGTCCGAGGCCGCGGCCATCAGGCGCCCGAGGTTGTGCGTGCCTTCAACGTCGGTCGGGGTGCCACTCGTCTCGCCCCCCTCGCTGACGAGCAGCACGTGACGCAGCGTCGTCAGCTCGCCGCGGATCTTGGCGACCTTGCGCTGGTACAACGATTCGGTCGTCACCAGCACCGCGCCCTGGCCGAGGTTGAGGCGCGTGGCGATCGGCTCGGGCCCGAAAGCGGAGAACAGCGGCGATACCGCGCAGCCGGCGCGCAGGCCGCCGAGCACCGCGGCATAGAGTTCGGGAATGCGCCCCGCGAGCACGAACACGCGCTCGCCGCGCACGACATCGAGCCCGCGCAGCACGTTGGCGAAACGCGCCGTGAGTGCCGCGAGATCGCCGTAACTGAGGTCGCGCACCGCGCCGTTCTGGCCGAGGAAGCGGAACGCCAGATGGTCGCGCAGCCGCCCGCCGGCATGGCGCACGACCGTCTCGTAGGCGATGTTCAGCGCCCCGCCGGGCAGGCCCGCGAGCGCATCGTGCGCGATTTCCCAGTTGAAGCCGCGGCGGGTCGCCTCGTAATCGACGAGGTTCGGCCGGGTTCGAAGCTCCGCTGCCATCTTGCGGATGACCGAGGTTCGTTCCATCACTCCCTCCTCCGTTGCGTACGGATGTGCTCTTCAACCCTTGATGCAGACCAGCGGCGCGAGCCGCGCCACCTTGATCGCCAGCCCCGCCCGGTCGGCCGCCTCGACGACCGCGCCGACGTCCTTGTAGGCGAGCGGCGCCTCCTCGGCAACGCCGCGAAAACTCGGGCTGCGGATCAGGATGCCGCGCGCGGCCAGTTCGTCGACGACATTGCGGCCGTGCCAGCGGCGCAGCGCCTCGTTGCGGCTCATCGCGCGGCCTGCGCCGTGGCAGGCCGAGCCGAACGCCCGCTCCTCGGTGCCGGCGGCGCCGGCGAGGATCCACGACGCCGTGCCCATGCTGCCGCCGATCAGCACCGGCTGGCCGGCGTCGCGGTACTCGCGCGGCAGCTCGGGGTGGCCCGGTCCGAAGGCGCGCGTCGCGCCCTTGCGATGCACGAACAGCCGCCGCCGCTCGTTGCCGACGCGGTGCGTCTCTTCCTTGCAGGTGTTGTGCGACACGTCGTACAGCACCGCCAGGCGCACGTGCGGAAAGACCTCCGCGAAGGCCGCGCGCGCGAGATGCGTGAGGATCTGCCGGTTCGCCAGCGCGCAGTTGATCCCGGCGCGCATCGCGCCGAGGTAGCGCTGGCCGAGCGTCGACTTCAGGGGTGCGCAGGCGAGCTCGCGGTCCGGCAACGCGATGCCGGCGGCTGGCGCGGCGATCACCATCTCGCGCAGGTAGTCCGTGCCGATCTGGTGCCCGAGGCCGCGCGAACCGCAGTGTATGCTCACGACGACGTCGCCCCTGGCCAGTCCGTAAGCCTGCGCGGCCGCCGCATCGAACACTTCGTCGACCACCTGCACTTCGAGGTAGTGGTTGCCGGACCCGAGCGTGCCCATCTCGTCGCGCTGACGCTTCTTCGCCATGTCCGATACCGCACGCGGATCGGCACCGGCGACGCAGCCCGACTCCTCGATGTGCGCGAGGTCGGCCTCGCTGCCATAGCCGTGCTTCACCGCCCAACGCGCGCCGCCCTTGAGCATCGCGTCCATCTCCGGGCCGGACAGGCGCAGGGTGCCGGTGCTGCCGACGCCGGCCGGGATGCGCGCGTAGAGGACATCGGCGAGGCGTTGCTTGTGCGCCTCGAGGTCGGCCAGCTTGAGTCCGGTGTGCAGCGTGCGCACACCGCAGGAGATGTCGAAGCCGACGCCCCCCGCCGACACGACGCCGCCCTCGTCCGCATCGAAGGCCGCGACCCCGCCGATCGGGAAGCCATAGCCCCAGTGCGCGTCGGGCATCGCATAGGAGGCCGCGACGATGCCCGGCAGGCTCGCGACGTTCGCGACTTGTTCGGCGACCTTCTCGTCCATCGCCTCCATCAGCTCGCGCGACGCGAATATCACGCCGGGCACGCGCATGCGCCCCGCGGCGGGCAGCTCCCATTCGTACGGGCCGCGTTGGCGGAATTTCCGCAGTTCCATCGTCTGCCTCCTGCCGCTCGCGTGCCGCCGTCAAGCGCCGCGCCTGCCCGATTCGGTGCCCCCGGTTCCAGACCGGGCCCGTCGTCGCACCGCCCCGCCGGACCTCAGCGCGACCCGATCGCGCGCCCGAGCGCGGCGCGACGCTGCGCTGCGTGCGCCTGTCATGTCCAGCATAGCCAAAACCGGCCGGCATGGCTCACACATCGACCACACACTGTGCGATCCAGACGCCGTCGGTACCGCGCTCGACCCGCAGTTCGCAGAAGGATGCCCCCTTCACCTCGGCCGCCGGCTGGTGGCGGGCGACCTCCACCGGCTCGCCCCAGGCCGTCGCTGCGAGGCGGCAACCGCCCGCATCCGACTCGACTGTCAGCTCGAAGCGCGAGAACAGCATGTGGCGTGTGGCCATGTTGAACACCAGCGCGCTGAGCCAATCGACCAGCAGGAGCTCGCGATCGGGCGCCGCGCAGGCGATGCCGACCGGATCGCGCGGCGCGACGGCGGCCGGATCGCAGATCACCGCGGTCATCGCCGTCGCCGCACCGGCGAAGGCCTCGGCGAGCGTATCGCCCGTACCGCACACGCCGACGTCGGCTTCGTGCTCGAAGGTGCTCCACGCCATTCCGCTACCCTCCCGATCATGCGCCGCACCGTTCCGGGCGGGCGCCCCTGCCATGATATTTTAGTAAGTTGCGGAGAGCGGACGTTCGCGCTGCGCTAATATCGGCCGCGAATCCAGCCGCAGGCCACCGTGCGGTTTGCCGCAGACCATCAGGAGAGAGACCCATGCGCATCCGCTTCCCCTGGCATCTCCTTGCCTCAGTCGCGACCGGCCTGGTCGTCGCCGCCTGTGGCGTCGCCCCGACCGTCGAACGCGACGCCAAGGCGGAACATTTCCCCTACCAGGGCGGCGACGTGGCGGCCACGCAACGTGGCGCGGACTGCGAACTCGCGCTGCGCGGCACGCTGACGCCAGCCGCCGTATCCGCGCTGAGACTGGCGAGCGACGCGCTCGCGAAGCGTTCGTGCAGGGGCAAGACCGTGGTCCTCGATCTCGGCGATGGCAGCGTCGGCGCCGCGATCACGGTCGGCTCGATGCTGCGCAACCGCGGCTTCGACACCCGCATCGCCGCCGGCAGCACCTGCCGCACCCCGTGCCTGCTGGTGTTTTCCGCAGGGACCCAACGCGAGATCGCCCCCAGCGCGCGGCTCGGCTTCACGCAGATCCCGCCCGACGAGGACTTCGGCCGCGCGAGCTGCGAGACCGAACTCGACAATCGCCAGATGCTCAACCTGGCGCGCTACCTGCGCGCGATGCTGCCCGGCCTGACCGCCGACTACATGCTGCAGCAGATCCGCGCGACCGACTGCCGCAGCGTGCGCGAGCTGCCGGCGAGCGACGCCGTTACGGCAGGACTCGCGACCAGAGGCTAAAAAGGGGGAAGACCCGGCCCGTACGCGCCGCGACGGGCCTTGCGGTCGGAACCTCGCTATGAATCAAGGACGTCCGGCAATCGACGCGGCCGAGGTGCTCGGGATCGTGCGCGCACTCGTCAGCGAGCTGCGCCCCGGCAAGCCGCCGGAAGCCGGACTCGACAGCCACCTCGAACGCGACCTCGGACTCGACAGCCTCGCGCGCGTCGAGCTGCTTGCGCGCATCGAGCGCGCCGCGCGTGCGCGCCTGCCGGAAGACACTCTCACCACGGCCGAAACCCCGCGCCAGCTCTTTGCCGCGCTGCGCGCCGCACGGCCGGAGGCGACCAGGTCCGCGCCGGAGATCGCCGCCGCGCCCGACACCGAGCGCGTCGAGGCGCCGACCGGCGCATCCACGCTCGTCGAGGTGCTGCTCTGGCACGCGGAGCATTCGCCCGACCATGTGCATATCCGCCTGCTGCACGACGACGCCGAGGTCGGCACGCTCACGCACCTCGAGCTGCTGCAAGGGGCACAGCGCATCGCCGCCGGGCTGCAGCAGCGCGGCATCGCGCCGGGCGACGCCGTGGCCATCATGCTGCCGACCTCGCTGGACTTCTTCACGAGCTTCTTCGGCGCCCTGCTCGCGGGCGGCGTGCCGGTGCCTATGTACCCGCCCACGCGCCCGTCTCAGCTCGAGGACCACCTGCATCGCCAATCCGGAATCCTGGAGAGCTGCCGCGCGCCGGTGCTGATCACCGACGCGCAAGTGCAGCCGGTCGCCCGCCTGATCTCCACACCCTCGGGAAGCCTCCGGCACACAGTCACCGCGCGCGAGCTCTCCGCAGGCAGCGGCAGTCCCGCAGCTGCCGCGCCGCGGGCGGAAGACCTCGCGCTGCTGCAATACACATCGGGCAGCACCGGCAACCCGAAGGGCGTGATGCTCACGCACGCGAACCTGCTCGCCAACATCCACGCGTGGAGCCGCAGCGTCGCCATCACGGCGGCGGACGTCACGGTGAGCTGGCTGCCGCTGTACCACGACATGGGCCTGATCGCCGCCTGGCTGGGCAGTCTGTACAACGGCTGCCCGCTGGTGCTGATGTCCCCGCTGGATTTCCTGTCGCGTCCGGTGCGCTGGCTGCGCGCCCTGCACCGCTACCGCGGCACGCTCTCGGCCGCGCCGAACTTCGCCTACGAACTCGTCCTGAAGCATATAGAGGAACCCGAACTCGCCGGGCTGGATCTCTCGCACTGGCGCATCGCCGTGAACGGCGCCGAGCCGATAAGCCCGGACACACTGGAACACTTCGCCGCACGCCTCGCCCCCTACGGCGTGCGCCGCGAAGCAATGACCCCCGCCTACGGGCTCGCCGAGAACACGGTCGGCCTCGCGGTGCCGCCAGCCGGCCGCGGCCCGCGCATCGACCGCGTCACGCGCGAAGCCTTTTTCCGCACCGAGGCGGTCCGTGCCGCCACCGGGGACGCGAGCGCGATCCGCTTCGTCGGCTGCGGCCAACCGCTGCCCGGCCATGAAGTACGCATCGTGGGGCCGAACGACGACGACCTCCCCGACCGCCGCGTCGGCCGCATCGAGTTCCGCGGCCCCTCGGCAACCGCCGGCTACCTGCGCAATCCCGAGGAGACGCGCAAGCTGCTGCGCGGTGGTTGGCTCGATACGGGCGACCTCGGCTACCTCGCGGAGGGCGAGCTCTTCGTCACCGGTCGCGTCAAGGACATGATTATCCGCGGCGGACGCAACCTGTACCCCTACGAGCTGGAAGACGCCATCGGTGCCCTGCCCGGCGTGCGCCGCGGCTGCGTCGCGGTGTTCGGGGTTGCCGATCCCGCGACGGCAAGCGAGCGCCTCGTCGCCGTCGTCGAAACGCGCGGCGCCGACGATGCCGAACGCCACCGGCTCGAACATGCGGTCGGCAACTTGGCGGTCGACCTGCTCGGCGTCCCGCTCGACGAGGTCGTGCTCGCACCACCGCACAGCGTACTGAAGACCTCCAGCGGCAAGATCCGGCGCGCCGCGACGCGCGAGCTGTACCAGAGCGGCGTGCTCGGCCGCCAGCACAGCGTGCGCATGCAGATGCTGCGGCTCGCCGCGCTCGCCGCCAGCCGCAGAGCGACCCAGGCCGTGCAACGCACGGGCGCCGCGCTGTGGGCCGCCTGGGCGTGGACGGCGCTGGTGCTGCTCGCGATCCCCGTCTGGCTCGCCGTCGCGGGGCTGCACCGCCCTACCATCGGCTGGCACATCGGCCGCGGCGGCGCGCGCCTGCTGGCCGGCCTGATCGGCGTCCGCATCGACGTAACGGGACTGGCGAACCTTCCCGCATCCGCCCCCTGCATCGTCGTCGCGAACCACGCGAGCTACCTCGACGGCCTGATCGCCGCGGCGGCGCTGCCCCGCCCCTTCGTCTTCGTCGCCAAGCGCGAACTGCTCGAAAACACCATCGCGCGCCGCTTCCTGCAGGGCCTGGGAACGGAGTTCATCGAACGTTTCGCCGTGCAGGACAGCGCCGACGCCGCGAAACGGCTCGCCGAACGCGCACGGCTGGGCGCCGCGCTGTTCTACTTTCCCGAAGGCACCTTCGTCCGGCGGCCCGGCCTGCAGGAGTTCCGCCTCGGCGCCTTCCTCGCCGCATGCGAGGCCGATCTCCCCGTCGTGCCGGTAACGATCCGCGGCACGCGCGCGGTGCTGCCCGACGAGACCTGGCGGCCGCGCCGCGGCCCGGTCACGGTGACGATCGGCCGCCCCATCCTGCCGCAGGGCAAGGACTGGAGCGCCGCGCTCGCACTGCGCGATGCCGCCCGTCGGGACATCCTCCAGCACTGCGGCGAGCCGGACGCGACGCTCTGATCGGGCCGTTGTGGCGCACGAGCTTCGGGAGCGTGTGCACGCCGACGTCGCTTTCGAGATAGAAAGAGGCGACACACAGGTATTAGACTTCGTCGCCTACCCTCAACGACTACACACAGAGAGCCCCACCATGACCATCAAGTCGCGCGCCGCCGTCGCCTTTGGACCCAAGCAGCCTTTGCAGATCGTCGAAGTGGACGTCGAGCCGCCGAAGAAGGGCGAGGTGCTGGTGCGCATCGTCGCGACCGGCGTGTGTCACACGGACGCCTTCACGCTCTCCGGCGACGACCCCGAAGGCATCTTCCCGGCAATCCTCGGCCACGAGGGCGGCGGCATCGTCGAGGCGGTCGGCGAAGGCGTGACCTCGCTGGAAGTGGGCGACCACGTGATCCCGCTGTACACGGCCGAATGCCGCGAGTGCAAGTTCTGCAAGTCCGGCAAGACCAACCTGTGCCAGGCGGTGCGCGCCACCCAAGGCAAGGGCCTGATGCCCGACGGCACCACGCGCTTCTCCTACCAGGGCCAGCCGATCTACCACTACATGGGCACCTCGACCTTCTCCGAATACACGGTGGTGCCGGAAATCTCGCTGGCGAAGATCCCCAAGGACGCCCCGCTCGAGAAGGTGTGCCTGCTCGGCTGCGGCGTCACGACCGGCATCGGCGCCGTGCTCAACACCGCGAAGGTCGAGGAAGGCTCGACGGTCGCCATCTTCGGCCTCGGCGGCATCGGCCTCGCGGCGATCATCGGCGCGAAGATGGCGAAGGCTTCGCGCATCATCGGCGTCGACATCAACCCGGACAAGTTCGAGATCGCGAAGCAGCTCGGCGCGACCGACTTCGTCAATCCGACCGAGCACGACAAGCCGATCCAGGACGTGATCGTCGCGATGACCGACGGCGGCGTGGATTACTCCTTCGAGTGCGTTGGCAACGTCAAGCTGATGCGCGCGGCGCTCGAGTGCTGCCACAAGGGCTGGGGCGAATCGACGATCATCGGCGTCGCCGGCGCCGGCCAGGAAATCAGCACCCGGCCGTTCCAGCTCGTCACCGGCCGGGTGTGGCGCGGCAGCGCGTTCGGCGGCGTGCGCGGCCGCACGGAACTGCCGAGCTACGTGCAGAAGGCGCAGAAGGGCGAGATCCCGCTCGACACCTTCATCACGCACAACCTGCCTCTCGCGGAGATCAACCAGGCCTTCGACCTGATGCACGAAGGCAAGAGCATCCGCACGGTGATCCACTTCTGATAGCGCGAGGGAGGAGAACTGTCGTGACCCTCGAGAACCTCTCGTGCCAGAAGAGCTTCGGCGGCTGGCTCAAGCGCTACCGCCACCGTTCGCGCACGCTCGACTGCGACATGACTTTCGCGGTCTACCTGCCGCCGCAGGCCGAACTCGGCGGCAGGCTGCCGGTGCTGTACTGGCTGTCGGGGCTGACCTGCACGGACGAGAACTTCATGCAGAAGGCCGGCGCGCAACGCGTCGCGGCCGAACTGGGGCTGGTCCTCGTCGCGCCCGACACCAGCCCGCGCGGGCCCGACGTTCCGGGCGATCCCGACGGCGCGTGGGACTTCGGCCACGGTGCGGGCTTCTACGTCAACGCGACACAAGCGCCGTGGGCGCGCCACTATCGCATGCACGACTATGTCGTCGAGGAACTGCCGGCGCTTGTCGAGGCGAATTTCCCCGTGTCGGATGCGCGCGGCATCAGCGGGCATTCGATGGGCGGGCACGGCGCGCTCGTCTGCGCGCTGCGCAACCCCGGCCGCTACCGCTCGCTGTCGGCGTTCGCGCCGATCTCCAACCCGATGAACTGCCCGTGGGGCGAAAAGGCCTTCGCGCACTACCTCGGCGAGGAGCGCGCCCGCTGGCGCGAATGGGACGCGAGCGTGCTGATCGCCGACGCCGCCGAGAAGCTACCCATCCTCGTCGATCAGGGCGACCGCGACGATTTCCTCGCCACCCAGCTCAAGCCGGAAGCGCTCGAAGCTGCCGCCCGCGCCGCCGGCCACCCGCTGACGCTGCGGCTGCAGCCGGGCTACGACCACAGCTACTACTTCATCGCGAGCTTCATCGAGGATCATCTGCGCCACCATGCGGCGGCGCTCGGCGGTTAGCGGGAGTCCGAACCTAGGGCGGGAGCAGCCGAAGGCGTATCCCGCCAGCACCGCGTATTACCTGACACGAAGGTCGTTTGGCGGGATGCGCTGCGCTCCGCCCGCCCTGCGAATCACACCCCCAGGTAGCGGTGCCACACGGTGCGGTCGGCATCCAGCTCCGCCGACGTCCCCACC
>NZ_WTVS01000039.1 GCF_012911005.2 Aromatoleum toluolicum | reverse complement strand
GTCGAGTACCGATTGCACGAGCGGCTGTGATGTCGGCACGGCGGCGGGGCAAGTATGTTTCGTCGATGACGCGGTCTATCCGGACGTGCGTCTGCTCGCCACGCAGCAGAGTTGCGGCACCAACTGCCGCACCGCGGCGGGAGCCTCCTACCTGCCCGCCGAGTACGCCGGCCGTTACCTCAACTGGTATTTTCGCATCGGCACGCTGACCGCTTGGGGTGACCGCAAGCCGGATACGCGGACGCGCCTGGAGATCGCAAAGAAGGCCACCAAGGCCGCGCTCGACACCATCCCCCTGCAGACCACGGCGACCACCGTGAAGGCCCGTGTCGGCCTGACGACCTACAACGGCGACGACGGCGGCCTCCTCGTGCGCGGGCTCGCGAATCTCGGCTCGTCGCACCTTGCCGATCTCAAGTCCAGCATCGACGGCCTCGCTGCCACCGGCAGCACGCCGCTCGCGGAAACGCTTGCCGACGTCGGGCACTTCTTCACGCTCGGTTACTCGGGCAACCTGACGATACACCCCGGTGCCACGACGCCGACGACCGTGAGCATCGCGCAGCTCTTCAAGCAGGGCACGTCGGCGCCGCACCGGTTGAGCGGCACCCTGCCGACGGGCTGCTCCGGCCTGTCCTGCCCGGTGCAGTACTGGTGCCAGCGCTCGATCGCCGTGCTGATGACCGACGGGCGCCCGCAGCAGGACCAGGCCCTGTCGAACAACGAGCACTTGTGCGACTACGACGGCGACAGCGGGAGCTGCACGACGAGCGGCGCGAGGGCCTACGACCAGAAGAACGGCGGCGCGGCGACGAACCACACCGGGCACCTCGGCGGCGCACACAGTTACGAGAGCGCGGGTAGCGACTACCTCGACGACGTCGCGCAGGCGCTCTTCGAGACCGACCTGCGGCCCGACCTCTCCGCGCCGGGCGGACAGGCGTCGGTGAACAACCTGCGCACCTATACGGTGGGTTTCGCCGATCGCCAGGCGCTAAACGACCCGCTGATGCAGGAGACGGCGCGCCAGGGCGGCGGGCTGTTCCTTTCCGCCGAAAACGAGGAATCCCTGACGCGGGCCTTCGTCGGCGCGCTCAACGACGCGCTCGACAAGGACAGTGCGGCCGCCGCGGTCGCAGTCACGAGCACGCAGCTCACGACCAACAACACCAGCTATGCGTCGAGCTT
The DNA here is from genome assembly GCF_012911005.2 of Aromatoleum toluolicum. GTDB lineage: Bacteria > Pseudomonadota > Gammaproteobacteria > Burkholderiales > Rhodocyclaceae > Aromatoleum > Aromatoleum toluolicum. Next base: position 53,958 of record NZ_WTVS01000039.1, on the reverse strand, counting down.
CACGTCGGGCTACTGGACCGGCGATCTCGAGGCCTTCTCACTCGACCTCGCGAGCGGCCTGCCGATCACCCCGCGCCTGTGGTCGGCGCAGGCGCGGCTCGACGCGCTCGCGAGCCCGCAGTCGAGCCGCAGGATCGTCTCCTACACCGGCAGCAGCGGCAGCGCGTTCACCGGCGCAAACTACCGCAACGACGCGATCGGCCTCACCACTGGCGTCATCGACTATCTGCGCGGTGACCGTTCCGGCGAGGCCTCAATCTATCGCCGTCGCCAACACCTGCTGGGCGACATCATCAACGCGGAGCCGGCCATCGTTAGCTACGGCAGTTCGACTGTCGTCTATCAGGGTGCCAACGACGGGATGGTGCACGCCTTCGACGGCGGCACGGGCACTGCCGGCGGCAGCGAGCTGTGGGCCTACGTGCCGAGAATGCTGCATTCGCGTCTGTGGAAGCTCGCCGAGCCGACTTACGCGCACGAATATTTCGTCGATGCGACGCCCGCGGTCGCCGACGTCGACGTGTCTGGCTTCCGACGCAAGATCCTCGTCGGCGGGCTGGGCAAGGGCGGGACCGGGTATTACGCGCTGGACATCAGCGACGGCACCGCGGCGAGCGAGACGGCTGCCGCAGCCAAGGTGCTGTGGGAAAAGACCCCGGCGGCCGACAGCGGCTTCAGCTTCGGCACGCCGCTGATCGTGCGCACGCCCAGCGACGGCTGGGTCGTGCTCGTGACATCCGGCTACAACAACGGCACGAGCGGTGGCGGCGACGGTCTCGGTCACGTGTGGGCGCTCGACCCGCGCGACGGCACGGTGCTGCGGCACATCGCGACCCCCGCTGGCTCGCCCTCTTTGCCCGCGGGGCTGACCCATCTCGCCCGCCTCAGCAACGCCGCAGCCGACCAGATGACTCGCTTCGTATACGGCGGCGACCTCCTCGGCAATGTCTGGCGCTTCGACCTTGCCAACTGGTCGGCGACGAAAATCGCGGCGCTCGCCGACGGTGGCGGTGCCGCCCAGCCGGTGACCTCCGCTCCGGTCGTCCGGCAAGTGCGCGGCAGCAGCGACAAATTCTATGTTTATGTCGGAACGGGCCAATATCTCGGCAACAGCGACGTCCCGGGAAATACGCCGGTGAACACCCATGCGACCCAGACGCAATCGATGTACGGCATCATCGACGACACGACCGTCGCCACGCCGACGCTTCCCGACATTCGTGGCAGCAATGGTGCGGGTTGTCCGGGCAACGGCGGCAACGGCGACTTCGTCTGCCAGCGCGTCGCGAGCTCCTCGGGCGGCACCTTCACGCTGACGACGAACACGCTGCAGACTGCCAACAAGGGCTGGTACTTCGATCTTCCGATCGCGAACGGGCGCATCAATACGCATCCGGCGGTCACCACGACGGGCGTGCTGGTGTTCACGGTCAACGTCCCGACCACCGCGATCTGTGATCCGGGCGGTTCGAGCTGGTTCTTTGCCGTCGATGCCGACACGGGCGGCGCGGTGCGGCGCTCGACGAGCGGCAGCGATACCTTCGAGAGCGGCTGGTATCTCGGCAATGCGCTGGGCAGCCGGCCGGTGATCGTCGAGACCTCGTCCGGCAAGCGCGCGCTGATTCGCATGTCCGATCGCACGGTCAAGAATCCGACGATTCCGGAGATGGCAGGAAGCCCGCCGACGAAGTGGCGCCGGGTGTACTGGCGCGAGCTGATGTAGTGTCCCCCCACCGGCTTGGCACCGGCGGAAAAATTCCATAGAATCACCCGCTTGCCGAGGAGCGCTGCGACCCGATCAATTGCGGGCCAGGCTCGGCAACCGAACAACGGCGCTCGCAAACCAACACCGGGGTTTGCCGCGCCGTTTGCTTTTGTGCGCTCCTGCGGCTTCCGCCCGGTGCTTGAATCGACCGAGGTAGAACCATGCAAGCCGACCGCTCCAATGAAATCCGCGACCTTCTCGCCCGCCGCATCCTGATCCTCGACGGCGCGATGGGGACGATGATCCAGCAACACAAGCTGGGCGAGTCGGACTACCGCGGCGAGCGCCTCAAGTCCCATCCGAAAGACCTCAAGGGCAACAATGACCTCTTGGTGCTGACGCGCCCGGACGTCGTCGCCGGCATCCACCGCGCCTACCTCGACGCCGGCGCGGACATCATCGAGACCAACACCTTCAACGGCACGCGCGTGTCGCAGGCCGAGTACGGGCTGGCGGACCTCGCCTACGAGATCAACGTCGCCGGCGCGCGTCTCGTGCGCGAGCTGTGCGACGAATACACCGCGCAGAACCCGGCGAAGCCGCGCTACTGCGCCGGCGTGCTCGGGCCGACCTCGCGCACGCTGTCGATCTCGCCCGACGTCAATGACCCGGGTTTCCGCAACATCAGCTTCGATGCGCTGGTCGACGACTACTACGATTCGGCGCGCGGCCTGCTCGAAGGCGGCGCGGACATCCTGCTGATCGAGACGATCTTCGACACGCTGAACGCGAAGGCGGCAGTGTTCGCGGTCGAGAAGCTCTTCGCCGAGATGGATCGCCGCGTGCCGGTGATGATCTCCGGCACGATCACCGATGCCTCGGGGCGCACGCTGTCGGGCCAGACCGCCGAAGCCTTCTGGAACTCGCTCGCCCACGCGCGGCCGATCTCCTTCGGCCTCAACTGTGCGCTCGGCGCGAAGGAGTTGCGCCAATACGTCGAGGACCTGTCGCACGTCTGCGACACGCACGTCTCCGCGCACCCCAACGCCGGACTGCCCAACCCGCTGGCGCCGACCGGCTACGACGAGACGCCCGAGCAGCTCGCCACCGACATCCGCGAGTGGGCCGCGGCGGGGCTGGTGAACATCGTCGGCGGCTGCTGCGGCACGACCCCGGCGCACATCGCGGCGATCGCACAGGCCGTCGCCGACCTCGCGCCGCGCAAGGTGCCGCAAGTCGAGAAGAAGCTGCGCCTGTCGGGTCTCGAGCCCTTCAACGTCGGCGCCGACAGCCTGTTCGTGAACGTCGGCGAGCGCACCAACGTCACCGGTTCGAAGGCCTTCGCGCGCATGATCCTCGAAGGCCGCTTCGACGATGCGCTGGCGGTCGCGCGCCAGCAGGTGGAGAACGGCGCCCAGGTCATCGACATCAACATGGACGAGGCGATGCTCGACTCGATGGCCGCGATGGAGCGCTTCCTCAAGCTCATCGCGTCCGAACCGGACATCTCGCGCGTGCCGATCATGCTCGACTCGTCGAAGTGGAGCGTGATGGAGGCGGGCCTCAAGTGCATCCAGGGCAAGGGCGTCGTCAATTCGATCTCGATGAAGGAAGGCGAGGCCGAGTTCCTGCGCCAGGCGCGGCTGTGCCGCCAGTACGGCGCGGCGGTGATCGTGATGGCCTTCGACGAGAAGGGCCAGGCCGACACCTATGCGAGGAAGACCGAGATCTGCAAGCGCGCCTACGATCTGCTGGTCGGGATCGGCTTCCCGCCCGAAGACATCATTTTCGACCCGAACATCTTCGCGATCGCCACCGGCATCGAGGAGCACGACAACTACGCCGTCGACTTCATCAACGCGGTGGCGTGGATCAAGGCCAACCTGCCGTACGCGAAGACCTCGGGCGGCGTGTCCAACGTGTCCTTCAGCTTCCGCGGCAACGACCCGGTGCGCGAGGCGATCCACACGGTGTTCCTGTACCACGCGATCAAGGCGGGCCTGTCGATGGGCATCGTCAATGCCGGCATGCTCGGCGTCTATGACGATCTCGAGCCCGCGCTTCGCGACAAGGTCGAGGACGTGGTGCTGAACCGCGCAGTTTCCACGCCTGGGGGTGCGGGCGAGGCGCTGGTCGAGTTCGCGCAGTCAGTGAAGGAAGGCAAGGCGAAGAACGCCGGGCCGGATCTCGCGTGGCGCGCGCTGTCGGTCGAGGAGCGGCTGTCACACGCGCTCGTGAAGGGCATCACCGAGTTCGTCGTCGCCGACACCGAGGAAGTGCGCGCGAAGCTCGAAGGCGAGGGCAAGCCGCCGCTCGCGGTGATCGAAGGCCCGCTGATGGCGGGCATGAGCGTCGTCGGCGACCTCTTCGGCGCGGGCAAGATGTTCCTGCCGCAGGTGGTGAAATCCGCGCGCGTGATGAAGCAGGCGGTCGCGCACCTGATCCCCTTCATCGAGGCCGAGAAGCTGCGCACCGGCGCGAGCTCCAAGGGCCGCATCGTGATGGCGACGGTGAAGGGCGACGTGCACGACATCGGCAAGAACATCGTCGGCGTGGTGCTGGGCTGCAACGGCTACGAGGTCATCGACCTCGGCGTGATGGTGCCGGCCGAGAAGATCCTCAACGCCGCGCGCGAGCATGGCGCGCAGGCGATCGGCCTGTCGGGCCTGATCACGCCTTCGCTGGAGGAGATGAGCCACGTCGCCGCCGAGATGCAGCGCCAGGGCTTCGCTGACGGTGTGTCCATCCCGCTGCTGATTGGCGGTGCGACGACCAGCCGCGCGCACACCGCGATCAAGATCGCGCCGCATTACGAGGGGCCGGTGGTGTATGTGCCGGACGCGTCGCGCGCGGTCGGCGTCGTCACGGCGCTGCTCTCCGAAGGCGGCGCGGCGGACTTCAAGACGCAGCTCGCCGCCGACTACGACAAGATCCGCGCGCAGCATGCGAACAAGAAGGGCGTGCAGCTCGTGAGTCTGGAAGCGGCGCGTGCGAACGCGTTCCGCTGGGATGGCGTGCCGGGCTATGTCCCGACCCGGCCGAACGTGCTCGGCGTGCAGGCGCTCGACGTGCCGCTGGCGGAGCTCGTACCCTTCATCGACTGGGGCCCGTTCTTCCAGACTTGGGACCTCGCCGGCAGCTTCCCGAAGATCCTCGACGACGAGGTGGTTGGCGAAACTGCACGCAGCGTGTTCAAGGACGGTCAGGCGATGCTCGAACGAGTCGTGGCCGAGGGCTGGTTGCAGGCGCGCGCGGTGTTCGGCCTGTTCCCGGCGAACCGCGTCGGCGACGACATCGCGTTCTACGCCGACGAGGCGCGCGCGACGCCGCTGATGAGCTGGCACGGCCTGCGCCAGCAGCACGAGCGGCCGTCCGACAAGCCGCACTACTGCCTCGCCGACTTCGTCGCGCCCAAGGATTCGGGTGTCGCGGACTACGCCGGCGCCTTCGCGGTGACGGCCGGCATCGGCATCGAGGCGAAGCTCGCCGAGTTCGAGGCCGCGCACGACGACTACCACGCGATCATGCTGAAGAGCCTCGCCGACCGCCTCGCCGAAGCATGCGCCGAGTGGCTGCACGCGCGCGTCCGCAAGGAGTTCTGGGGCTACGCGGCCGACGAGGCGCTGGGTAACGATGCGCTGATCCGCGAGGAATACCGCGGCATCCGCCCGGCGCCCGGCTACCCGGCCTGCCCGGACCACACGTCGAAGGGCGCGCTGTTCGATCTGCTCGACGCGCCAAGGAACGCCGGCATGACGCTGACTGAATCCTTCGCGATGAGTCCGGCGGCCGCGGTCAGCGGCTTCTACCTCGCGCATCCGCAGGCGCAGTACTTTGCAATCCCGAAGGTCGGGCGCGATCAGCTCGAGGACTGGGCGAAGCGCACCGGCATGACGGTGGAGCAGGCCGCGCGCTGGCTCGCTCCGCTGCTGTAAGCGTTTCGGGGCGTTACGCGTGCTTACCCCGGGAGGGCGGGTGCTGGCCTAAACTTGAAGTGCCAGGGCAGCGGCACTGCCAAGGCCTTCGACGTGCTCAGGCGGAGCGGCAGTTCGTTGCCCGGATGACCGAAAACAGGAGAGACCCGATCATGCAAGCAAGCATTCGATCCGGCCGGTCTCGGAGGCCGGCCTCAATCGCGCGAATCGTCGTCGGAATGCTGCTGGCGCTGGGTGCGGCGACATCCCTGTCCGCGTTCGCGCAGGATTCGCGCGGCACGACGACGGCCGAGGATGTCGGCCATGGCGTCGGCTCGACGATGCACGACATCGGCACTGGCGCACGCGATGCCGGCAAGGAAGTGGGGCAGGCGGCGGGGAAGGCCGGCAAGGCGGTCGGCCACACCGCGCGCGACGCGGCGGTCGTGACCTGGGACGCGATGAAGCGTACCGGCATCACGATCGGTCACACCGTGCGCGACGGCGGCAAGGCCTTCGTGCGCGGCCTGAAGGGCGAGCCCGAGCGCTGAGTGTTTCCGTTCCGGTCACGCAGAGCCACGATTTTCGCGAGAGAATCGTGGCTCTCTTCATTTGGAGCTCCCCGGCGACGCCGGGAGGGGCGTGATGGATCTCAGCCAGATTACCGAAGCGATCCAGCGTGACGCGGTTTGGGTCGTGTTCGTCAATGTGCTGCTCCAGCAACTGGGCCTGCCGGTGCCGGCGGTGCCGACGCTGCTGGTCGCGGGCAGCCTCGCGGCAAGCTCGGGCCAGGCGGGCGTGATGCTCGCCGCAGCGGTGGCGGCCTCGGTCGTCGCCGACTGGGTGTGGTATCTCGCCGGGCGCATCTTCGGCTATCGCGTGCTGTCCGGCCTGTGCCGGCTATCGCTCAATCCTGGTTCCTGCGTAACGCAGACCGAGGCGCGCTTCATGCGCTGGGGCGTGTGGTCGCTGGTCGTCGCGAAGTTCGTGCCCGGCTTCTCGACCGTCGCGCCGCCCATCGCCGGGTCGCTGCGCATGCCGCTGCCCGGCTTCCTGGCGGCGGCCGCTGCCGGGGCCGCGCTGTGGGCGGGGGGCGCAATTCTCGCCGGCTGGTGGCTGCGCGACGAGGTGCAGACCGCGCTTGCGGCGATGAGCCGCCACGGTTCGACGATGATCGCCTTGCTGGCGCTTGCGCTGGGCGGATGGATCGCGTGGAAGCTGTGGCAGCGCTACCGCTTCGAGAAGCTCGCGGCGATCCCGCATGTCACGCCATCCGAACTGATCGCGGCGATGGAGTCCGACGTGCCGCCGCTGTTCCTCGACCTGCGCGGTGCGGCGCTGATCGCGACCAAGGGGGCGGTGGACGGCGCGCGCGCGGCCGAAATCGACAACCTCCTGCACGCGGTAGGAGACTGGCCGCGCGAGCGGCTCATCGTGACAATGTGCGCCTGTCCCGGCGACGCGACTGCGGTGCGTGCCGCGCATGTGCTGAGCGACCTGGGTTACGCCGCGGCGCGTCCGCTCAAGGGCGGCTACGAGGCCTGGCTGGCGGCGACGCGCTCCGCCTGAATCGCGGCGGCGCTACTCGAACAGTGCACCGACGCTCTCGCCGCTGTGGATGCGCTCGATCGCCGAGGCGAACAGCGGTGCGACGGTGAGCTGGGTGATCTTGTCGAGGCGCTTGCCCGGCGGCATATGTACGGTGTTGGTGACGACGATGGACTCGATCGGCGCGTCGCGCAGGCGGTCGATCGCCGGGCCGCACAGCACCGCATGCACGGCGCCGACGTGGATCGAGCGCACCCCGGCGGCTTTGAGCGTGCCAATGGTCGACAGCAGCGTGCCGCCGGTCGAGATCTCGTCCTCGAAGATCACGACGTCACGCCCCTTGACGTTGCCGACAACCTCGCCGTGGGTGACGTTGGTGTCGCTGACGCGGCGCTTGTCGATGATCGCCATCGGGATGCCCAGGCGCTCGGAGAAGCGCCCGACGCGTTTCGCGCCGCCGGCGTCGGTCGCTACCGCGACCATGTGCGCGAGGTCGTGGTTGCGGCGGAAGTGCTCGGCGATGGTCGGGATTGCGGTGAGGTGGTCGACCGGCACCGAGAAGAAGCCGTGCACCTGGTCCGCATGCAGGTCCATCGTCAGCACGCGGTTGGCGCCGGCGGTCTGCAGCATGTCGGCGATCAGGCGCCCGGTGATCGAGATGCGCGGGGCATCCTTCTTGTCGGAACGCGCGTAGGAGTAGTAGGGGATCACCGCGGTCACGCGCCGCGCCGAGGCGCTGCGCAGCGCGTCGAGCGTGATCATCAGCTCCATGATGTGGTCGCTCACCGGCTCGGTGAAGGACTGCACGACGAACACGTCGCGCTCGCGCACGTTGTCGCGGATCTGCACGTGCAGGTTGTCGTTCGAGAAGCGCGAGATCTCCAGCGGGCTCAGCGCCAGTCCGAGCGTGTCGCAGATCTCCGCGGCCAGCGGACGGTTGGAGTTGCACGCAAAGATGCGCAGGGCGTCGTTCATCGCATTCGCTCCGGTGGCGGTGGTGCCGCGCCGCGGGGCCGGCGCAACATCTCGTTGCGAATTGTAGCTGCCGCGACGGGGCCGCGGCAGAATGCGACGATGTGGAAAGGCGACTCACGCGCCCGGAAGCGCCCGCGCTTCCGGGGTCAGGAACTCGATGAGGAGGCGGACACCGAGCTCAGGTGCGCGGATCCATGTGCTGGAAATAGGCGACCCATTCGGGACGGCTGATCTTGCCGTCGGAGTCGGTGTCGATGTCGCCGAAGTACTTCACCAGCGGCGCCGAGGCGCGCGCTTCGTCGCCGTCGATGCGGCTGTCGCTGTTGCGGTCGAGCAGGCCGAAGACGTAGTTCGCGTCCGGTTCGGGTTCGGCGGCGCGCTGCGACTGGGAATCGAGGGCGACGGGCGTGAAGGCCCCGGCGGCGGCGGCGACCAGCGGGGCCAGCACGCTCAGTGCGAGCGTGGCGCAGATCAGGCGTTTGCTTAGCACGTTGTTTCTCCATCCTGGTGGATTCTGCGGGGAACGCAGAAGACCTCCACCACTTTGCAAGCGGCGGGCCAGTCATGGAAAACTGTTTTGTATCAACGTGTTGAAGCCATTGGCATGGCCGTGCAGCGCTGCGCGGGCGCAAAATCGTCGCCTTGAGGCGACGGAACGGCCGGCGTGCGCGCGGAAAGCCGCGTGTGGCGCGGCTATTGCGCTGTCGCCGGCGGGCGACACGGGTGGGGGATTGCTGCGCTGCGGCGCGGAGGGCGCGGGAGGAAGTTACAAGGCGGCGGGCGGCGCGCGGGGTGCTGGATGCTGCGGTGCGGCGATCCGGGGGCGTGTCGCCGCGTTGCGCCGTTCAGCGATACAGCAGGAAGGGTTCGCGCGCTGCGGTCCAGTCGGACTCGTCGGGGACGGTGAGGGCGTCGAGGTCGGCCGGGGTCGCGGCCGGATCGTCCACCCAGCGGCGCAACAGCTCGCTGCCATTGATGAGGTCGATCGCGAGGCGCTCGTGCTCGTACTCGTAGGGGAAGTCGCGCCACAGCGGGTAGTCGGGCTGCAGGCCGCGCAGCGCCTTGAAGGCGAGCGCCTGCACGCGCCAGGGACGGAACGCGGCGTGGTCGTAATGTGCCGGATCCTCGACGTGGATCTGCAGGCCGCTGCACAGCTTGCCGGCGTGCTTGTGGAAGGTCGGCTCGAACCAGCACTCGCGCAGCACGCAGCCGGCGAGCCAGTGCGGGGCGAGGTGCCGCATCTCCGCGCGGAGCGCGCGCGCGTCGATGTCGGGGGCGCCGAAGAGCTCCAGCGGTCGGGTCGTGCCGCGGCCTTCCGACAGCGTCGTGCCTTCCAGCATCACGGTGCCGGCATAGGCGCGCGCCATCGACAGGTTGGGCGCGTTGGGGCTGGGATTGACCCAGCTGCGCTCGCCCAGCGGCCAGCCGTAGCCGGGGGCCGCGTCCGGCTGCCAGCCGTCCATCGTGACGACCTGGCAGTCGACGTCGAGCTTCAGGGTCGCGACGAACCAGCGTGCGAGCTCGCCCATCGTCAGGCCGTGCCGCATCGGCAGCGGGCCGGCGCCGACGAAGCTTTCCCAACCGGGGCGCAGGACGAGGCCTTCGACCGGCCGGCCGGCGGGGTTCGGGCGGTCGAGCACCCACACCGCCTTGCCGTGGCGCGCTGCCGCTTCGAGCACGTAGCGCAGCGTCGTGATGAAGGTGTAGATGCGGCAGCCGAGATCCTGCAGGTCGACGAGCAGCACGTCGAAGGTGTCCATCATCGCGTCGGTGGGCCGGCGCACTTCGCCGTACAGGCTGAACACGGGGATGCCGTGTGCCGGGTCGATGAAGTCGGGCGACTCGACCATGTTGTCCTGCTTGTCGCCGCGCAGGCCGTGCTGCGGGCCGAAGGCGGCGCTGAGCGTGATGTCCGGCAACGCACCGAGCGCGTCGAGCGAATGCGTGAGCGCGCGCGTGACGGACGCGGGATGGGCGAGCAGGGCGACGCGGCGGCCGGCGAGCGGGCGGCGCAGCGCGGGGTCTTCGAGCAGGCGGTCGAGGCCGAACCGGATGGAAGCGGTCATGATGTATTGGTGGTTTCCGACGTACTCAGGGCCGAGCCAGCGTCAGCGTGAAGGTGTCGCGGAGATGGAAATCGGGGCGGGCACCGGCGTGGTGCAGGGCCCAATAGGATAGCGTGCCGTCGAGCGTTTCGACGACCGTCGTGAGGCCGAGCTCGAGCGGCGAGCCCTGCGGCAGGGTCGCTGGGTCGACGGTCGCGTCGAGCACGAGCCGGTCCGCTTCGAGCCTGGACGCGATGCGGGGGGCCGGCGGGACGATTCCCGCCGTGCTTCGCTTGCGGTAGGCGTCGAAGTCGTAGATCGCCCATTCGCCCGAGGGCGAGAAATTGAACTCGCGGTAGGCCGGGCTGCCGGGGAGGCCGACGAAAGCCTCGCAGCAGGTGTGCGCCCACAGCCCGTCCGCCATCCGCGCGGTGCGCGGGCCGGGGACGGCCACTTGTTGGACGTTCCCCACGAGTTCGAAACGCAGCCGTAGCCCGCCACCGTCCTCGCGGCAGACGCTCACCGCGATCGAATCGATCGGGCAGGGGCGGCTCGCCGGGTAAGGACGAAGCTGCGCGTTCGCTGCAGCAGTCACGGGCGTTTGCCGCGCTCCAGCGCGATGCTGAGCGAGAGGTACGCGACCGGGCAGGCCTCGTTAACCGGGTCGTTCGAGCCGCTTGCGGCCTGCTGGCTACGGTCGGCGAATTCCTGGTGGCGGGGTCCGATGTTCTGGGCGGTGAGGCCCCACTGCACGGTGTGCCCGGCGACCCTGGTCGTGTAGGTGATGTTCGCGTCGGTCGTCGTGTAGGGCTGGGCGACGAAGCGATAGCGCGGTACATAGCCGTCGCCGCCGGCAAGTGGCCCCATGCGCATGACGCTGACCATGCTCTTCCAGCCGCCGCCCCAGTCCTGGAGCCAGCTCACCGCCGCGGAGTAGGGGGCGCTGCGGTCCTCGATGCCGGGGTGGCTGCTGTTGCGGTCGAGGATGGCGTGCGCGACGCGCAGCTCGGTGCCGGGCCGGGGGCGCGTCGACAGCTCGTATTCGATGCCGCGCAGGCGCACCGCGGAGTCGAGGTTCTCGTAGCGGGTGGAGCCGAGGAAGGACGACAGCAGAGGCGCCGTCGCGGGATCGGGTTGGGGTACGCGCACGACGAAGTCGTGGATCTTCTCCTCGAACACCCGTACGTCCAGCGTCGTGTTCCAGGTCTCGAAGCGGCCGAAGTAGCCGATTTCGCGGGCGTCGACGCGCGTCTGATCGAGGTCGGGATTGGGCAGGTAGGGGTGGACCAGCACCAGGCCGCTCGCCGGGTCGATCGCGCGAATGTCCGCGTAGCGCGAGAACACGTTGTTCTGGCGCAGGCCGCGGGAATAGCCGGCGCGCAGCGTGTGTCCGGGGGCCGCCTGCCAGTTCGCGAAGGCGCGCGGGCTGAGGTGGGTCTTGCCGCCGGAATACCGCTCCACGGCGCCGCCCAGGTTCAGCGTCACGTCGTCCAGCGCGCGCCACTCGACGTTGCCCGATCCGCGATACAGGTACTGCGGGTCGGGGTTGCCGCCGAAGTAGAGGAAGGGCGCGTCGACATCCTCGCGCTGGGCCTCCAGCCCCCACACCAGCTGCAGGTCAGGCGCGGGCGCGCTGCGCCGCTGGATCCCCACGCTGTCGCGCACGCTGTCACGGTTGCGGTTGAGCGGCACCGCCGGGAACATCGGTGCGCTCGCGATCCATTCTTCGCGCACGCGTTCGTGATTGCGGTAGTAATTGAGCAGCCACTCCGCGTTCGCAGAGTCGTTGTGCTGCCACTGCAGGTGGATGTTGTGGCTGTGGTTCCTGCTGTGGCGAGTGCCGTTGTTGTTGAACACGGAACCCGGATAGCCCTCGCCGCGCGTGCCGCTGTTGCTCGCGACCCGCAGCAGCAGCGAGTTCTGGGCGTCGACCTGCAGGTCGCCCCGCAGCGAGAAGGTGTCGGTGCGGCGGGTGTCGTGCAGGCCGTCGAAGCCCTCGTCGCGCTGCGTCACCGCGTTCACGCGCAGGGTCAGCGGGTCGTCGCCGCCGCTCCAGGTGAAGGTCGCGTCGCGGATGCGGTCGTCGCCCGCGCGCAGGTCCACCCGCAGACCGGGATCCTCGACGCTGTGGCGGGTGATGATATTGATGACCCCGAGGAAGGCATTCGCGCCGTAGCTCGTCGCGTTGGTGCCGCGCACCACCTCGATGCGGTCGATCTCGTCGAGCGTGAGGGGCAGGGCGGTCCAGTCGATGCCGCCGAAGGCGCTGCCGTTGATCGCCGAGCGGCCGTCGACCAGCACCTGCATTTCGGTCGGGTAATCGCTCGACAATCCGTGGTAGGTCACCCACTGCGCGTGCCCGCGCTCCTGCCCGATCTGCATCCCGGGGACGAGCCGCAGCACGCGCGCCAGATCGCGGTAGCCGGTTGCGGCGATCAGCTCGCGGTCGATCACCGTCACCGCGCCGGGCACCTCGTGCCGGGGCTGGGGCAGGCGGGTCGCGCTCAGTACCAGCGGCAGCTCCTCGAAGTATGGCGATTCGGCCGCGGAGGCGGGAATCGCGACGCTCGCACTCAAGGCGATCGTCAGGTGCAGGCTGAGGAGGCGGATCGGGAAGGCGGCCAACGGAATCTCGGTCCAGGCGTGGCAGGTGCGAAACCCGCAAGGATACCCGGTTCCCTACCCCCATGGTGATAGCCCGGGTATTTCCGATGCTTATGTTGCCGGGTTTGGCACAGTCGGCGTTGTGGGCGTGATCGACATCACGTCGGTACGTACTGCCGGCGCTGAAACCGCTTCCGGCCGCGTGCCGGCAACCGTCAATCAGGAATTGCGGAACCTTTGCTGCGGTTGCGCAGTTCATCGTTCTTGCAGGAGGCATGCTATATAAGCGGGATTGTCCATTTGATGACCCGCCATGATCGAATTCCTTACCGACCCGCAACTCATCGTCGCCTTCCTGACCCTCACCGCGCTGGAGCTGGTGTTGGGCATCGACAACATCATCTTCATCTCGATTCTCGTCGACAAGCTGCCGCCCGAGCGGCGTGCGTTCGCGCGTCGCCTGGGGTTGTTCCTCGCGATGTTCATGCGCCTCGCGCTGCTGTCCATCCTGGCGTGGCTCGCCGGCCTCAACCAGGCGCTGTTCGAGCTGTTCGGCCACGGTTTTTCGGCGCGCGACCTGATCCTGCTGGGGGGCGGCCTGTTCCTCGTGTGGAAGAGCACCGGCGAGATCCATCAGCTGATGGAAGGCGAGGAGGGCGAGGCCTCGTCGGCCGTCAAGGCGACCTTCTCGGCCGTGATCATGCAGATCATCGTCATCGACCTGGTGTTCTCGCTCGACTCGATCATCACCGCGATCGGCATGGTGAGCAACCTGACCGTGATGATGGCCGCGGTGATCGCGTCGGTCGGCCTGATGATGGTGGCGTCGGCGCCGATCGGCAACTTCGTTTCGGAGCACCCGACCGTGAAGATGCTGGCGCTGTCCTTCCTGATGGTGGTCGGTGTCGTGCTGATCGCCGAAGGCTTCGGTCATCACGTGCCGAAGGGCTACATCTATTCCGCGATGGCATTCTCGGTGGTCGTCGAGATGCTCAACATTCGCATGCGCAAGCGCGCGGTCAAGCCGGTGGTGCTGCACGAACCCTACGTTGCGGAGAAGCAGCCGGCGCGCTGACGCGGGCCGGTCGCGCCGGGGAAACCCGGCGTGCCGACGGCGGCGCGGCGGCTCAGCCCTTCGCGCCGCCGTTGCCGTTTACGCCCTGCGCGCGCTCCTCGCGCGCGACCGCGGAAAGATCGCGCAGATACCAGGCCGCATAGCCCAACCCCGCCGCCGCGACCAGCGCCGTGAACATCAGCTTGCTGTCGAAGGGCATGCCGCCGGCGAGGTTCGCGATGACGACGTAGCCGAGGTAGCAGGCGGCGACGAGGCCGCCGAGGATGCGGGTGAGGGCGAAGATCTTGCGCTGGCGCAGCGTGGGAGCGGCTTTGGGCATGGTCGTGCGTGGATGAGAAGGGACGAGGGCCGCATCATCGCAGATTTTCGCGCCGTCACGCCGCGTGTGGTGGTGCGCGTGCGCTGCCGCGCGGGGATTTCCACGCTTTCCGCCCGTTTCCCTGTGGTCGTCCCTAATTCCTTGATAGAATTGCGTTTGTCTCCGCCTCGCCGATTCCGGCCGGCGGCTTTGTTTTTTTGCGAACCGATCCATGGCCGACCTCCCCTATCCGCCCGAACTGATGCGCGACGTCGCGAAACGCCGCACCTTCGGCATCATCTCCCACCCCGACGCGGGCAAGACCACGCTCACCGAAAAGTTGCTGCTGTTCGGCGGCGCGATCCAGCTCGCCGGCACCGTCAAGGCGAGGAAGAGCGCGCGCCACGCGACCTCCGACTGGATGGAGGTCGAGAAGCAGCGGGGCATCTCGGTGACCAGCTCGGTGATGCAGTTCGAGTACCAGGATCACACCATCAACCTGCTCGACACCCCGGGCCACCAGGACTTCTCGGAAGACACCTACCGCGTGCTCACTGCCGTCGACGCGGCGGTGATGGTCATCGACGCCGCGAAGGGCGTCGAGGCGCAGACGATCAAGCTGCTCGAGGTGTGCCGGCTGCGCAACACCCCGATCATCACCTTCGTGAACAAGATGGACCGCGAGGTGCGCGAGACCTTCGACCTGCTGCAGGAGATCGAGGAGGTGCTGAAGATCGACTGCGCGCCGATCACCTGGCCGATCGGCATGGGCAAGACCTTCCGCGGCGTGTACCACTTGCTCGAGGACCGTGTGCTGCGCTTCACCGCGGGCGAGGAAAAGCGCAGCGAGGGCGAGCTCATCAAGGGCATCGCGAACGCCCAGCTCGACGAGCTGTTCCCGCTCGAAGTCAGCAAGTTGCGCGAGGATGTCGAGCTGATCCAGGGCGCATCGAGCCCGTTCTCGCTCGGCGACTTCCTCGCCGGCAAGCAGACGCCGGTGTTCTTCGGCTCCGGTATCAACAACTTCGGCGTGCAGGAGATCCTGCAGGCGCTGCTCGACTGGGCGCCGCCGCCGCAGCCGCGGGTGGCCGGCGTGAACGACGCGGACACCCGTTTGGTACAGCCTGCCGAAGCGCCCTTCACCGGCTTCGTGTTCAAGATCCAGGCGAACATGGACCCGAAGCACCGTGACCGCATCGCCTTCTTCCGCATCTGCTCCGGGCGCTACACGTCCGGGATGAAGGTCAGGCACGTGCGCATGGGGCGCGAGATGAAGCTCGCCAACGCGCTCACCTTCATGGCCAACGAGCGCGTGCTGATGGAGGACGGCGTCGCCGGTGACATCATCGGCATCCACAATCACGGCCAGCTGCACATCGGCGACACCCTCACCGAAGGCGAGAGCCTCGGCTACAAGGGCATCCCGTACTTCTCGCCGGAACTCTTCAGCGCCGCGCGCCTGCGCGACCCGCTCAAGTCCAAGCAGCTGCAAAAGGGCCTGCAGGAGCTGGGCGAGGAGGGCGCGATCCAGGTGTTCGAGCAGGAAGGCGGCAACATGCTGCTCGGCGCGGTCGGCCAGCTGCAGTTCGAGGTTGTCGCGCAGCGCCTGAAGGACGAGTACAAGGTCGACGCGATCTTCGAATCGGCCGACATCCACACCGCGCGCTGGCTCACCTTCCCGGACGAGCTCACGCGGCGCAACTTCGAGCGCGAGCAGTCGATGCGCATCGGCAAGGACGTGGACGGCAACCCCGTGTATCTCGCCTCCAGCCGCTACAACCTCGAAGTGACGATGGAGAAGTGGCCCAAGGTCGGTTTCCACGCGACACGCGAGCACGGCCAGGTGCTCGCCTGAGCGGGGGAGTCGGCCCGGCGGCCTGATCCAGTTCGCCCTGAGCTCGTCGAAGGTCATATGCAGGGCTTCGACAGGCCCCGCTCGAACGGTGTCGCAGCTGTCCGGCTGGCCGCAAATGCTGCGCTGCACCACGGCGCAGCTGTTTCCTTCACGCAACACGGGTATCTGCATGGCGTGCCGATGCTGGATAATCCCCGCATCTCATGCATGCGGGCGCCGACGTGTCAGGTAACACCAGCAACAAGAAGTCGGAACGGCGAGGGTGGTTCAGGACGCTGCGGCGCTCGCTGTTCTGGCTGTGTGTCCTGGCGATCATCGTCGGCGGCGTCGCGGCGTATTACGAAAGCGAAACGTCCTGGCTGCAGTCGCGCGAGATCCCGCGCTACGCGGCGAAGCTCTCCTACGCGCTGCAGCCTGGCCCGAGCGAGGCGATCCGCTTCCCCGAACACGGCCCCTTCGACCTGCGTCTGGGCTACACGCAGCTCCGGGACTTCTCCGAACGCCTCGCCGCGCGCGGCTATGCGATCGAGCGCCAGGCGCGGTTCTCCGACGCGCTGCTCGATTACGCCGGCCGCGGCTATTTCCCGCCGTACCGCGAAAAGACGCACACCGGCCTGGCGGTCAGCGATGCGCGCGGCGAAGCGCTGTACGCGACGCACTATCCCATCCGCCATTACGACACGTTCGACAGTATCCCGCCGCGCATCGTGCAGGGGCTGCTATTCATCGAGAACCGCGACCTGCTGGATCCCGAGCGCCCGCACATGAACCCGGCCGTGGACTGGGCGCGCTTCGGCCGCGCGATCGTCGCCCAGCTCGCGAAGGTCGTCGACGACGACCTCAATACCCCCGGCGGCAGCACCCTCGCGACGCAGATCGAGAAATACCGCCACTCGCCCGACGGCGTCACCCACTCCCCGCGCGAGAAGCTGCGCCAGATGGTGTCCGCGAGCGTGCGCGCCTACCGCGACGGCGCGGAAACGCTGCCGGCGCGGCGCGACCTGGTGCTCGACTACCTCAACACCGTGCCGCTGTCTGCCGCGCCCGTGTATGGCGAGGTGCACGGCCTGGGTGACGGCCTGTGGGTGTGGTTCGGCGCCGACTTCGCGCGCGTCAACGCACTGCTCGCGAAGGACGAGGCGAGCGGCGACGAGCTCGCCGAGCAGGGCCTCGCGCTGCGTCAGGTGCTCGCGCTGATGATCGCTCACCGGCGCCCTTCCCACTACCTGGGGCGCGGTCGCGACGACCTCGCCAAGCTCGCCGACGCGCACCTGCGCATCCTCGCCGAAGGCGGGCTGATCGGGCCGGGCCTGCGCGACGCGGGCCTCAAGGCGAAGCTCGCGTTCCGCGACCCCGCGGTCGACCCCGCGCGCGTGCCGGTGCCGGCCGACAAGGGCTCGACGCTGGTGCGCACGCGCATCGCCGGCATGCTCGACGTGTCGCTCTACGACCTCGACCGCCTCGACCTGCGAGCCTCGACGACGCTCGACGGCAAGCTGCAGGAAGTCGTCACCGGCTACCTGCAGCAGCTTGCCGAGCCCGAGTTCGGCCGCAACGCCGGCATCATCGGCGAGCGCCTGCTCACCCCGGCGCAGCTCGACAAGGTGCATTACAGCTTCACCCTGTTCGAGCGCACCCCGGGCGGCAACCGCGTGCGCGTGCAGACCGACACCACCGACCAGCCGCTCGACATCAACGAGGGCAGCAAGCTCGAGCTCGGGTCCACGGCCAAGCTGCGCGTGCTCGCGACCTACCTCGAAATCGTCGCCGAGCTGCACCAGCGCCACGCGGCGCAATCCGTGGCCGAGCTGCGCGCGGTGCAGGTCGACCGCCACGACGCGATCACGCGCTGGGCGATCGACTACCTGATCCGCACGTCCGACCGCAACCTGCCGGCGATGCTCGAAGCGGCGCTGGAGCGCCCGTATTCGGCCGGCCCCGGCGAGGCCTTCTTCACCGGCGGGGGCCTGCACACCTTCAACAACTTCCGCAAGGAAGACGACAGCCGCGTGCCGACGATCCGCCAGGCGCTGCAGGCCTCGATCAACCTGCCCTTCGTGCGCCTGATGCGCGACGTCGTGCGCCACACGATGTACCAGGTGCCCGGCAGTACCGCGAAGCTGCTGCAGGACGACGACGATCCGCGCCGCAGCGAATATCTCGCCAAGTTCGCCGATCGCGAGGCGCAGGTCTTCATGCGGCGCTTCTGGCGCAAGTACAAGGGGCAGAGCCCGGAGAAGATCCGCGCGACCTTCATGGACGGCCTGCGCCCGAGCGCCGACCGCCTCGCGGCGACCTACCGCTACCTCAACCCGGAGGCCGACCTGAAGAGCTTCTCGGCCTTCGTCGCGGAGCGCCTGCCGGCCGCCCAGCTTGGCGAAGAGCGTTTGGCCGCGCTGTACAAACGCTATGCGCCGGGCTCCTTCGACCTGCCCGACCAGGGCTTCATCGCGCGCGTGCACCCGCTGGAGCTGTGGCTCGCAGGCTACCTCGCCACCCATCCCGAGGCGAGCTTCGACGAGGTGGTCGCCGCCAGCAAGGCCGAGCGCCAAGCCGTGTACCGCTGGCTGTTCCGCACGCGCTACAAGGGCGCCCAGGACACGCGCATCTACACCATCCTCGAGGTCGAGGCCTTCCTCGACATCCACCGCCGCTGGGTGCGTCTGGGCTATCCGTTCAACCGCCTCGTGCCCTCGCTCGCGACGGCGCTGGGCAGCGCCGGCGACCGCCCCGCAGCGCTGGCCGAGCTGATGGGCATCATCGTCAACGACGGCGTGCGCCTGCCGAGCGCGCGCATCGACCGCCTGCACTTCGCGCCGGACACGCCGTACGAGACGGTGTTCGCGCGCCGGCCGAGCGAGGGCGAGCGCGTGATGTCCTCCGAGGTCGCGACGGCCCTGCGCGGCGCCCTGTCCGAGGTCGTCGAGGGTGGCACCGCCCGCCGCCTCGCCGGCGCCTTCGCGGCGCCCGACGGCACGCCGATCGTGGTCGGCGGCAAGACCGGCACCGGCGACAACCGCATCGTGATCTCGGGCGCGCGCGGCCAGGTGAAGGGCGGGGTCGCGATGAACCGCACCGCCACCTTCGTCTTCTACCTCGGCCCGCGCCACTTCGGCACGCTGACCGCGTACGTGATCGGAGCGGACGCCGCATCGTTCAAATTCACGTCGGGTCTGCCGGTGCAGATCCTGAAGTCGATGGCGCCGACGCTGCTGCCCTACCTGACCCAGACCGTCGCCGAGCCCGAGCCGGCGCGTGTACCCCCGACCGAGGCCGAGCGCGATGCGGACGCCTCCGCCGAGGAGCCGGTGCGCGGCGGCGCCGATGCGGGCATGGCCACCGGCGAGGTGCGTCCGCTGGTGCCGGCGCCGGAGGGGCAGGGCGAGGCGGAGCGCGCGCAGCCGCCGAATTGAAAAGATTTGTGTGGGCGGTCGGCAGCGGTATTGGATGGCCGTTGAATGACCAGATTCCGGTGCGTTTGCCGAGGACGCGAGGCGCGCCGGATCTGTCCGCCCCGCCAGGGGCTAGTCCGGAGTGACATCGAAATGGTCCGCAACCTGAAAAACGCCTTGCGACAGCTGTTCATCGTGCCGCTGGTGCTTGCCCTGACGGGCGCGAGCGGCGCCGTGCTGGCCGACCCGCCGTCGCGCGCCGGGCGGCTGTCCGTCGTCGAGGGCGAAGTGGCCCTGCGCCGCGACAGCACCCGCGAGTGGGTGAGCGCGGCCGTGAACCTGCCGGTCACGACCGGCGACGAGATCGCGACCGAATCCGACGCGCGCGCCGAGCTGCGCATCGGATCGAGCGTGCTGCGCCTCGACCAGGCGACCGCAGTCGAGGTGCTGCGGCTCGACGACGAGCGCATCCGCGTGCGCCTCAAGGAAGGCAGCGTGGCGCTGCGCATCCGCAGCGCCGACCGCGAGGACGCGATCGAGGTCGAGACGCGCGACGGCGTGGCCGTGCCGACCGAGCCCGGCCAGTACCGTGTCGACTTCGTCGATTCGGGCACGCTGGTGAGCAACCACCGCGGCCACATCGACTTCCGCACCGACGACCGCCACGTCGGCGTCACCGAGGGGCGCCGCGCCCAGATCTGGAGCGACGGGCCGACCGACGTCCAGTGGGACGAGCCCGACGAGGACGACTTCATGGAGTGGTCCCTCGCGCGCGACCGGCGCGACGACCGTGTCGCGCGCAACAACTACGTTTCGCCCGAGATGACCGGTGCCGAGGACCTGTACGAATACGGCGACTGGCGCGAGTACGACGACTACGGTGCGGTGTGGTTCCCGCGCGACGTGCCCTATGGCTGGGCGCCCTACCGCTACGGTCGCTGGGTCTCGATCGCGCCGTGGGGCTGGACCTGGGTCGATGACGCGCCGTGGGGCTTCGCGCCCTTCCACTACGGCCGCTGGGTGCGCATCCGCGGCGTGTGGGCCTGGGTGCCGGGTCGCTACATCGCGCGTCCGGTGTATGCGCCGGCGCTGGTCGGGTGGATCGGCACGCCGGGCGTGAGCATCACCTACACCTCCGGTCTCCCCAACGTCAGCTGGTTCCCGCTCGCGCCGCGCGAAGTGTATGTGCCGCACTACCGCTACAGCCCGACCTACGTGCGCCAGGTCAACATCACCCACATCACCAACGTGATCGAGATCGATCGCGTCGTGAAAACCCCGCGGCACGTGCGCTACGCGTTCCGCGACCGCAGCGAGGCGGTGACGCGGGTGTCGGAGCGCATCCTGCGCGCGCCCAAGCCGGTCGCGCTCGACGTCGAGCGCCGTCGCGAGCACCGCTTCCGCGAATGGGAGCGGCGCGGCTTCCCGGTGCGCGAGGTGGTGCGCCCCGACGGTACGCGCGTGCGTGCCGTGCAGCCGGCCCAGTTCATGCAGCAGCGCGGCGACCGCGACGAGCGTCAGCCGGCCGTGCGCGATCAGCGCCAGGACGAGCGCCAGCAGCGCCTGGAGTCGCGGCAGGAGCGCACCGAGGCGCTGCGCCAGCAGCAGGCGCGCGAGCGTGAGGAGCGGGGCGCGCGCGAGCAGGACCAGCAACGCCAGCGCCAACTGCAGCGCGAGCAGCAGGACCAGCGCCGCGAGCAGCTGCGTGAGGAACGGCGCGACGAGGCGACGACGCGGCAGGAGCGGCTCGAGGCCCTGCGCCAGCAGAACGCGCGCGAGCGCGAGGAACAGGGGCGTCGCGAGGCCGCGCAGCAGGAAGAACAGCAGCGTCAGCGCTCGGTCCTGCGCGAACAGCAGGAACAGCGGCGCGACGAGGCCCGCCGCGCGCAGCGCGAGGAAGTCGAACAGCGCCAGCAGGAACGCCAGCAGCGCCTCGAAACCCAACGCCAGCAGGAGGCGGGCGAGCGCGAGGCGCGCCGGCAGCAGATCGAGCAGCAGCGCGAAGAACGCAGCCGCCAGCAGGCGATGCAGGCGCAGGAGCAGGAACGCCGGCGCGACGCGCTGCGCCAGCAGACGGAGCAGCGCGAGCGCGAGGTGCAGCAGCGCCAGATCCAGCTCCAGCAACAGCGGCAGGCCGAGCAGCAACAACGGCAGGCCGAGCAGCAGCGTCAGGCCGAACAGCAACAGCAGCGTCAGGCCGAGCGCCAGCGCCTCCAGCGCGAGGCGCCGCCACGGGACAACCGCGGCAGCGGCGAGGAAGAGCAACGCCGCCGCCCGCCCTTCGGCCAGTTCGAGGGCGGGCGCTGACGCCGCATCCCGCAGTACTGTTGCAGTGCAGCAGTTGATTTTGGGGGGGCGAGGTTCTATCTTCTCGGGTCGCCCCTCCGAGTCCTGCTTCCTTGTCCGTCCATCACCCCAAACTCCGCTCCGTCCGGGATCGCGCCCGCCAGGTGGTCCTGTTCGAAATCGGCGGCCTCGCGCTCATCACCCCGCCCTTTGCGTGGCTGAGCGGTGTGCCGATCGCCGATTCGCTGGGCCTGCTCGCCATTGCGGCGCTGATCGCCGCGCTGTGGAACGCCGTCTATAACACCGCCTTCGACTGGATCGAGGGGCGCCGCACCGGCCGCACCGCCGACCGTCGACCCTTCGCGCTGCGCGCCGTGCATGCGCTGGGCTTCGAGGGCGGGCTGCTGCTGATGACCCTGCCGGTGATCATGGCGTGGACCGGCATGGGCTGGCTGGAGGCGCTGGTCGCCGACCTCGGGCTCGCGACCGCTTATGTGATCTATGCCTTCGCCTTCAACCTCGGCTACGACCGCGCCTTCCCCATCGAACCGACCGCGACCGAGGCGTTCGTCCGTGCGAAATGATCTGTCCATGACCGCCGCGATGCCCGCGATCGTGTCGGGTGCCGACCTGCGCCCCTTCAATACCTTCGGCCTGCCGGCGCGCGCGGCCCGGCTCGCCACCATCGACGACGTGGCGCAGGTCGTCGCGCTGATCGCGAGCCCGGAGTGGGCGCTGCCGCGCCTGGTGCTCGGCGGCGGCAGCAATCTCGTGCTCACGCGCGACTTCCCCGGCCTGGTGCTGAAGGTCGCGATCGCCGGACGGCGCCTCGTCGACGAGGACGCCGACGCGTGGTACGTCGAGGCCGGCGCAGGCGAGAACTGGCACGACTTCGTACGCTGGACGCTCGCGCAAGGCTGGCCGGGGCTGGAGAACCTGTCGCTGATTCCCGGCACCGTCGGCGCCGCCCCGGTGCAGAACATCGGCGCCTACGGGCTCGAGATGGCCGAGCGCTTCCACTGCCTGCAGGCGGTGTCGCTGGAGACCGGCGAGATGCTGCGGCTCGGCCCGGCGGACTGCCGCTTCGCCTATCGCGACAGCGTGTTCAAGCAGGCGCTCGCGGGGCGCGTGCTGATTGCCGCCGTCACCTTCCGCCTGCCCAAGCGCTGGCAGCCGGTCACGGGCTATGCCGACCTCGCGCGCGAGCTCGCCACGCGCGGCATCGCGCAGCCGTCCGCGCTCGACGTGTCGGACGCCGTCATCGCCATCCGCCAGCGCAAGCTGCCCGATCCCGCGCGCCTCGGCAATGCCGGCAGCTTCTTCAAGAACCCCGTCGTCGATGCCGCGGTGCTGGCGCGGCTCGATGCCGCCCATCCCGACCTTCCGCGCTACCCGCAGCCCGACGGCGGCTTCAAGCTCGCCGCCGGCTGGCTGATCGACCGCAGCGGCTGGAAGGGGCGCGACCTCGGGCCCGTCGGCGCCTACGAGCAGCAGGCGCTGGTGCTCGTCAATCGCGGCGGCGCGACCGGTGCCGATGTCGAGCGCATCGCGCGGGCGATCCAGGACGACGTCTTCGCGCGCTTCGGCGTGCATCTGGAGCCCGAGCCGGTCTTCGTCTGAGCGTGCGCCGGCGCCCGTGGACCACGGGGCCGGAACCATGCTCAAATGCGCGCTTTGTCCGGCGGCGGCTTTGCTGGCATGACCGCGTGCCGCCATGGCGCGCCACACTCCCCGGGGGACACGAACATGATTCGGAGCCGTCTGGCTCTCTTCGCGGCGCTGCTGATCGGCGCCTGCAGCGGCACGGCGTTCGCCGGCAACGAGGCGGTGATGCAGTTGGTCGCGAAGGCGGCGGCCGATCCCGCAACCCGCACGGCCCTCGTGCGCGAAGGCGACGCCGCAGCCTTTTTCTGCAAGAACTGCCACGGCGACAAGGGCATCGCCCGCTATCCGGAGGTGCCCAACCTCGCCAGCCAGAATCCGGCCTACATCGTCAGCCAGATCGACGCCTTCCTGTCGGGCACGCGCCGCAACGAGTTCATGCAGGGGCTGATGAAGGTCCTGGGCGACCGCGAGAAGGCGGCCATCGCCTTGTTCTACGCGAACCAGCCGGCGACCGCTGCCGTCGCTCCGCCGCCGCCTGCCGCCACCGCCGGTGCCGGCCACTACAAGCGCCTGTGCGTGTCCTGCCACCAGGCGGACGGGTATGGCACGGAGACCTTCGCGCGCATCGCCGGCCAGCAGCCGACCTACCTGCGCCTGAGCCTCAAGCGCTACCTCGCGCGCAGCGGCGAACGCACCAATGCCGAGATGAGCGCGTCGGTCGCGCAGCTCGGTGAGGCCAATATCGAGTCCGTGGTGCAGTACCTCGCGAGCCTGAAGTAGGCCCGCGCCGTCCTCACTCGGCGCGCCGTGCCGCGGCGAGGCCGCCTGCCGTGACGCAGGCGGCGACGCCGGTGGCGATCTCCTCGGCCATGCGCTGCTGGCGCTCCGGGTCGCGCAGCAGCAACTCCTCGTCGCGGTGCTTGACCACCCCCGCCTCGAACAGCACCGCCGGTTGCTGCGCGCGGTAGAGCACGACGAGGTTGTCGAAGTAATGGGTCGCATGCTGCGCGTCGGCGTATTCGCGGCGGCGACCGTTCTTCTCCGTCGGCACGAAACCCGCGCGCTGCAGCCGTGCGCCGATCGTCGATGCGCACATCAGGCTGGCCGCGACGTCGGGATTGCGGCGCGACACGAAGAGCGAGTGGCCTGCCCACAGGTCGCTGAAATCGAGGGCCATGCCCTGCCATTCCCAGGGCGTAAGGTACTGCGCGCCGACCGAGTCGTGGTGGATCGAGATCAGGAAGGCTGCCTGCGCGGCACGCTCCGGGCGCGCCTGCAGGGACTCGATGCGGCCGTCGGCGTTGATCAGTTCGGCGCGCAGGCCGAGGCGTTCGAGGGCCGCGACGACGCGCCCGGCAAGCTCGCGGTTGAACTCGAACTCCGTGCGGCCGCGCGCGCTGATCGCGCCCGGCGCGTCCAGCGTGTGGCCGACGTCGACGGCGACGAGCGGGCTTGCGGTCTGCGTCTGTGCGACGGTGGCGCCCGGGAGGGCGAGGGCGGCCGTGAGCGCGATGAGCCGCGTTGCCCGCATGAACCGGATGCCTGTGCGGGCCGCGCCGCGTGATCGCTTGTCCGCGTGCCGCCCGCGCACGCGTCAGGTCCCGGTGTTGCCCAGTCGCGCCGAAATTGCCTCTGCACACGCGCGCAGCTTGGTCGCCACCGGGCCGTCCCATGCCGGGTCGAAGCTCGCGGCGGGGCCCATTGCGGTGATCGCCAGCGCGAGGTGGCCGGTATGGTCAAAGACCGGCGCGGTGAAGGCGTTGATGCCGGGGATGGGTTTGCCGACGGCGCGGGCGAGGCGCTCGCGGCGGATCTCGGCGAGTTCCGCGGCGAGCTGCTCGCGCGTGGGGGCGCCGTTGGCCGCAGCGAGGCGGGCGAAATCCTCCTCGATCAGCGTGTGGGTCACGCGCGCCGGCAGGAAGGCGGCGAAGGTGCGGCCGGTCGCGGAGGTGAGCAGGTCCATCACGGTGCCGACGCGCATGTTCACGTGCACCTGGCGGCTGCATTCCTCGATGCTGACGATGGTCGGCCCGTGGTTGCCCCACACGGCGATCGCGACGTTCTGCTGGATCTCGTCGGAGAGCCGTGCCGCCTCGGGGGTCGCGACGCGCAGCGGATTCACGCCGTGCAGCGCCGAGAGCCCCATCTGCAGCGCGAAGGCGCCCAGCCCGTACCGGCCGGTGAGCGGGTCCTGCTCGATCAGCCCGAGCTTGCCGAAGCTCACGAGGTAGGGGTGGGCCTTGGCCGGCGGCATGCCGGCCTCGCGCGCGAGCTCCTTGAGGATCATCGGTGCGCCCTGGCGCACCAGCGCCTGCAGCAGCGCGCCGCCGACCTCGATCGACTGGATGCCGCGCCGGTCGCCGCCTTGCTTGCCGGCGCGTTCGTCCGGGCGCTCCGCGAGCGTTTCGTTGTCCAAGTTCTTGTCTCCCATGGAGGGCGAATCTTAGCAGTTGCGCGGATCGCCTTCTGCGATTGATATTCAACGATAGCAAACGAATTGACGATTAACAAATTGTTGGCTAGGATGAAATTCACTCCCCCGGGGCTCCGGCGGGGCGCCCGTGTCCGGGCAGACGAACAGCAGGCCTGCGACCCGCCCGCAGAAGGCGGTGCCAACAACGATTGAACTCAGGAGGAGACCCCCGTGCTGAGCACGTACCAGTATCCGAAGTTCGAATACCGGCGCCCGCCGGAACTCGCCGAGGGGCGCGGGGGGCGCTATCCGGTCGTGGTGGTCGGCGCTGGCCCCGTCGGCCTCGCGGCGGCGATCGACCTCGCGATCCACGGCGTGCCGGTCGTGCTGCTCGACAACGACGACACGGTATCGATCGGTTCGCGCGGCGTGTGCTACGCGAAGCGTGCGCTCGAGATCATGGACCGCCTCGGCTGTGCCGAGGAGATGGTGGCGAAGGGCGTGTCGTGGAACGTCGGCCGCACCTTCTTCCGCGAGCAGGAGGTGTTCAACTTCAATCTGTGCCCGGAGCCCGACCACCACCGCCCGGGCATGATCAACCTGCAGCAGTACTACCTCGAGGAATACCTGGTGCGCCGCGCGCAGTCGCTGCCGAACATCGACCTGCGCTGGAAGAACAACGTGATCGCGGTCAGCGACGAGGGCGGACGCGTCGCGCTGCGCGTCGACACCGCCGACGGCGCGTACTCGATCGACACCGACTGGGTGGTGGTGGCCGACGGCGCGCGCAGCCCGATCCGCCACATGATGGGGCTGGACATCGAAGGCAAGATCTTCATGGACCGCTTCCTGATCGCCGACGTCGTGATGAAGGCGGATTACCCCACCGAGCGCTGGTTCTGGTTCGATCCGCCCTTCCATCCGAACCAGTCGGTGCTGCTTCACCGCCAGGCCGACAACGTGTGGCGCATCGACTTCCAGCTCGGCTGGAACGTCGATCCGGAGGAGGAGAAGAAGCCCGAGAAGGTCATCCCGCGCATCAAGGCGATGCTCGGATGGCACGCAAACGAGGAGAGAGAATTCGAGCTCGAGTGGGTCAGCGTCTACACCTTCCAGTGCCGGCGCATGCACGCGTTCCGCCACGGGCGACTGCTGTTCACCGGTGACGCCGCGCATCAGGTCTCGCCCTTCGGCGCGCGCGGCGCCAATTCCGGCATCCAGGACACCGACAATCTGGTGTGGAAGCTCAAGCTGGTGCTGGACGGCAAGGCCCCCGACGCATTGCTGGATACCTATTCGGAAGAGCGTGTCGCCGCCGCCGACGAGAACCTCATGAACTCGACGCGCTCGACCGACTTCATCACGCCCAAGAGCGCGACCAGCCGGACCTTCCGCAACGCGGTGCTGGGGCTGGCGAAGGACTATCCGTTCGCGCGCGCACTGGTGAATTCGGGGCGCCTGTCGGTGCCGAGCTTCCTCGTCGAGTCGCGCCTCAACACGCCCGACACGGAGGTGTTCGCCGGCAACATGGTGCCCGGTGCGCCGATGGACGACGCCCCGGTCGACAGCGCGCGCGGCGAGAAGTGGCTGCTGCAGGCGGCCGGCAACCGCTTCGTGCTGCTGTACTGCATGCCGGATGCGGGCGACGTCGATGCGGCGACCGCCGACGCCTGCGCGGCGCTCGCCGCAGGCTCGATCCCGGTCGAGACCCTGGTCGTGGCCGAGCGCGGCACGGCGCCCGCGGGCCTCGGCACGCTGATCGACGCGAAGGGACGCATCCGCGAGCGCTACGACCTCAAGCCGGGCACGAGCTACCTGATCCGCCCCGACCAGCATGTCGCTGCGCGCTGGCGCAGCTTCGACGCCGCGAAGGTGCGCGCCGCGCTCGCCCGCGCGACCTGCAACGCCTGAAGGAGCGCCGCCATGAGCCTCAACACCGACCCCAACTTCTTCACCCCCGGCAAGCGCTACTTCCGTGCCTTCAGCCCCGGCGACGACTTCTACGAGGCGCTGATCGACATGCATCGCGACCTCAGCGACGAGCAGAGCGCGATGGCGAACGCCCGCCTTATCCTTTTGCTTGCGAACCATATCGGCGACGTCTCGGTGCTGCGCGAGGCGATGAAAGTCGCGCGCGAAGGCGTGTGAGCGACGACGAGAACCGGCATGGCGGCGTCGGCTACTGCCGCCTCGCCGCGCTGCGCATGTACGAGACCATCGAGACCGGGAAGCCGCAAACGCGCTTCATGCGCTTCGGCGACCGCCGTGCGCAGCCGCGGCCAGCGTCGCGGGTTGTCATCGTCAGTAATGGTGATTGCTGGTAATCAAATAATTAACCCGACTGTGTTCCGGGTGGCGCGCGACGGCGTTACCATCCGGGCCAGCATGTCCTTCTCCGCCCGCACCATGAATACCGCGCCGTCCCTGCCGCTCGCCATCCTCGTCACCGCCCTCGTCGCGCTGGGGCCGCTGTCGACCGACTTCTACCTGCCCGCGCTGCCGTCCATCACGTCGGGGCTG
This sequence comes from Aromatoleum toluolicum, assembly GCF_012911005.2. Taxonomy (GTDB): domain Bacteria; phylum Pseudomonadota; class Gammaproteobacteria; order Burkholderiales; family Rhodocyclaceae; genus Aromatoleum; species Aromatoleum toluolicum. The sequence continues at coordinate 25,723 of NZ_WTVS01000039.1, read as the reverse complement.
GCGACGGACGTCGCCCACACCCAGCTCACGCTGTCCATCTTCCTGTTCGGCTTCGCGATCGGCCAGCTCGTCTACGGCCCGCTGTCGGACCGCTACGGGCGTCGTCCGGTGCTGCTCTTCGGTATTGCGGTGTACCTCATCGCGTCCGTCGCCTGCGTCTTCGCCGCGTCGATCGACGCGCTGATCGTCGCGCGCTTCCTGCAGGCGCTGGGCGCCTGTGCCGGTCCGGTGCTCGGGCGCGCCGTCGTGCGCGACATCTACGGGCCGCATGATTCGGCACGCATGCTGTCCTACGTCGGCACCGCGATGGCGCTGGCGCCCCTTGTCGGGCCGGTGCTGGGCGGATGGCTCGCGGTGTGGTGGGGCTGGCGCGCGACCTTCGCCTTCCTTGTCGTGTATTCCGCGCTGTTGCTGTTCGCGACCGCCTGCGTGCTGCGCGAGACCAATCTCCACATGCATCCCGCGCCCGGGCGGGCGGCGGGGATGTGGACGAACTTCGCGGCGCTGCTGCGCGACCGCCGCTACCGCGGCGTCCTGCTGTGCAATGCGCTGGCCTACGCCGGACTGTTTGCCTTCATCTCCGGTTCGTCCTTCGTGTTCATCGACATGTTCGGTTTCAGTCCGCAGCAGATGGGCCTCGCGTTCGGCCTGATGGTATCGGGCTACATGACGGGCACGACGCTCTCGGGACGCCTGTCGCGCCGCCTCGGCCCGGACCGGCTGATGTGCACCGGCACGCTGCTCGGGGTCGCGGCCGGCACGCTGATGCTAGGTCTGGCGCTCGCCGGCGTGCATCACCCGCTCGCGGTGATGCTGCCGATGTGGTTCTCGGCCTGCTCGATCGGGCTCGTGATGCCCAATGCCGCGGCGATTGCGATGGCGCCCTATCCGCACATGGCCGGCTCGGCCGCTTCGCTGATGGGTTTCTCGCAGATGGGGCTCGCGGCGCTCGCCGGCGTCGTCGTCGGCCACACACTCGGCGGTTCGGTCGTGCCGATGGCGCTGGTGATCGCCCTGATGGCGCTCGGCAGCCTCGCGAGCTACCTGGTCTGGGTGCGGCCGGCTGCGTCCGGCGTGTGCCCCGGCGAGGCCTGAGGCTCACCCGCCGCGCAGCAGGTCGATGTCCGCGCGGTTGCGTTCGTCGGTGTAGGGCTCGGCCGGCGCCGGTTCGCCGTCGCCGGCGAAGCACTGCACCAGCACGTTGCTCTGCGGCCGGTCGCGGAACAGCACCTCGACCGCACACTGGCCATACACCGACTGGATCGTTGCGAGCAGGTTGCGCGCGTAGGGCGTTGCGAGGCGCGGGTCGAGGATCAGATTCGCGAGCATCACGCCGTCCGGTGCGAGGGCGCGGCGCGTGCCCGCCCAGAACTCCTGCGTCACCAGATGCGCCGGGATGCTCGTGAGGGCGCTGTACACATCGACGACGATGGCGTCGAAGCGCTCCGTCGTGTCGGCGACGAAGCGGCGCGCGTCGGTCGCGAGGAAGCGCCCGCGGATCGGTTCGCGCAGGAATTCTCGTTCGGCGATCTCGCGGATCGCCGGGTCGATGTCGACGTAGAGATAGTCGTTGAGCGGTTCGCGGTGCGACAGCGTGAAGCCGCCACCGCCGAGCACGAGCACGCGCCGGCCGCGAAAGCCCAGCTCGTCGAGCAGGATCGCGCGCAGGCGCTCGATGTAGCGCGTGTAGCGCGGCGGCTCGCTCGCGTCGATCATCGACGCCGCCGAGTTGTTGTTGCGGAACACGCGCGCATTGGTCCGCCCGGGCACCGCGGCCGCATCGACGCGGTAGGTCGCGTAGGCGGTCTCGATCTGCTGCGGCAGCAGCACGTTGCAGGCGAGCGCGGCTGCGGCGACGAGGGCGGGCAGCGGCAGCGTGCGTAGCGCGGGCCGTGCGGCGGGCGCAGCGAGGAAGGGCACGATCGCGAGCAGCAGGGCAGCGCATACCAGCACCGCGGCCGACACCCCCAGCCACTGCATCACGACGAGCGACAGTGACAGCGAGCCGAGGAAGGAGCCCAGCGTCGACCAGTACAGCGCGGCGCCGCTGCGCGCGCCCGCGCGCTCGTGGCGCAGCAGGTTCGTCAGTACCGGCACGGTCTGGCCGAGGAGCCACGCGATCGGGCCGAGCACGCCGGCGACGAAGACGAGGTAGGCGACGAGCGGCGGGCGGACGTGCGCGAACAGCGCATCGACGACCGGACCGGCCAGCCCGACGCCGGTCAGCGCCGCCGCGACGACGAAGTTGAGCCGCACGCGTGCGAGGAAATCGCGTTCGACGCGCCCGCCGGACTGGTAGCCGAGCGCCAGTGCGAGCAGGAAGAAGCCTATCGTCGGCGCCGTGATCGTGATCGCGCTGCCCAGATGCGGCACCAGGCGCCGCAACGCGATGACTTCCGCGCCGAGCGACGCGAAGCCCTCGACGAACACCATGGCGAACAGCAGCGCGCCGGGCAGGGATGACACGGAAGGTGACGGCTGCATCTGCGCTTGCACAGTCATTGCGGCGATCGTGCGTCGGCCGCGGAACGCCCGCGACCTGCGGGTCGATGCACCGGGCGCACGCCGGGCAGGGCGCTCAGACGCCCCACACGACCGGCACGCCTTCCTTCTGCGACAGCTGCAGCAGGTCGAGCAGCGGCCACGCGCGCTGCGCGAGGCTCACCGGCGCGGCCATGCCGCGGCGCTCGGGATCGGGTTCGTCCTCGTCCTCGTCCTGCGCGTGGCCGGCCTGGCGCGCCTTGTCCTCGTCGATCGCGGCGCGCAGGCGCGCGATCGCGTCGGGCAGCTGTTCGACTGTGACGATGCCCTTGCCGTCCTGCGGATCCTTGCCGAGGATCGCGACAAGCTTCTTCGCGATGTCGCCGAACATGATGACGTCGGCGCCCGCGGCCGACTTGAAGGTGATCAGCATTGCCTTGTCCTCACAGTCCCTTCACCGCGTAGATGCCCGGCGCGTTGCGCCAGTAGCCTTTGTAGTCCATGCCGCAGCCGAACAGGAAGCGGTCGGCGACGTCGAGCCCGGTGAAGTCCGCGCGCATGCCCGGATAGGCCTTGCGCTCGTGCAGCTTGTGCGTGAGCACCGCGGAACGCACTTCCGCGGCGCCTTCGCATTTCAGGTATTCCAGGATCGCGTGCAACGTGCGGCCCTCGTCGAGGATGTCGTCGAGCACCAGCACCGCACGCCCGCGCAGGTCCTGCGTCGGCCGCATGCGCCAGTCGAGGTCCGCGCCCTTCAGCGCATGGCCGTAGCGCGTCGCGTGCAGGTAGGCCAGTTCGAGCGGAAAGGGCAGGCGCGGCAGGATTTGCCCCGCGAGGATCATGCCGCCGTTCATCACGACGTACACCAGCGGGTTCTTGTCGCGCATCTGCGCGGTGATCTCCGCCGCCATGCGGTCCAGCGCGGCATTCACGGTCGCGCCATCGGCGAGGCAGTCGGCTTCCTCGCGCACGCGGATGATTTCGTCCAGATCGACGGCCATCACGCCCTCCCGCGGATATTGTGGAAAGACCCCATTCTACCGGAGGGCATTGCGCCGCGCCCTTGCGTTAGACTGGCGCGCGATTCCACACCGCTGCCGGGAGCCACCCTCCATGTCCGTGAAACAGATCAACCACCCGCTCGTCCGCCACAAGATCGGACTGATGCGCGAGGCCGACATCAGCACCAAGAAGTTCCGCGAACTCACCGCCGAGCTCGCCCGCCTGCTGGCCTACGAGGCCTGCCAGGACTTCGCGCTCGAAACGGTGACGATAGACGGCTGGGCCGGCCCGGTCGAAGTCGAACGCATCAAGGGCAAGAAAGTCACCGTCGTGCCCATCCTGCGTGCCGGGCTGGGCATGCTCGACGGCGTGCTCGACATGATCCCGAGCGCCAAGGTCAGCGTCGTCGGCATCGCGCGCAACGAGGAGACGCTGATGCCCGCGCCCTACGTCGAGAAGTTCGTCGGCAACCTCGCCGAGCGCATGGCGCTGATCATCGACCCGATGCTCGCGACCGGCGGCTCGATGGTCGCGACCGTCGACATGCTCAAGCGCGCCGGCTGCCGCCAGATCCGCGCGCTGGTGCTGGTCGCGGCGCCCGAAGGCGTGCGCCTGATGGAGGAAAAGCATCCCGACGTGCAGATCTTCACCGCAAGCATCGACAGCCACCTCAACGAGCACGGCTACATCATCCCGGGCCTGGGCGACGCCGGCGACAAGATCTTCGGCACCAAGCATCACAACTGAGACCCCCATGCGCGAACTCCCGATCGAGGGCGCCGAGCCGCTGTGGCGGCAGGCGATTTCCGGCGCCCAGATTCTCTTCGTCGCGTTTGGCGCGCTGGTGCTGGTGCCGCTGCTCACCGGCCTCAACCCGAGCATGGCGCTGCTCGGCGCGGGTGTGGGCACGCTGCTGTTCCAGCTCGTCACCGGCCGCCAGGTGCCGATCTTCCTCGGCTCCAGCTTCGCCTTCATCGCGCCCATCATCTTCAGCATGCAGACCTGGGGCCCCGCCGCGACGATGGGCGGCATGATCTGCGTGAGCCTCGTGTATTTCCTCTTCGCGGGCCTGGTGTGGCGCCACGGTGCGGACATCGTGCACAAGTACATGCCGCCGGTCGTGATCGGCCCGATCATCATGATCATCGGCCTGTCGCTCGCGGCGGTGGCCGTCAATATGGCCATGGGCCGCAGCGGCGACGGCAAGGTCGAGCTGGTGCCCTACACGACCTCGATGTTCATCGCGGCGGCCTCGTTCGGCACGACGGTCGTCGTCGCGACCTACGCGCGCGGCTTCCTCAAGCTCGTGCCGATCCTCGCCGGCGTGCTGGTCGGCTACATGCTCTCCGCGACGATCGGGCTGGTCGATTTCGGCAAGATCGCCGCCGCGCCGTGGATCGCGCTGCCGCAATTCACCGCGCCGCGCTTCGAGTGGGCGGCGATCCTGTTCCTGCTGCCGGTCGCGCTCGCGCCGGCGATCGAACACGTCGGCGACATCGTCGCGATCGGCGGCGTCACCGGCAAGGACTACACCGAGCGCCCCGGCCTGCACCGCACGCTCGCCGGCGACGGCCTGGCGGTGGCGTTCGCCGGCCTGATCGGCGGGCCGCCGGTGACGACCTACTCGGAAGTGACCGGCGCCGTGACGCTCACGCGCAACTTCAACCCCGCGATCATGACCTGGGCCGCAGTGCTCGCGGTCGTGATGGCCTTCTTCGGCAAGTTCAACGCGATCCTGCAGTCGATCCCGGTGCCGGTGATGGGCGGCATCATGATGCTGCTGTTCGGCTCGGTTGCGAGCATCGGCCTGAAGACGCTGATCGCCGCGCGCGTCGACCTCGAGGAGCCGCGCAACCTCGTGATCGTGTCCTCGGTGCTGGTGTTCGGCATCGGCGGGCTCGCGCTCAAGCTCGACGGCGTCGCGCTGCAGGGCGTGAGCCTGTGCGGGCTCGCGGCGGTGCTGCTGAACTTCGTGCTGCCGAAGAAGCGCGTCAGCTAGCGACGCGCCGCAGGTAGCCGATAACGGAATCGAGGCTGCGCCCGAGCCGGCGGTAGAGCAGCCAGCCGAACCAGGCGCGGCGCGCCGCGCGCAGCGCCCCGCGCGGCCGGATGACAACGACGGCGAGGGCCAGCGCGGTCAGCAGCGGCACATGGTCGCGCAGACCGCGCACCTGGTCGCTGGCGCGGTCGACGACGTCGAGCACCGATTCGACGCGCGCAAGGCCGGCAACGATGACCTCGCGTTGGCTCTCCGCGGCGAACTGCAGGCGCTGCCTGCGCAGCGCCAGTTCGAGCAGCCGCGGATTCATTCGCGTGGCCGCAGCGCTTCGCGGTCGCGCGCGAGTTCGCCCAGGCTCGCCGCGAACAGGCGGCTGCCGCGCCTCACTTCACGCGCCGCATTGCGCGCCGTCAGGAGGCCCGCCGCGAGCAGCACGACGGTTCCCAGCCCCAGCGCCAGCAGGCGGTGGTCGTCCCAGAACAGCACTGTCAGGAACACCACCAGGAACACGACGCCGAAACCGAGAAACACCGCGCTCAACAAGGTGTTGAACAGCAGCCCGGTGAGGCGCAGCTTCTCTTCCTGCGCCTCGACGGCGAGCAGCTCCAGCCGCGTCTGCGCGGTCGCGAGGCCGGCGTCCAGGAAGCCGCGCAGGCTGCCCGCGAGGCGCCGCTTGTGCTCCTCGGCCACGGGGTCAGCGACGGCCCGACAGCAGGCCCAGCAGGAAGGCCATGCCGGCGGCGATCCCGACCGCCTGCCACGGATTCTTGTGCACGTAGTCGTCGGTCGCATGGGCGACCTTCTTCGCTTGCTCCACGGCGACCGCTTCCATGTCGGACATGCGGTCTTTCGCGGTCGCCATGCGGTCGCTGAGGCGGCTGCGCACTTCACTCAGCTTGTCGCCGGCCTGCCCGGCGGTCAGCTTCAGCAGCTCCTCGGCGTCGCTGATCACGACCTTGAAGTCGGAAACGAGTTTGTCGCGGGAAACATCGGCATTGTTGGACATTTTTCGTACCCCCGTCTGTGCTGGCAACATTGACGTGCGCGCAAGCGCACGAGGCAAAGTCAGGCTAGCCCGATTCCGGCGCGAAGGCAAATGCTAAAGGCTTATCGCGCGTGACGGGATGCCTCGGCGGCACGGCGACGCCGGCACGCGCCGCCCCTTTTCCGGGGCGGCGCGTGCGCGCAGGCGGTTCAGCGCGGCAGGCGCGCGACGAGGCGGCGATTGATCGCGCTGTCGGGCTTGCGTGCGAGACGCTCGTTGATCAGCGCGCGGGCGAGGGCGGCCCGTCCGCCGCGCAGCGCCGCCTCGATCAACGCGAGGTCGATGAGGTCGCGCTGGGCGTTGCTGCCGCCGAAGCGCAGCGCGATCGGGCGCACGCTGCGCAGCGTCTCGATCGCGGCGTCGAACCGGCCGGCAGCGAGGTCGGCGAAGGCGCGCAGCAGCGGTTCGCCGACCGCGGCCCCGATTGCGGCGTGGTCGCCGACCTGCGCCGGGTCGAGCTTGCGCTGCGCGGCCATCCAGTCGCCCGCGTGAGCGTCCTGGCCCGCCCCGAGCCACGCCATCATCGCGTGCAGGTCGTTGAACGAATACAGCCCAGGCCGTGCCGACGTGCGCCAGCACTCGGCGACGCTCGCCCAGCGCGCGGCGACGTCGATGCCGGCGAACTGCAGCCGGCACAGCAGCGCCGACGCGTCGACGAGATCCAGCATCAGCACCGAGCGCGGCCCGTGGATCGGGCCGTCGAAGAGCGCGAGCGCCTCGTCGATCTCGTCGCGGTCGAGGTGGAAGAGGGCGAGGTGCCACCAGTTATGCACGGCGAAGAAGTTGTCCTCCGCCCAGTGCGGCTGGCGTCCGCGCATCCAGGCGATGCCGTCGCTGGTGCGCCCCTCCATCTCGAGCACGTGGGCGACCGCGTGGTGCGCCCAGGAATCGGCCGGTTCGAGTTCCAGCGCGCGCTGCCCCTGCGCTTCCGCGCGGCGGTAATCGCCCGTTTCCTCGCAGCCGAAGGCGTGCATGCCGAGCAGGGCGTGGTAGCCGGGCATGGACGCATCCCACGCGGGCAGCGCGCGGGCAATGCGGTCGCGCAGCATGCGCGCGTCGCCGCGGTAGAAATCGATGAGGTGTCCCGCCTGCAGCGCGAGGACGTCGCGCGGCCACTCGATCGTCAGGTCCTCGAGCACGCGTCCCGCCGCCTCCCAGCGCCCGCCGGCGAAGTGTGCGATCGCGTCGAGGTGCGCCTGTTCGCGCCGGTTCGGTGCGCAGGCGGCCGCCTTCGCCGCGTCCGCGCGGGCGACGGCGACGCCGTCCGGTTCGGTGCCGAGCAGGTGCAGCCACGCATGCAGCACGTGGCCCATCACGAAGTCCGGCTGGATCGCCGTCGCGGCATCCGTCGTCGCGACCGGGTCGCCGCAGTAGCAGTGGAATTGCCGCAGCGCGCGGGCGTAGTGCGCGAGGGCTGCGTCGTCGGCGTGGCTGAGTGGATTGCCGGCAAGGTCGGTCGTGTTCATCGTGTCTCTCCGTTGGGGTGGTGCACCTTGCGCCGTCGCGGCGGCGGTGTCTGGAATGCATCCTATGGCGGAGCGATTGCGTGGACTAAGGTGAAAACGGTCACGAACAGGACGATCGCGCCATGCATTCCGCCCGCTCCGCCGGCGGCCCGCCCCGGGTCGCCATCCTCGCCTTCGCCGAGACGAGCGCCTCGGTGCTGTACGGCATGCACGACTTCTTCCATGCGGCCGGGCGCGACTGGGGGCTGATCGAGCATGGCACGCCCGGCCCCTCGCTGATGGCCTCGGTCGTCGTGTCGGCGGACGGCACACCGCTGACGGTCGCGAACGGCGTGCGCGTGTGCCCGGACTGCCGCCTCGATGCGCTGGCCGAGCCGGACCTGGTGTGCATCCCCGAACTCGCGGTCGTGCCGACCGAACCGTTGGGCGCGCGCTTCGACGCCGAGTGCGCGTGGCTGCGCGATGCCTACGCGGGCGGCGCGGTCATCGCGTCGGCCTGTTCCGGCGCGCTGCTGATGGCGCAGGCGGGGCTGCTGGACGGCGAGGCGGCGACGACGCACTGGGCATTCTGCGGCGCGCTCGCCGAACGCTTCCCGGAAGTGCGCGTGCAGTGCCAGCGCTCGCTGGTCGTCGCCGGCGACGGCCAGCGGCTGGTGATGGCGGGCGGCGGCACGACGTGGCAGGACCTTGCGCTGTACCTGATCGCACGCTTCGCCGGGGTCGAGGCGGCGATGCAGCTCGCCCGCGTGAATCTCATCGACTGGCACCACGTCGGCCAGCAGCCGTTCGCGCGCCTGTCGGCCAGCCGGCAGACCGACGACGCGCTGATCGCGCGCGCCCAGGTGTGGGCCGCGACGCATTATGCGGAGCCCGCGCCGGTCGCCGCGATGGCCGAACTCACGGGCCTGTCGGAGCGCGCCTTCGTGCGCCGCTTCCGCCAGGTCACGGGCATGTCGCCGCTCGCCTACGTGCACGCGGTGCGCATCGAGGAGGCCAAGCAGATGCTGGAGGCGACGCGCCTGCCGATCGAGGCGATCGCGGAGGAACTCGGCTACGAGGACGCGAGCTTCTTCTCGCGCCTGTTCAAGCGCGAGGTGAAGCTCACGCCGGCACGCTACCGGCGCAAGTTCGGCGACCTGCGCGAGGTGCTGCGCGAAGCCGCCGGCCACGCGCACTGAGCCGCACGGGCGTCAGGCGGACCAGGCGTAATCGATCGTCAGTGGCGCGTGGTCGGAGAAGCGCTGGTCCTTGTAGACCTGCGCGGTGCGCGCCGTCGCGGCGATGCCCGGCGTCGCGAGCTGGTAGTCGAGGCGCCAGCCGACGTTCTTCGCCCACGCCTGGCCGCGGTTCGACCACCACGTGTAGCAGGCGTCGGTGGTGTCGGGATGCAGGCGGCGGTAGACGTCGATCCAGCCCTGCTCGTCGAGCACGCGCGTCATCCATGCGCGCTCTTCGGGCAGGAAGCCGGAGTTCTTCTGGTTCGACTTCCAGTTCTTGAGGTCGATTTCCCGGTGCGCGATGTTCCAGTCGCCGCAGATCACGACCTCGCGCCCGCTTGCGTGCAATTGCGCCATGTGCGGCAGGAAGCGCTCCATGAAGCTGAACTTGATCTGCTGGCGCTCCTCGGAGCTCGAACCGGAGGGTAGGTACAGCGACACGACCGACAGCTGCCCGAAGTCGAGCTGCAGGAAGCGCCCCTCGGCGTCGATGTCGGCGATGCCGAGCCCCTCGACGATGCGGTCGGGTGTGCGCCGCGCATACACACCGACGCCGCTGTAGCCCTTCTTCTCGGCGTGGTGGAAGTAACCCGTGTAGCCGGCGGGCCCGCGCATCGCGTCATTGAGGTCGCCCGCGTGGGCCTTCAATTCCTGCAGGCAGACGACGTCCGCATCCTGTGCACCGAGCCAGTCGATGAAGCCCTTGGTGGTGGCCGATCGGATGCCGTTGAGGTTTAGGGTGATGATGCGTAACATTCGGCCGGATAACCCAGAACTGGAAGCAAGAGCGTGGATTTTAGCCGGGATTTCATCACGTTGGCCTGCGACAAGGGCGTGCTGCGTTTCGGGTCCTTCGTGACCAAGGCGGGGCGCAATTCGCCGTATTTCTTCAATGCCGGGCTGTTCGACGACGGCAGCTCGTTCCGCGAGCTGTGTGGTTTCTACGCGCGCGCGATCGTCGCCGCGGGCGTGCCCTGCGACATGCTCTTCGGCCCGGCGTACAAGGGCATCCCGCTGGTCGCCGGCGTGGCGATCCGGCTGGCCGATCAGGGCGTGAACCTGCCCTTCGCGTTCAACCGCAAGGAAGCCAAGGACCACGGCGAAGGCGGCACCCTCGTCGGTGCGCCGCTCAAGGGCCGCGTGCTGATCCTCGACGACGTGATCTCGGCCGGCACCTCGGTGCGCGAATCGGTCGACATCATCCGCGGCGCCGGAGCCGAACCGGCGGGCGTGGTAATCGCGCTCGACCGCATGGAGCGCGGCAAGGGCGAGAAATCGGCGGTGCAGGAAGTGCGCGAGAGCTTCGGCATCCCCGTCGTCGCCGTCGCGACGCTGGAAGACCTGATCGGCTACCTGGGCGACAGCCCGGAGCTGGCCGCCAACCTCGAGGCCGTGCAGGCCTACCGGAACACCTATGGCATCGCGACGCAGTCCTGAACTCCTGGCAGCGCTCCTGCTGGGCCTGACGCTGGCGAACCCCGCCGGCGCGAAAGTGTATTGCTGCGAGGATGGCGACGGCCGGCGCCAGTGCGGCGACGTGCTCCCGCAGGCCTGCTACGGGCGCGCGTACCGCGAGATCGGCCCGCAGGGCACGATCAAGCGCGAGATCTCGGCACCGCTGAGCGCGGAGGAAATCGCGCGCCGCAGGGCGGCGGAACAGCAGAAGAAGGATGACGAGACGCGCCAGGCCAAACAGCGCCGCCTCGACCAGGCCCTGCTCGAGACCTACGCGAGCGTAGAGGATCTCGACCGTCGCCGCGACCGCGAGATTGGCGACATCGAGCGCAGCATCGAGGATGCGCGCAAACGCGACAAGGAGCTGCGCACGAAACGCCAGCGCTTCGAGAAGGAAGCCGAGTTCCACAAGGGGCGTGAGCTGCCGCGCGAGCTCGCCGCCAATCTGCGCTCGATCGACAGCGAGCTGGCGGCGCAGGGCAGGCTCATCGAGGAGAAGACGCGCGACCTCGCGGCGACGCGCACGCGCTTCGAGGCCGACCGCGCCCGCTACGTGGAGCTGAGCAGCGCCGCCGCGAATCAGCGCTGAACATGCGGCCGGCGGCGGGCGCGACGCCGGGATTTCCGTCCGCGGGTTGCAGGCCGGAGCGCAGCGTGCGACCCGGCGAGATTCAGGAGTGGTCATGAGCATTGCCGCCAGCAAGGTCGTCCGCGCCGCCTGTCCGCACGACTGTCCCGACACCTGTGCGATGGAGGTCACCGTCGAGGACGGCCGCGCGGTGAAGATCCGCGGCGCCGACGACCTGCCCTTCACGAACGGCGCGCTGTGCACCAAGGTCGCGCACTACCTCGAACGCGTCTATTCCGACCAGCGCCTGCTGCATCCGATGAAGCGCGTCGGCCGCAAGGGCGAAGGGCGCTTCGAGCGCATCTCGTGGGACGAGGCGCTCGACACGGTCGCCACCAGGTTCGCCGCGATCGCCGCCGACGACCCGCGTGCGATCCTGCCCTACAGCTACGCCGGCACGATGGGCCTGGTGCAAAGCGAAAGCATCGACCGCCGCTTCTTCCACCGCCTCGGCGCATCGCTGCTCGATCGCACGATCTGCGCGTCGGCCGGCGCGGCGGGCTGGAAGGCGACGATGGGGGCCTCGGTCGGCATGGACCCGGAAGCGATCGTCGACGCGAAGCTGATCCTGATCTGGGGCGGCAACCCGGTCGTCTCCAACCTGCACGGCTGGCGCTACATCCAGGAGGCGAAGCGGCGCGGCGCCAAGCTCGTGTGCATCGACCCGTGGCGCTCGCAGACGGCCGAGAAGTGCGACCTGCACCTCGCACCGTGGCCCGGCACCGACGGCGCGCTCGCATTGGCGATGATGCAGGTGCTGATCGCCGACGGCCTCATCGACCACGACTACATCGACGCCCATACGCTCGGCTTCGACGCGCTCGCCGAGCGCGTGAAGGCCTGCACGCCGGAGTGGGCGGCACCGCTGACGGGGCTGCCGGCCGACACGATCCGCACGCTCGCGCGCGAGTATGGCAGCACCACGCCCGCGGCGATCCGCGCCAACTACGGCCTCAACCGCTGCGCCGGCGGCGCGGCGGTGATGCGCAACATCGCCTGCCTGCCGGCGCTCATCGGCGCGTGGCGCCATCCCGCGGGCGGCGCGCTGCTGTCGACCTCGGGCAACTTTCCGGTCGACCAGCAGGCGCTCGAGCGCCCCGACCTGTACACGGCGCACCACGCGCGCGCGCCGCGCACGATCAACATGGCGACGATCGGCGAGGCGCTGCTCGCGGCGGGCGATCCGGCGATCCGCGCGCTGTACGTGTACAACTCGAACCCGCTCGCGGTCGCCCCGAACGGCACGCGCGTCCGCGAAGGCTTCCTGCGCGAGGACCTGTTCTGCGTCGTGCATGAGCTGTTCCAGACCGACACCGCCGACTACGCCGACATCCTGCTGCCCGCCACGAGCCAGCTCGAGCACCGCGACGTGCACAAGGCCTACGGCCACCTCTACGCGCTGACCAACGAGCCGGCGATCGCGCCGCTGGGCGAGGCGAAGCCCAACAGCGAGGTGTTCCGGCTGCTCGCCGCGCGCCTCGGCTTTACCGATGCGGCGCTGTTCGAGTCCGACGACGAAATCGCTGCGCAGGCGTTCCGGCGCCGCGACCACCGCGCGCTGGGCCTCGACCCGGAGACGCTGAGGGCGCGTGGCTGGGCGCGCCTGAACCTGCCGCGCCCGTTCGCGCCCTTCGCGCAGGGCAATTTCCCGACGCCCTCGGGCAAGTGCGAGTTCTGGTCGGATTCACTCGCACAGCGCGGCTTCGACCCGCTGCCGGGCTGGGTGCCGCCGCACGAGTCGCCGATCAGCAATCCCGCGCTCGCCGCGCGCTATCCGCTCGCGATGATCTCGCCGCCGGCGCGCAACTTCCTCAACACCAGCTTCGCCAACCTGCCGCGCTTCCGCGAGCAGGAGGGCGGGCCGAAGCTCGAGATCCACCCGGACGACGCCGCGCGGCGCGGCATCGCGGCGGGCGAGCGCGTGCGCATCTTCAACGACCGCGGCGCCTTCCACGCGCAGGCGGTCGTCACCGCGCGCGTGCGGCCGGGGCTCGTCGTGTGCCCCTCGGTGTGGTGGCGCAAGCTCTCGGGCGACGGCGAAAACGCCAATGCGGTGACTTCGCCCGCGCTGACCGACATCGGCGGCGGGCCGACCTTCTACGACTGTCTCGTCGAGGTGAACAAGGCATGAGTGCGGCCGCGCGGCCGCCCGACGGTGGCGCTCTTTCTCCCTTGGGGAGGGTGAAGCAGGGGTTTCGCGGAGCACTCCTCCGCGCCTGCGAAACGGGTCAGCTATGCAAAGCAGACCCTACGTCGCATAGCGGCCGGAGGGTGGTCGAGTGACCGAAGCCCAGACCCTGGACCGCGTCGCGCGCCTGATCGGCGACGCCCGGCGCATCCTCTTCATCACCGGCGCGGGCATCTCGGCCGATTCCGGCCTGCCGACCTATCGCGGCATCGGCGGCCTGTACCACGAGCGCCTCACCGACGAGGGGCTGATGATCGAGGAGGCGCTGTCGGGCGAGATGATGCAGCGCCGGCCCGACATCTCGTGGAAGTACATCGCGCAGATCGAGGCCAACTGCCGCGGCGCCCAGCCCAACATCGCGCACCGCATCATCGCGGCGCTGGAGCACGAGAAGCCGGGCGTGTGGGTGCTGACGCAGAACGTCGACGGCCTGCACCACGACGCCGGCTCGCGCCACCTGATCGAGATCCACGGCACCGTGCATCACCTGCGCTGCATGGACTGCAGCCACCATCGCAGCGTGAAGGATTACGCCGGCCTGCAGCTGCCGCCCGCGTGCCCGAAGTGCGGCGGCGTGCTGCGGCCCGACGTCGTGCTGTTCGGCGAGATGCTGCCCGACGAGGGGCTGCACCGGCTCGAGACGCTGATCGCGCACGGCCTCGACCTGGTCGTGTCGATCGGCACGACCAGCGTGTTCCCCTACATCTCGGGGCCGGTGTGGTGGGCGAGGGAAGCCGGCGTGCCCAGCGTCGAGATCAACCCCGGCGACACCGAAGTCAGTGAAATCGTCACGCACCGCCTGCGCCTTGGCGCCGCCGAGGCGATGCCCGAGCTGTGGCGCCGGCTGCATCCGGAGCGTCCGCTCGAGGACTGAGCCGGGCTGCGATGCAGGCGCGTGGGCTTGTCGAGCCTAGCGCAACTCCTCGAGCATCACCTCATAGACCTTTTTCGCGTCGTCATAGCTGACGCGGTAGCGCGACGGATAGGCGCCGCTCTTCGAGTATTTCGCGGGCCGCGGCACCGGCGCCGAGAACGAGGGTTTCGACTTGAGGAATTCGAGCGATGCCATCGGTTCCACGAAGGTGAGGCGCTTCTTGTAGTAGCCGTAGATGAAGGTCGCCGTGAACGGCTGCTTCTGGAACTCGGGTGCGGCCGGGTTGATTGCGTGCACACCCATGCGCGGAACGGCGGTGCCCGGCGGCAGGATGTAGCCGGCGGGCATCAGTTCGGCCGGCGGCTGCTGCTCCGGAGCGGCCGAGTCGTCCGGGCCATTGAAACGGACCTTCGACACCTCCTCGCGGCTCACGACGTAGAAATGGAAATCGAAATGCGGCACGTCGTAGACCTGCGGCGGCGGATGGCCCACCGATTCCCAATCGATCACCACGTGATCGATGACCGACTTCGGCCCTTTCGTCGGCATGCTCAACACGTAAGGAAAATGCGGACTGGTGCCGGGCGCCGCCACGGGCAGCCCGTCGAGCATGCTCTCCGTGAATACCACCCCGATCGCGGACACCGCGCCGTCAGCGCCGGTGCGCACCACGGTATGGGCCGTGCCCTGACCGATCTTGACCGGCTTGCCGTCGTAGACCGCCGCCTTGCCTTCCGCCAGGGCGCTCCCCGCACCGAGTGTGGCGAGCGCCGTCGCGCCCGCCAGGAAAAGGTTCCGCCACGCCCGCGCCTGCGCCCGCCTCATGATTAGCCCTCCCGCGATCGGTACTTCGACTCTTTGTGGCAGGGCGGTTCGGCATGCCTGCCCCGGTCCTTCAATCTAGTCAATCATGGCGGGACTGCAACGCTGCGCGTTCGTCGGGTGTTCGGCCCTGCGGCGGGGCGTCCCGGGCCGGCCACCGTTCATTCCGTGTCGAAGCCGAGCAGTCGGGATTCCATGATCCGCGCTGCCACCGCCTCGGGGACGTGCTGTTCCCATTCGCCGCGGCCGCGGCGCAGGCCGGAGAGCACCTCGGTGACGTCGATGTGCAGGTGGCTGTCGTCGTGGGGCCGGACGGCAATCAGTTTCTGGTTTTCCTTCAGGAAGGCGAGCAGGTGGTGCAGGTTGGCCGGCACCTCCACGTTGTCGAGCGTGACCAGGGCCTTTGCGTCGCCGTGGCGCGGGCGCGACGGATACACATAGACGTGCGTGTTGTCCGGGAACAGCTTGCCGAAGGCTTCGAGGATGCCGCCCTCGAGGCCTTCGTAGTACTTCTCGTCGAACAGGAAGTCGAAATCCCGCACCGACAGCACGATGCCGATCGGCTTCTGGGTGTAGCGGCGCAAGTAGGCCCGCAGGCGGAAGAAGCGCACGTAGTCCGAGATCATCACCGTGTAGCCCTGCGAGGAGAGGAGGTCGATGCGCGCGAGGAAGTCCGCCCCGTCCACGTTGTCGCCGCTGACCAGCGAGTTCATCGTGATTTCGGCGAGGGAAAGGATCTCGTTCTCATTCACCGCAGCGAGCTGGCTGAATTGCTTGAGGCCGGCCGACATCATGTCGACGTTCACCAGCGTCACCGGCTTGAAGTTGCCGCGCATGACCATTACCGGCTTGCGATAGAACAGTTCTCCCGGCACCACCACCTCGCCCGCCGGATTGAACACGACCGCCCGCGTGAGCCAGCTGCGGATCAGGTGCAGGTTCATCAGGCGGTTCTCGACCTCCTCGAAATACGGGCCGGAGAAGTGGATCAGGTCCACCTCGATGCGATCGGAGCCCAGCCCGTCGGCCAGCCCCTCGACGACCCACTCGGGGTTCTGGTGATGCATGAATGCGCCGTAGATCAGGTTCACGCCCAGGATTCCGAGCGCCTCCGACTGCTGCGCGTTGTCCTGGTCCAGCATGCGCACGTGCAGCACCACGTCGCTCGGCCGGGCGCCCGGGTGCAGTTGCAGCCGGATGCCCACCCAGCCGTGGCATTCGTTCTTCTGCTTGAAGCTGCGAGCGGTCACCGTCGCCGCGTAGGCGAAGAAGGTCGTGTTCCTGGCCCGCACATGGGCGAGCCGCTCGACGACCTGGGTGAACTCCTTCTCGAGCATCTGCAACAGTCGCGAGCGACTCACGTAGCGGTCGACGTGGCCGTAGATGTCGTCGCTCACGGCCATGTCGTAGGCCGACATGGTCTTGGCGATGGTGCCGGCGGCGGCCCCGACCGAGAAGAATCGCCGCGCCACCTCCTGTCCGGCACCGATCTCGACGATCGAGCCGTACTTGTACCTGTCGAGGTTGATCGCGAGAGCTTTGTGGTCGGTGGTGAGCGTGTTGTCGCGCTTGCGCATGGCGCCTCCTTGGATCATGCCGGAGGGGGCGGGGCCGGTCCTCGCTAGGGGTCTCCGGGGCAAGGCCCCGAGTTTACACCGCCGCGCTACGCGGTTGTCGTAGCGTGCGTGTTGGCGCGGACCCTCGGGGGAGGGTGGTCGAACCCGAACGCAGGGGGCATCTCCCGGGGGCATGCTCAAACCGCCCGGCGCTGCGATGCGTGCCGCGCGACCGTGCCGGGCCGCGCCGCCTCAGACGCCGAGCTGCAGCGCCGCCAGGCGCGCGTAAAGCCCGCCCTGGCGGCGGAGGTCGGCCGGGGTGCCGGTTTCGACGATGCGGCCCTGATCGAGTACGACGATGCGGTCAACCTTCTGCACCGTCGCCAAGCGATGGGCGATGATCAGCGTGGTGCGGCCCTGCATCGCGCTGTCGAGCCCCTTCTGCACGAGGATTTCCGATTCGGCGTCGAGGGCGCTAGTGGCTTCGTCGAGCAGCAGCAGCGGGGCGCCTTTCAGGATCGCGCGCGCGATGGCGATGCGCTGGCGCTGGCCGCCGGACAGGCGGGTGCCGCGTTCGCCGAGGAAGCTGCGGTAACCTTCAGGCAGCTGTTCGACGAATTCGTCCACGCGAGCCGCCCGCGCGGCGGCGATGACCTCGGCGTCGCTCGCAGCGGGCCGGCCGTAGCGGATGTTGTCGAGCGCGGTCGCGGAGAAGATCACCGGGTCCTGCGGCACGATCGCGATGTGTCGGCGCAGGTCGTGCAGGCTGAGTTCGCGGATGTCCTGGCCGTTGAGGCGGATGTGGCCGTTGCTGGCGTCGTAGTAGCGCAGCAGCACCTGGAACAGGCTGGTCTTGCCGGCGCCCGAGGGGCCGACGAGGGCGACGCTTTCGCCGTGCGCGACCTCGAGGCAGATGTCGTCCAGCGCACGCAGCTGCGGTCGGGCCGGGTAGCGCAGGGTGAGGTGCTCGAAGCGCAGCGCCGCCTGTGTCGGTTGCCGCGGTGCCTGCGGGTGGGCCGCTTCGGGGACGGCCGTGTCGGCGTGGAGGAGCTCGAGGAGCCGGCCGGCGGCACCCGTGGCGCGCATGATGTCGCCCCAGACCTCGGCCATCGTGCCGACGCCGCCCGCCACGAGCATGGCATAGAGGACGAAGGAGGCGAGCTGGCCCTCGGTCATGTCGCCCGCTCGCACCTGCTGCGCGCCGACCCACAGCACGAACACGATGCTTCCCATCACCGCCGTGATGATCACCGCGGTCAGGGCGGCGCGCACGCGCGTGCGCCGGACGGCGGTGGCGAAGGCGGTGTCGGCCGCGCCGGCGAAGCGCCCCGCCTCGTAGCGCTCCTGCGTGTAGGCCTGCACCGTGGGCATCGCGTTGAGGATCTCGCCCGCGAGGGCCGCGGCGTCGGCGATGCGGTCCTGCGATTCGCGCGACAGGCGTTTGACCCGGCGGCCGATGACGGCGATCGGCAGGGCCAGCAGCGCCATGAGGCCGAGGTTCAGGGAAAAGAGGTGGAGGCTGGTGATGGCCAGCATGACCATCCCGCCGACGAACTGGAACAGGCTGCGCAGCCCCATCGACACCGAACTGCCGACCACGGTCTGGATCAGCGTCGTGTCGCCGGACAGGCGCGACAGCACCTCGCCGGTCTGCAGGGTCTCGAAGAACTGGGGCGACTGTGACAGCACGCGCGCATAGACCGCGGAGCGCAGGTCGGCCGTGGCACGCTCGCCGATCCACGTCACCGTGTAGTAGCGCGCCGACACGACGAGCGCCCACGCGCTGGCGAGGCCGAACAGGGCGAGGAAATGGGCATCGAGGTCCGCTCCGCCGAACAGGCCTTCGGCGGGCGGCGGGGCTCGCCGGAAGCCGAAGTCGATCAGGTCGCGGAAGGCCAGCGGCATCAGCAGCATGATCGCCGAGCCGAGGCACAGCAGCACGAACGCGAACGTCAGGCGCGCGCGATACGGGCGCAGGAAGGGCCACAGCCCGGTCAGGGTGGTGACGTTGCGGGACGCGGGGGCGAGCGCTGCACCGTTGGGGTCCATCGCCGAAGATCGATCATGCAGGCTTGCGTCGCGCGCCGGGCGAGGCGCCGCGGGAATGCTCCCGCGGCGGGACGCCGGGCGGTCTCGCGAATCGCTTACAGCAGCACCCGCTCGATGCCGCCGTTGTTGGCGCGCTGCACGTACTCCGGCATCCAGCTCTCGCCCAGCACGTGCTTCGCGATCTCGACGACGATGTAGTCCGCATCCACGCCGCCGGCGTCATTGGCGTAACGGCTCAAACCCTGCAGGCAGGACGGGCACGAGGTCAGGATCTTGACCGGGTCGTGGCCGCCGTCGCGCAGCGCCGCGGCGCCATTCTCGATCTCCTGCTGCTTGCGGAAGCGCACCTGGGTCGAGATGTCCGGCCGCGCGGCCGCGAGCGTGCCCGATTCGCCGCAGCAGCGGTCGCTCAGGTCGACGCGCGTGCCCATCAGCTCGTTGGCGACCTTGATGCCCGAATGCACCTTCATCGGCGTGTGGCAGGGCTCGTGGTACATGTACTTCGTGCCGCTGAGGCCTTCGAGCTTGACGCCCTTCTCCATCAGGTACTCGTGGATGTCGAGCAGGCGGCAGCCGGGGAAGATCTTGTCGAACTGGTATTTCAGCAGCTGATCCATGCAGGTGCCGCAGGACACGATCACCGTCTTGATGTCGAGGTAGTTCAGCGTGTTGGCGACGCGGTGGAACAGCACGCGGTTGTCGGTCGTGATCTGCTGGCCCTTGTCGTCCTCGCCGGCCGAGGTCTGCGGGTAGCCGCAGCACAGGTAGCCCGGCGGCAGCACGGTGGTCGCGCCGACCTGATACAGCATCGCCTGGGTGGCGAGGCCGACCTGGCTGAACAGCCGCTCCGAGCCGCAGCCGGGGAAGTAGAACACCGCCTCCGACTCGTCGCGCTTGAGCTGCGGGTTGCGGATCACCGGGATGACCTTGTCGTCCTCGATGTCGAGCAGCGCGCGGCTGGTGCGCTTGGGCAGGTTGCCGGGCATCGGCTTGTTGATGAAGTGGATCACCTGCGCCTTGAGCGGCGGCTTGCCGAGGGTCGCGGGCGGCTGCTTCACCTGGGCTTGAATCAGGCCCAGTGACTTGCCGATGCGGTGGCCGAGGCGCTGCACCTTGTAGCCCCACTGGAGCATGCCGGTGCGGATCAGCTTGATCGTCGCCGGATCCTTCGCGGTGAGGAAGGCCATCGCCGCGGCCTTCCCGGGGTTGAAGCTCTTCTTGCCCTGCTTGCGCAGCAGGTTGCGCATCTTGATCGACACGTCGCCGAAGTCGATGTCCACCGGGCAGGGCTTCTCGCACTTGTGGCACACCGTGCAATGGTCGGCGACGTCCTCGAACTCGGCCCAGTGCGCGAGCGACACGCCGCGGCGCGTCTGCTCCTCGTACAGGAAGGCCTCGATCAGCAGCGAGGTGCTGAGGATCTTGTTCCTCGGGCTGTACAGCAGGTTCGCGCGCGGCACGTGCGTCGAGCACACCGGCTTGCACTTGCCGCAGCGCAGGCAGTCCTTGATGTCGTGCGCGATGTCGCCGATCTCGGTCTGCTCCATGATCAGCGATTCGTGGCCCATCAGGTTGAAGCTGGGCGTGTAGGCGTTGTCGAGGTTGCCGGTGAGCGTGCCGGCGCCGCGCATCAGCTTGCCGCGGTTGAAGCGGCCTTCGGGGTCGACCTTCTGCTTGTACGCCCAGAAGTTCGCCATTTCCTCGTCGGTGAGGTAGTCGAGCTTGGTGATGCCGATGCCGTGCTCGCCCGAGATCACGCCGTCGAGCGAGCGCGCCAGCGCCATGATGCGGTCGACCGCGCGGTTGGCACTCTGCAGCATGTCGTAGTGGTCGGAGTTCACCGGGATGTTGGTGTGCACGTTGCCGTCGCCGGCGTGCATGTGCAGCGCGACGAAGACCCGGCCGCGCAGCACTTCCTTGTGCACTTCCTCGATGCGCGCAAGCACGGCGCGGAACACCACGCCGTCGAAGATCTTGTCGAGGCGCGGCTTGAGCTCGGTCTTCCACGAGGTGCGCACCGAGTAGTCCTGCAGACGGTGGAACAGCCTGGGGTGCGCCGCGCGGTTGGTCAGCTCGCCGGCATGCACGCCGTACTCGCCGAAGGCGGCCTCGGCCTGCGCCAGCGGCAGGTCGAGATTGTCGAGCAGCCATTGCCAGCGCCGGCGCACGCTCGCGACGTAGTCGAGCGCGGCCTGGCGGCGGTCGCCGATCAGCTCTTCGCTGGAGAGGTTCGCGTCGCCCTGGTCGAGCGGCAGCTCGCCCTGCAGGAGTTCGCTCAGCGCGTCGCACAGTTCCAGCTTGTTCTGCGTCGACAGCTCGATGTTGATGCGCTCGATGCCGTCGCAGTAGTCGCCCATGCGCGGCAGCGGGATCACGACGTCCTCGTTCACCTTGAACGCGTTGGTGTGGCGCGAGATCGCCGCGGTGCGCGAGCGGTCCAGCCAGAAGCGCTTGCGCTGCTCGGGGCTGACGGCGATGAAGCCTTCGGCGCCGCGCACGTTGCACATGCGCACGACCTCCGAGGCCGCGGCCATCACGGCGGCCTCGTCGTGGCCGACGATGTCGCCGATCAGCACCATCTTCGGCCGGCCGTGGCGCTTGGCCTTGGTCGTGTAGCCGACGGCCTTCACGTAGCGCTCGTCAAGGTGCTCGAGGCCCGCGAGCTGCACGCCCAGGCGGTGGCCTTCGGCGCCGGGCTTGAACCAGTCGGTGATCTCGACGATCGCCGGCACAGCCTCGCGCACCTGGCCGAAGAATTCGAGACAGACCGTGCGCGTCACCGGCGGCATCTTGTGCAGCACCCAGCGCGCGGCGACGATCAGGCCGTCCGTGCCTTCCTTCTGCACGCCCGGCACGCCGCCGAGGAACTTGTCGGTGACATCCTTGCCGAGGCCGGTCTTGCGGCACGAGGCGCCCGGCAGCGTCAGGACTTCCTCGCCGAGCAGCGCGTAGTTCGCGGCATCGAAGCGGCGCAGGCGGAAGCGCACGGTTTCCTGCTCGTGGATCTTGCCGAAATTGTGGTCGAGGCGCTCGACCTCCAGCCAGTTGCCGTCCGGCGTGACCATCTTCCACCACGCCAGGTTGTCGAGCGCGGTGCCCCACAGCACGGCCTTCTTGCCGCCGGCGTTCATCGCGATGTTGCCGCCGATGCACGAGGCGCTGGCCGAGGTCGGGTCGACGGCGAACACGCGGCCGGCCGCCGAGGCGGCTTCCGCCACGCGCTCGGTGACGATGCCCGCGCCGGTGCGGATCGTCATGTAGGGCTGGGCGGGATTGCCGCTGCGGTCGGGCAGCAGCATTTCCTCGACCTTGCCGAGGTCGATCAGCTTCTCGGTGTTGATGACGACCGAGCGCGCGTCGAGCGGCACGGCGCCGCCGGTGTAGCCGGTGCCGCCGCCGCGCGGGATGATCGTGAGCCCGAGCTCGATGCAGCTCTTCACGAGCGGGGCCATCTCCTCTTCGGTGTCCGGATACAGGACCACGAAGGGGTACTCGACGCGCCAGTCGGTCGCGTCGGTGACGTGGGACACGCGCGCGTGTCCGTCGAAGCAGATGTTGTCGCGCCGTGTGTGACGCGCCAGCGCCTTGAGCGTCTGCCTGCGCAGCGCGCCGGTATCGTCGAAGAAAGCGGCGAAGCGATCCACCGCACCGTGCGCGGCGGCGACGAGGCGTGCCACGTTGTCGCTGCGGTCGGGGTCCGCGGATGCGCTTTCCTCGCGGCGCTTCTCGACCTCGGTGAGGCGGTGGCGCAGCGCCTCGATCAGCGCCTTGCGCCGTTCCGGGTTGCCCAGCAGGTCGTCCTGCAGGTAGGGGTTGCGCTGCACGACCCAGATGTCGCCGAGCACCTCGTACAGCATGCGCGCCGAGCGCCCGGTGACGCGCTCTTCGCGCAGCGCATTGAGCGTCTGCCACGCGTCGGCGCCCAGCAGGCGGATGACGATCTCGCGGTCGGAGAACGACGTGTAGTTATAGGGAATCTCGCGCAGGCGTTGGGTCATGAGATGTTCCGGTACCGGACGGCAGTGAACCGCAAATTGTAACTTACTGCAGTGCAATAGACGCGCGCTTTAAATCCTTGAGGCGCGTAGGGTCTTGATTTTTCTGCAGGTTGAGACTGTTGTCGGACAGCTGCGGGGGCGAAAGTTCAGTCGGCGCGCGCGCAGGCGGCGACGATCGCGATCTCCACGCGCCAGCCCGCATGAGCGAGCCCGGCCACCTGCACGCAGGCGCGCGACGGGGCCGTGCCGGGGGGGAGCCAGGCGTCCCACGCCGCGTTCATGGCGTCGTAGTCGGCCATGTCGGTGAGGTAGATCGTCGCCGACAGCAGGCGCTCGCGGCTGCTTCCGGCGCGCGCCAGCAGCGTGTCGAGGCTCGCGAGGATCTCGCCGGTCTGCGTCGCGGCGTCGGCGTCCGCGCTGGCGGGGACCTCCACGATCCATGCGGTGCCGTTGTGGATGACGATGTCGGAATAGCGGGCGGTGGTGCCCAGGCGCTGGATGTTCATGGGGGCAGGAAGGGGGTTAGGTGACGGAAAAGGCGATGAGCGCGTAGCGTAGCAGCTTGCCCGCGCCCATCCACAGCAGGCAGGGCAGCCACGGCAGGCGCAGCCAGCCGGCGGCGCCACACAGCGCGTCGCCGACGACGGGCGCCCAGGAGAGCAGCAGCACCGGTGCGCCATGACGGCGCACCCAGTCGAGGCGGGTGGTGTCGGCGCGCTGCGGCAGCAGGCGCGCGAGACCCCAGGTGCTCATGCCGCCCGCCGTGTTCCCCAGCGTCGCGAGCGCCACGGCGGGCACGAGCTGTTCCGGGCGCAGGCTCAGCACGCCGGCGAGCACCAGCTCCGAGCCGCCCGGCAGCAGCGTCGCGGAGAGGAAGCTCGACACGAATAGGGCGGCCAGCCCGGCGTCGGGGCCGGGATCGAGCAGCGACAGGAAGCTCATCCGCGATGTCGCGCCGGATTTTTCCTCGCCGGCGCCGCGCCAGTGCGCCCATACGCTGTCCCGGCGGGTCTTGCACCCGTTCCGGCCCGGCCCCTCATACGATGTCGACGAACACCAGCTCGCGCTCGACCTCGTTCGCCGAGAAGCCGCAGCCGATACGTCCGCTGCCCGCGAGCACGAGCTCGGCCCCCTTGATGCAGCGCTCGTTGCCGCTGTCGTCGGCGAGGAAGGTGCCGTTGGTGCTCTGGTCGATCAGCACGAAACCCTCGCGCCGGCGTTCGATGCGGGCATGCTGGCGCGACGCGCGCGGGTCCGCGATCACGATGTCGTTGCCGAGTTCGCGTCCGAGCAGCACCACCGGGCGCGTTTCGTCCACGAACAGGGTGTTCTGGCCGTGGCGGATGCGCACACGCTGCTCGATCCGTCGGTCGACCGGAACCGAGGCGGCGGTGGCGGGCTGGCGCGCCACCGCGAAGGCGGTCCAGCCCAAGCCGGCGAGTGCGGGGTTGCGCGAGGGCGAGGCGGCGACGAACTGCCGCCCGGTGGCCGACAGCTGCATCACGACGGCCTCGCTCGCGAGCGCGTGCCCGGGTTTGGCCGTTTCCGCCAGGCGCGTGGCGCCGAGTTCGGCGTCGTCGGCGCCGGTGCCGCAGTGCAGGCCGACGCAGATCGTCATGCGCAGGCCGCGCAGCGGGGGCAGGCTCTGCACGCGGTCGAACATCTCGCAGGTGGACAGCACCGCCTCGTCGCCGCGCGCGAATGTCGCACAGACGCGGGCCGCGCCGCGCCGCTGCGCCGTGCCGCCGTTGGCTTCGATCGCGAGGTCGATGCGGTGCATGCAGCGCTCCAGCGCGCGCCGTGCCTCGGCAGCGTCGAGAGCGTCGGCGATGCGGTCCGCGCCGGGTATTTCGGCGACGAGGACGCAGACGTTGTTCGGCTGGGTCATGACCGGGGTTCCGTTGCGGTTGCGGGCCGGCGGGGGCGGCCGGGCGATGCGGAAGAGGACATCGCGGAGTCTGAAATGATCGTCAAATGGTGCCGGCGACGCAAGCCGCCGGCATGGACGCTCAATCCTCGTCCGTGAATTCACTCACGATGGGAATGATGCGGTCCTGCGACGGCAGCTCGGGGCGGTCGAAGGCGATGTCGCCCTCGGCGACCGGCGTGTCGCGCGTGAGATTGGGGAAATCGAACAGCGCATTGTCCGCGAGGTGCGAGGGCACGACCTGGCTCATCGCCGTCGCGATCGACTCGATGCGCCCCGGGAACTCGCGCGCCCAGCCCTGCAGCATGGTCTTGATCTGCTTGCGCTGGGCGTTCTCCTGCGAGCCGCACAGGTTGCACGGGATGATGGGGAAGTCCATCGTGCGCGCGAAGCGGGCGATGTCGTTCTCGGTGCAGTACGCGAGCGGGCGGATCACGACGTGTTCGCCGTTGTCGCTGACGAGCTTGGGCGGCATGGATTTCAGCTTGCCGCCGAAGAACATGTTGAGGAACAGCGTCTCGATCATGTCGTCGCGGTGGTGGCCGAGCGCGATGCGCGTCGCGCCGATCTCCTTGGCGACGCGGTAGATGATGCCGCGGCGCAGGCGCGAGCACAGCGAGCAGGTGGTCTTGCCCTCGGGGATCTTGTCCTTGACGATCGAGTAGGTGTCCTCGGTGACGATGCGGTACTCGATGCCGATCGACTCGAAGTAGGCCGGCAGCACGTCGGCGGGAAAGCCCGGCTGCTTCTGGTCGAGGTTCATCGCGACGATGCGGAAGTCCACCGGCGCGCGCTCGCGCAGCGCCATCAGGCAGGACAGCAGCGTGTAGGAGTCCTTGCCGCCCGATACGCACACCAGCACGGTGTCGCCTTCGCCGATCATGTTGAAGTCGGCGATCGCCTTGCCGACGCCGCGCTCGAGCTTCTTCTTCAGGCGCAGGAAGGTGTTGGAAAAACGGGTTTCGACGGCAGCGGCCGGATGGGGCGCCGCGACGGCGGGGCTGGTGTCCGGGGGC
>NZ_WTVS01000038.1 GCF_012911005.2 Aromatoleum toluolicum | reverse complement strand
GGGCAGCCCCACCCACCCGCGCGGCAACACCGCCCAAGACTGCGAGGAAGGCGAGCGAGGTCCCCGAAACCCACGGGATCAGCGCCTGCGCCGGCGCCACGGCCGCTACCGCGAGTGGCAGCGCCGCACCGACCGCGAAGCTCGCGGCCGACGACAGCGCGGCCTGGACCGGGCGGGCGCTCAGTTCTGCGGAGATGCCGAGTTCGTCGCGCGCATGGGCACCGAGGGCGTCGTGCGCCATCAGCTGCTCGGCGACCTGTTGCGCAAGACCCGGCTCGACCCCCCGGCCGACATAGATCGCCGCCAGTTCGCGGTGTTCTGCGACCGGGTGCATCTCGAGTTCGGCGCGCTCGCGCGACAGGTCGGCTTGTTCGGTGTCGGCCTGCGACTGGACGGAGACATATTCCCCCGCGGCCATCGACATCGCGCCGGCCACCAGCCCGGCAACGCCGGCAACCAGGGCTTCCCCCTGCGCCGCACCGGCAGCCGCGACGCCGAGCACGAGACTGGCGGTCGAAACAATGCCGTCGTTGGCGCCGAGTACGGCAGCACGCATCCAGCCGATTCGGTCGGTGCGGTGGCGTTCGGCGTGACGTCGGGCAACCTTCACGTTGGGCACTCCATGTGGGTCAATCCGGAGGACACGATCGCCGCACCGGCACCATCACCTCCGGCGCAAATCCTCGAGCCGGGTTCGCCACGACGGATCACGCTCTTGCAGCGCCTTTTCGGCCATTTTTTCGGCGGTGATATCACTCACCACCATGCGGCACTCACGACCGGTTTCGTCCGCCACGGCCTCGATCCTGACGATCGCTTCGGGACGCTGGCTGCTGGCCATGAGGACGACCTCGCATTTCTTCTTGCATTTTGCGTCAAGTACCTCGTCGAAGAAGCACTTGAATGCCGGCAGGCATTCCGGCTTGATGAACGCCGCAAAACGATGCCGTCCATGTTCCGAACGCTTGATACCGAGCAGGATGGCACCGGCGAGATTCACATCGAGAATGACCCCGAGTGCATCGAGCGTAACGTAGCCGACCGGTGCAAAGTCATAGATATCGGCATACTGCCGTCGCAGCGAATCCGCTTCGTCGTACGCGTCGCGAAGTTCCTCGTTGTGCAGTTCCAGTTCGATCTGATGCACCTGCAGTTCGTGCAGCAAGCGCTCGGTATCCCAGGGCGTGGTCGGCATGCTCGGTTGAGCTATCCTCAATCGGGCCTCGGCGCGCTTGCGGAGGGTTGCCGGATTCGGCCGCGCGCGATATTTGGTCAAGGTGACCGGCACCAAGTTGAACAGACGGTCGTATTCCGCCTTGACCACGGCGTAGCATTCGCACGCCCGCGCTTCCAGGCCTTCACGATCGGTCAGCTTGATATGTCCGCGGTGGTAATGGATCAGTCCGGCCGCCTGCAGCTTTCCGGCGGCCTCGGTAACGGCTTCGCGGCGCACCCCGAGCATGCGGGCAATCAGTTCCTGGGTCACATCGAGCTGATTGCCCGGCAGCAGGTCAAAACTGAGGAGCAGCCAGCGACACAGCCGTTGGTCCACCGCGTGGTGCCGATTGCAGACGACGCTCTGCGCCATCTGCGTCATCAGCGCCTGGGCGTAAGAGAGCGACAGACGCTGCAGGCTGCCGCCCTGGTCGAGCTCCCAGCGCATCACTTCCGCCCGCAGACGGTAGGCACTGCCACCGTTCTGAACCGTCACCGTGTGCATCGTGGATTCGCCACCCAGCACCAGCGGAATGCCGACCAGGCCATCATTGCCGGTCATCGCCAGTTCGGTCGATGAGCCATCCCGGGTCGAAAAGGTCATCGAGACGATGCACGTCGTCGGGAAATAGACGAACGCCAGGTAGTCACCCGACTCGTAGAGCACCTCACCAGGCGCAAAAGTGACGAGATCCAGGTCGTCCACCAGCCGGGCGTACTCCTTCACCGGCAAGGCCGCCAGAACGCGATTCTGCCTCGGATTGTGCATCACCGAATGCGGCATTGCGCCTTCCTCATCCCGTCAGCCCGCGATTCACTGGCGGCGACACCCGCGTTCGCGAACCGAGCCGCACGAGGATATGGACGATGTGGTGCGCGGACAGGCGCACGGCTATAGCGAGCCGCGTCCGCTGATCACTCTGAGCAACACAACCACGATCGCGATCACCAGCAGGACGTGGATGAAACCGCCCAAGGTGGTCGAGGTGACCAGGCCGAGCAACCACAGGACCAGCAATACGACTGCAATGGTATAGAGCATGGAATCCTCCTCGCTTGTCAGGCCGGATCCACGCCATCGCGCGCAATCCGGGACCGCGCCGGCGGCTCGCGCCCCCCAAGGATCGCGGAAGCGCCGCCCGCCATGCGTCTACCAATATTCGATTTGATCGGGGGCGTCTGTCTGGCAGCGCACACAAGGGTCCCTGACATCCACGCGGTGGACCAAGACCGGCGTAACACGACCGACATAGGAGGAGTATGCGCTCGCCCCGTCGGGGAGGCGTTGCTGCGTTTCGGGCCCGCCGGGATGTGAGGCAAACACCTCCTAAAGAGCCCCCAAGAAACAGGCCCTTCAAAGATTCGGCGAACGCTCCGTCGAAAATCCTGAACCGCATTCCGGGTCGGACGACCAACGGCGGCGCGTTCGTCATTTTTTCAGCGTCTCCCTGACCGTGTTCTCCCCGAGTGGCTAACCTACAGTGGGATTACAGCGGTCCACCACGCGCACCACCACTCGAGAATGCGAAGATTCGTGGTCAGTCTCGTCGCGGGTTGGGTTGCCACTCGTTGGGAGCAGCACATGAACTCGTTCAACGAGCGAACCGCGGTACGGATTGCGGTCGTCAGCGCGCTGCTCGCCGCGCTGGCCAGTCCTGTCGCGTGGTTCGTCACGTATAAACGTGCCGAGGATGGAACGGTTTGGCTTGCAATCGACGAGTCACGCCGTCTTCTGCATCATTTCGGCGCCATTGACCTCACCGGCCTGGATGCAGGGGACAACGCCCGCAAGGCGGCGGATGTCCTTGCAGGGGGACTCTTCGACATTGCTGAAATCTACGATCAGGACGGACTCAAGCTCGCCCACGCAATGACCGAAGAGGGCAATGCGGTTGAGGAACAGCTACCCTCGCACGCACGTCCCGCTTACCGTGCCGGCTTTCACGAGAGCTTCAGACTTGAAGACAAACGTTGGGCGTTGCGGGTTTTTGTGCCACTGCGAGGGGCTGCCGACGCGGATCGGATCACTGGATACTTCGAAGGTGTCCGCGTCGTCCCCCCGTGGCAGCGCGAGCAGCTGCGTGCGGACGCGCTCAGCGCCGCCCTGATGGTGGGGTTCGCGTCGCTGCTGTGCGGCAGCGCAATCTATCCCGTTGTCGTACTGCTGTCCGCCGACAATGAGCGCAAGGCCCGCGAAATCCTCGATTCGCACCTCTCGATGATGGAAGCGCTCGGGCGTGCGGTCGCGATGCGGGATTCCGACACCGGGGCCCACAATTTTCGGGTTGCCTGGATTGCTGCGCGCATCGGCGAACGCCTCGACCTGGCCGGCAGGGCGATGCAGTCCCTGATCGTCGGCAGTTTTCTGCACGACGTCGGCAAGATCAGCATTCCCGATGCGATTCTGCTCAAACCGGGCAAGCTCGACGCCGAAGAGAACAAGATCATGCACACGCACGTGGCGCATGGCGAGGAGATTGTTTCCGGCATCGGATGGCTGGAGGACGCGCATGCGATTGTCGCGGCCCATCATGAAAAGTGGGACGGCTCGGGTTACCCGCGCAAACTGTCGGGTGACGAAATCCCGCTTTCCGCCCGCATATTCTCCGTGGCGGACGTCTTCGATGCGCTCAGCTCGAAACGCCCCTACAAAGAGCCGATGAGCTTCGAGGCAACGATGTCGATCCTCGAGGCCGACACCGGAAGCCATTTCGACCCGCACGTGATGACTGCCTTCCGCCCCATCGCGCGCGAGGTGTTCAACTGCCTTGGCCGCTGTAACGAGGAGGATGTCCGGCGACTGCTGGAAGAGCGGGTTCGCTTCCATTTCGGCGTTTAATGCCTGAGGCGACTAGAACCAAGCGCCCTCCGGAACTGCGACTGCGTTCTTTCGATTGGCAATCTTGTCCCGCGCTCAGGGTCCGCACGGCGCTCAGCGTCAGGCCGGCGACGGCAAGCAATTTCAGCTCGCGCACCGTTCAGAATCGATTCACATCTGCGTGCGCACAATGTGTTCCATGCGATCTCGGCAGGCAAGGAAGCAATCATGACTTGGCCTGACGCTTGCCTTGGACGCTCCCATCGCTGGACATCCCCCACCCGCCGGAGAACGCGCATGATTCCCGCACTGACTGCAGTGATCGCCATTGTTGCCGGCACCTGGGGCTGGGGCCTTGTCATGAACGGTGCGGGTCCGGGATCACTGCCGTGGGTTGTCTACGACCAGGGGCTCTACCTGAGCGGCCTGCTCGCGATCGCATTGATGTCGCTCGCGATGGTGATGGCGGCGCGACCGCTCTGGGCCGAGCGCGTACTGGGGGGCATGGACCGCACTTACCAACTGCACAAATGGGCGGGCATTCTGGCCGCCGGATTCGCAGCATCGCATTGGCTGCTCGAGATGGCCGATGACGTGATCGAGACACTGTACGGTGAAGCTGGCCGCGCGGGTGACGAGGACGTCTCGGGCGTGCTGGGTACGCTCCGGGATGCCGGGGAGGAACTCGGCGAGTTCGCGATCTACCTCGTCCTCGCGATGATCGTCCTGGCGCTGTGGAAGCGCTTTCCTTACAAATTCTGGCGCCACATTCACCGCGCGATGCCGGTCCTGTACCTGATGCTCGCCTTTCATGCCGCCGTGCTGGCGCCGACGACTTACTGGAGCGAGCCGACCGGGTTGCTGCTTGCAATGGCGTTGTCCGCCGGCACGCTCGCCGCCGTCTGGTCCCTGACAGGACGCATCGGCCGCGGCCGGCAGGCCCGGGGTACCGTGACCGCAGTGGCCTCACCGGCGGCGAACGTGACCGAAGTGGTTTGTCGCCTCGACGGGAACTGGCGCGGACACCAGGCGGGGCAGTTCGCATTCGTGACCTTCAATCGGCTGGAGGGCGCGCATCCCTTCACGATTGCCAGCGCGGACCAGGGCGACCGCAGCGTGGGGTTCCAGATCAAGGCGCTCGGCGACTACACCCGTGAGCTCTCGCGCCGCATCACCGTGGGCCAACCCGTCACCGTCGAAGGCCCGTATGGACGCTTCGAACTGGCGCGTCAGGACCGCAAGGCGAGGCAAATCTGGGTCGCCGGCGGAATCGGCATCACGCCCTTCCTCGCCTGGCTCGACGCGCTTCGGGGAAATCCCTCCGCAGCGCCGGTTGCCGACCTGCACTACTGCACCCGCGCCGGCGCGGACGACCCGTTCGTGGGCCGACTGGAAACGCTATGCCGAGACCTCCCGTCTGTCACGCTGCATGTTCATGACACCGCTCGAGACGGCGCCCTCAGCGCCGAAAGGCTGGCGAGCTTGCATGACCGCAGTCAGCGGGTGGAAGTGTGGTTCTGCGGCCCGCGTGCCTTTGCGGAGCAGCTGCGAAGCGGATTCGCGCGAGCCTGGCTCGGCCGCTTCCGCTTCCATCAGGAAGCCTTCGACATGCGGTGACGGATGCGAGAAGCGCTCGCCGACAGCGGGCTGCTTCGCGCCTTGATCCGGGCAAGGTGATGCTGCCGACGCCCGGATTCACCCGCGGCGAGCCGCCTCGATCGCAGCGATATCGATCTTTGTCATCCCCATCATCGCCTCGAACGCCCGCTTGGCCGCCGCCCGGTCAGGATCGGTGATCGCGTCCATCAGCGCGCGGGGGGTGATCTGCCAGGACAGCCCCCACTTGTCCCTGCACCAGCCGCAGGCGCTTTCCTCGCCGCCGTTTCCGACGATCGCGTTCCACAGACGGTCGGTTTCGGCCTGGTCATCGGTCGCGACCTGGAACGAGAAAGCCTCATTGTGTTTGAACTCCGGGCCTCCGTTCAGCCCGAGACAAGGGATCCCCATCACTGTGAACTCGACCGTCAAGACATCGCCCTGCTTGCCCGCCGGATAGTCGCCGGGAGCGCGATGGACAGCGCCCACCGCGCTGTCCGGGAAGGTCTCAGCGTAGAACTTCGCTGCGTCCAGCGCGGTGCCGTCGTACCACAGGCAAATCGTGTTCTTGCTGGCCATCTTCGCTCTCCTGTTGGGCCTGATAGGTGCACAGACACCGCGCAGGCGACAGGTTCCGCCGCAGCCTAGAAAGCTGCTGGCGAACGACTGCGGTGACTATCTGCCTGGATAATCACGACGTTCATTCGTCCACCTCAGCATCAAGCGAAGGCAGTCGTGGGGAGGGCACAGCAGTTCGAGCAAGGCACTTGTGCATCTTGCCGACGACCCGAAGCGAGATGTCACTGCGCGGATATACGCGACAGGCCAGCACACGCCCCTGCGCCTGATCCACAACGCTCACGTGCTGCCTGCTCATCACCCGTGCCTCGAATTCGCCCGCGGTCACTTCGATCTTGCATACCCCGCAGCCGCCGCCGCAGCAACCGGCGGGGATGCCGCGCCGGCCCAGGCGCACCATCCCCGACAGCAACGATTCCTCGTCGGCGCAGTCGTAGCGCTCGCCGGTGTCCTC
The DNA here is from genome assembly GCF_012911005.2 of Aromatoleum toluolicum. GTDB lineage: Bacteria > Pseudomonadota > Gammaproteobacteria > Burkholderiales > Rhodocyclaceae > Aromatoleum > Aromatoleum toluolicum. The sequence continues at coordinate 48,880 of NZ_WTVS01000038.1, read as the reverse complement.
GATCGTGACGGCGAACTTCATCGCCCGCGCTCAGGCCGCTGCACCCTGCAGCAGACCGCGTGCCTTCGCCATCGTCATCGCGGTGTCCTGGATCATGTCTTCCTGGCCGCCGATCATCTTCTGGCGGCCCAGTTCGACCAGGATGTCGCGCGCCGGCACGCCGAAGCGCTCGGCCGCCCGCTTCGAATGCAGCAGGAAGGTCGAATACACGCCCGCGTAGCCCAGGGTCAGCGATTCGCGGTCGACACGGACGATGTGGTCCATCATCGGCACGATGACGTCCTCGGCGACATCCATCAGCTTGAAGAGATCGACGCCGGTGACGATGCCCATGCGCTCGCACACCGCCGCGAAGACTTCGAGCGGCGTGTTGCCGGCGCCCGCCCCCAGACCCGCGACGGAGCCGTCGATGCGGCTCGCGCCCGCTTCGATCGCGGCAATCGAGTTGGCGATGCCCATGCCGAGGTTGTGATGGCCGTGGAAGCCGATTTCCGTTTCGGGCTTCAGCACCTCGCGCAGCGCGCCGACGCGCGCCTTCACGTCATCGGGCAGCATGTAGCCGGCCGAGTCGGTGACGTAGATGGTCTGCGCACCGTAGGACTCCATCAGCTTGCCCTGCTGGGCGATGCCGGCGGCGTCGTTGAGGTGCGACATCATCAGGAAGCCGGTCGTGTCCATGCCGAGCTTGCGTGCATAGGCGATATGCTGCGGCGACGTGTCGGCTTCGGTGCAGTGGGTCGCGACATGCACGCTGCGGGCACCGGCGTCATACGCCGACTGCAGTTCCTTCATCGTGCCGAGGCCCGGAATCAGCAGTACCGACACCTTGGCCTGCTTCATCTTCGACGCGACGGCGGAAATGTATTCCTCGTTCGGTGCCATCGCGAAGCCGTGCTGCAGCGAGTTGCCGCCGAGGCCCGCGCCGTGCGTGACCTGCACGTAGGGGATGCCGGCGTCGTCGAGGGCGGTGGCGACCTTCACCATCTGCTCGACGCTGATCTGCTCGCGCTTGGCGTGCATGCCGTCGCGCAGGCACATGTCGTGCAGGACGACCTTGCGCCCCTTGAGGCTGCTGGAAGTATTCGACTGGCTCATCACACGGTCTCCACGGCTTTCAACTGGATCTTTCCGGCGAGGATTTCCTCGGCGAACATCTCGGCGGTGCGCGTCGCGGCCGCGGTCATGATGTCGAGGTTGCCGGCATACTTGGGCAGGTAGTCGCCGAGACCGGCGACTTCGAGGAAGACGGACACCTTGTTGCCGTCGAAGATCGGGCCATTGACGAGCTTGTAGCCCGGCACGTACTTCTGCACTTCGCCGATCATCTGCAGGATCGACTCGGTGATGCGCGCGTGATCCGGCTCGTCGTCGGTCAGGCAGTAGATCGTGTTGCGCATGATCATCGACGGCTCGGCCGGGTTGATGATCGCGAGAGCCTTGCCACGGCGCGCGCCGCCCACGACCGTGATCGCGTTCGACGTCGTATAGGTGAACTCGTCGAGGTTCGCCCGCGTGCCGGGCCCGACCGACTTCGACGCGAGGCTCGCGACGATCTCGGCGTACTCGACGCTCTGGATGCGCGACACGGCGTGCACGACGGGGATCGTGGCCTGGCCGGCGCACGAGATCATGTTCACGTTCATTTCGAGCTTGTCGGCGTGCTGGCGCAGGTTCACCGGTGGCACGCACAGCGGGCCGATTGCGGCCGGCGTCAGGTCGATCATCATCACGCCCAGCTCGTTGAGCTTGCGGCTGTTCTCCGCATGGACGTAGGCGCTGGTCGCGTCGAAAGCGATCTGGATGTCGTCATCCAGCACGTGCGGCAGCAGGCCGTCGACACCTTCCGCGGTGGTCTTCAGGCCCATCTCGCGTGCGCGCGCCAAGCCTTCGGACGACGGGTCGATGCCGACCATCCACACCGGCTCCAGCACCGGGCTGCGCTTGATCTTGTAGATCAGGTCGGTGCCGATGTTGCCGGACCCGATCAAGGCGCACTTGATCTTCTTCATTGGGCTTGCTCCTGCAGTGCGGCGACGCGTTGCCGTTCGGCACGCTCCGCCAAAGTTTCGCCGGCAACGAAGAACTCTTCGTTGGCGTGTTCGGTAATCAGGATGCGCACGGCTTCGGACTTGACGCCGAGCGCGTGGATGACGGCTTCGGTCACGGCGGAAGCGACCTTGCGCTTCTGCTCGGCCGTCCGCCCCTCCGAAAGGTGCATTTCGATGATTGGCATGGGTCTCTCTGTCTTTATTGGGATTGGGAGTGTTCAGACGAAGCGCATCGACACGCTGCCGAGTTCCTGGAAGCGCGCGACGACGCTGTCGCCCGGCTTCACGGGTATCGCCTCGGTGATACCGCCGCTCATGACGAAGCTGCCCGCGGGCAGGTGTTCGCCCATGTCGGCGAGGATGTTCACCAGCATCGCGATCGCCTCCGCCGGGTGACCCAGCACGGCCGCCGAGGCGCCCATCGCGACCGTCTCGCCGTTCTTTTCCATCACGACGCCGAGCGTGCGCAGGTCCAGTTCCTCGAAGTAACGCGCACGGCCACCGCCGACGAAGCGTGCCGACGAGCCGTTGTCGGCGATCACGCTGGCGAGGTCGAACTTGAAACCCGAAAAGCGCGAATCGATGATCTCGACGGCCGGCAGCACGTAGTCGGTCGCGTCGAGCACGTCCTCGCGGGTGCAGCCCGGACCGTGCAGGTCCTTCTTCATCACGAACGCGACCTCGCACTCGACGCGCGGATGCACGAGATCGGCGGTGGAGATCGCGGAGTTCTCGGGCCGCGCCATGCGGTCGGTGAGGAAGCCGATCGACGGCACGTTCACGCCCATCTGCTGCATCTTGGCCTTGGACGTGAGGCCCGCCTTCCAGCCGACCAGCCGGTGGCCCGCCGCGAGGTAGCGCCGGCGCAGTTCGCTCTGCACCGCATAGCCGTCGGCGATCGTCATGGCCGGATATTCGTCGGTCAGCTTGGGGATCGCGTAGGCACGCGTCTGGGCGCCTTCGACGCGCTCGCTCAGGCGCACGATGTCCTCGCGCGACAGCGTCAATTCATTGCTTTGGCTCATACCGCGCTCCTTCCGGAAAATTTCACCCGGCAGCTGCCGAGGCCGCCGACCGTGCAGACGAGTTCGTCACCATCGACGACCGGCACGAGGGCCGACTGCGAGCCGGAGAGGATCACTTCGCCGGCCTTGAAGGGAATGCCGAGTTCGCCGAGCGTATTGGCGAGCCACGCGACGGCATTCGCGGGCGAGCCCTGCACCGCCGCGCCGACGCCAGTCGAATGCACTTCGCCGTTCTTCTCCAGCACCATGCCGGCGAGCGTGATATCGAGTTTCCTCGGGTCGCCCTTGGTTTTGCCGAGCACATACACGCCGCACGAAGCGTTGTCGGCGACGGTGTCCTGGATGCGGATCTTCCAGTCGTTGATGCGCGAATCGACGATCTCGAAGCACGGCACGACGTAGTCGGTCGCGCGGATCACGTCCATCGCGGTCACGCCCGGCCCCTTCAGGTCGTGCTTGAGCACGAACGCCAGTTCCGCCTCGGCCTTCGGCTGGATCAGCGAGCCGAGGTCGATGACGTCGCCTTCCTGGTACACCATGCCGGACGTGAGCTGGCCGAAGTCCGGCTGGAACACGCCGAGGAAATCCTGCACCGGCTTGCTCGTGACGCCGATCTTCTTGCCGACGATCCTCTCGCCCGCCTGCACGCGGCGCTCGATGAAGCGCAGCTGGATGCGGTACGCGTCGTCGAGGGTGATGTCCGGTTCGCGCTCGAGCAGCGGCGGCACCGTCTTGCGGGCGACGAAGCACTCGTAGAGTTCGTCGCCGTACTGCCTGATCTTTTCTTCGTTCATGACGTCCTCAGAGCTTCACGCAGATGTTTCGCGTTTCCGTATAGAACTCGAGCGAATGCACGCCGCCCTCGCGGCCGATGCCCGATTGCTTGGAACCACCGAATGCGGTGCGCAGGTCGCGCAGGAACCAGCTGTTGATCCAGGTGATGCCGACCTCGACCCGGGCGGCAACGCGGTGCGCGCGGGCGAGGTTGGTCGTCCAGATCGTCGTCGACAGGCCGTAGTCGGTGTCGTTGGCCAGCGCGACGACTTCGTTCTCGCTGTCGAACGGGCGAATGTGACAGCACGGTCCGAAGATTTCCTCGCGCACGACCGACGCGGTCTCCGGCAGGCCGGTCCAGATCGTCGGCTCCACCCATGCGCCTTCGGCGAGTGCGCCGGGCATCTGCGGCACGCCGCCACCGGTCACGACCGTGGCGCCCTCCTCGACCGCCTTGCGGTAGTAGGAGAGAACCTTCTGGCGGTGCTCCTGGCTGATCAGCGGACCGTAGTTGGCGTCGTGGTCGTCCGGGCGGCCGAACTTCACGCCCTCGGCCTTCTCCTTCAGCGCCTGCACGAAGCGCTCGAAGATCGGGCGCTCCACATACACGCGCTCGGTGCCAAGGCACACCTGGCCCGAGTTCAGGAACGCGGAGCGGAAGATGCCTTCGACCGCGGCGTCGAAATCGGCGTCCGCGAACACGATGCCGGCGTTCTTGCCGCCGAGCTCGAAGGACACATCGCGCATCCCCTCCGACGCCGCCTTCATGATCGCCGTGCCGGTGCGGGTTTCGCCGGTGAAGGTGATCGCATCGACGCCCGGATGACGGGTCAGGAACTCGCCCGCCGAATCCGGCCCGAAGCCATTCACGACGTTATAGACGCCCTTCGGCACGCCGACGGCGTTCATCACTTCGCCCAGCAAGGTGGCGGTATTCGGCGCTTCCTCCGACGGCTTCACGATGACGGTGTTGCCGCAGGCGAGCGCCGGTCCGACCTTCCACGTCATCAGCAGGAAGGGTGCGTTCCACGGGCAGACGACCCCGATGACGCCCTTCGGCACGCGGATGCCGTAGTTCAGCGCGCCGCGGCCATCCGGCGTCGCCATCTGGAAGGATTCGGTCGGGACGTTCTTGACGACATCGGCGAACACCTTGAAATTCGCCGCCCCGCGCGGGATGAAAACGTTCGTCATGACATGGCGCGGCTGCCCGGTGTCGGCCATCTCGGCCTCGACGAAGTCCTCGAAGCGGCGCGTGATCTCGTTCGCGACGCCGTACAGCAGCTCGACGCGCTGGTCCGTGGTCAGGCCGCCCCACTCGCCGTGCAGTGCGCTGCGCGCGGCCTTCACGGCGGCATCGATTTCGGCCTGGCCGGCCTCGGCGATCGACGCGATCACCCGGTTGTCGAGCGGCGAACGCTTGTCGAAGCGCTTGCCGCTCGCAGCGGCCACGAACTCGCCGCCGATGAAATTCTGAATCTGACGCATGGTCACCCTCACTCGTTTGTAGCTGTTATTTCGCCCGCATCGTGTGCGACTTGCCGGGCATGGAAACCAGTCTAGGAACGGCCAGATATACCGTCCAATACTTTTAGTTTCGATTCCCGATACTCGCTAGGTATCGACTTTCGCGGTCGATCGCCGTCCACAGCGTCCTGATTCCCGGCACAACGCAGCCCCCGGCGGGCGGTACTCCGTGCCGACGCCTCCGCCACGCGTTGAAGGAGGCGCGGAGTACCGCCCGACGGGGGCGGCTCACTAGCACGGCTTTTTCAAATCCCTATCAGATCGCCTTGAACAGCGGGCTGCGGACTTGCTGCGCATCAGCCGCGGAGATGAACTTCTCGGTATAGATATCGCGCTCGAACAGCCGCCCCTGCATCAGCGTCGTGATGCACGCATCGATCATCAGCGGCGGCCCGCACAGGTAGGCCTTGTGACCGCGAAAGTCGTTGTCGAAGTGGTTCTTCGCCGCCTCGTGCACGAAGCCGCGGAAGCCCTGCCAGTCCGAGCCTTCGGGTTCGTGCGACAGCGCCGGCACGTAGCGGAAGTTCGGATGTCGTTCGGCCAGCGCGAGGAACTCGTCGTGGTAATACAACTCCTCGCGCGTTCTCTGCCCATAGACCAGCGTGATCGGCAGCTCGAAACCCTCCGCCAGCAGATCGAGGATCATCGACCGCGGGCTCGACAACCCCGACCCGCCCGCCATGAAGACCACCGGCACCTGCGCCGACTTCTTCACGAAGAAGCGGCCATAGGGGCCCGCGATCTTCGCGCGGTCGCCCACGCGCAGCGTCTCGTGCACGTAGCGCGTGCCCTGCCCGCCCGGCACGATGCGGATGTTGAGCTCGATCTCGCCCGCGTCGGACGGCGCACTCGCGACCGAGAACGCCCGGCTGCCGATGCCGTCCGGCAGTTGCAGATTGATGTACTGCCCGGCCTGGAAGCGCATGCCTTCCGGATCATCGAGCTTGATCCACACGCCCTTGATCGTCGGCGTCAGCGTTTCGATGCGGCTCACGGTGCCGGCGAAATCGCGCACCGGCAGGTTCTCGGCGTCCGGGTCTTCCTCGATCTCGGCTTCGATCACGAGGTCGCTCTGCGCCGTCGCGCAGCACGCCAGCGTCTTCTGCTCGTCGCGCTCGAAGTCCATCAGCGCGAAGCTCGAGGCCTCGCCGTGCTCGATCTCGCCATCGACGACCTGCACCTTGCAGGTCGCGCACAGGCCGTGACAGCACGCATGCGGCAGATAGATGCCCGCGCGCAGCGCCGCGTCGAGAATCGTCTGCCCTTCCTCGATCTCGATCGTCTGGCCGAGCGGTTCGATCGTCAACTCATAGCTCATGGCAAACCCCTCAGGCAGCCGCCGACAGCGAAGCAAGGCCGGGCGTGCGCATGCGGAGCTGGTCCTTGTGGCCGATGCCGTTGTCCGCGAGGCTGCGCTCGAAGTCCGGCGTCCAGGGCTGGTTCGACTTCAGCCACTCCACCTTGGTCCAGTCGATCGCGGCGGCGTCCGGGTCCGGCTGCACGAGCGCGCTGAGCGGCCCTTCGACGAGTTCGCGGAAGGTCGTCTGCGGCGGCAGGCACAGCAGGAACGGCGCTGCGAACAGCAGGTGATGGTCCCAGCTCACATATACGAGCTGCTTGCCGTTGAAGTTCTCGACGCGGTCGCGCGGCACGCCGACGTATTCCTTGATTGCTGCTACGGTCATGATTTGTCTCCTCCGGGTCGGTTTCAGGTGTTCGAGGTCGCCATCCCGCGCCACTGGTCGAAGTTGCGCTGGTCGCGGGAACCCGAGTAGTCGCCGTTGTCCTCGCCGTCGCGCAGGCCCACCCAGTTCATCCAGGCGCCGATGTCGCCGTTGAGCTCCTGGAACAGCGACGGCATCGGCAGCCACGCTTGCACGTACTTCTCGGGCTCGTTGTCGAAGATGTGCTGGCAGCCGTCGGAGCAGAAGTGGTACTTCTCGCCCTTGTATTCGGTCTCGCGATGGCAGGACATCGTCGCGTCGTCCGGCTCGGTGAACACCACTGGCAACTGGCAGGTCTGGCACAGCTTCGCCAGGCCGAAGTTCTTGAACGGCGTGCCGGCGACGGCGAGCTTGCGGATGTGATCCCAGCGCGGGCGGTAGTACTTGTCGAAGGTCGTCGGGTACTTCGCCGACAGCCAGTCCATGTCCTCGTCGGACGGAATCCACGAGTGGAAGGACGTGCCGAAGCTCCATTGGTACAGGCCCAGCATGAACTGGTGCGACATGTGGTCGATGGCCTTCTCGGCGTCATCCCAGCCCTTGGGCGGGCGGACGCCGTAACGCGCCAGATCCTTGAACAGCGCGCCGCCGTTCTCGACGCCGTAGATCTCCCACGCCTCGCGCCACGACATCACGCGCTTGGGCAGCATGTAATCCATCATGGTCGAGACGAGGCCGAGCACACGGAAGCCGCGCCAGAACCACTTATCGAGCCAGCCCTGCACGATCGGCAGGTTGTCCGGGTCCTGCTCGAGCATGAACTTGATGCACTCGAGGCCGAGCGTCATGTGGCGCGCCTCGTCCGACTGCGCCGAGAAGCCGAAGGTCACCGTCGCCATGTCGCCGTTGTAGGCCGCACCCGACATGAAGGGCACGAACAGCAGGTTGGTCAGCACATACTCGAACGAGAAGCCGATCGCGATCATGAATTCGAACGGGCCGGCCGACATCGCGTCGTCGAAGAACGAGCGCGCCACTGACGTGTACCAGATGCGGTCGCGCGCATCGGCGAAGGCGTGGAAGCCGTCGTAGTACTTGTTGTAGTTCGACAGCGCGTGGATCTGCGTCTGCGCGTGGCGGATCTCGTCGATCGCCTGCATCTGGCAGGCCACCTGCGTGCCGACGCCGGGGAACTCGCGGCCGACGCGGGCGAACCCCTTGTGCGCGGCATATTCGCCCGGGCTGATCGCCTGCAGGAAGATCTTCAGCGCCGACAGGTAGCGCGCATCGGTGATGTTGAGGTGGCCGTTGTTCTGCGCATGCGCGTCGATGATCGCGTAGAACTTGCGCTCCTTCTCGGCCTGGTACTTCCAGTACGAATCCATCGTCAGACGGAACGGGTCTTCCCACTTGTCCCAGTCATGCACCTTGATCCCCTCGTAATTCACGTAGGGGAACACCTCGTCCTTGGCGCGGTAGGTCGGCTCCCAGCCGAGATCGCGCGTCATCAGCCGGTACTTCTCCTTCAGGCCGAGCTTCTTCTTCGCAACTTTCATATCCATGTCGGTCTCCTCAATTTACCCAAACTCGTGGCCCGATTACTCGGCCCAGCTCAGCGTGAGCGAGTCGTCGTCTTCGGTGACGTTGCCGCCGAGCGTGATCAGGTTGATGTGCAGTTCCTGGAGGTCGAACTCGCGGCCGATCTGCTCCTCGATCGTTTCCTTGCGGATCACCAGCCGGTTCGGCGCGTCGATCTTCACCATCGCAGGCTGGCGATTGACGACCGCCAGCGGGTTGTCGATTTCGATCGCCTCGATGATCGGGCGGGTTTCTTCGTTGGCCTGCAGGGCAATGAATACGGTGGACATGCGGGGCCTCTCAGAGCGTGATGCCGGTTTTCTGGATGCGCGCGCGGAAGTCCGCGAGCTGCTCGCCGACAGCGTCGTCGGCCTGCGCGCCGAGCGCGATTTCCACCACCGGCAGCAGCGCCGACGCGGCACGGGTGCTCCACGCGCGGATCCAGTCCTGCAGCACCGCGCGGTTGTTGTCGGATTCGGCCGCAGCGACCTTCAGCACGGCATCGACCCACTTCTTCGTCTCGTCGAACCAGTCGGTCATGAACTGCGTGAGCATCGCGACGGCCGAGCCGCCCTGCGCCGAGAGGGTGTCATCGACGATGCGGGCGTACACCAGCGGGTACAGCAGGCCGTCGAGCGCGACGTTCTGCGCGACGAAGGCTTCGAACGGGTCGCGCAGCACCAGCGTGTCCTCGACGTAGCGGCGCAGCGGCTGCCACGCGGAGTCTTCCAGCCATGCGGCCTTGCCCTCGTCCAGCGCTTCGGTGTCGCCGAGCAGCAGCCCTAGGCGCGACAGGTATTGCGCGATGCCGAGGTTGTCCATCGCGTGGTACATGCACGGCTGCGTGAAGATGGTGCTGTAGCCGTAGCCGCAGATCAGCGTGTTGTTCTGGTTCGCGCCCCAGGCGGCGTGACGCAGCGGCACCAGCAGCTTCAGCGCCGTCTCGCGCACCGCCGGCGGCAGCATGTCGGCGAGTCCGCGCGATTCGACGAAGGCGAAGTTGGATTCGGTCGCGTCCTGCTGGCGGGCGCGCGCCAGCGTGTAGGTGCTGTAGTAGAACTGGCGCGGATCCTTCAGCGCGTACCAGTCCTGCATCACGATCTTCGTGATCTTCGCGTCGTAGAGCTCCTGGTCGGGGTCCCAGGTCGGCTTGTAGTGCAGGTTCTCGGCGGCCTGGATGTCGTAGCCGCCTTCCTGGTAGCGCGACGCCGGCTTGTCGCCGAAGCGGCGGGCCAGGTGGTCGAAAGTCTGGCGCAGCGGCTGGATGCTCACTGTGCGGAGGTCGATCTGCATGTTTGTCTCCTGAAGCGCGCTCCACGGCGGGAGCGCGGTTGTCCGTTTATCTGAAGCGGGTGCGGGTTGCGTCGGCGAGCCGCCAGTCCCAGTCGCTCGGCTCTTTCGAGTCGTCGGACGAGGCGTCCGTCGAGTCGGCTTCGGTCACCGGGGGAAGGATCTCGACCGCGTTGTGCTCGCAGAACTCGGCGAAGGCGTCGCGGGGCAGGATCATTTCCACCGCCAGCTCGGGCTCGCCGACCGCGAAATCGAATTCGACGAAACCGTTGGACCGTGCTCCGGTAACGCGCACGAAGCGGCGCGTGGTATCGAAGCCGGCGGGAGCCCTAAGGTCGCTCATCGCTCGCACTCCGCTCAGGTCACGACGGTGAGGAAGGTTTCGTGGAGCTTGCGCTGCGGGTAGTCGAGACCCTGGCCGAAGTTGTCGAAGGTCCAGGTCAGCGGCTCGGTGTTGTCCGGATAGGGCTGGTAGCCGCCCATGAAGGTCTCGAAGCGGTTGCCGGACGGATCCCACGCGTAGATCGTGCAGCCGCGCGTTACACCGTGGCGGGTCGGACCGATGTCCACCGCCACCTTGTTCATCGACATGATGTCGCCCGCGCGCAGCACCTGCTCCCACGTCTCCATCAGGAACGAGCAGTGGTGCAGCTTGCCCTTCTCCGGGTACTCGGCGAAGGCGATGTCATGCACCTTGTGCGAGCACGACAGCCAGATCGCCGCGTTGTTTTCGCCGTCCGGCGTGAGCACGCGCTCGACGAGGTAGAAGCCCAGCACCTCGGTGAAGATCTTCTGCACCTCGGCCACGTTCGGGCCGTACAGCAGCGCATGGTCGAGGCGGACCGGGCCGATGCCATGCTCGCGCTCGCGCCCCCACGGCGCCGGATTGACGACGCCCAGCCCGTTGCCCACGGCGGTCTTTTCCGCGTACAGCTCCATCAGGTGACCCGACGGCAGCTCGAAGCGCACGCGCTCGCCCGTCGCCAGCATCTCGCCCGCGGGGATGCGCTCGGTCTTCAGGCCGTAGGCCTGCAGGTCGGCGTCGAGCTTCTCCAGCGTGGCCTTGTCGAGCACCTTGAAGGCGAAGAAGTCGAGGCCGGCACTGTCGGCCTCGCGGATCACGTAGCTGCTGTGATCGCGCTCGTCCCAGCATTTGAAATACACGCGGCCCTGCGCGTCACGGCCGGTCTCGACCAGACCGAGCACGTCGCGGTAGAAACGTACGCTCTCTTCCAGATTCAGCACCCGAACCTGCGCGTGACCGGGGCGAAGTACGCCTGTCATTGCCATGTCTCTTGTCTCCTTTATTCGTAGGACTTTGACTCGCCTGCCCGAGCGTCTCGGGGTCGTTTTCACGCCGCTGGACGGGGGCTGACGTTTTCGTCACTCGGGGCGATCAATCAAACTCGCTTATGCCGCCCTCAGGCCTACTAATGCACCCGCCGTGCCATGCGCCGTAAGTGGTTGTTTTTGTGGCGTTGGGTAAATTTGCGCACCCATTGGGTGAACTTCCCCACTGACACTTTTGTCCATCGACGGGTTTCGCCTTACAAAAGCGTCACGGTGCGGTGCACAAGTCTTCCTGGACGAACTGGATGCCCTTGCATGCCCGCGCGACGTGGCCTATACGTAACTCTTGCACTACCCGCCTGCTCCGGCCCATCGCAAGGCTCTCCGACCCACAACGCGGCGCGCACGCCCGACAAGGACCCATGGATAAACTCAAGCTTACTTACTTCGATTTTTCCGGCGGACGGGGGGAGCCCGCGCGGCTGGCCCTGCACATCGGCGGAATTCCGTTCGAGGACAATCGTTTTGCGCCAGGCGATTTTCCAGAGGTTCGCAAGACCACACCGCTGAACCAGGTGCCGACTCTTCACATCAACGACGTGCAGGTCACCCAGAGCGACGCGATTACGCGCTATGCGGGCAAGCTCGCCGGGCTTTACCCCGAAGACGACCTGCAGGCGCTGTTCTGCGACGAAGTGATGGGCGCGCTGGAAGACATCAACACAAAACTCGGGACAACGTTCGGAATGACCGGGGATGTGCTGAAGAATGCCCGCGAGGCCCTGGCAGCGGAAACGTTGCCACGCTATTTGCGATGGCTGCAGAACCAGCTCGAAAGTCACGGTGGCGAGTTTTTTGCGGACCATCGCCTGACCGTGGCCGACCTCAAGGCCTTCATCGTCCTGCGCTGGCTAGGCTCCGGCAAGCTGGACCACATTCCAGCCGACCTGATCGAGACCGTAACGCCAAAGCTAGCGGCCTTCGTCGACCGGATCGCCGGGATTCCTGCCATTGCGCACTACTACGAGGCGCACGGCTCGAAGTGATCAATCTCGCTGCTGATGCCGGCATCGGCAGCGGGCCGTGAGAACTCGATAGCCGGGCGCCGGCCTGGTGCGCCCGCGCGTCGCGCGGGGTGTTCCGATCGGAATGCGCCCGGTGGCGGCCTGATCGTCTCCGTCGCTTAATCGGCCATGGCCGACCTTGGCCCCCTAGCGAGACTCGGGCGGCAATCCGACGGTCACCTGCCGTGCAGCCGGAAAACGCGCTGAGCGACTGCTTCACGCGCGCCGCTTTTATTGATTGGTGCCACGTGGCTTTGACACCTGCATTAGTGCGCCTTCTGACCCGATATCCGGGCTAGCGCGGCGGGTTGCAGCGCTTACCTTCATACTCGAAGCGGTGAAGGGTATACACCTTCCCGTTCCAGCGCTCGACCGGAAAACAGAAGCCGGGGCCGCCCACGGAAATGTCCGGCCAGCCGTTTGCGCCGCGGGAAGATAAGAACTGCGGGATTCCGCTGTTCCTCGACATCACCCTCCAGGAGCCATTCGCCTGCTTGCTCAGCAACTGATAGCCCATTTCGGCCGCGCCGTAGCAGAAGCTGCCGCCCTCCGTCACGACGACTTCCGGAAGGCCATCGCCGTTGAGGTCGCGCACGGTCTCGATGGTGGCTCCGGTCCCGTTCGGGTCGTCCGCGCACACCACCCATTTGCCCTTGCGCTGCACGGCTTTCGCCGTCTTGAACACGGCCATCTTTTCGGCTTCGCTCAGACTCGTACCGTCCGGGGCGGCCGCGAGCGAACCACCGGTCACCAGACCGACCGCGCCGCCGAGCGCCGCCAACGCCATTGCCTTCGCTTTCGTCATTGCAAGTTCCTTCTTCCCCTGCGGCCCCATGGTTCAACATAGGTGACCGTTGCGGGCATTCAAGTTCCGCTGACGGGCCTGACGGCATCGCGACATGCGCGGACTCGACAATGGCGGTCGGCGCCGCCGCCAGTCTTCCATAGCTGCCCTCAGCGTCGTCTGGGCGACCCGACGGGCCGGTTACGGCGACGGAAGCTGAACTCGTGCTCGCGGCCAGGAGCTGACGCTGGCCGTTACATTTCCCTTGAATGCTTCCGGCCATTGACTATGTTGGATCAATGAGGCGAGGCTCCGATCTGCCAACAGTTGCCAAACTCTAAGTGAAGAGCCTGGTAGGGTGGGCGTGTTCTCATGCCCGCTGCATTGGAAGGTTCCCTGGTCATTTGGGCCTCTCCTGTGGGCGCGGGCGGTTGAATCGCTCTCTGGGAAAAAAGGAGGTGGACTCATGAAACCCATCATTCTGGTTGGGATCCTCGGTGCATTCATAAGCGTGTTCGGAACGACTGCGGAGGCAAGCGAAGCCAGAGCAAGACTTCTCGACACCGCTGGCCAGCGAGTGGGAACCGTCTGGCTCCAAGAAGACGATGGCATTGTAGGGGTACGAGTCAAGGTTAACGACCTCCCGCCCGGCTTTCATGGATTTCACGTGCATGAGACGGGCACCTGCACTCCGCCCTCCTTCACTTCAGCGGGTTTTCACTTCCAGCCGGGCGAGACGGGCGGGGGCGGCACCCCTCATCCGTCCGAAGCAGGCGACATGCCTGTTCTGTTAGTGACCGCCGATGGTACTGGGGAGGCGAGGTTTCGGACCGACCGCTTCTCAGTCGCCGATCTCTTCGATGGTGATGGCAGTGCAATCATCGTCCATGCGGCCCCGGATAACTATGCCAATATTCCGGCCAGGTATGCTCCGACTCCCGATGCGACCACGTTGAATACCGGAGACGCTGGAGGCAGGATTGCCTGCGGGGTCGTTGAACTCGACGACTAATTGTTGTTCCCCTCGAGGCGGGAAGCTGGAGGCTTCTAGCCGAGTGCCGAGTGTGGGCTGCAGCTTTTGCGCAATTGTGACATCTGCTTAGTGTCGGGGGCTGCCGATCGTGGTCGCCGGCAAGCAAGCACTCGGGCGAACGGCAGCTTGACGGGGGTGGCGACAGGCAGAGTCCGGCCACAACCGGTCTGTGGCTAATTCTCGCAAACTGCCGCTCGAGCGGCTGCTCCACACCGGAACCTGACTCATGGACGTCGGAAGCAGTCTGACCTGAATTTCATGACATAATGATATATCGTCCTGCTCTGACGACGACGGACGGAAGTTTTTTTGAACATTAGTTCATTACGAAGCAAAGCCGAATTTTATAAAATCAATTAAATTCAGAATGAAGTACACTCCTAGAAAGTGGAGGTTTCTCCGCGCATTGGCACTGACCGGCCACCCAAGAATAAGGGCGCGCACGGCATGGCTATTCATCGTTCCGCAATTTGCTTTCTATCTCTATTTATTAGGGCCGGTTTTCGTCTACTACACCCGAGGCGTGCCCCCTGAAGAATCCTTGGAGGTCATCACCGGAACGTGGCGCATAGCAGGCAAGTTAAGCGCCGGACGAAATAGGCTTTATCCACCACGCTACGTTATTGACACGGAGACAGGGTCTCGCGACATTCATTGTGGCTTCTGGACTCAAAAGAGCTTTTGCGGACAATTCTTCCTGCCTCGTCTTGCTACCGGCGACAAGGTGTGGGTCCGCTTTGATCCCTATTTCGGAATTCTAGCGTATGGCTACTTAGCCCCCCCGTTTCCGAACGCGAAGGGCTTGGCGTATAGAGACGGGGTCACCCTCTACGCGCAAGCCAAGCATACAATTCATTTTAACATGAATGCTCACATTCTATTTCCGCTAGTGCTGGCGATCTACGTAACTATCGTGGCGCTTTGTTGGCGGGCTTTGGGCCAGGATTTGCGGCCAACGCCTTGGTCGGTTGAATAGAATAGATTGAGCGGTGCCGCTCGCGCATCGACAACTCTCTACCCGATAGCGGCCTTCAACTCGTTGAGGGATCGAGCGACTGCAGTGGGTCGGGTCCGGCTGTAGCCAGGCGGACAAAGCGGTCGTCGGGGCCAACCTCCAGTCCTACAGTTTCACTGATACGTTGCAGTCATTGGCGACGAGGCGCCCCAACCGGTCAGGCCGATCTCCTGCCGTGACCACCCATGCAAGTGCCCTCCGTTCTGCTATGCAAATGAAGGTCTCACGCAATGCGATCTGGAGTCTCTGATGGACTGTCCTGCAGCAGAAGCCTCCTCCACTGCCAACTGTCGTTTCGCGTCCTACAAGCTCACTCCGCGGGGGTTGTCGTTACCGGAGCCGGCGGAGCGACCTCGACCCCTACGACAGTCACGGTGATCTTCGCCGCGGCAAGAGGTCCATACGACATATGAGCACCATCGGCAAATTGCGCGGTGATGGCATGACGACCGAATGGGAGGTCCACCATCGCTTCCGTTTGGCCCATACCCCAGTGGATGAAATGAGGCGTGGCGCCGGCAGGATCAAACGCGATCGGATCGCCTTCGGGAATTGGCCCTGCGCCGACGATCAGATGGTGGTGACCGCTTGAGCTGTCACCCCCCTGGCCGGCTGGGCGCACAGTGTAGCCGCTGACCCCAAGCTTGACCTTGAACGGGGTGTAGACGGTTGCCCCATCGGCAGGCTCGATAAACCGGACGCGACTCGCCTGAGTGATCGTTGCGTCGGATGACCCCAGAAGCCAGCAGCCTTGAAGCGGTGCGGCAAGCGCGATCAGGGCGCTGCGGCGCAAGATGGACCGGACATCCATACGTCACCTCCATGCGAGTCACAACGACCACTTGGTCGCGTTCGATTCACTTGGGAAATAGTGGGAGCCTGCCGGCCGAAGCAGACGAGCTTCCAGCTGCGGCAGTTCTCGCAATTCCTGCCGTTCTGGCGGAAGTAGCCAGTCACGCGAGCGGCGGCGCTTCCCCTGGCTTCTCAGCCAGCTTGGGAAGCAGGCCGATCTGCTGATAGAGGGACAAGAAGTCGTAGCAGTTCCAGCCTTCCTGGATCTGGCCATTCTCGATTCTCGCGATCGAAACGCCATAGATCTCGATCGGCGCTTTGGACGGGGCCACTCCGAGGCCTCCGCCGGTGTGTGTCGCCGTGACGGCGCAGTGGCAGGCCACCATGTCGCCATCGCAGATCGTGCGCAGGATACGGATCCTGATGTCGGGGAAGGCCGTGCGGAAGGCCCGGAAGAAGGTCTTGAATCCTTCGGGACCGCTGACCGGCTTGTCGTCGGCAGCACCTAGCCCGTGGACCGTCGCGGTCGGTGACATCAGCCGGTCGATCACGCTCTCGTCGCCCTTGTTCCACACCTGCTCGAACCACAACTTGACCAGCTCTCGGTTGGCATTGCTCATTTCGCCGCCCCTCTTGTCGATGAGGTCGAAGACAACTGCCGCTCCGCGCAGAAGCGAAGCCTTTCCACCGTTCTAGTATCGTCGGCGGCTGCAGGCAATGCCCACGATCCCTATCCCAACGAGCCAGCCACTTTTCCCTTCGCCGCCCTTCAGCCACGCGCCCCCGATCCGGGCAGCCTAGCCGCGCTCCACTTCCACCCGCGGCGCCCGAAAGCCTTCAACAAATTCCTCGATCTGCTCGGCTGCGATGGGCTTGCTGAACAAATACCCTTGAATCCTCTGGCACCCGATGCTCCCCAGAAAGTTGAGCTGAGCCTCCGTCTCTACCCCTTCGGCCACCACCTGCAGGCCGAGCTTTCGCGCCAGCAGCATCGTCATTTCACAGATCGCGGAGTCGTTCTCGTCTGTCTCGAGATCCCTCACGAATGAGCGATCGATCTTGATGATGTCGATGGGAAAGAGCTTCAGATAGGCGAGCGATGAGTAGCCCGTACCGAAATCGTCGAGGACCACTTTGACGCCCAGATCGGTCAGCGCCTTCATCATCACGATGTTCTGCTGCGGATTCCGCATCGCCATCGATTCGGTGATCTCCAGGTGAATGCAACTGGCAGGCACGCCAGCACGCTCCACGGCTTGCTTGACCAGGTCAGGCAGGTCCTTTTCCTGGAATTGGATCGCGCTCAAGTTCACCGACATCTCCAGCTCGTTCAGCCCCGCGTCGTGCCAGCGCTTGAGCTGCCGGCAGGCTTCTTCGAGGACCCATTTGCCGAGCGGCAGAATCAGTCGGGTTTCTTCGGCTAGCGGAATGAAGTCACCCGGGAGAATCGTTCCTCGCTCCGGATGACGCCAGCGCACCAGGGCTTCGACGCCGACGACCCGACCGCTGTCGAGCTCGATCAGCGGCTGGTAATGCAGGACGAACTGTCCTTCGGTCAGCGCGACCTCCAGCGCCTTCTCCGCCGTTACGCGCTCAGCGACGGCCGTCCGCATCTCCTCGGTATAGAACTGGAAATTGCACCGGCCGGCCGCCTTGGCGCGGTACATCGCGATATCGGCATTCTTGACGAGCTCGTTGATTTCGGTGGCATCGTCGGGATAGAAGCAGATGCCGATGCTCGGCGAGGTGCGCAACTCATGGTCGACCATCGGATAAGGCGCGGCGAGCTGATCGACGATCTTGGCGGCGACCTCGGCCGCATCCGAGACATTCTCGATCGCGGTCAGGGCGACGACGAATTCGTCGCCGCCCAGCCGGGCGACGATATCGCTGTGCCGCACGGAATGCTCGAGGCGTTTTGCGACCTCGACCAGCAGTCGATCGCCGACGTGGTGACCGACCGTGTCGTTGATCGACTTGAAGCCGTCGAGGTCGATCAGCATGACGGCCATCGCCTTGCCGCATCGCCGAGCCATGGCGATGCTCTGCTCCATGCGCTCGTAAAGGCTGCTGCGGTTGGGCAGGCCGGTCAGTCCGTCGTGGTGGGCGAGAAAACGGATCCGGTCCTCGGCCCGTTTGCGCTCGGTGATGTCGCGCGCGATCCCGAGGACGCCGGCCGGCGCCCCATCGGCGCCGGGCAATGGCGCTTTTACGGTCTCCAGCAGGATCGCCGGCCTGCCGTCGGCCGCCGGAACCAGCTCCTCGTTGCGGCGCGGCTCGCCGGCGGCGATGGCTTCCCTATCCTTGCCGCGGAAGAATTCGGCCAGTTCGGCCGGGAAGAAGTCGTCGTCGCGGCGACCGACGATATTACCGACGGTACTGCCAACCAGGTGCTCGAACGCCCTGTTGCAGGACAGGTACACGCCGTTCGTATCCTTGAGCCAGACCGGGTCGGGCAAGGCATTGATGAGCGCTTCCATGCGCCCCTGGCTTTCCTGCAGTCGCAGATTGGTCAGCGACAGGTGCGACAGGTAGGCAGCCAGGTTGACGACCAGGCCCATCACGCTGCGCACCTTTTCGCGGCTGAAGCGCGGGATGGCGGCTATGGCGGCCAGATACGCGGCCTTGTCGTAGTTGAAACGCTCGGCCTGGGCCGCAAAGAAGCTTTCGTCAACGACGTCGTCTTCGTAGAAGAATTGGCCGCAATAGAGATTGCCGAGATGCTCCTTGCCGACGAATACGGGCGTGACGACGTCCCATAATCCGTTCTTGCATTTGTAATCGACGAACTCGCCCTTTCGCAGATGGCTGGCGAGAAAGAGGTCGCTCTCGGTGCAATTGACGGCCGAACCCGAAACCGTGCGATGGAAGGCCGTGCAGGCCGATTGCCAGCCGGCGCTTTGCAGGATGTTGCCGTCGAGGTCGAGCAACGCCGTGGCGATACCGACCAGATCGGACAGCCCGTCGAGAAACGAACGCAGCGATTCGACGTCGATCAGCGCGGCGACGCCAACTTGCGACACCGGATTCTTGGGCCGGGTCCGAATCGAATCGGCCGTGAATTCGTTCCGTGATTCCGCCTTGTGCCATCGCACAGGCACAGCCTCAGGTGGCGCTAATCTGCCCATGATCTTCCTGCCTCTTGTCCGGATAGGATGCGCGGTCGCTGCGGCGACCGTCGGGCGATTGCGAAGATGACAGTATAGGACTTTCCGCCGAGCCCCATTCCTGATCCGCAGCTTGACAGGGCGCCTTCCTCGCCTACACTACCATCCATACAGATGGTACGGAGATGGTAATGAGCGTCCACGAGTTGCGCCAGAAAGCGGGTGAGGTCAGCGAAAAGATCACGATCAACCTCGGTGTCGTCGACCTCGGGCAGATCGATCTGTTGGTGCAGGAAGGGTTCTATTCCAACCGCACCGACCTGATCCGCACGGCGATCCGCAACCAGTTGGCCACCCACGCAGAGGTGGTCAGGGAAACGGTGGCGCGCAAGACCTTTGTCCTCGGGCTCCAGCGCTACACGCGCGCCGATCTCGAGGCTCTTCAAGCGGCCGGGCAGAAACTTCAGATCCAGGTGCTGGGCCTGGCCACCATCGCCACCGACGTGTCTCCCGAACTTGCCCTCGCCACGATCGATTCGATCGTCGTGCTGGGGGCCTTCCATGCCAGCCCCGCGGTCAAGGCCGCCCTGGCTGATCGCATCCATTGATTCGCAGCGTGTCACGCGCGGCCTCGGTCGAACCCGATCGAGTGCCGGCGCACAGGAGAGATTTCGTAATGAACGCACCGATGAATTCCGCAATGCAGGAGGCCCTGCGTCTGACTCGCGCCGGGCAGTTGTTCGAGGCGACCACGCTCATCCAGCGCGCCCTCCACGGCGGGCACGGGAACGAGCCCGCCAGCAGTTCGACCTCGACCGAAACCGTGATCGACGGTGGCGTCGTCCTGATGGACGCGGAGCCCGCCCCCCATCGCGCCGAGCACCCGCCGCGCGCCGCCGATGCGACGGACGCCGACTTCATCATCGTCGACGTCGAGCCTGATACTGCCCCGAAGTCGCAGCACGCGCCGCAGCGTCGCCCGGTGTGGTCACGAATCGACGCCGCCAGGCTGCGTGAGCACCTGCAGTCCCTGCAGGGGTCGCTCCGGCAGCCGGCGCCGAGGGGCGTGCCGCAACCCTTGCCCGAGGGCGCGCAGTTCGTCACCGCGTCCTATTCCAATGCTGCCGGGGCGCGCAGCTACAAGCTGTATGTGCCGAGCGGTTATCAGAACCAGCCGTTGCCGCTGGTGGTGATGCTGCACGGCTGCACGCAGGACCCTGACGATTTCGCCGCAGGCACGCAGATGAACGAGCTCGCCGAAAAGCAGCAGTTCCTCGTTCTCTACCCGGCTCAGAACTCGGGCGCGAACGGGTCGAAATGCTGGAACTGGTTCAAGGCAAGCGACCAGCAGCGCGACCAGGGCGAGCCTTCGATCATCGCGGGCATGACGCGTCAGATACGCGACACCCATGCGGTCGATGCACGCCGCATCTACGTCGCCGGCCTTTCGGCGGGCGGCGCGATGGCGATGACGATGGCGGTCCGCTACCCGGAGCTTTACGCGGCAGTCGGGATCCATTCCGGGCTACCGCACGCCGTCGCGCGCGATCTCCCGTCCGCGCTGGCGGCCATGCAACAAGGCCGTGCCTCGCCACCAGCTGGCGCGGCCCAGGCGGTTTCAAGTGCATCCCCCGTGGCGGCGATCGTGTTTCACGGCGACCGGGACACCACGGTCCATCCCGGCAACGGCGACGGCGTGATCGCGCAATGCATGCCGCCCAGCGCGGCGCAGCGAGCGAAAGCCGCGCCCGACGCGCGCGTCACGGTGGAGCACGGACAGGTGCCGCAGGGGCATGCGTATACGCGCACTCTCTACCATCAGTTCGACGGCCCATCGGTCGCCGAACACTGGCTGATCCACGGTGCCGGCCACGCCTGGTCCGGCGGCAGTGCACGCGGCTCGTATACGGATCCCAAAGGGCCGGACGCGGCCGAGCACATGCTGCGCTTCTTCTTCGAACACCCGCGGCCGGAAGCGGCTGGCTGACGACTTGCCCCTGCCCTGCCCGCGGGCGAACCTGGCAGGGCAGCGAAGTGACGCCAGACGCATGCCGGCGTTCTCCCCTCCGGGAACTCGGCGCCCGCGATGCAATCGGAGATATGCCACCGCACTCTCGGAAAGCGATGACCTCGAACCTCGTACGCCTGCTCACCGCCGCCATCGCTCTGGCGGGATCCGGTTTCCACGACGGAGCGGCCGCCCGCGAAATCCCCACCGCGACCGCTGCCTCCGCCTGTCTCGCGCCCGCCGCGTGGAACAGCCTTGACGGGGAGCGGCCGCGGGTCACAAGCGCATTGCCGCTGCTGACGGAGATGGCGAAGCGCGACGTTGTGCTGCTCGGGGAGCTCCACGACGAGCACGACCATCATCGCTGGCAGTTGCAGGCGCTCGCCGCGCTCCATGTGCAGCGGCCGAACATGGTGCTGGGTTTCGAGATGTTCCCGCGCCGTGTGCAGCCGGCGCTGGACCGCTGGGTGGCCGGGGAACTCACGGTCAAGGAGTTTCTGGAGCAGTCCCAGTGGGGCAAGGTGTGGAACCTGCCGGCGGAGTTGTATCTGCCGCTGTTCGAGTTCGCCCGCATCAACCGCATCCGCATGGTCGCGCTGAACGTCGACCAGCAGCTCACCCGCACCATCGCGGACAAGGGCTGGGAGGCGATCCCGTCGGCAGAGCGGGAAGGCGTGGGCCGCCCCGCGGCACCGGCCGAGGATTATCGCGATCTGCTGTTCCAGGTGTATCGCGACCACCCTGTCCGGAAGGGCAAGGACGATACGAAGCCGGCAAAGAGCGATGCGGCGTTCGCCCACTTCGTCGAGGCGCAGACCACCTGGGACCGGGCGATGGCCGAAGCCCTGGCGCGGCCACTGTCCGCGGGGCCGGCGGGGGAAAAACCGCTGGTGGTAGGCGTCATGGGCAGCGGCCATATCCGCTACGGTCATGGCGTGCCCCATCAGTTGCGCGACCTCGGCGTGACCCGCATCGGCACCCTGCTTCCCGTACCGGCGAACTTCGACTGCGGGGACCTTCGTACCGGCCTGGCGGACGCCGTGTTCGCGCTGCCGACGTACGCGGCGGCGAAGCCGGAGCCCCCGCGGCTCGGCGTGCGCCTGGATGAGGACGATGGCACCGTAAGCATCGCCAACGTCACCGTCGGCAGCCTGGCCGACAAGACTGGCCTGAAGAACGGCGACCGTCTGCTGGAAGTGGCGGGGCAGCCCGCGAAGCAGCTGCGGGCGGTGATCGCATCGGTGCGCGCGCAGCCTCCGGGGACCTGGCTGCCGATGCGCGTGAAGCGCGGCGACGAGACGCTCGATCTCGTCGTCAAATTCCCCCCCGCGCCGTGAGGACGGGTTCCCTGGCGCGGGTGGTGTCGGCCCTCGCGGCTGTTCTGCTCGCTGTCCTGCTCCCGAACCTGTTCCTTTTCCCGTCCGCGGCGCGGGCGGCGACCCCGACCCTGGATCTCGCGGTTGAGCTCGATCCCGCCACGCGCCGCCTCGCGGTGCAGGCCGACCTGTCCCCAGCCGCCCGCGATTACCGTTTCGAGCTGCACGAGGCGCTGGAAGTGACCGCCGCCACGGCGGGCGGCAAGCCCGTGGCGGTCCGTCCGGCGGGACGCCACGGTTTCATCCGCACCTGGCAGGTCGCACTGCCTCCGGCCGCCGAGCGGCTGCATCTCGAATATGCCGGCACCCTGCCCGCCCTGGACCGCACGCTCGATCATCGCGATGTGGTCCAGGGCCTGTCGCCAGTCGCCTCGGCGGAAGGGAGCTTCCTGCCCTCCGGCGGCGGGTGGTATCCGCGGCCGGCGGCGCTGTTTGCATACAACGTGACACTGACCGTGCCGGGGAACCAGCGGGCGCTGGTGGCCGGGCGGCTGAAGTCCGAAGAACTTCCGGGCGACGGGTCGGACCGCTACCGGGCGCGCTTCGAGTTCGCGCAGCCCGCCGACGGCATCGACCTCATGGCGGGCCCCTGGGTCGTCCGCGAGAAGATGATGCCGCGGGCGTCAACGGAGCCGGTGCGCCTGCGCACCTACTTCTTCCCGGATCTGGATGCCATCCCCGGCCTTGCCGAGGGCTATCTGGACGACAGCCAGCGCTACCTCGAGCGCTATGGAAAGGAGATCGGGACCTATCCGTTCACCGAGTTCTCGGTGGTGGCGAGCCCGCTGCCGACCGGGTTCGGCATGCCGACGCTGACCTACCTCGGCGCCGACGTGCTGAAGTTGCCGTTCATCCGCGCGACCTCGCTCGGCCACGAGGTGCTGCACAACTGGTGGGGGAACGGCGTCTACGTCGATTTTGCCCAAGGCAACTGGTCGGAGGGGCTGACCACCTTCATGGCGGACTACGCCTACAAGGAATCGGAGTCCGCCGAGGCGGCCGGCGCGATGCGGCTGGGATGGCTGCGCGATTTTGCCGCCGTACCCGCGGGTGACCACCAGTCGCTGGCCGATTTCCGCTCCCGCACCCACGGCGCTGCGGCCGCGGTGGGCTACGGCAAGGCGGCGATGCTGTTCGTGATGCTCCGCGACATGATCGGCGCGGAGGCCTTCCGGAGCGGCATCCGTGCATTCTGGCAGTCGCAGAAGTTCCGCACCGCTTCGTGGAGCGACCTGCAGGCGGCCTTCGAGCGCGCCTCGGGGCGGTCTCTGGAGGCCTTCTTCAAGCAGTGGATCAACCGTGCTGGCGGCCCGGCGGTCAGGATCACCGCAGCCGATGTGCGCCACACGGCCGGGGGCGCGCGACTGACACTCGCGGTGGAGCAGAACGCACCCGCCTATGCCCTGCACCTTCCCGTGCAGCTTGTCTTTCCCGACCGCGCGGAGATGCGCTGGATCGACGTCGACAAGGCGCGGCAGGCGGTTACGCTGGATGTGGCGGCGATGCCCACAGGCGTGCGTCTGGACCCCGAGCTGCAGGTCTGGCGCCTGCTCGGGCAGGAACAGTTGCCGCCCATCCTGCGGCAGTGGGTCATTGCGCGGAATCCTTATCTGGCACAGGCCTCCGCGGCGGCGGACGTGCGTGAAGCGAGCGTCGCGCTGGCCCAGCGCCTGTTCGAAGTCAGCCCGCATGCGATCGCGCCGGGTGAGATCACCAAGGGAAGCGGGCCGGTGCTGCTGGCCGGCCTGCACGCGGACGTGGATGCCGCGCTGGAACGTGCCGGCCTGCCGCCCCGGCCCGAGCGCTTGGCCGGTCGCGGCAGCGCCCAGGTGTGGACCGTCGCGGTCCCGGCCGGCCCACCGGTGGCGGTCGTCTCCGCGCGGGACGCGGAATCGCTGCGGGCGCTGCTGCGCCCCCTGCCTCACTACGGCGCGCAGAGCTGGTTGGTGTTCGAGGGCGCGCGGCTCGTCGAGCGCGGCGTATGGCCCGCCCCCGCCCCACTCATCCCGGTGCGCGGCGCGCCATGACGCTGTTCATTCCCCGACTGCTGCAATCACCCGCGCCGGCCCTTTCGTCCCCGCCGGCGCTGCGATTCACGTGAGCGATTTCTGCAAGCGCCTCGTGCTACCCGACGGTATAGCCGCCATCGACGACGATTTCCTGTCCGTAGATGTTCTTGGCAGCGTCCGAGGCCAGAAAGACGGACGTCTCGGCGATGTCTTCCGGTTGGCCGAAAGCCCCCGGCAGGAGCCGCGAGGTGATTTTTTCGGCAACCGCACCAAGTACGTCAGGCGGCAGCCCGACCATTCCCCAGAGCGGTGTCCCGATCGGCCCGGGCGCGATCGAATTGACCCTGATGCCTTGTGGCGCGAGCTCTGCAGCCAAGGTCTGGGACAGGGATTTCAACGCCGCCTTGCTGGCACTGTAAATGGCCAGACCGGGAAAACCGACCTGGGTAAGGAAGGTGGTGATGAACTGAATCGATCCGCCCTTGCGAATATGGGGGATGAACAGGCGCGCGGTTTCCGCGGCCGCAAAGAAATTGACCGAAAACTGCGTATTGAAGGCTTCAGCGGTGCTGGCCTCGAACGACACGACGCGCGCGATTCCTGCATTCGGAATGACGATATCCACGGCGCCGAATGCCTGGATGGCTTCGTCAACGAGGCGCTTCAGGTCTTCGGATCGGGTCACGTCGCCAGCCACGGCTTTGACCTGCCCGGGATAAGCCGCTTCCAGTTCCTGCAAGGCAGCACGATTGCGGGCGAACGCGACCACCTTGGCACCTTCTCCGGCAAATTTCTCGACTATCGACTTCCCGATTCCGCTACTGGCGCCAGTGACCACGGCAACCTTGCCATCCAGCTTCTTCACCATGCTTTGCTCCCAAGATCGTCCCGGGGCCCGGGAATACGGACAAGAATGGTGGCGATGCAAACTATTCTCATTGATTGCCATCAAGAAGAAAGGCGCCGGCACGTATTGACCGGCTGTCCCCTCTCAGCCCGAACGGTGGCGTGATGTGGTCCTGCCCCTGCGGGTTAAGGGAATCAACAACCGGGAGCGATTCGGTCGCAAACTTCAGCTGATTGCGGCCGCGGCTCGCATTCTCTCCACTTCGCAGACCTCATGGAGCGCTGCAACTTCCGGAGAACACGTCTATGCCCAACACTCGAAATCCAAACGCCGTTCGTCTGGAGTTCGCGCCCGGCTCCCTGGTTCAAGACAACTTGTCGGGTGCGGCCTTCACCGGCGATTGGCTCTGGGTGGCAGGCGACGAAGCCTGTGGCCTGGACCGCCTGCACCGGCTCGACGCGGTGGGAGGCGAGGTCTTGCGTTTTGGCGAAGCCCGCGACTTTCCGCTGGCCGATCTGCTGGACCTGCCCGGTGCGGCCGACGAAGAGGCCGACCTGGAAGGCATGGCGGTGGCCGATGGTTACCTGTGGGTGGTCGGTTCGCATGGCCTCAAGCGCAAGAACGCCAAGCCGGACCGCGACCACGCCGACAACGCCAAGCGGCTGGCGAAGGTGGCACTCGACAGTAACCGCCGCCTGCTGGCGTGTCTCCCCATCGAACCCGACGCCCAGGGCGAGCCCTGCCTGGTGCGCAAGGCTCAGGACGGCCGGCGGGCATTGCGGCTGAAGGGCGATTCGCAGGCGAACCTGCTCACGCGCGCGTTAGCCGACGATCCCCACTTCGGGCCCTACATGGCGATCCCGGGCAAGGACAACGGCTTCGACATCGAAGGCCTGGCGGTGGACGGACGCCGGCTGCTGCTCGGCCTGCGTGGCCCGGTGCTGCGCGGCTGGTCGGCGTTGCTCGAGATCGCGGTCGAGGCACGCGGCGACCACCTGCAACTGGTACCGCTGGATGACAGCGGCACGCTGCTGCGCAAGCACTTCCTGCATCTCGAAGGCCTGGGCGTCCGCGACCTGCACTTCTCTGGCGATGATCTCTATATCCTCGCCGGGCCGACGATGGTGCTCAACGGCGATATCCGTGTCTTCAAGTGGCCGCTCGCCAGACCCACGATCAAAGCCAACCGTGAACCGGTACGCTTCGAAACGGCGCTGAAAGAGTCGGTTTCGCTGCCCCACGGGCGCGGCACGAACCGCGCCGAGGCGATCTGTGACCTGCCGCCCGAAATCGCCGGTGGAAAGCCCTGCTGGCTGGTGCTCTACGACGCGCCTGGCGCCGATCGCCGGGACGGCGAGTACGTGGTCTTCGGCGATTTGCTGCGGCATGAATGAAGGTTTCCAGCCCAATCCAGCGCTCCGCGATGTCGCTCCCGCGCTTCGATCCTGCGTCAGCCCTGCTGTTCGTGATCAACGACGCCGCGGGAGCGCTCGACGTTGATGCCAAGCGTGCCGTGATCCAATCGGCCCTCGCGGCGCATGGGCGCACGGGCGAACTGTTGCCTTGCCCGCCTGCCGAGCTGGCGCGAGTCGCCACCGAGGCCGCAGCAGCGGCGGTGGCGCGCGGTACGGCCGTGGTCGCCGTCGGCGGCGATGGCAGCCTCAACACGGTGGCCCAGGCCGCTCACGCAGCCGGTTGCGCAATGGGCGTCATCCCGTACGGCACATTCAACTACTTTGCCAGGACGCACGGCATACCCACCGAGCCAGCCGCTGCGGCACGGCAGCTGTTGGATGCGCGCCCGATGCCGGTGCAGGTGGGGGCCATCAACGACAGGGTCTTCCTGGTCAACGCCAGCCTGGGGGTCTACCCCGAACTGTTGCAGGACCGCGAGGCCTACAAGGCCCGCTTTGGCCGCAGCCGCTGGGTGGCGTTCCTTGCGGCCTGCGCGACGCTGCTGCGCGCGCAGCGCCGGCTGCGCCTGCACATCGAGACGGGTTCCACGGTTCGCGACGTGCAGACCTTGACGCTCGTCGTGGGCAACAACCGCTTGCAGCTGCAGCAAGTCGGTGCGGAGCCGGAAGACACCCTGCCCGGTACGCCCGGCGCCGGCAGCATGGCCGCGCTGATGCTGCGACCCATCGGTACGCTGTCGATGATCGGCCTGATGCTGCACGGGGCAATGGGCAGGCTGGGGGAAGCCGCCGGCGTGGAAAGTTTCGAGTTCCACCACATGGTGGTGAAACCCACGCTGGCACCCGGCCGCAGGACGGTGGTGGTGGCGTTCGACGGTGAGGTGGCACGCATGCGCGCGCCTATCGACATTCGTGTGCTGGACAAGCCCTTGTACCTGCTCCAGGCCGCTGGCGCAGCAGGCACGGCAAACGCGCCACAGGCTGCGGCATGAGTGTCCTGCTGCACATCTCCGACACCCATTTCGGCACCGAACAGCCGCGCGTGGTCGAGGCCCTGATCGCCCTGGCAGCACAGCAGCGGCCGGATGTGGTGGTGCTGTCGGGTGACATCACGCAGCGTGCGCGGCCCGCCCAGTTTCGCGCGGCGAAGGCCTTCGTCGACCGACTGGGGGCGCCGGTTCTGGCCGTGCCGGGTAACCACGACATCGCGTTGTTCGACCTGTGGGCGCGGCTGACTCGCCCTTACGCACGCTACGCCACGGTGTTCGGAACCGATCTCGAGCCCGTGCACGCGTCGCAGGATCTGCTGGTCGTTGGCGTCAATACCACGCGCGCATGGCGGCACAAGAACGGGGAGGTGTCCACGGAGCAGATCGATCGTGTGGCAAAGCTGCTGACCGCCGCCAGCGCGCAGCAGTTGCGCGTGGTGGTGGTGCACCAGCCGGCGGCCGTGATCCAGCCTGAGGACCGCCGCAACCTGTTGCGCGGCCACGGTGCCGCACTGCGTGCCTGGTCGGCCGCCGGGGCCGATCTCGTGTTGGGCGGGCACATTCATCTGCCCTACACGCTGGCGTTGCACGGTTTGGCGCGGCGACTGTGGGTGCTCCAGGCCGGAACCGCCGTCTCGTCGCGCATACGCCACGGGGCGCCCAATTCGGCGAACATCCTGCGATGGGGCGACGCGGGGGAGTACTGCCTGATCGAGCAGTGGGACTATGCGCACCACAATCAAGCCTTCATCCGCACGGCGGTCACACCCGTACAGCCGGAACGCGCCTGATCGCAGGACCCGCAGCCCACTTGCCGTCAGAACGGAGGAGAACTATTCGGGCGCGGGCGCATTCGCGTCCTGTTTCAGCCGATAGGCAAGCTGGCGGCGCGTAACGCCCAGCAGGCGCGCCGCGTGGGTCAGATTGCCCTTCGCGCGGCGCACGGCCAGTTCCACGAGCCGGCGCTCGTGCGCCTCGAGATCGAAGCCTTCGTTGAGCAGCGCGTCGTAGAGCCTGCCGCGGTTCGCTTCCACGGCATCGCCGATGAAGCCTTCGCGGCCGATCTCGACGCCGTTCTGCGGTTCGGGGGCACCGGCCGCGAACAGGTGCTCCAGCTCGATCTGACCGCCCGGTTGCGCGAGCAGCACGCCGCGTTCGATGAGGTTTTCCAGTTCGCGCACGTTGCCGGGCCAGTCTTGCGCGAGCAGCGCCTGCATCGCGCGGTCGGTGATGCCGTCGATCTTCTTGTGGTAGGTCGGAGCGTATTTCTCGACCAGGGCCGCGGCCAGCAGGGGGATGTCGGCCTTGCGCTCGCGTAGCGGCGGGATCGTGACGGGATAGGTTGCGAGCCGGTAATAGAGGTCGGCACGGAAGCGCCCTTCGGCGATGGCCGCTTGCAGGTTCACGTTGGTCGCGGCGACGAGGCGCACGTTCACCTTGCGCGTCTGGTCGTCGCCCAGCCGTTCGATCTCGCCGGTCTGCAGCACGCGCAGCAGCTTCACCTGTGCGGCGGGCGACAGGTCGCCCACTTCGTCGAGGAACAGCGTGCCGCCGTTGGCGCGCTCGAAACGCCCCGGGCGCGAATGCTGCGCGCCGGTGTACGCGCCCTTCTGCACCCCGAAGAGTTCCGATTCGATCAGGTCGTGCGGGATCGCCGCGCAGTTGATCGCGACGAAGGGCTGGTCGGCGCGGTCGCTGTGCTCGTGCAGCCAACGCGCGAACATCTCCTTGCCGACGCCGGTCTCCCCGAGCAGCAGCACGCTGATCGGGCTTTTCGCTGCCTTGCTGACGAGATCGAATGCGGCGCGGAATCCCGGCGAGCTGCCGACGAGCCGGCCGGCCGGGGCCTGCTGCGCGGACAGGGTGGCCGTCAGTTGCTTGACGTCGTCCTGCAACTGGCGGAGCTTGCATTCGACGTTGTCGGGCTGGAAGTAGTCGAGATAATCGTCGTCGAAGTTCCACGCCTCGGCGGGCTTGCCGACGATGAAACAACGCGGGTCACCGCGCCCGGTGCATTCCATCTCGCGGAACACGATGAAGCGCTTGAGGAAATAGCTGGTGTAGCCGGACGCATAGCCGACGAGGCTCCAGCACGCGACGTCTTCGCCGACGCCGAAATGCTGGATGTGCGACTCGGCTTCCCACGAGTTCTGCCATTCGACCTCGCCGAAGAAGGTGCCGGCCTCCCAGTCGATCTTCGCGTCGACGATGGTCGCCTTCACCAGACCTTCAAAGGCGTGGAGCTCCGGGCCGATCTGGAACGCTTCGTAGGGGTTGAGCTGATTCGAGAGCTTGTAGGCGAGTTCCGCGTCATGGCGACCGGAGGCGAAGCCCATGCGCAGCAGCACGCCCTTCGCCCGCTTGGCGCCGAGCGAGTCGAACAGTTCCTTGCGCAACGCGCCGAAGGCCTGCGCGTGGAACATCAGCATGCGGTTCTCGCCGAGCCAGATGTGCCCGGTCTCGAGGTTGAAGCGCAGCCGCGAGCGCAGGTTGAACTGCTCGATCAGCTTCTCGTGTTGCATCCGGACGTCTCTCCGTGTGGGGGCGTCGTTCGAGCGGCGCCCTCTCGTTGGGATTGATGGTTTTCAAGCTACTGCCAATTATCCCCCGCCGCAGTGACATTCATCAGCTTCGCGAAGCGCTTTTTGAAACCTTCGTCGTATTCGCCGCCGACGCGGGAATCGCCGTTTTCACGGAACGCCTGCTCGACTTCGCGCCAGTCCTCGTCGCTGAGGTGCTCCAGCGCCGCGGGCAGGATGATCTCTTCCTCGGTGTTGAGGTGGCGCCACTGCGATTCGATGAAGGCATCGACCGCCAGGGCGAGTGTGGCGAGGCCGGAACGATCGCTGCGGCAGCGCTCCACGGCGGCCTCGACATCCGCGACGATCGCGCCGCCCTCCTCGTGTTCGTGGCGCAGCACCGCGAGGATTTCGTCCGCGTCGCGGGTGCGTGCCGCGAGTTTGCTGAAGAGGAACCGCTCTTCCTTCGGATGATGCAGCACCTCGGGAAAGGACTTGATGTAGTGCAGCAGGGCGGCAATGAAATCGAGGTCCGGCAGGGTGTCGCGCCTGCGCGCCTCGCGCATCGCCGCGCGCAGCCCGGCGAGCACGGACGCGATCGAGCGATGCTCGTCCTGGATGATCCCGATGGCCGCCCGCGCCGCACCCGCCGGCGCGTTGCGCTCGACGGTCGCGACCAGCACCGGCAGGCGCGCGTGGGCCAGCACCTTCTGCGTCTGCGAGCCGGGAACGAACGCCTGCAGCCCGCGCCGGCCATGCGAGGCCATGAAGATCAGGTCGCAGCCGCGCTCTTCCGCGACCTGCAGGATCAGCTCCCACGGCCGCGCCCCGGTGCGCACGACGGTGTCGCACCGCAGCTCCACCTGCCCCGCGGCGGCCTTGGCCTTGGCGAGGATGGCGTAGGCGTCGCCCGCGGCCTGATCGACATAGTCCTGCGGCGCCAGCGTGCGCTGCAGCGCGCCCTCGCCGCTCGCGCCGAAATCCTCGCGGGCGGTGAAGAAGGTGATGCGCGCGCCCAGCGTGCGGGCGAACTCGACCGACTGGGTGACGAGATTCGTTGCCAGCTCGGAACCATCGAGCGGCACCAGCAAATGACGGTACATGTTCAGTCTCCCCGGGGCTCAGATGGCGACGGTTTTCTTCGGACGCAGCAGGAAATGTCCCAGCGCCGGCAGCAGGATCAGGGCGCCGAGCATGTTCCACACGAACATGAAGGCGAGGAGGATCCCCATGTCGGCCTGGAACTTGATCGGCGAGAACGCCCAGGTCGCGACCGCGATGCCCAGCGTGATGCCGGTCAGCACGACGACCTTGCCGGTAAAGAGCAGCGCCTTGTAGTACGCCTCCGACAGGCTCATGCCGTGCTTGAGTTGCGCGAGCGTGACCGTCATGACATAGAGCGCATAGTCGACGCCGATGCCGACGCCCAGTGCGATCACCGGCAGGGTCGCGACCTTCACGCCGATGTTGAGCCACACCATCAGCGCCTCGCACAGCACCGAGGTCAGCATCAGCGGCAGCACGGCGCAGATCACCGCGCGCCACGAACGGAAGGTGATGAACGCGAGGATGATCACGGCCGCATAGACGAGGAACAGCATCTCGACGTTGGCCTTGCGCACGACGATGTTGGTCGCGGCCTCGATGCCGGCGTTGCCGGCAGCATTGAGGAAGCGGATCTCGTCGCTGCCGTGCTGCGCGGCGAAGGCCTCGACCGTGTTCACGACGCTGGTCAGGGTGTCGGCCTTGTGATCCTTCAGGTAGACATACACCGTCGTCAGGTCGCAGTTCTGGTTGAAGAGTTCGCGCGGCGCGCGGGTGATGATGGCGTTGAGCATGTCCTGCGAGCGCGGGATCTCGAACCACTTCAGGCTGCCTTCGTTCATGCCGGCGTGCGACACCTTCGCGAGGCCGGCGAGCGAGCTTGTCGCCTCGACGCCCGGCAGCTGCTGCAGCTCGCGTTCGAGCGCGTCGACCGACATCAGCGTGTCGTAATGCGCGCAGGCGTACTGCGGCGTCTTCACCATGACGATGTACACGTCGCTGCTCGCCGCATAGTTGGCCACCATGAAGGCGTTGTCGCGGTTGTAGCGCGAATCGGAGCGCAGTTCGGGGGCGCCCGGGTCGGTGTCGCCGATCTTGAGCTGGAAGCTGGTCGCCAGTCCCACGACGCCCATCACGACGCCCGCGGCAACGGCGATGGTCGCCCACTTGCGCTGGGTGAAAAGGTCGAGGAAGGCCCAGAACGCGTGCTTGCCGTGCCCCGAGTCGTTCGCCTCCATCGTCTCGGCGCGCAGGCTGCGCTCGGCGGCGACCGGGCTCACCCCGGTGTAGGACAGCAGGATCGGCAGCAACACGAGGTTGGTGAAGATCAGCACCGCAACGCCGATGCTCGCCGTGACCGCGAGATCCTGGATGACCTGGATGTCGATCACCATCAGCACCGCGAAGCCCACCGCGTCGGCGAGCAGCGCGGTCATCCCGGCGAGGAACAGCCGCCGGAAGGTGTAGCGCGCGGCGACCAGCTTGTGCGTACCGCGGCCGATGTCCTGCATGATGCCGTTCATCTTCTGCGCGCCGTGGCTCATGCCGATGGCGAAGACCAGGAAGGGCACCAGCACCGAATAGGGATCGAGCTCGTAGCCCAGCGTGGGCAGGAGCCCGAGCAGCCACACCACCGCGATCATCGAACACAGCACTACGAGCAGGGTGCTGCGCAGGCAGCGCGTGTACCAGTACAGCACCGCGGTGCAGATCGTGATGGCGATGGCGAAGAAGACCATCACCTGCTGCAGGCCCGCGAGTAGATCGCCGACGACCTTGGCAAAGCCGGTGACATGAATGCGGACGCGGTCGTTCTCATACTTCGCGCGCAGTTCCTCGATGCGCTCGGAGAGCTGCGCGTAGTCGATGCGCGCCCCGGTTTCGGCGATCTTTTCCTGCAGCGGCACGAGCACGATGCTGGACTTGTAGTTGGCGGCGACGAGCTGGCCGATCTCGCCCGAGCGCTCGACGTTGAGCCGCACCTGCTCGAGGCTGTCGGTCGAGCCGTCGTAGTCGTCCGGGACCACGGGGCCGCCGTCGAGGCCGTCCTCGGTCACGCCGGTCCAGCGCACCGCCGGCGTCCACAACGATTTCATGTAGGGGCGATCGACGCCGGGCAGCAGGAAGAGCTCGTCGTTGATCCTGCGCACCGTGTCGAGGTAGTCGGCGTCGAAGATCGTCCCTTCCTTCGCTTCCACCGCGATGCGCAGCGTGTTGCCCATGCCGGCAAGCTGGCTGCGGTTCTCGAGGAAGTTCGCGATATACGGGTGCCCGGTGGGAATCATCTTCTCGAACGCCGCATTCAGCGACAGCCCGAGCGATTGATAGCCGAGCACCAGCGTCGTGATCAGGCACAGCACGACGATCACGAGGCGGTTGTTGAACAGCAGGCGTTCGCCGAGCGAACCGGAGCGCGAGTCGAAGGCCGCGAGGTCGCCGATGACGACGCCTGCGGGCATGGCGTGGGCGTGGCTCATTTTTTCACTTCCGCAACGAGGAGTTCCGGCTCGATGCGCGTGAGTCCGCGCGGTCCGGAAAGAATCAGGGCGCCGTCGGCGGCCTGCACGAGGCCGGTGAGGCCGGAGGTGGGCGCAACGGTCAGCGCGACGAGGCTGCGTCCGCCGTCCGTGCTGCGCAGCAGGCGGCCACTCGCGTCACCGAGGATGATCGAGTCGTCGGCCAGCGTGCGGCCCGCGGCGAGTGTCACCGGCTGTCCGGCGTCGATGCGCTCCCAGCTCGCCCCGCCGTCGGCACTGCGCCAGGCGTTGCCACGCAGGCCGAATGCGAGGAGCGTGTCGCTGCGCGTGCGCAGCGCGCCGAACCAGGTGCCGGCATACGGGGTCGCAAGCGCGCTGAAGGCGCTTCCGCCATCGGTCGAGCGGAACAGCGCGCCCTGCTCGCCCGCGACGAGGAGCGCATTCGCATCGCCACGCACCTGGTACAGGTGCTTGCCGCGCGGATTGGGGATCGTGCCCATCAACGAGGTCCAGCTTTTGCCGCCATCCTTGGTGGCCAAGGCGAGGCCGTAGGCCCCGACCACCCAGCCACGGCTCTCGTCCGCGAAATGCACGCCGAGGAAGGGCTTGTCCGGGCCGTCGGCGACCAGTCCCTCGGCGTCGCGCAGCCGGCGCGCGGCGGCATCGCGATTGCCGGCGTCGAGATTGCCGCCCTCGCTCTCGCCGGCGCGCTTGCGGGCATCCTCGACAACGACCTGTGCCGCGAGCTTGCCGTCGAGCTGACGCGCCCAGGTTTCGCCGCCGTCCGCGCTGTGCAGCACGACCCCGCTGTGCCCCACCGCCCACCCGAGTTGCGCGGTCGGGAAATGCACGTCGGTCAGCGCGACGCTCACCGGCACGCGGCGCGCCTGGCGCCAGTTGCGGCCGTTGTCATCGGACAACAGCACGGTGCCATGCTCGCCGACCGCGACCAGGCGATCGCCGGCACGCGTGACCGCGAGCTGGAGCGAGCGCACTGCACGCGCATTGACCGGGGCAGGCAGGTCGAGCAGATCGGGAATGGGGGCCGCCAGCGCGCCGCCGACACCGCCCAGGCAGGCGATGACCAGGATTGCGGCGGTGAGCGCGGTGCGTCGGGTGCTGGGAAGATTTGGGCGCATCATCGGTACTCGGTTCGACAACGATCCCGCGCGCCGCCATACGGCGACGGGCGAAGGATCGGACATGCAGGAGGGCGGAATCCGGCCCCGGGAGGAGGAGGGATCAGGGCCGGATCCGCAACCAGGGGAGGCGTATCAGCGCACGCCTTCGGCGGCGACGGCGTCACCGGTGAAGAAGGTTTCCTGCTTGCGCGGCACGACCTTGAAGTCCTCGCCGTTGAGCGCCTGGATCACACTCATCGTGCCGGCCTGCAGGTTGAACACGGTCGCGGTCTTCATCAGCGTCGCCGGGATCGAGGGCACGACGAAAGGCGTGACCTGGGTGGTGCGCCACAGCTTGCCTTCGGCGTCATAACCGTCGACCAGCGCGATCAGCCAGGTGTCCTCGTCGATGTAGTAGCGACGCTTGGGCACCGCATGACGCTTGCCCGACGCGACGCTCGCCTCGACCACCCAGACGCGGTGGCGCTCCCAGCGCACGTGGTCCGGATTCAGATGGAACTTGGCAAGCGCATCGTCCAGCTTCGCACCGATCAACCCGTTGTTGTTGTGCGGGATCAGCATTTCCTGCTTGCCGATCAGCTTCCACTGGAAGCGGTCGAGCGAGCCGAAGAAGCCCTGCACCTCGTCGAAGTAGTTCGCCCCGGACGCAACGAAGTCCGGCGTGTCGTACGAGACGGTCGGCGCACGACGCACACGACGCTGACCGACCAGGTACTGCCACGCCTGGCGCGCGTTCTTCTGGTCGACGCTGTCGCGGATCACCAGCGACTCGCCCGCCTTGAACGGGGGCTCCAGCGTGTTGAAGCGGAACATCGCGTACTCGCCCGACCAGCTTTCCGGGGTCGCATCCTCGTAGTACTGCGGGTACTGGAACGAGATCTCGTTGCGCGTCGCCAGCGTGTGCGAGCCATCCGCGTTACCGACGATGTTCTTGAAGCGGTACTCGATCGACGGTGCCTCGACGCGCATCAGGTAGTTCCACATCACCTCGACGCCTTCCTTCGGGATCGGGAAAGGCGTGCCGCCGATACACCCCTCGATCGAGTAGCCGCCGTCCTTGAGCTTGCAGCGGGTCGCGTTCTTCGCGACGCTGTCATACACCTTCTGCGGCGCGGCAGCGGTGCGGTGGGTCGGGTAGACGTCGAGCCGGAACGACTCGGGATACTTTTGCAGCAGCGCCTTGGTCCCGTCCGACAACAGCGCGTCGTACTGCGCGATGTTCTTGGCATTGACCTGGAACACGGGTTTTTCGTTGGCGAAGATCTCGGTCGGGATGTCGCCCATCTTCTTGCCGGGCAGCGGCTTGGTGACGCCGCCGTTCCATTCCGGGATGCTGCCGTCCTTGTTGCCGGCCTTCTCGCCGCCCAAGGGGGTCAGCGTCGTCTTGAGTTTGGCGGCCTCGTCGGCGCCGACCGCGGCGTGCGCGACCTGCGCGCCGCTCAGCATGGCGGCAATCGCCGCCGACAGAATCAGATGCTTGTGCATTCTCGTCTCCTCGATTTATGAATTTGTGAAATCAGAACGTGCGCTGGACCGACAGCGAGATGAAGTCGCGGTCGCCGTGGAAGTTGTCGTACGAGAGTTGCGGCACCGCGGTGTTGTAGCGGATGACCGAACCGGGCGAGCCGATGTAGTGGGTGTAGGTGATGCCGGCCTGCCAGGTCTTCTGGTACTCGGCCTTCACGCCCACGCTGAGGTTGCCGCCATGCTCCGACGGGAACAGCGCGCCGTTCACCGACGAGCGACCGGTGAGGCCGTAGCTCACGCCGATCGGCACCTGCAGGTCGAGGCCGGGCAGCACCTGGAAGTACTCGGGCTGGAAGATGAACTGGATCGCGCTCGCATCGCGCGTCGCCCGCGGGTCAAGCTGGTTCGCGTTGTCGGTGACCTCCAACCGGCGGTTGTAGGCGAACTCGCCGATGAAGGAGGCGCCTTCCCACAGCGGGTTCGCGGACAGGACGCTGATCGCCGACAGGTTGAGGTGCAGCGTGCGCCCGACCGGGAAGGCGGCATCGCTGTCGCCGTCGGCCGTCGTGTTGCCCGGCAGGATCACGGTGTTGCCGCTCGCCACCAGCGGCATGTTGTCGCGGAAGGAGATCTCGCCGCCGACGTTGGTCTCGCCGAGCAGCGTGCTGAAGCTCGCGCCGACCGTGCGGATGTTCTCCGCGAAGACCTGCACGTAGTCGCCGATGCTGCCGTTGCGCGGATTCACGCCGGGGCGCAGGTAGAACTGCGGCATCTTGTCGTGGTATTGCGCGGCATACACGCCGTATTCGGTATCGCCCGCCTTGAACTTCAGCTGCAGGCCGCCCTGCCCCGAATCCTTCGCATCGATATCCTTGCCGCGATGCACGAAGGCACCCGGCCCGAGGATGACGGTCTCGCCCCCCTCGTCGACGAAGTCCGCGAAGCTGAAGTACGAACCCGCCGCCGGCAACCGCGTCTTGCGCCATTCGGCCTGGTAGTACGCACCGATCGAGAAGGTCGGGCTGACCTGCAGTTGCGCCGACACCTGCCCCACCGGGCGCAGGATTTCCTTGAACTGCGAGTTCGGCACCGAAAGCGCCTTGATCAGGTCGAGCGAGGTCTGCGCGGCGGCGATGCCGTTGCTGCCGAAGAACAGGCTCTCGCCGTAGAGCTGCGTGAAGCGGCCGGCCTTGAGGTTCACGTTCATGTCGCCCGGCGTGAGGTTCGTCCACACGAAGGCATCCAGGAACTCCGCCTTGCGGCCGTGCAGATCGCGGGTGTCGTCGGTGAATTCGTCGAAATCGGCCGAACGCGAATTCACCAGCGCGCCACCGAGTGCGCCGGCATTGTCGTTGTGGCGGTTATAGACTTCGTCGTACCAGGCTGCGCCGCTGACGCGGAAGCCAAAGTTGCGCTTGTAGCGGAAGTCGAATTCCGACAGCAGGTCGATGCGGTTGGAGATCAGCCCGCGATCGAAGTTGAGGTCACCGTCGTTGGTGTTGGCCTGCACACCCAGCGAGTTGTCGGCGACGTTCGAATCGACACCGCGCACGCGCCATGCTGCGCTGTATTTGACGGTGTTGTCCCAGGTCATGCGGACGTCCGGATTGCCGATGTCGATCTGGAATGCAAAGGCACTGTGAGCGGCCGACATTGCCGCCAACGCACCGATCACCGCGCCCACCGCCTTCCGCAGACGAACTTCCCGCGCACCGCGGTACGCCAACTTCTTCGACCCCATGTCTTCCTCCTTATGCGAGTTCTTTTCCATCGGTGCGCTCCGTCGGTGAATGCCGCGCGTCGCCCGATCTGGAGGAGGAAGTTATCGATGTCGAGAATTACCGTCCAATACCATTATTTGGCGCCATCAATACCTTCAAGGTATCGTTTCAAGAACGAGCACTGACGGGGCACAAAGACATGGACCTGCGACACCTGCGCTACTTCATCGCGGTCGCCGAGGAAGAAAACATCGGCCGCGCCGCCGCGCGCCTGCACATCTCCCAGCCGCCACTCACTCGGCAGATCCAGCAACTGGAGGAAGAACTCGGGGTGCGACTATTCACGCGCACGCCAAAGGGCATGGAGCTGACCCAGGCCGGGGAGCTGTTCCTCGAGGAGGCGCGCAACATCCGCGCCGTCGTCGAACAGGCCACCGAACGCACGCAGCGCGCGGGGCAAGGCAAGCTCGGCCGGCTCGACGTCGCGATTTTCGGCTCGGGCATCCTTGGCACGATCCCCAGGCTGCTGCTCGCGTTCCGCAACGACTATCCCGAAGTGAAGACGGTCCTGCATACGATGACGAAGGCGGAACAGATCGAAGCACTGCGCCAGCGGCGCATCACGGTCGGCTTCAATCGCATGCTCGCGCCCCTCCCCGACCTCGCCACCGAGCTGGTTGCGACCGAGCCGCTGCTGCTCGCAGTCAATGAAAATCATCCGCTCGCGCGGGAAAGGCATGTGTCGTTCCGCATGCTCGCGGAGCACCCGATGGTCTTGTTCCCCACCGGGGCGCGCCCGAACTTCATCGACAAGGTGATGAGGCTGTGCGAGGAAGCGGGCTTCGTGCCGAAGGTTTCACAGGAGGTCGGCGATGCCGTGACCGGAGTCGCCCTGGTCGCGGGCGGCTTCGGCATCTGCCTCGTGCCGGAGTCCGTCACCGTGCTCACCCTCCCGGGCGTGGTCTTTCGCCCTCTGCAGGACGCCTCCTCCAATGCCCACATCGATCTGAGCTGCCTCTACCGCGCCGACGACCAGTCCCCGATCCTGTCGGCATTTCTCGAGACCGTGCGGGCATTTCGTAGCGCACACATTTCCGGGAAGGCCGCGGGCATGCGCAGTGAAACGGGCTGGGACGCGGGCATCTGATCCTGACTGTCGCCGCTGATTTCGTTTGTTTCATATTTAGAGGCCACCGCCATTCGTGCGCTTCATTGGGGCGCGTTTGCGCACGCAGACGGGCAAGCACTCAGGTGCGCTCAAGCACCAGCGCGATCCCCTGGCCGACGCCGATGCACAGGCTGACCACGGCGTAGCGGCCCTGGCGACGCTGCAGTTCGCGCGCGACGCTGAGCGCAAGCCGCGCACCGGATGCGCCGAGCGGGTGGCCGATGGCGATTGCGCCGCCGTTCGGGTTCACGCGCGGATCGTCGAAGGCGACGTCCAGCAGCTTCAGGCAGCCGAGCATCTGGGTCGCAAAGGCCTCGTTGATCTCGATGATGTCCATGTCGGCGAGCGTGAGCCCGGCACGCTCGAGCGCCTTCGGGATCGCGTAGGCCGGACCGACGCCCATGATGCGCGGTTCGACGCCCGCGGCGGCCCCGGCAAGGATGCGCGCGATCGGCTTCGCCCCGGCGCGGTCGCCGACTGCGGCGTTGCCGACCAGAACGGCCGCGGCGCCGTCGTTGATGCCCGACGCGTTTCCGGCGGTGACGACGCCGCCTTCGAACAGCGGCTTGAGCTTCGCGAGCGACTCATACGTGCTTTCCGCGCGCGGATGCTCGTCTTCGGCGACGACCCGCGGCGGGGTCTTGCGCCCGGTCGGCACGCTGATCGGCAGGATCTCCGCAGCGTAGAAACCGGCAGCCTTGGCGGCCGCGTACTTCGCCTGCGATGCGGCGGCGAAGCGGTCGGCCTGTTCGCGGCTGATGCCGAACTCGGCGGCAACGTTGTCGCCGGTCTCGGGCATCGAATGTGCGCCGTACTGTTCG
This sequence comes from Aromatoleum toluolicum, assembly GCF_012911005.2. Taxonomy (GTDB): domain Bacteria; phylum Pseudomonadota; class Gammaproteobacteria; order Burkholderiales; family Rhodocyclaceae; genus Aromatoleum; species Aromatoleum toluolicum. Next base: position 8,886 of record NZ_WTVS01000038.1, on the reverse strand, counting down.
GTCATTTTCCGGTTCGGGAAACGTGCGCCGATGGTCGAGTCGTACACCTTGAAGTCGCGGCTGTAGGCGGACTCCGCCTTCGCGACGACGAACGGGGCGCGGCTCATGCTCTCCACGCCACCGGCGATATACAGTTCGCCTTCGCCGCAGCTGATGGCGCGCGCGGTGTCGAGCACGGCGGCGAGGCCGCTGCCGCACAGGCGATTGACCGTCTGGCCGGGCACGCTCGGCGGCAAGCCCGCGACCAGCAACGCATTGCGCGCCACGTTGCGGCTGTCTTCGCCGGACTGCGCGGTGCAACCGAGGATCACGTCTTCGATCTGCTCGGGGCGGAAAGGCGAACGGGCGACGAGTTCCCGCATCACCGTCGCGACGAGGTCGTCGGGGCGCACGGCGGCGAGGCTTCCCGCGTGGCGGCCGAAAGGCGTGCGCAGGCCATCGTAGATATAGGCGTCGAGCATGGCAGTTCCTGTGTGATCGGGTCGTTTCAGTGTTCGGGGGTCAGCAGGGACACGCCCAGTGCGGCGCGCCGCTTCAGCCACGGGCTCGCGCGGTAGCGCGGATCGCGATAGAACGCGTGCAAGGCGTCGAGGATCGCGAGCACGGTCGACGCGCCGAGTGCGTCGCCGAGTGCGAGCGGTCCCTTCGGGTAACCCAGGCCGAGGGTCACCGCGCGGTCGATGTCAGCCGGCGTGGCGATGCCCTGCTGGGCGATGTCGCAGCCGATATTGACGATCGTCGCGAGCACCCGTTGCGCAACGAAGCCGGGGCTGTCGTTGATCACCGTAACGGGCGTGCCGTCGGAGGCGAGCAGGCCCCAGGCCGCGTCGCGCATCTCGCCGGTGGTCAGCGGCGTGCGCATCAGCGTGCGCCGGCCGTCGAGCGTGAGCGGGTCGAGCGCCAGCGTGCGTGCCGGATCGAGTCCTTCCGCGAGCGCGGCAGTCGTGGCATCCTCGCCGAACGGCAGCACGAGGCACAGCGACTCGCTGCCCGGCCGTTCGCCGCGGTCCAGCGTTGCACCGAGCGTTTCGATCAGGGCCGCGACAGATTCGGCGGCCGCGGCATGGCGCCGGCTGATCCACACGGGGCGCGTCGTTTTCGCCGGCGGCGTGTCTTCGGCGAGCGCCTCGGCCTTGCCGTCGCGGTACGCGTAGAAGCCGCGCCCGCTCTTGCGTCCGAGCAGGCCCGCGGCAAGCCGCTGGCGCGTGATCGGCGACGGGCGGAAGCGCGGTTCCTGGTAGTACTGGTCGTAGATCGACTCCATCACCGGATGCGAGACATCCAGCCCGGTCAGGTCGAGCAGTTCGAACGGCCCCATGCGGAAGCCCGCCGCTTGGCGCAGGATGCGGTCGATGTCCGCGAATCCGGCGATGCCCTCGCCCAGGATGCGCAGCGCCTCGGTGCCGTAGCCGCGTCCGGCGTGATTGACGATGAAGCCCGGGGTGTCCTTTGCCCGCACGGGCGTATGGCCCATGCGCTGGGCCAGTGCGGTCAGCGCGGTGCCGACCCATGCGTCGCCCAGCACGCCGTCGATGACCTCGACGATCTTCATCAGGGGCACGGGGCTGAAGAAGTGGAAGCCGCCGACACGGCCGGGCAGGCGGCAGCCCGCGGCGATCGACGTGACTGACAGCGACGAGGTGTTCGTCGCAAGGATGCAGGTGTCGCCGACGATGTCTTCGAGCTGGCCGAATAACGCGCGCTTGGCGTCGAGCTGTTCGACGATGGCTTCGACGACGATGTGGCAGCCGGCAAGCGCCTGCAGCGATTCGCCGATGCCGATCCGCCCGATGGCCGCATCGGCCTCGGCCTGCGAGATCTTGCCCTTGGCGGCGAGCGTTTCGAGAACCTGGCCGATCGCCGCGCGCGCTTCGCCGGCGGCGTCCGGACGCGCGTCGTGCAACAGCACGCGAATGCCACCCTGGACAGCGATCTGCGCGATGCCGCGCCCCATCAGGCCGGTGCCGACGATGCCGAGCAGCAGATCCGTGCGTGTGATGTCGAGCATGGTGTGAACTCCTGCGGAAGGGGTGATTTGCGTTGCGAGGAAGCCATTTCCCCGCAACGCACGGACGCGCCCTCCCCCCGTGCACCGCGGGAAGGGGCGCCGGACGACGCTAGAACTGGTAGATGAACGTCGCGCCGAGACGGTCGGCACTGCCCTCGTTCGAGAGCGTCCCGGTCTTCGTCGCGTCGTTTCGCACCTCGCCGCGGACGTACTCGATGCCGACGAGCGCGCGCGGCACGGGCTGCCAGAACAGGTTCAGGAACAGCGCGTCGATGCGGCTCACCGCCGTGCGCCCGATCGGCGGGTGCGGGTTGTCGAGGCCGACGCGGCCGACGACGAGGTTGGAACGCCAGGTCGGGCTCCAGTAATGCTGGTAGCCGACGGTCGCGCCCCACGACTTGACCGTCTTCAGTTCGCCGTTGTCGAGGACGGCCGCGGCCGGGATCGGCGCACCGGTGATGTAACGCCCCAGGCCGTGACCAGCTTCGACGCCGAACTGCAGCGAATCCTTGCCACCGGTCTTGATCCGCCCCGCAAGCATCACGCCCCCCGCGAACACGTTGTCCTCGCCAACGAAGCCGCCGATCGGTGTCGCGCCACGGTTGTCGACGGTCAGCTTGCGCGCGAGCGCGCCGACCGCGATGCGTCCCCAGTCGCCGGAGAACGCGTAGCGCGCGGTGAGATCCGGATACTGGTCGACGTGCGTCGTCGGCACCGGCCCGACGCCGGGATTGAAGCTCGCGACCGACATCCCGACGATGTCCGCTTCGGGGTTCTCGATCGCGACCGCCAGCTCGTGCCCGCCCCACTGCTTCGAGAAGCGCAGCTGGGGCTGGCGGATCGCCTGCACCATGCCGTGCCCGCCCTGGAAATCGACGGTCTCCGGGAAGGTCGCCAGATCGGCGAAGTTCGTCCAGAACTGACCGGCGAGCCACGGCCCGACCTCCAGATAGGCGTGACGCAGGCGGAACGACGCCGAATTGGTCACCAGCTCGTTACCGCTACCGCCGATGAAATCGCCTTCGACATAGGTCGTGACCTTGCCGAAATCAGTCGGCGTCAGCGTGCGCAGATTCAGCCGGCTGCGACGTGCGCTCATGCTCAATTGCCCGTCGCGCCTGGATTGCGCCGAGCCGTCGAAGGCGATCGACTGCGGCTGCGCGACCGCCCCGCCCATGCCGCCGCCGCTGAAGTCCTTGACGATGTCGAGCGCTACCATGCCACCGATCTTGAGCGAGGTCTCGGTGCCCGGAATCCTGATCGAGCCGGGAAGCTCGCCGGCGGTGACCACTTCGGCCGCGGGCTTCGCAGCCGCCTGCGCCGGCACCGACGAGGTCTTGTCGGCGAGCATCTTCAGTTGCGCCTGCAGCGCTTCGATCTTTGCCGCGAGTTCGCGGATCTGCGCCTTGTCGGCCTCGTCGGCCAACGCGGGCCCGGCGCCGACGGCCAGCAGCAGCGCGAGCGCGCTCCCGGAGCGCCGGGCAATCCAATGATCTGTCTTCATGTTGTTCCATCCCTTTGGTGTGGCTGCGGGTCTTTTCTTGATGAATGCGGCGGACGCGCCTCGATGCGGACACGGCTCGCGACCCGGTCTGAACGGGCCGGCCCCGGGCTGGACGCCCTGCGCGCCGTCAACCGCCGGCACGCCCGGCCGGCGAGGTCTCCTCCTTGTCGATGTCGTTGCCGAATTCACTGGACGTTCATTCAGCGGAGACATTCTGTTGCGAAGGCCGGTCGGAGCTCGTTGCAAATCGGGCTAGCAACAGGACATTTCGTGCAACTTCTACGCAACTTTTGGCTGCGCTTTGCATGCGCAGGACGGAATCGCCAGGCGGATTCATGCTCGTTTCTGCACCGCTTCAGCGAGCTTCCTCGCATCGTCTGCTCGGGTTTCCGGTGGACATGACGATGCGTTAGCGTGAAATTGCCGCTTCGTTACAACAGGACATTTCGTGCTGAGCGGCCGGACGACGGGAGCGCCGGCGGCTCCTGCGGGGGAGAGAAAAGGATCCGGCTCGCGAAGAGGGTCTTGCGAGCCGGATGAACTCCGGCGGCACGGAGGAGAGAGAGTCTATTGCCGCTGAAGACGGTAAGTAGGACCCGAGCGCGAGGGCTTACGCCGGTGCGACGCAGCGCCCGAGTTCGGGGACGACCTCGAAGAGATCGCCGACGAGGCCGTAGTCCGCGACCTGGAAGATCGGCGCCTCGGGGTCCTTGTTGATCGCGACGATCACCTTGGAGTCCTTCATGCCTGCGAGATGCTGGATCGCACCGGAGATGCCGACCGCGATGTAGAGCTGCGGCGCGACGATCTTGCCGGTCTGGCCGACCTGGTAGTCGTTCGGGACGTAACCGGCGTCGACCGCGGCGCGCGAGGCGCCGAGGGCGGCGCCGAGGGCGTCCGCCAGCGGCTCGAGCAGCTGCTGGTAGTTCTCGCCGCTGCCGAGGCCACGACCGCCGGAGATGATGATCTTCGCCGCGCCGAGTTCGGGGCGCGCGCTCTTGGTGAGCTCGCGGCCCTTCAGCGTCGTCAAGCCCAGGTCCGGACCAGCGGCGAGCGCTTCCACTGCTGCAGCGCCACCCTCAGTTACCAACATTCCCGCAGCTTCGAAGGCGGTTGTGCGCACGGTGATGACCTTCACCGCATCGCCGCTCTTGACGGTCGCCATCGCGTTGCCCGCGTAGATCGGACGCACGAAGGTGTCAGCGCATTCGACCGCGACGATGTCGGAGATCTGCGCAACATCGAGCAACGCCGCCACGCGCGGAGCGACGTTCTTGCCGTTCGCGGTGCTCGGCGCGAGGATGTGGGTGTAGCCCGCCGCCTCGTTGGCCACCACTCCCACGACGAGCGCCGCGACGTTCTCGGCGGTTTGCGCTTCGTAATGGGCCGCGTCGGCCACCCGCACCTTCGCCACGCACGCGATCTTCGCCGCTTCCGCCGCAGCCGCGCAGCAGTTCGCACCGGCGACCAGCACGTGAACCTCGGTTGCCAAATGCGCGCCCAGCTTCGCCGCGGCAGCGACGGTATTGAGGGTCGCGGCCTTCAGGTTCGCGTTGTCGTGTTCAGCAATAACCAGGATCGCCATCAGATCACCTTCGCTTCGTTCTTGAGCTTGTCGACGAGTTGTGCGACGTCCGCGACGCGCACGCCGGCGCTGCGCTTCGGGGGCTCGGCGACCTTCAGCGTCGCGAGACGCGGGGTCACGTCCACACCGAGGTCGGCAGGCTTCACCGTGTCGAGCGGCTTCTTCTTCGCCTTCATGATGTTGGGCAGCGTCGCGTAGCGCGGCTCGTTCAGGCGCAGGTCGGTGGTGACCACCGCCGGCAGCTTGATCTCGAGGGTCTCGAGGCCGCCGTCGATCTCGCGCATCACCGTCGCCCGGCCCTCGCCGAGGGTGACCTTGGAGGCGAAGGTCGCCTGCGGCCAGCCCATCAGCGCCGCGAGCATCTGGCCGGTCTGGTTGGCGTCGTCGTCGATCGCCTGCTTGCCGCAGATCACGACCGCCGGCTGCTCCTTGTCGCACAGTGCCTTCAGCAGCTTCGCCACCGCCAGCGGCTGCAGCTCGACTTCCGTCTCGACGAGGATGCCGCGGTCGGCCCCGATCGCCATCGCCGCGCGCAGCGTCTCCTGGCAGGCCGCGACGCCGCAGGACACGGCGACGACTTCGGTCGCGATGCCCGCCTCCTTCAGCCGCACCGCCTCTTCCACGGCGATCTCGTCGAACGGGTTCATCGCCATCTTTACGTTCGCGATATCGACGCCCGTGCCGTCGGCCTTGACCCGCACCTTGACGTTGTAATCGACCACGCGTTTCACGGGTACCAGAATCTTCATGCCTTCACTCCAGTTCAGTTCGACATCAGCACCGGCACGATCATGTGCCGCAGGATGTGGCGCGTGCCCGCGCCGGCGCTGACAAAGGGCAAGCCCGCGGGGCCGTGCGCGCCCATCACCAGCAAATCGGCGCCAACGTCCGAGACGCGGCTCAGCAGCACGTCCATGACGCCGACGTCCTCGACGACCAGCACCTCGGTCTTCGCGTGCCCGCCGTGGCACGCGAGGTGGGCCGACAGCTGCTGGCAGCCGTCCTTCGCGTGCTCGTGGCGCGCGTCGAGTGACACCACCACGGCCTCGGCACAGTCCGCGATCAGCGGCAGCGCGTCGCTCACCGCATGGGCCGATTCGCGCGACGCATTCCATGCGATCAGCGGTCGGCGGCCGACCTCGGTGAACTCCCCCGCATAGGGGACGATCAGCACCGGACGCCCCGATCCGAGCACGACTTCCTCGGCGAGATCGTGCGGCGTCAGCGGCTTGGCCTGGTCGTCGTGCTGGCCGAGGACGACGAGGTCGGCATAGCGGGCGAAATCGGTGATCTGGCGCAGCAACTCGGCGTCGCTGCCGCGATTGACGTCGTACCACGACGCCTCCGGCAGCCCCTCGCTCACTTGGGCAAAGAGTCGCTGGCTCGCGGCCGCGGCCTCGGAATACTCCGGGCTCGGCCAGTTCGCGACGACGCCGACGCGGTGTGGCTGCGCGCGCTGCCCGAACACCCCGATCAGTTGCGCGCCGTGCAAGCGCGCGAGCGACACGGCCATGGCCATCCGCACCGCGCTGCGCTCGCCCTGGTCGAGATGAACCATCAATCTTCTCAGCGGCCTCGACGGCATGATGTACGCCTCCCTTTCATGGTGATCATTCCCGCACGCCTCACAGCGGATAGCGCCCGACCGTCTCGCGCGCGATCACGAGGCGCTGGATCTGGCTCGTGCCTTCGGCGATGTGGTAGCACTTCACGTCGCGGAAGTAGCGCTCGACCGGGAAGTCGCAGTAGTAGCCATAGCCGCCGTGGATCGCGATCGAGGTGTCGCAGACGCGCAGCGCCGCTTCGGCCGCGAAGTACTTCGCCATCGACGATTCGAGCTTGATCGGCAGCCCGGCGTCGTACATGCGCGCGCCGTTCAGGATCAGCAGGCGCGAAGCCTCGATGTCGGTCACCATCTCGGCAAGCGGAAACTGCACGCCCTGGAAGGCCGCGATCGGCCGGCCGAACTGCTCGCGTTCGCGCGCATAGACGACCGCGGCTTCATAAGACGCCTGCGCGATGCCGACGATCAGCGACGCGACGTTGATGCGGCCGCGGTCGAGCGCCTGCGCGAACTTGCGGAAGCCCGTGCCTTCGGCGCCGAGCATGTTGGCCTGCGGCACGCGCACTTCGTCGAAGTACAGCGACGAGGTCGGCGAACCGTGCATCCCCATCTTCTTATCCGGCGGGCCGGCTTCGAAACCCGGCATGCCGCGTTCGACGATGAAGGCCGACACGCCGTTGGGCGTCTTCGCCGTGACGACGAAGATGTCGGCGATCGGGCCGTTGGTGATGAAGGCTTTCGAGCCGGAGAGCAGCCAGTCGTTGCCGTCGGGCACGGCACGCGTCAGCGGTGCGCCGGCGTTCGAACCGCCGGACGGTTCGGTGAGGCCGAAGGCGCCGAACTTGCGACCGGAGATCAGCGCGCCGAGGTACTTGTCCTTCTGCGCGGGCGTGCCGTGCGTGCCGATCAGCTCGGTGACGAGGCTCACGTGCGTGTTGAAGGAGTTGCCGACCGCGCCCGAGGCCTTCGAGATCTCTTCGAGGATCAGGCACAGCGTCACGGCGTCGCAACCCGCGCCGCCAAAGTCGGGCGATTGCGCGGCGCCGAGATAGCCCTGCCCGGCGATCTCGCGGAAGAGCTCGCGCGGAAACTCGTTGCTGTCCTCGATTTCCTTCGCGAACGGCGCGATGCGCTCCTGCGCGAAACGGCGGATGGCGTCCCAGGCGTCGAGCTGGTCGTCGGTCAGATGGTATTTGTTCATGACGGAATCCTTGTCAGTCGTTGAAGGCAGGCGCGGCGAGGACGCCGGCGCGGGTGAGGAAGTCGGCGGCGGCCGGCAGCCGCAGCGCGCCGTCGAGACGGATCACTTCGCCGTTGAGCATGCGGTTCGCGACGATCGCGAGCGCGAGTTCGGCGAACTCCGCGGGCGCGCCGAAGCGTTTGGGGAACACGCTGTCGGCGAGGTAGAGCGCGCGCACGTAGTCGGGCAGGCCGGCCATCATCGGGGTGTCGAAGATGCCCGGCGCGATCGCATTGACGCGGATGCCGAGGGCAGACAATTCGCGCGCGGCCGGCAGCGTCAGCGCGGCGATGCCGCCCTTGGAGGCCGAATACGCGGCGCTGCCCGCCTGCCCTTCGAACGCGGCGATCGACGCGGTGTTCACGACGACGCCGCGCTCGCCGTCGTCGAGCGGCGCGAGCCGCCGCATCGCGTCGGCAGCGAGGCTCAGCACGTTCAGCGCACCGTCGAGGTTGATGCGCACCTGCCGCGCGAAGGCGGCAAGGCGCGCGACCGGGTCGCCGCCGACGAGCGGCACGCGGCCGATCGAGATCGCCGCGCAGTGGACGACGATGCGCGCCGCGCCGTGGCGCTCCCCGACCGCCGCGAGCGCATCGGCTACGCTTGCCGGGTCGGCCACATCACACTGGAACGCGGCGCCGCCGCAGGTCCGCGCGACCGCATCGGCCGCGTCGACCTTGAGGTCCAGCAGCGCGACCTTCGCGCCGGCCCGTGCAAGCGCGGCGGCGGTCGCCGCACCCAGCCCGGAGCCCGCGCCCGTCACGACCGCAGACATGCCTTCGATCTTCATCGTTCGTCTCCTGCACCGGCGGTTATTAACTAGGCATCAGATATGTGCTCGGCACCGTGTTCCTCCCCCTTCAAGGGGGAGGTTAGGAGGGGGATGGGTTTCCGTCGGAATTGACCGGCGCCTGTCCAAGCTCCGTCCGAAACCCATCCCCACCCCAACCCTCCCCTTGAAGGGGAGGGAGCACCGGTGCTGCGC
>NZ_WTVS01000037.1 GCF_012911005.2 Aromatoleum toluolicum | reverse complement strand
GGGCGTCTCCCCTGCGGGGCCGGGCTTTCGTGCTGCGCATCGAGCCGCCTGCGGCGTCTCGCCCCTTCGGGCGTCAATCCCTGACGCCTCCGCGCCGTGCCGGCGCTGCGCGCTCCGCTTGCCCGGCCTGAAGGCCGCACCGAGGAACTTTCGCGCGCGAAAGTTCAGGCTGTGGATCTGATCCGTGGTGTGCCGGCGCTGGTGCGCTGAATCCGCTACGCGCGGGGCCGCACCCCACCACTACCTCGCGCCTTTATTCGTCGTCATGGTGCCCTCCGGCCGGGCTTCTCCGGTCAAGGGCCGGGCTGCGCCCTGAAATCCTCACCCGTTCGGTGCTCGCCCTTCGGGCTGCGCTCCGCGTGCGGCCTCCGGTTTCTCCCTTGACCGCGCCCGTCCTGCGTGCCCCTGGACGCCGAGGCGACGAGGTAGATGGTGGGATGCAAAAGCCGGCCCCGCGCTCCGCTGGCCATGTGGGTAATCGACGGGGAGCAGGGGAGCTTGTGCCCCTGCGGGGCAAGAGCAACTGCAACACCTTGGGGGCCTGTTCCGGCCCCCAAACCCCGCCCCGAGGCTCCAAGGTAGCTTGCCTGAACCCCGAAGAAACACAAGCCGGGAACCCGCGAAAAATCAGGCTTTTCTCTCTCACAAACTATTGACGGTCAATAGTTTTATGGTACAATATGACTCATGGTGTAGGAACAAAGAACGGTTCTGCACCAGGCAGCAAAGACCACCATCAACCGAGCAAAAAAGGAGCTTCGATCATGGCCAGCATCAACACTTTCACCATCGTGGGCAACGTGACCAAGGACGTGGAATTGCGCTACACGCCCAGCGGCACGCCTTCCGTGACCTTCACTGTCGCCGTGGATAACGTCTATTTCGACCGCGACGGCAAGAAGCACGAAGAAACCGACTTCATCCCGGTGACGACCTACGGCAAGCAAGCCGAGAACGACGCCAAGTTTCTGAAGAAGGGTTCCACCGTGGCGGTGATGGGCCGGATTCGTAGCTGGTACAAGCAGGCCGAACGCAAGGGCGGTTTCAACTTCGAGGCCGAGCGCGTGCAGTACCTGGGCCGTCCCAGCGGCAACCGTGCAGGCGGTGACGCTGGCCAGCAGCAGCAAGGCCCCGGCAACGCCGAGCACGACGACTGGATGCGCGACTACGACAGCACCGAGCAAGCCGGTCAAGGCCGCCGCTAATCATGGCCAGCAGCTTTACCCGTGATGAGCTTTTCGATCTGGAATATGCAGTGAAAAACCTCATCGACGACAAAAAAGACTACTGCCCGAACGAAGAAGGCACCGCCGAGGCGGTGGCCCGCTTGGAAGACCTCCAAGCCAAGATTCAAGGGATGTTGCGCGAATCCGCGCCGCAGACCTGAACAACCGACAGGCCCGGCGAGCAGGCCGGGCTTATCGGCCCTTTGATCCCTAGACCATCATCAACTCACTGGAGAAATGACCATGCAACTCGCAAGCCGCTTCCGCAATGCTTCCGGTATCCGCGCCGACATGCCCCTGTCGGATGACCAAATCCGCGCCGTGGCCCCCTCGATTTTTGCCGAGGCCGCCCACGAAAGCCGCTCCGCGCGTTACACCTATATCCCGACCATTGACGTTCTGAACGGCCTGCGCAAAGAGGGTTTCCAGCCCTTCATGGTTTGCCAGACCCGCGTGCGCAACGAGGAAAAGCGCGAGCACACCAAGCACATGATCCGCCTGCGCCACGCCGACCAGATCGCCGGCCGCGAGGCGAATGAAATCATCCTGCTGAACAGCCACGACGGCACCAGCAGCTACCAGATGCTGGCCGGCATGTTCCGCTTTGTGTGCTCTAACGGCATGGTATGCGGCGAGACAACCAGCGACATCCGCGTGCGCCATAACGGCGACGTGGTGGGCGATGTGATCGAAGGCGCTTTCAAGGTGCTGGACAGCTTCGAGGAAGCCACCACCCAGCGCGAGGCCATGCAGGTGCTCACGCTCAACCAGGGCGAGCAGGCCGCCTTTGCCCGCGCTGCACTGGCCCTGAAGTACGACGACCAGGACAGCGGGGCTGTGCCCGTGACTGAATCCCAAATCCTGGCCCCGCGCCGCTTCGAGGATCGCCGCGACGATATGTGGACGACCTTCAACCGCGTGCAGGAAAACATGATGAAGGGCGGACTGCGCGGCCGCAACCGCAGCGGCCGCACCACCACGACGCGCCCGGTCAACGGCATCGACCAGAGCGTTAAGCTGAACCGCGCCTTGTGGGTGCTGGCCGAGGAAATGCGCCGCCTGAAGGGCTAACCCGAGCCGCCCGGCCACGCTGGACGCGCGGCCGGGCCTCCCTCCCACCACTACACGAAGGACGACACCATGAGCAGCCACCACGAATGGGCCGAGGAAGTCACCGCCCAGCACGACGCGCAAAAGCCCTATGCACCCGAGAACGGCCAGCCCTTGCGGTTCAAAGCCGGCGATCCAGTGATTTACACGAACCCGGCAGGCATTGAGTTTCCCTTGCGTGTCACCGGCTTCTATCAGCGCCCGGCTTCGCCGTGCGGCCAGTACGCGAACGGCGCGCGCTATCTGCTGGACTGGGATTGCCCGTGGTTCCCGGTTCCCGAATCCCGCTTGCGCCTGGATGAATCCCGCGCCGTGCCCGAGCTGGAGGCCGCCGCCTAAATCGGAGCGCCGGCCGCTGGCCGGCGCTGCACCCGGCTGACGCGCACCAGGGCGAGCAGGCCCGCGCGTCAGCCTCACCCTCGACCATCCAACCCAAGGACATGACCATGAGCAAGACCGCTACCGACACTGCCACCAACGAACTGATCCGCCACGCTATCGCCGCATGGGGCTACTTGGTGCGCTGGGGTTCCCGCCTGACCCTGGCCGAGTTCGCGGCCGCGATCCGCCGCCACTCGTCCCATGCGCGCGCCGAGGCCCTGGCCGCCGCGCTCGAATCGGCCACCGGCTTTGTGGCCCGCGACTGGCGCGGCTTCCGTGCCAACTGGCAATGCTGATGACCACCGCCCGCCTGCGCGGGCGGGCGCTCTTGGGGCTGCGCCCCGCCGCGCGGCATCCTGCTGGGCTTGGCCGGCACGGCTACGCCGTCCCTGCATGGCCCTTTTCCGGGTGCGCGCCGTGGGCGTGAGAGCTGGCCAGGGCTTCGGTTCCCGGAAGCCGAAACGTGGGCTTTGCCCGGCGTGTGCAAAGCGCGGCATGACGCAATGGCGGGCCACGGCTGCGGGGATGCTCCGCTGGTGCCAGTATTGCCAGCACAGCGAAGGGCAGGGCGTCTATGACCTGTTGCACCAGGATTCCCGCCGTCGTTAGGGCGTCTCCCCTGCGGGGCCGGGCTTTCGTGCTGCGCATCGAGCCGCCTGCGGCGTCTCGCCCCTTCGGGCGTCAATCCCTGACGCCTCCGCGCCGTGCCGGCGCTGCGCGCTCCGCTTGCCCGGCCTGAAGGCCGCACCGAGGAACTTTCGCGCGCGAAAGTTCGGGCTGTGGATCTGATCCGTGGTGTGCCGGCGCTGGTGCGCTGAATCCGCTACGCGCGGGGCCGCACCCCACCACTACCTCGCGCCTTTATTCGTCGTCATGGTGCCCTCCGGCCGGGCTTCTCCGGTCAAGGGCCGGGCTGCGCCCTGAAATCCTCACCCGTTCGGTGCTCGCCCTTCGGGCTGCGCTCCGCGTGCGGCCTCCGGTTTCTCCCTTGACCGCGCCCGTCCTGCGTGCCCCTGGACGCCGAGGCGACGAGGTAGATGGTGGGATGCAAAAGCCGGCCCCGCGCTCCGCTGGCCATGTGGGTAATCGACGGGGAGCAGGGGAGCTTGTGCCCCTGCGGGGCAAGAGCAACTGCAACACCTTGGGGGCCTGTTCCGGCCCCCAAACCCCGCCCCGAGGCTCCAAGGTAGCTTGCCTGAACCCCGAAGAAACACAAGCCGGGAACCCGCGAAAAATCAGGCTTTTTTCTCTCACAAACTATTGACGGTCAATAGTTTGACGGGTAGAATATAGGCATTGCTTCAGTGATGAGGCGATGCCCCGGCAGGGGTGACGGTGAGCAGACCAGACCCCAGCCGCTTAGACCATCTTCAACCCTCCGCATAAGGAAAACGACCATGCAAACGCTGACCGCCACCTATTCCCCCGAAGACAACAAGCTGCGCCTTTACCCGTCCTCACGACTGGACAGCGCGACTTATGAGCGCGTGAAGGCGGCCGGCTTCAAGTGGGCACCCCGTCAAGAGCTTTTCGTGGCCCCCATGTGGACGCCGGCCCGCGAAGACCTCCTGATGGAACTGTGCGGCGAGATTGGCGACGAGGACACGGGCCTAGTTGAGCGCGCCGAGGAACGCGCCGACCGCTTCGAGGACTACAGCGACAAGCGCGCCCATGACGCCAGCGCAGCGCGCAACGCCGTGCAGGCCATCGGGCAGCGGTTCGAGTTCGGGCAACCCATCCTTGTGGGCCATCACAGCGAACGCAAGGCCCGCAAGGACGCCGAGCGCATGGAAAATGGGATGCGCCGCGCCGTGCAGATGTGGGAAACCTCCGAATACTGGAAGCAGCGCGCAGCCGGTGCCCTGCGTCATGCGAAATACAAGGAGCTGCCCGCCGTCCGTCATCGCCGCATCAAGGGGCTGGAGGCCGACAAGCGCAAACAGGAGCGCAGCAAGCAAGAGGCCGAAATGTGGCTGAAGCTGTGGCTTGAATGCGAGGCCGAGCAAGACGCCGAGCTGCAAAAGGCCGTGGCCCTGCGCATCGCTGGCATGTGCTGGCTGCACTTGCCGCGCAAGGAAGGCGACCGCGAAGACTGGAGCCACACCCCGACCGCTTACGACGCCTTGAACGGCTCGCATCCGAACCTCTACGCGCCGCGCACCCTGGCCGAAGTGATCGAGGCCGCCAAGAAGACCTACCCGGCCACGGTTGCCCACTGTGACCGCTGGATTGCCCACTATGAAAACCGGATTGCCTACGAGCGCGCCATGCTGGACGAGCAAGGCGGTTTGAAGGCCGAGGGTTTCGACATCCAGCCGGGCGGCCGTGTCCTGGTTGATGGTGAATGGCTGGTGGTGATGCGCGTCAATAAGAAGGGCGGCCAGATCAACAGCGTGACCACGAACGCCCGTTATGTGCGCGTGCGTGGCATTGAGGAAATCAAGGACTACCGCGCGCCGACCGAGGAAGACGCCGCCAAGGTCAAGAAGGCCGCCAAGCTGCCGCCGCTGGTGAATTTCCCCGGTGAAGGCTTCATCGAAATGACCGCCGAGGAATACAAGCGCAAGCCCACCGATTACAAGGGCACCCGCACCGCGCAAGCCACGGCCGAGCATGGCGCGTACCGCTACCGCACCGCCTTTTTGGCCAATAGCGGCTATCGGATCGTGCAGGTTTACATCACCGACGCCAAGCGCGTGGACAAGCCCGCGCCCGAGGCGGCCGAGCCGGTGAAATTCGAGCGCGAACCCGTGGCCCCGGCCCCGGTGACGGCCGAGCAGGCCCCGGCCAGCACCGAGAGCACCGACAACCGCGCCGCGATGGCCGAGGACTTCCAAGCCATGCGCGACCAGCTCAAAGCCGGCGTGCAGGTTGTGAGCGTCCCGCAACTTTTCCCGACCCCGGCCGATCTGGCCGCGCGCATGGTTGAGCTGGCCGACATCGAGCCGGGAATGCGCGTGCTGGAGCCGAGCGCCGGCACCGGCCGGATTCTGGAGCAGTTGCCCGAGGGCTGCGAAGTGGTGGCCGTGGAGATTAACGCGGCCTTGGGCGGCCGCCTCGATGCAGACCGCCGCGCCGTGGTGATCGGTGATTTCCTGCAATGCACGCCCGAAACCCTGTGGGGATCGTTCGACCGCATTCTGATGAATCCCCCCTTTGCCAACGCCGACGACATCAAGCACATCCGCCACGCGCTGCGCTTCCTGAAGCCGGGCGGCAAGCTGGTGGCGATCTGCGCCAACGGCCCCCGCCAGAATGACCAGCTCCGCCCGCTGGTGGAGCAGCACGGCGGCGAATGGGAGAACCTGCCCCCCGATACCTTCGCGGAATCCGGCACCGCCGTAAATACCGCCCTTTTCACCCTGACCGCCTAACCCACCAACGCACGCGCCCCGGCTTCGCCGGGGCCTCTCAAGGAGTACGAGCCATGCAACCGAAATTCATGCCTTGGGTTGACCTGCTGCCGGAAGTGGGCGACCCGATCCGCAACGAGCGCAACAAGCTGGCCGCCAAGCTGGCCAGCGCCGAGGAACTGGAAAAACAAGCGGCCGCGCTGCGCGCGGGAGTCCGTGAGGGCCGCGCCGCCCTGCTGGATCGAATCATGAAGCAATGGACACTGCACGACATCGAGCAGGCCGCGACCGCAGCCGCCGACCGTGGCCAGCCGTTCCCGCCTGGCTTCGTGAAAGACGGCGAGCTGCGCGAGGCGCTGCGCGCCCTCGATGGTGCCCCGTCCCCGCTGGAGGTGCTGCAAGCCTTCCACGCTGGCCGCGTGATCCGGCAGCACAACCTTTTCAGCACCGCGACCGAGGAAGAACAGCGCGCCACGCTGCACCGGGTTTTCGACTGGTGGAATTACGGCGCTGTCCCGCTGCTGACCCGCTTGGAAGGCTAGGGGAGGGCGGCCGATGTCTATACAGGAGCAGGCCGCCGCACTGGTGGCCGCCGTCGATCCGGCCGCTGTCGCGGCCCTGATCGCGGAATTCCCCGAGGCCGAGAAGGTGGGCATCCGCGCCAACTGGCAAAGCCTCGATCCCCATCTAGGGCACCGCGTCCCGAAGGCCCCGGCCGACCGGGCCGAGTACCTGGCCCTGAAAATCGAGCAGTACGAGGCCGAGCTACAGCGCGACATCGCCACATATACGCGCTACCGCGAGCAGGGCCTAGCGGCCCTGTCCGCTTACGACGTGTGCATTTCCAGCGGTAACAACCCGCTGGGCGCGCTGCGCACGGCGCTGCGCCTGAAGGACGCCCACATTTCCTATGACCTGTCCATTCTGGTCAAGCTGACGCTTGAGCTGGAGGACGTGAAAACCGAGCTGGCCGAGGCGGAACCCCCGCAACTGGCCCTTTTTTGAAACGCGCGGCCGCCCGGTGGCGGCCGCAACTGGAGCACCTACTATGCCCCGCGCCCATGTCCCGACTATTGACGAAGTTTTAGCCGATCCCGCCGCCTCCCACTGGATGAAAGACGCGCTGCGCTCCGCGCTGACCCGTGACCCGGTGGACGTGGCCAACGATGCCGCCTTCCTGTGCGCCCTGCTGGACAAGCGGGCCGATGCTGCTATGGAGGCGGGCAGGGCGGCCGTAGCCGCGACCGCTCCCCAGGTGGAGCGGTAGGCCGGCGACAAGCCCGGCTGCGCCGGGCTGGAAGGGCAGGGCTTCGCCCTGCTGGCTGGGCCGGCAAGCCTGCGCGCTGCGCGCGCCGTCCTGCCGGCGTCCTTCCTTGTGTCGCTGCTGCTGGCTGGGTCGATCTTCTCCTTCCCCGTGTTCCTCTCTCTCCCTGGCTTCCTCTAACCCCTGAAATCCTGCCGGGCGAATCGTCCCGCGTTGCGGGCCGACCGGGCTGCTCCAGGTTCGCGCATTCGCGCTCATCCCCTTCGGGGACTGCTGCGCAGCCTTGCACATCCCTTTCGCTTGCGCCCTCCGGGCGCTGGCCTGTCGGCCTGAAGTGAGCTTTCGCGCGCGAAAGCTAGACAACTGCACAAAGGCGTCCGTGGTGTGCAGAGGGTGGGGTTGCCTGTCACTTCCAAGGGTATCAGTTCGTTCTCGCCGTCAAGGGCTGCGCGCCCTGGCGGGCGCTTGCGGCCGCTGGCCGTTTCACCCTTGACCGCTGCGCTGCGAACCGATCCAGAGGAAGTAGGCAATCCCGCCCACTTCCTGGAGTCCATGACATGACTGCTTCGCACATCGACCTTTTCACCATTGACGACAACGGCCAGTTTCAACTGGCCAGCGCCGGCCAAGTCATCGAGGCCGCCTTGGCCATCCTTGACGAAAAGGTGATGCGCAACGGCCTGATTTCCGCGCCGGCTGACGCCAGCGCCTTCTTCTCGCTGCGCCTTGGGAGCTTGGAGCATGAAGTGTTCGCGGCCATCTTCCTGGACGCACAGAACCGCGTCATCGAGTACATCGAGCTGTTCCGGGGCACGCTGACGCAGACCAGCGTGTACCCGCGCGAGGTGGTGAAGACCTCGCTGCGCCTGAACGCCGCCGCCGTCATCTTCGCGCACAACCACCCCTCCGGGGTGCCCGAGCCGTCACGCGCCGATGAGAACCTGACCAAAGTGCTGAAGGATGCGCTCGCCCTGGTGGACGTGCGCGTGCTGGATCACGTCATCGTCGCCGGCGGGGCGTCCGTGTCCTTCGCTCAACGCGGCCTGCTGTAGCCGCTGCCAGCCGGGTGAAAAACCCGGCAAACGCCCCTCCGGGGCGTTTTGCCCGGTAGTTTTAACGACCGTTTTTCCTGCCGGAAAAAGCGGCATTAAAACGTACCTTTTAATTACCGTCGAATCCGGTAAAATTCGCCCTTTCTGGACAAATAACTACCGTGAGGCCCTTATGAGCGAGCATCGCCCGATCTACGGCGCGAATACAGCCGTTTTGAGCGACTTTCCCGAGCCGGTGAGGGCAACCCTTCACCTGATCGAAAAAAACCCGTCTAACGAGGCCGCGCTGATCCTGCTCCAGTGCGCCGCTTCCGCCGCGCACCCGGACTACCTTTTCAGTCTGGCCATGCTCAGTGCTCTCCCCATCGAGTACAAGGAGGCCGCACTGGAGCTGATCGAGCACAGCCTGACCAGCGGTTTCACCGTGGACGAGCAAAGCGCATTGCTGCGCTTTGTGGAGCCATTGATGGCCACCGCGCTGCGCGCTCCGCGCGCCCGCTGACGCGCCGGCCCATCATGGCGCTCGACATCTTCGCGCTGCTGACTTCGGACGGCGACCACGCCCAAGCCGACCACATGTTCACCGGCAAAGCCGGCGACATGGTGGCCGTGGCCGACGTGCTCGATGCCGTGCATTGCGAGAATCGCCGGCTGCGCGCCGTGCCGGCGCTGGCCAGTCGATTCCGCAATGGCGCTACCTATCCCATTCCCTGCGTGCGACTGACCAAAGCCGAGTGCCGCGTCCTGGTGGACGCGATCACCGACTTTGGCCAATCCATGCCCAAGACCACCAAAGCCCGCAAACTCGCTGACCTGCTGGCCAGCTCCGTTTGCGTCTACTGATCGGAGCCCTTCATGGATGACAAAACCGCCGACCGAGTGATGTCCGCATCCCTCGACTATTTCAGCCGCAACACCTTCTTTGCGCTCCTGGTGCTTGTCGCCGGCTGGGGCCTTGGCTGGCTGCTGGGCTTCGCTCTCGCTCGCAGCATCCAGTCCAAGACCGGCGCGGCATTCTGCCGCCGCCTGTGCCCGATTGTGGGCGTCCTGGCCGCTTTCCCTCTCGCCTACAAACTCATGTTCTCCGCGTGAATCTGCCGTGCCTCGTTACTTCGCATACTTGCGAGTCTCGCGCGACTCGCAAGACGTGGCGAACCAGCGGCTTGGCCTGCTGGATTTCGCCAACTCGCGCGGCTACGCCCCGCTCGTTGTCGTTGAAGAAACGGCAAGTCGCTCTGTTCCCTGGCGGGAACGCGCGCTGGGCTCGCTCCTAACGGAGCAGGCCCAGCGTGGTGACTTGCTTTTAACTTCCGAATTCACCCGCTTGGGCGGGTCTCCCGGACAAGTCTTTTCGATTCTGGAGACTGCCGCCGAGCGCGGCGTCACCATCATCATCACGAAGAACGGCACCGTCATGGACGGTAGCCTGAATGCTCAAATTCAGGCCGCCGCTTTCGCTATGGCCTCCATGATCGAGGTGGAATTCACCCGTGCGCGCACCCGTGAAGGCTTGCAGCGTGCTCGCCTTGAGGGCCGAATCGGCGGCCGGCGCAAAGGCAGCACCGGCCGCCTCAAGCTCGACCCTCAACGCGACAAAGTAGGGGAGCTGCACGCCCTCGGTTTGACGACGCCGAAGCTCGCCAAATACTTTGGCGTCACCGAGAAAACCATGCGCAAGTTCCTTGCGCGGCACTTCCCCAAAAAAGCGCCGGATTGACACGGCTGGCCCTTCGGCCCAACCGTGCCAATCCGGTTTTCCCGCTCCGCTTCCTTGCCGGTCTTTCGTTCCAGCTTCGCCGGAACTCAGGCCGCAACCTCTCCGCTTGCACTGGCTCGATGGTGGCCAGCCTTCGGCCGACCACCATCCTTGCCGTATGCCTTTCTCGCGGCTCTTGATCTGGATCGCCGCGAAAGACGCAGGCCACGCAATGCGCGGCCTGGCTCGCAGTTGGTGATCGCCTATTCGCTATCGCTTCTAGGCTTTCCACTTCTCGCCCCGTAGGCTGCTACCGTTGCCATTCTGCTTCGTGTCGCCGGGCCGTCTCGGTTCCCGCTGCCGCCATTCGGCGGCCGTCCCGGCCCGTCCGCTCCGCTGCCGGTTTTGTACAACTTTCGCACGCGAAAGTCGGGGAGGCGCAATACGGCTTCCCTTGCTTCGCAGCGGTTCGCCTTGCGCCTTCTCCCGCTTTCCGTCCTGCTGTTTCGTTCCGCGCTTGTGCCGCGTCACGCAGGGCCGGAAAGTGCGAAAGGCGAGGGCGACTTCCTTCGTCCGTCGCCTTCGCCTTTCCTTGTCACGCAACCGCGCCCGTTCCGTGGCGTGTGTCGGTTGCCTTGAATTCTGAATGGCTGCACTACAGCGTGCCCCATTCCCTTTCGTGATCGTCAGTTGAAATGCGCTCCAGGATGCCGGCGCATCCTTCCGCGTTGTTTGCGTAGAACCCCACGTCGATGCCGTAGGGGTTCGTGAGCCAAATTTCCGCACCGTCCGCGTTAATCGCCCAGCCGTCAATTTCCGCGCGTCCGTGGGTCTTCAGGTGCTGGTATAGCTCCTGGCTCCCGATGCTTTGCTCCATCGTCTTCACCGTCCGTTGTTGGGCGAATCGTCCCGCTTTGCGGGCCGACCGGGCTGCTCCAGGTTCGCGCATTCGCGCTCATCCCCGCGTTGCGGGGACTGCTGCGCAGCCTTGCACATCCCTTTCGCTTGCGCCCTCCGGGCGCTAGACCGTGCCACTATCAACCGCCGCGTTTCCCACAAGCTCCACAGGCCCTCGCGCTGATCCGCTTTCCCACAAGAGGTTTCTTGTGGAAAAGCGGGCGCGACCGTTGCCTCTTGCGATATTGAGGTATCGCGGGCAACGGCTACGGGGCCTGTGGATTTGTGGAAAACGCTCGTCCGCTGCTTGCAGCCTTCTGCCCCTGGGTGAGTCAAAAACCAACCCCACCCGTTTCGTCTCCCCGTGAGGGGAGCCGACCAAAGGCGCGCCTCTGGACTCCGGGCCGTCTCTCCTGCAACCGCCGCGTTTCCCACAAGCCCCACAGGCCCTCGCGCTTTTCCAGTTTTCCACAAGAAGTCTCTTGTGGAAAACCGGGCGCGACCCTCTCCCTTTGGGATATTTGGGTATCCCCGGTCGAGGGCACCGGGGCCTGTGGATTTGTGGAAAACGCTCACTGGCTGGCCTCGGCCGTCGCTGCTACTTCAGGCGCAGTCTGAACAGGCGTCACCGGCTCTGCCGGTTTCGCTGCATCGACTACCAGAAGGGCCTTGATCTTTGGCATCGCTTCGCGCCAAAGATCAGATGGAACCGCATCAAGCCGTTCCGTCTTGATGAGTTCCATCACTGCCTTCTGGTTGCGCTCGCGTTCCTTGCGCTGCTGCTCTCGCTGTCGTTCCTCCAGCTTCCGCAGCTTCTCGCGTTGTGCTGCGATTTCTTCATCCAGCGTCTTGGCCTTGCGGCCTGACTTCGGATTCGTCGTTTCACTACTCATGGCTCTTACCTCGCGTTGTGGGTTCTAGTGGAAAACCTGCCTGATCTGGCGGGACGTGCTGCGTCCCTGATCGGCTGCATTTTACCAAATGCGCGGTTTTCTTCCACTAGGGCCTGGGGGAGAGAACGGCACCGTTCTTCCAGCTCGCAGGGCAAGCCCCGCGCCCCGGAAGAACGGTCACACACCACGCAACATGGTTGCCGGTGCTAAAAGCCGCGCTGTGGCGCGCCTTTTAGCGTGGCGACACCGAAAAGACAACGCGGCGACACCGAAAATGCTATAATGGCCTAAACCCTTATGGAGTAAAGGAAAATGCCGAGAGCGAAAGGAACAGGGAAAGGCCCAACCGAGCGGTTCAACATCCGACTCGATGAGGACACGGCGGGGTTCTATCGAACCAAGGCAAACGAGCACGGAATCAGCATTTCCGAGTTTTTGCGCCAAACGCTGGTGCAGGGCGTGATCGCAGAAAACGTGCAAGACATCGAGCAGCGGCTGCGCCGCCTTCTCGATGAAATCCGCGCTGGCGGGCAGGGTGGCGGAAAGGTCGAGATTCCCGATGAACTGTGGCTTTCGGTCTTCACTGCGGAGTACATGCTGGCGGCGATTGTTGAGGCGCGTGACGTGCAGCAGTTGTACGAAGCGCAGAACAAGGCGAAGGCAAAGCTCAAGCGAGTGAAAGGAGGCTGAAATGGCAAAGAGAGAGGAAAAGGGAAGCGCCGGTAGCTTCTCCCGTGGGGCCGAGTTGTGGATGCACCAAGCCAGGCTGTTCGTGGTGGCCATCTGGACGGTTGTGCTGATTTCCATCTTGGCCGGTCTGGCAGTCACGACGGCGTACTTCTGGAATGCGACTACCGCAGACGAAAAGTACGCGCTGGAGCGGAACGTCTTGGCGCACACGCGGGATGCGCTCTACATGACGGCCGGAAAGATGGAGCTGAACGTCAACGGCGAGCTGCGCAAGATGGAAGTTTCCGAGGTTGCCTTGCTGACCGACGACATGGCCGAAGATGCTTGGCGAAAGCTGCGCAACGGCGGCATGTTCGGCTTGCTGACTTCCATCGGTGTGGTGTTTCTGATCTCTTTGTACTGGTGGGGCTATGGCCGTGAACGGATGCAGGACAACCAACTGCGCGGGGCCAAGCTGGTGGAAGGAAAGGAGCTTGCGCGACTGATCCGACACCGCGACGAGGCAAGCCCTTATGAGATTGCGGGCGTGCCCATGCGCGTGAAGTCAGAGACGCTGCATACGCTGTTTGCCGGCGCGCAGGGTACGGGTAAGTCACAGCAGTTTTTCGCACTCATGAAACAGGTGCGGGCGCGTGGCAAGCGGATGATCGTGTATGACCCGACCGGCGAGTTCACCCAGGCGTTCTACCGTGAAGGCAAAGACATCCTGATGAACCCGCTGGACTCCAGAAGCCCGAACTGGAACATCTGGAACGAAATCGCCAAGGACTACCACTTCGACAACATGGCGAACGGCCTGATCCCCGATCCGGCCGAGTCCGATCCATTTTGGGCGCTTGCGGGCCGGATGGTGCTAAAGGACGTGATTGCAGTATTGGGGCGCGAGGGCCGCCGCACGAACCGCGACCTCTACAACGCTATCGCCAAGAGCAACCTGGACGCCATGCACGCATTGTTGCAGGGGACAGCGGGCGCAACCTATGTTGATCCCACGACCGAGCGCACGGGGATGTCACTCAAGATGACTGTTCAGAACCAGCTTGAAGCCTTCCGGTTTTTGCCAGATGAGGGCGAATCGTTCTCCATCCGAAAATGGGTACATGAAGAAGGCGATTCATGGATGTTCATCACAGCACGGGAAGCGATGCGCGAGGCATTGAAGCCCGTTCTGTCGTTGTGGATCGACACGGCAATCAAGGCCGTGCTTGACTTGGAGCCGATCCACCGCGAGCGGCTTTGGTTTTGCATTGACGAGCTGCCGACACTCCAAAAACTCGACATCCTGAAGCTGGCTCTGACGAACACACGGAAGTACGGTTTGTGCATGGTGCTGGGCGTGCAGGACTTCAGCCAGCTCTACGAAATCTACGGGCACGATCTGGCCAAGACGATCATTTCCGGGTGCCAAACGAAGCTGCTGCTGCGTGTGACGGATGGAGCTGCGGCGAAGCTGTTGGCCGAATTGATGGGACAGGCCGAGGTGGATGAAAAGGATGAAACATTGAGCTACGGCCTCAGCTCGCAGCGTGACGGCGTGAGCGTGATGGCGCGCCGACAGATGCGCGACCTTGTGCTGACATCGGAGATTTTGACGTTGCCCGATATGACCGGCTATCTGCTGGTTCCGGGCGACTATCCCATTGCCCGCGTCAAGTATGGTTACGTGCCGACAGAGAAACAGGCCAACGGCTTCATCGAGCGCGACGGCTTTGCGATCAGCTTCAAGCCGACCACGGCGGCCGCAGCGCCGGCACCCGCTCCGTCCGCCGCTGAAGTTCAGCAGCCGGCCGCGCCGGAGCAAGGCGACATGTTGGATGACGACGATATGGACGCGCCGGCTACGGTGGAGGTTATGCGCAACGAAAATGGCGATGTGATCGACAAGGCAACCGGCGAAATCATCAAGCCAGCCGAGAAGGTTTCGCGCGCGAAAGATGATGCAGATGCGAAATCAGCCGGCCAGGGCAAGAAGCCCAACCCGCTGGCGGATGCGCTATAGGAGGATACCGAATGAAAACTCAGAGACGGGCATTTCTACATTCCGTCGCGGCCGCCTGCTTGGCGGCTTTTTGCGTTTCCGTGCAGGCCGAGCCGGACTTGCTGCAACCTGATGAAGCCTTCCGGGTGTCGGCTCGCCGGGTGGATGCGCGAGTGGTGGAGCTGGAGTACATCATCGCACCGGGCTATCACCTGTACCGCGACCGTTTCAGCTTCAAAACGGACAACCCAGCCGTGACGGTGGCCGGCGTTGAGCTGCCGCCACCGCTTGAAAAGTTCGACAAGGCGATGGGCCAGAACATGCGCTACTACACCGAGCGGGTGGCGGTGCGCGTGCGCTTGGCTGGGGGCAATCAGGCCGTCAAACTGGTGGCTACGGCACAGGGCTGCGCGGCGATTGTGGGGGTGTGCTATGCACCGATCACCAAGGCTTTCAGCGTGCCGGCAATGGGAGGAAGACAGGGATGATTAGCATGAACAACGTGGGCAGCGCCGGGCAGGCACTGCACTACTTTTCCGCTGACAACTACTACACCCAGGACGAGGGCTTGGAGCATTCCGAGTGGTTCGGCAAGGGGGCCGAACACCTTGGGCTTTCCGGCAAGATTGATCGTCAAGCCTTCTTCGAGGTGTTGAACGGAAAGGTGGATGGCCAAGAGCTGGGCAAGTGGGTCAAGAACGAGGAAACCGGCGAGAAGGAACGCGAGCACCGGCCGGGCACCGACATGACGTTTTCCGCGCCCAAGAGTGTTTCTCTCATGGCCGAGGTGTACGGCAAGCGGGACGTGCGGGAGGCGCATGAGGCGGCCGTCAAGAAGGCACTCAGCCACATCGAAACCGAGCTGGCCAGGACGCGGCAAACCGTGGACGGGAAGACCGAAGCGGTACAGACCGGCAACGTGACTGTGGCCATGTTCCGGCATAACACAAGCCGCGACCTCGACCCGCAGACGCATACGCACGCCGTCATCATGAACGCCACCAAGCGGGAGGATGGGCAGTGGCGCTCCCTGACGAATGAAGAAATCTACAACGCCCAGCGCGTTATCGGGGCCATCTACACGTCCGAGCTGGCCGACCGGCTCCAGGCGCTGGGCTACGACATTCGCCGCACCGACGAGAAAGGCAACTTCGAGATTGCCGGTATCACCCGCGAGCAGATCGAGCACTTCAGCCAGCGCCGGGCAGAAATAGAGGCGGCGCTGAAAGCCAAGGGCGTGGACATCGACGATGCCAGCGCGCAGCAGAAGGAAGACGCCACGCTGAAGACCAGAGCGCGCAAGGTGGACGTGGATCATGAAGCCTTGATCGGGAGCTGGAAGGAACGAGCCAAAGACATCGGGATCGACTTCGACGCCATCCAGGCCAAGGCCGACGCGCAACGGGCGCAAGGTGGTGTGGTGCGCGCTGACAAGCTCACCGGGCGCGAGGCGATGTCCTTTGCGGCCGCACACCTGATCGAGCGCGAGGCCGTGGTATCCAAGAACGACCTCATGGCGGCGGCCATCGAGCACGGGGCAGGGCGCGTATCGGCATCGGAGGTGAAGCGGGCCTTCGACAAGCTGGAGAAGGATGGTGATCTGGTGGCCTTGCCTGACGGCAACTACACGACCAAGAAGATGCTGGGCAGCGAAATGTGGGCACTCGACCAAGTGCGCGCACAGAAGGGCCAGACGCCGAAGATGATGGAGCCGGAAGCGGTGGCAGCGCGGATCGCGCAGGCCGAGGGCCGGCAGGGCTTCAAATACAGCGAAGGCCAGAAGGAGGCCATCAGCAAGGTACTGACCACTGAAGATCGTTACGTGGCGGTGCAGGGCCTTGCCGGGACGGGTAAGACCACTATGCTCAAAGGCGTGCGCGAAATGGCGCAGGAGCAGGGCTACACGGTGCGCGGCATGGCTCCGACCGGGGCGGCCAGCAAGGTGCTGGCTAGGGAGACAGGTATTGCTACTGATACCGTCTCGATGTTCCAGATCAAGGAGCGGCAGCTACAGAAGGACATCGAGTTTGCCAAGCAGTACGCACCCGACTTCCAGCGCAAGGCGGAAGTCTGGATCGTGGATGAATCGTCCTTCCTGTCGCAGCGCCAGAAGGCCCAGCTCGACCACATGGCCGAAAAGGCCGGGGCCAAGGTGGTGTACCTGGGCGACACGCTCCAGTTGCAGGGTGTAGAGGCCGGCAAGCCCTTCGAGCTGGCCCAGCGGGACGGCATGGAAACCGCCTACATGACCGAAATCAACCGCCAGAAGACCGCCGACCTGAAGCAAGCCGTGGACATCATCACCGGCCGCGACAACCTGGGGGACGGGCAGCGTCTCACCCAAGTGGAGCTGGCCAACAACGCACGGGCCTTCGAGTACATGGACAAGGCTGGGATGATCCGGGAAATCCCCGAGAAGTCCGAGGACGACAAGGGCCGCCTGGTGGCGGCCGTTGTGCAGGACATCTTGAAGCTCGACAAGGCCGAGCGGGAGCGCACCATCGTCATTACCGCCTATAACGAAGACAGGCGGGCCATCAATGCCGGCGTGCGCGAGGGGCTGAAGGAACAGGGCGAACTGTCGCGCTCCGAGGACACACGCGAAATCTACACCTCGAAGGGGTGGACGCGGGCCATGCAGAAGGAGGCGCAATACTACAAGGCCGGCGACGTGGTGCGCTTCGGGCGGGACTACCAGCAGATCGACGCCAAGAAGGGCGAATACATGCGCGTGTCGGCCGTGGATGCCCCCAATGGCACTGTGGTGCTCCAGAAGGAAGACGGCTCTGTGATCGCATGGCAGCCGAAGAAGCACAACAAAATCGAGGTGTACGACCGCGACACCCGCGAGCTGGCCAAGGGCGACCTGATCCGTATCACCCGAAACGAAGGCGAGTTCAAAAACGGCGAGGTGGCGCGCGTCACGGCTGTGGCTGGGGACAAGGTGACGCTGGAGCTGAAGCAAGGCAAGGATGTGTCACTGCACCAAGTGGATCTCTCTCGCAACAAGCATTGGGATCATGCCTACGCGCAGACGGTTCACGCCTCCCAGGGCGCGACTCAGCACCGGGCCATCTTCCACATCCGAGCGCCTCAGACCGAGAGCGAGAAGAAGCAGGAGCGGGCGCTGGAGAACATGGCCAAGGTCTTCGGGGATCGGAGCTTCTATGTCGGGGCCACGCGCGCCTCGCATGAGCTGCGCATCTACACCAACGACAAGGCGGTGGCGGCCAAGGCGGTGGCGGCGAAGCAAGACAAGACCAGTGCGGTGGAAACGCTCCGGCAACACGAACGGGCCACGGCAATCACGGCCGACAAGGCGGGAGAACGCCCGGTGTCGCCGCAGCGAAACGGTGACGTTCAACGGTAATCCCTATAAAATGTCAACTTACGCGCGCTGGCCTTAACCAACTTTCGCGCGCGAAAGTTGGCGGCTGGTTCTGCCTTTCGCCAGTAGGCAAGTCGGCTTAGACTTGTGTGATGAACCTTTGACTATGCTAAAGAACAAGCCATGACCGACCCAAAGGACGCCGAGATGTCGGCCGATGGGCAGGGAACTAAACGCCGTAGAACTCGCAATTATGGCGACCGCCGAACGGTATCCCTGCGGATGGACCCCGAGCTGCACGAGCGCATGATGGACTTGTGCGACGATCTGAAAATACCTGCCAACACCTATATTTCGGGACTCATCGAGACCGACCTGAAGAAACGGAAAAAGTGACCGCGCCATAGACGCCTCGCCCTGTTTGCCGGGGTGCCGAGAACCCGAATATCATGTGAGGTTCATCGGTGGATTCAGGGAGAGGCGCGCGTGTCTATTATTTCAACGATCAACTGGAAACGTCTGGCTTCGGTTTTTGTGCCGGGCGTACTGATCGCAGCCATCAGCATTTATGTGCTGGGCTTTCGTGCCCCGCCTTCCCCTGATCTTAGGGTTCTGCCCGGTAAAGCACTGGCCGCCTACGACGACTTCTACCCGATCCGCGCCGATGACACCGGGGCGCTATACCTGGATCGGGAATTGTTCGTGAAGGCGGTCAACTACCTCTCTCAGCATCCCTCGCCGCGCGCCGTGGCGGATTTGATCTACCTGGGCAACTCCAACAACGTCACCCTGTTGCTGGACGGGCCGACCAAGGCCAAGTACCTCATGCTGACCCAGCAGCCCGACTATGTGGCGCTGTCGGAGGTGGATCGGGAGAAGGATCGCATCTTCCAGTCCTATGCGGACATCGTGAACGGCATTGGCCAGACGTTCGCGGGCACGCCGGTAGAGATCGTCTTGCACGACACGCGCAACCCGCTGCGCTCGATTGTGGCTGTGCAGAACCCCATTTCCGGCCGCAGGCTGGGCGACACGAATACCAACTTCGGTATCCAGCTCATCAAGAACTACAGCTATGGCGAAGGGCAGGGCCAGGGGCGTGGTGCTTCGTTTGTGAGCTACGACCTCACCCTGAAAGACGGACGCGCGGTGAAGTCCACCACGATCCCGATTTTTCACGATGTGTACGGCTTGATCGGATTCATCTGCATCAATATCGACATATCGAAAATGGACAAGAAACACCCGGAATATATCGAGCATTTTGTTGATACCTTCAAGGCTACCATCGCCAATGACGCCATTAACGAAATGATCCAGAACAGCAAGCGTAAGAACTGATTTTCTCAACCCTCTCTGTAAAGGAAATGACTATGGACGCTGGAGCCATTCAAGAGCACCTGGAGCTGCTGCAATTCGATCTGGCGCGGCCGCTACTGGTAATGAAGGCCCCCAAGGGGATTCTCGGTTGCGGTTATATCAATGTGGAAACCTGCAACAAGACCGGCGAGGTTTGCGCCATCGTCACCGGGGTGAATACCTTTGACGACATGCGCAAGGCCAAGGTGGTAGCCACCTCGAACAAAGCGGTTGAGCTGGGCATCCAAGTGGGTGAGTCTGGCCAAGACGCACTGAACAAGATGCGGTGATTTAGACCGTGCCGCCTGGAGATTGGAGCAAGGCCATTCAAGTGGAAGTCATCTTCTATACGAGCTGCGCTTTTCTGCTGACCGTCTTTTTGGTCAGTATGGTGCTGGCTCTGCGCGGCAACCAGGCGGCCAAGTATTTCCTGTGGGTATGGGCGGCGCTGATGATCCTGGCGCTGCCGCTCATGAACCGGGCCAACATGATTTCGCACATCGCCGCTGGCCTGATGCTTGTGTTTTTTCTCTACGTGCTCTACATCACCGTCCGCTATGGGATGGAGCGCGTGGACGTTTCTCACGAAGAAACCCGCCGTGTCCTGGCTGAATCGAACCGGCGCATTGACGAGGAACGGCGCACCCTTGCACGCCGTCTGCACGACGAGGTGAATCCCCAGCTCCTGCTCACGCGCAACGTACTGAAGCAGCTTGAGCCGCTGGTGGCTGGGAATGGGCGGGCCGCCGAGCTGCTGGGTAATGCCTCGGGAATGCTGAATGATGCCTATGCCGAAATGCGCGACATCATCAAGAACACGCGAATCGAGGTGATCGACTCCATCGGCTTCACTGCGGCCTTGGAGTCGCTGGTGGCCCACTACACGAACATTTCCGAAAAGCCGGCCATCACGCTGGAGCACGATCTACCAAAGCGGCCTGCGATGCCAGAGGCATCGGCTATCAGCGCCTACAAGATCATCCGGGAAGCGATTTTCAATGCCATCAAGCACTCCAAAGCTGCCCAGGTGCGCGTCAGCATCCACCACAACAAGGCGCTAGACACCTACAAGGTGGAAATCACCGATGACGGGGTGGGGATGAAAGCCACGGCTCGCAATGGAGAGCACGCCGGCATTGGACTGATCGACATGCGCGAGCGGGTGCGGGTGCTTGGTGGTGCGCTGAAAATACAGGCGGCCGATCCTGCCAACCAGAAGCGGCCGGGAACGAAACTCAGCTTTTCGTTTTCAGGGCAGTTGTCGTAATGCCGTGACGGATCGCCAGCTTGGTGATGTCAGCTTGGCTTTCAACGCCTAGCTTGGCTTTTACGCCCTTCATCAAGTGGCCAATGGTCTTGGTGGACAAGTCCATCGCGGTGGCAATTTCGGTCATGGATGCGCCATCGGCTGCAAGGCTGAAGGCCCGCATTTCGTTCTCATCCAGGAGCCGGTTCGGGTTCCGATCCTTGACGGCCGACCATGCGAGTAGGCGGGCAATCTCGGGGGAAAAGTATTCCTTGCCCTGGGCTACCGTGTTGATCGCCTCGTTGAGCACTTCCGTACTTTCATCCTTGCGCACAAAGGCCAGCACGCCGAGCTTGTAGGAACGCTCGATGATGTATTGGTCGTCAAACTGGCTAAAGACAATGATTTTGGCCGAGGGGTCGCGGGCCAGTAGTTCCTCGCACACGTCCAGCCCGTTCTCACCACAGCCTTTGCTGTCAAAGCGCACGTCGATCACCAGGACATCCGGCTTGACCTCTAAGAAGCGGTCGATCAGCCCATCCAGGCTGTAGGCCACCTCTACTACGTCGATCCCGTAGTCCTTCAATACATCGCGGAAACCGGCTACCAGCAGCCGGTGATCGTCCGCAAGAAATACTTTTATTCCCAAAACGTCACCTATTGGTTTGGGATCGTATTGATCCCGAAGTTCGTTGGCCATGCAGGCAGGCGCTGCCGTGCTTGGCGGATAGCGGCCATGCAGATCGGCGGTGGGTGCAACACCCTCGCCGGCGAGGCAATAACCGAATTTTGACAGAAAAGCCGCATTCGATATACCGCGCCCGGCTGATCTAGCCATGATCCGCACCGTTCGGGGGACGGCATTATACGTGCGAACTAACCTATTGCTTCCGCTGACAGGAAGTTATTTTTCTCCTGCATGGTATCATTTGGCCCCTTGTCGTGGGCATTTCATGCCTTTGGCAAGCTGGATTCGGCGGGTAAAGCGGGGCTGTCGGATGGGTGCCTCAACGCCACCTCCCACGATGACAAACCTAGGCTAGATGCCTTGTCGCTCTAGGTTTTTTCTGTTATCGTGCTTTCATCGTGAAAGCAAGTTGACTGCTACAATATCGCAATGGGAAACGCCTCTATGTACTTCTCTGCACGCGCACTGATCGCGGCGGCATCGCTGATGCTGCCGCTCGCTGCTTCTGCAACGTGCTGGGATGAGGCTGGGCGCGGCTACGGGATCGACCCCTTGCTGTTGAAGGCGATTGCCTGGAAGGAATCGCGCGGCTGGACGGGTGCAGTCGGCCCGAAGCTGAAAGACGGCAACCGCGCGCTGGGCCTCATGCAGATCAACACGATCCACCTGCCGAACCTCGCGCGCTTCGGCATCCGCCGTGAACACCTGTTCGACGCTTGCACCTCGCAGAAGGTGGGGGCCTGGGTTCTGGCCGACTGCATCCAGCGTTTCGGCGCTACCTGGAAGTCCGTGGGCTGCTACTACGCCGGCCCGGCATCGACCAATGTGAGCGCCCAGGTTGAGTACGTCCGCGACGTGCAGCGGTTCTACGAGGGCTACCGCAGACAGCAAGCCCACCAAATTTCAACTTCACCGGCCCAAGTGGCCAGTTTCCAAGGGGATTGATATGGCGTTGCCAGCCAAACCGTTTCGCATTTCTATCGTCTTTGCGCTGGCTGCTGCTGGCGTCACTGCTGCCAATGCGCAGTCACTGAACCAGCCCAACCCCCTGGATCGTCTCTCCGACGTGGTGCAGTTCGGCGTGCCCCGCGACACCAAGTTTGTGTTCTGCGACGGGGAAGACTGCCCGGAACGCTCCATCAAGCATCTGTACGTGCCGCCTCCACCGCCGCCTGCTGTCCAAGAGCCGGTCATGCCTGCGCCTCAATCCATCCAGCCGCCCGAAGAACTTTCGCACGCGAAAGTCCCGGCCAAGAAAAAGCCACTGAAGAAGAAGCGGAAGAAGCCCGCGATTCAGTACGAATGCAAGCCTGTCAGCAAACCGAAGTGATGGGCTTTCCGTCTTTGCGCATCCCCCTGGCGCAAGGCCCCACACGGGGAAATGCAGGGGTTCCAACCAACTTTCTACGTAGGAGTTATTGAAGATGAACGCAGCAATTCAAGCAGTCGATGTTCGCAAGGAAGCGGGCCAGTGGTTCAAGGCCCTGATGCTCGCCGGCCTGATCCTGGGTCTGATGATGCTGGCTTCCGGCGCATACGCCAGTGACGGCACGGAGTTCGACGCCGCCGTAACCAAGTGGGACGGCTGGGTGAAGGGCAACCTGGGCAAGCTGGCCGCCCTGATCGCCATCGGCGTGGGTTCCGTCGTCGCCGCCGTCAAGAAGGACTGGAGCTGGTTCTTCGGCGCGGTGGTGCTGTCGATGGGTATCGGCGTGATCGTCGGCATCGTCAACGCCAGTTTCACGGCCGTCATCTAAGCGCAGGAGGTGGCCATGTCCGAAAAAACGGATCTCTCTCACTACATCCCGCGCCGATTGGACGACGGAGCCAAATTCCTCTTTTGGGAAATGGACGTTGCCATGATCGGCCTCATGGGCGTGTTGGTTGGCATTGGCTCAGGCTTCCCGGTGATTGGGCTGTTCCTCGGTATTGGAGCGGCCTTTTTCTACGGGAAGCTGAAGGCTGGGAAGCATCCGGGCATGGCCACCCACCTCCTGTACTGGTTCACCGGGTTTCCCGAGCCGAAAGAGCTGCCGGGTAGCCACATTCGAGAACTCAATGGATAGGGGCTACACGCGCTATGGCACCAGATAAAGCAATCAATGAGCGGGACAAGTTGCAATCGCAAGTCCGCTTCCACCGCGCGATGAACGCGGGCCTGCTGGGCACTCTGTTTTTCGGGGTGCTGCTGCTGGGCTTCGTCGTCGTGCGCGACACAACCAAGATCGTGCCGCCTGAAGTTAAGCGGCCCTACGAGATTGGATCGAACTACGCCAATAAGGACTACCTGCTGGATATGGCCGGTTATGTCCTGGGCACGGTGTTGACCGTCACGCCGGAGACGGTTGATTACAACAACAAGGTGATTCTCAAGATGGCCGACCCGGACGGCTACGCCGGGTTGAAGACCGCGCTTGATGCGGCCGCAATGCGGCTCAAACAGGAGCGAGTCACCACTATTTGGGTTCCTCGCAAAGAGGAAGTCAGCGAGCAGGACAAGCGCGTGAAGGTCAGCGGAAAACTCAAGACCTTTATTGCCGACAAGCTCACTTCCGAACGCGAGAAGGACTATCTCGTTGAATTCACCATCACTACCTCGGGGCGTCTCTATGTTTCCAAGATCGAAGAAATCGTTAAGCGCGATCCTTCTGCTAACAAGCCTGCTGGCAACTGAAGCAGGCGCAACGCAAGTCGTTGAGAACGCTGACCGGGGCCACGTTCAAGTCAATATCTCGGTCAACGAAACCAATCGTCTCGCAATCGACGGGCGCCGCATTGCCAATGTGGTGCCCAGCGTGAAGGGCGTGCTGGCAGGCCAGAAGGACGAGGCCCTGGGGGCTTACTACTTCACGCTGGCCAGCGAGTCGCCCAACCAGGGCACGGTCACGGTTTTCGTGTCCGACGAGAAGGGCGTTACCTACAAGCTGATCCTCGTTCCGCGTCCGGTGGCCGGCGAGGAAATCATCATCCGGCCGCCGAGCGAGAAGGCTACGCCTTCGAGCCGCGCAGCCGCTGATGGCCGCACCGTCTCCTACCAGCGCCGCATCAAGGACTTGATGCTGGTGATGGCCGACGACGAGCTGAAGGACAGCGTTGAAACCATCCAGGTGAACAAGGAAGTGCCTTTGTGGAAAGAGGGGCGCTTGATCTTGGTGGCCAAGTACATGGATGGCGAAGTGGTGGGCGAGAAATACCGCCTGACCAACGTTTCCCCCTCCGAAATGCTGCTGGTCGAGCAGGAGCTTTACCGCCGTGGCGTGCGCGCCATTGCCGTAGAGCACCACACGCTGATGCAGGGCGACGGGACGGACATCTACATCGTTCGGGAGCGCAAAGACAATGAGTGAGCCGAACGCACAAACAAAGAAACGCCAGATGATGCTCATCGGCGGGGCAGTGACCGGCATTCTCGGTCTGGCCGGGGCTGGCATGTTCCTGTTCGACAGTGGCCCAGCACAGCACCGCGAAAAGCCCAAGACCGTCAGCATCACCGCACCGGGCACCGTAGATGACAAGGATGCGTGGCGTGCGCAGCAAGCGGCCAAGGAGAAGTCCAACGAAGCCTTGATCGGGGAAGTTAAGACCCAGCTCAAGGCCCAGGAGGAACAGAACAAGAAGCTCGCGCAGGCGCTGGAGGAACTGAAGGCCAACAAGGCCGCAGCCGGTTCGGCTGGCAGCGCAACGGCTGCGAAGCCAGATGCTTCGGTTCTGGACAAGCCTTTGCCCATTGGCAACGGCACCGGGCCGGGCCAGCGTGTTCTCCAGTCACCGAACGGCAAGGGCGGGGCCACCACCCTAAACCAGCCGCTCAATCAGGTGGATGTGCCGGCGCGGCGGGAAGTGGAAATCATCACCTTCAACAATGCCGAGGGCAAGGGCGCAGCGGGCGCAGCCGTTGGCGGCGCTGGTGGCATCACCGAGGTGCTGGGCTTCCCAACCGACGAGAAGGCCAAGAAGTACGGCACCACCTCGGGCGGGGCAGACGGCAAGAAGCAGACCATCGAGTTTCTGCCGGCTGGCTCCTTTGTGCGCGTGGCCATGCTCAACGGCGTGGATGCGCCGACAGGCGGGCAAGCCCAATCGAACCCGCTGCCGGTGGCTTTCCATGTGCTCGATGTCGCCAATCTGGCCAACAAGCACAAGCTGGACATCAAGGATTGCCGCATCGTGGCCGCCACCTGGGGCGATCTGTCCTCAGAGCGGATGATGGGCCGCACCGAAACCCTGGCCTGCGTTATCAACGGCGAGGCCGTTGAAATGGCGATCAAGGGCCAAGTGATTGGGGAAGACGGCAAGGCTGGGGTTCGGGGCCGTCTCGTCACCAAGCAGGGCCAGTTGCTCGCCAATGCCCTGTTTGCCGGCGCGCTCAGTGGTATCGGCAAAGCCTTCCAGTCCTCCGCAACCATCACCAGCACAGGCGGCGGCGGCATCACGCAAACCATCGACCCGGACAAGATCGGGCAAGCCGCTATCGGTGGTGGGGTAGGCAGCGCGGGCCAGCAGCTCGCTCAGTACTACCTCAAGGCTGCGGACAAGCTGTACCCCGTCATCGAAACCGATGGCGGCCGTACCGTCGAAATCCTCATCACCAAGGGCGCTGTTTATTCCGGCAAGGCGCTCGCCAAGGACGATTACCGGGGCCTCCTGAAGCGCACCGGCACCAACTCCAGGAGATACGAAGATGATTAAACGAGTGTTGACCCTCGCGCTGGCTGCTGCGCTGGCTGTTCCCGCATTTGCCCAAGATGAAGCGCCCGCGTCCGTGGTCGAGAAGTTCAAGACCATGTACCCGAAGACGACCTTCAAGGAAATTCGCAAGTCGCAAGTTTCCGGGCTGTATGAGGTAGTGATGGGCGAGAACATCGCCTACACCGACGAGTCGGGCCGCTACTTCATTTTCGGGCACCTGTTCGACATGCAGCAGCAAGTCGATCTGACTGCCCAGCGCAAGCTCGATAGCAAGAAAACCGAGTTCCCGGCACAGCAACTTGGCCAAGCGATCAAGACGGTCAAGGGCGACGGCAGCCGAATCCTGGCCGTGTTCAGCGACCCGGATTGCCCCTACTGCAAGCAGTTGGAGGGCGAGCTGGCCCGCCTGGACAACGTGACCATTTACACGTTCCTGTACCCGCTCGAATCGCTGCACCCGGAAGCCAAGACCAAGGCCGTCAGCGTGTGGTGCGCGCCGAACAAGGCGAAAGCCTGGAGCGAGCTGATGCTGGCCGGCAAGAAGCCCAAGCTGGTGGCCTGCAACAACCCCGTCAACGACAACTTGGTGCTGGGTTCCAAGCTGGGCGTGGTGGGCACTCCTACCCTGATTGCCGCCGATGGCCGCGTCCTGCCTGGCTCCGCACCGGCCGAGAAGATCGACCAGTGGCTGAACGCCGGTAAGCCTGGCGCGCCGGCCGCTGCGCAGGAGGCAACCCAATGAAGCGCACCGCCTTGATGTTTGGTGCCGGCGCGCTCGCCTTGGCCCTGACGGGCTGCGGTTCGCTCGCTGGCCGCGACTGCGGCGCTTGCTGCAAGGGTGTCGGTTTCAGCGGCAGTGCCGCGCACGCATGGGAGGGAAGCAAATGAAGGCACTGGCCTTGACCTTTGGCATCGGGGCCGTGGTGGCCCTATCCGGTTGCAGCAGCATGTCTGGCTTTGATGCGAAATCCGAATTCGCGTGCAAGGCCCCGGACGGCATCTTGTGCGAGTCGATGAGCGGCATCTACGCCAATGCCCAGGCGAAGAACCTGCCGGGCCAGCGCGTGAATGCGCGCGGCGAGGCTCCGGTGGAACTTTCGCAGGCGAAAGCCGGCAGCAACGTGATGACCAAGCCCATCTACTCGGGCACGCCGATCCGCAGCGCACCGCGCCTGCTTCGCGTCTGGTTCGCCCCGTGGGAAGACACCGATGGCGATCTGCACGACCAGTCCTACGTGTACCTGCCGGTCGATTCCGGCCGCTGGCTGATCGAGCACAACCGCCGCCGCATCCAGGACAACTACCGGCCGGTACGCGCCCCGTCGAATGTGACGGCCCAGGCTGCGCAGCCGCAAACGGCCGGCGCTGGCCAGCAACGGCAAAGCCCTGGCGTGCTGGGGCAGCAGCCAACGCCTCCCGCTGACAACGGGATGGAGTCTATCGGCGTCCGTCAAGACCGCATGAGCAACGAGCAAGCCACCGAGCTGCTGAACGGAATCATGCGCCCCGGCAACGTCATCCCGGACAGCGAATAAGCATCGCTGGCCGGGCGGCCAACATGGAGAACATTCAATGCAAGACAGCATGATGGACAAGCTAAAGGGTGCTGCCGCCCGGTTTTGGGACGAAACCGTGCTGGGCAACACCTCGGATGTCGGGAGCCAGCCGGCCCCCGTGGCGGCCGCCAACGAGGTGACGAGCCTCTATGGGCTGCACAGCATCCTCAAGTACGACCAATACGACCCCGACACGGGCCTTTTCTACAACGACAACTCGGTGGCCTTCTGCTTTGAAGTCATCGCGCAAACCGGCGCGGACGACGACATGGCGAGCCGCCTCAATACGCTCTTTACCCCGGTGCCGCCGCACTACGGAATTCAGTGGTGCCTGTTCGGTAGCCCGGTGCTGGATGACCAGTTCCAAGCGTACATGGATCAACGCCATATCGCGGTGGACAACGGCAAGACCACGCCGTTCTTTCAGGAGCTGGCCAAGCGCCGCGTGGAGTACATCTACAAGGCAAAGGGCAAGCCGCTTTGGCCCAATGACAACTACGTGGTGAAGAACATCCGCCTGCTGTTCTCCATCACCAAAGCCGGTTCCTTCCGTGACGCCAAGCTGGTGGAGGAAATGTACGAGCTGCGCGAGACAGTGCGCGCTTCGCTGCGCACGGCAAGCCTGCCGTCCTTCCCCCTCGATGCTGACGGGCTGATTAGCTTCCTGTGGCCGATCCTCAACCCCGAAAGCATGTTCAGCAAGGAGCCGTTCCCCGATCTGCGCTACGACGACGGGAAATCCATCAAAAACCAAGTCACGGCCTTTGGCCAGCATGTGCGCGTGAAAGCCAACGAGCTGCTGTTTGGCCTGCCGCCCGAGAAGCAGGGCGACGAAGACAAGCGCATCGCCGTGCGTGGCTTCGGCGTGCTTCAGTACCCGCAGAAGAAAGAGCTGTGGGAGATGGCCAACATCATCGGTTCGTTTTTCGATGACGGCCTTCAATACCCGTGCCCATTCCTGGTGTGCGGTGGCGTCTTCACGCTTGACCCCAACGTGGTGGACGGCAAGGCTCAGATCAAGGCCGCACGCACCAAGCAAAACGCCAAGTCCAAGATGGCCGAGTTCCAGCCCGAGCTTCAGGCCCAGGCGAACGATTGGGACATCGTGCTGCACCAGCTCAACAACGGCGGCAGCATGTGCGAGCTGTACCACACGCTGCTGCTGTTCGCACCCAAGCGCGTCATCAACCGGGCAAGCCAAGTGGCCCTGAACGTGTGGCGCAGCGAACGCTTCACGATCTGCCCGCTGCAACTGCTGCAACTGACGGCCCTGTATTCCAGCCTGCCCATGACGCTCACCGAGACGGTGCGCGACGACTTGCAGAAGCTACGCCTCATCACGTCCAAGACCACGGTGAACGCGGTGGACATGGCCCCGGTGATTGGCGAATGGAAGGGCGCAGGCGACCCGGTGATGATGTTCTTTGGCCGTCGTGGCACCCCTACCTTCCTCGACTTCTACAGCAACCAGCAGGGCAACTACAACGTGTTCGTGGCGGGCGTGTCCGGTTCGGGCAAGTCCGTGACCATGAACGAAGTCGTTTCGGCCTATCGAGGTATTGGCGCGCGGGTGTGGGTGATCGACGTGGGCCGCAGCTATCAGAACCTGATCCGGCTCCAGAAAGGCACCTTCCTGGAGTTCACGCCGAGCACGAAGCTGTGCATCAATCCATTCACTTGGGTGGGCACTGACGACGAGCTGGATTTCAAGGCGGAAATGCGGATGCTCAAGCCGATGATCGGCCGCATGGCGTCCCCCAATGCGCCGCTGACGGAATTCCAGTACGCGCTGATCGGGGAGGCGATTACCGCCGTCTGGCAAGACTACGGGCAGGACACCAACCCGACCCGCATCCGCGACTACCTGTTGAGCAACATCAAGAACGAGTCGGGCAGCACCGAGCGCGTGGCCTACGAGCTGGCCAAGCAGCTCGCGCCGTTCACCAAGGATGGCGTCTATGGGGACTTCTTCAACGGCCGCGCCAACATCAGCTTGGACGCCGACATGGTGGGGCTGGAGCTGGAGGAACTGAAGAACGCTCCCGAGCTGCGCCGCGTGGTGCTGTTCGTGCTGACCTCGCGCATTGCCCACGACATGTATCTGACCCGCGACCGCAAGAAGCTGTGTCTGGTCGATGAGGCATGGCAGCTCCTGGGGGCTGACAAGGAAACCGCAGAGTTCATCGAGGAAGGCTACCGCCGCGCCCGGAAGTACAACGGCATTTTTTGTGTGGGCACGCAAGGTATCGAAGACGCCTATAAAAATGATGCGGCCCAGGCGGCCTACAACAACGCCGACTGGAAGATTCTGCTGCGCCAAGACCGCAAGAACCTGGAAAAGCTGATCGAGGACGGCATGGTGAATTTCTCGCCGGCCGTGAAGCGGATGCTGCTGTCGCTGCGCACCGAGCGCGGCCGCTTCAGCGAAATGCTCATTTCCTCGCCCAACGGCGATTCCGTGGTGCGCCACATCCCCGATCCCTTCTCCCTGCTGATGGCTTCGACCAACGCGCAGGACTTCAACGAATGCAACGCGCTGCTGGAGCAGGGCCATTCCACGATGGAAGCCCTGGAAATCATGCTGGCCCGCCGCGCCCCTCAAGAACAACTGTCCCCGCGCCGGAGGAAAGATGACTACTGAACCGAACACCAACCCAACCCCCGAGACGCCAGCGCCGGCCGAGGCCGCCGTGCCGGCCGCCGACCGGATGCGTTATGTGATCCCGGCCGTGCTGTCCACCTTGCTCACGCTGGTGGCGCTCGCGCCAGTGGCCTACGTCATCAACCGCAACATGCCTGCGCGTGTGGCCACCGTTGATTTGCAGGTGCTGGTGGAGGAAGACCAGAAGCGCACCCTCGACGTGATCGGGAAGGGTGGCGACGTGACCGACGAGCAGCGCGCCGTGGCGCAGAAGCTGACCATCGACTTTGCCAAGAAGCTGTCCGCGACCGTGGATGCGCTGGGGCAAGAGTGCAACTGCGTGATCGTCAACAAGGCGGCGCTGCTGGGTGGCGTGACCATCGACTACACGGATCAAGTCCGGGCGAGGATGAAGTGATGAAGGCGAAGCGCATCTACTGGACAGTTTGCGCGGGTGTGTTCGCCGTGGGTGCGCTGGCCGCCGCCACTACCCCTTGGCTGGATTACACCTTCAACCTCACCAACAGCCTGCCCGGCACCCTCTACGTGATCCACAAGGGCGGGGAAGTGAAGAAGGGCGAGCTGATCGCCTACCGCTGGCATGGCGGTGCGACCTATCCCGCTGGCACCACCTTCATCAAGCGCGTGGCCGGTGTGGCTGGCGACACGGTTAAACGGGCCGGCAGCGCGTTTTGGGTGAATGACCAATACATCGGCACCGCCAAGCCCTTCTCGAAGGCTGGCGTGCCTCTCCAGCCCGCGCAAGAGGGCGTTATCGGGGCAGGGGAGTATTTCGTTTCGACGCCCAACCCGAACAGCCTGGACTCGCGGTATGCGCTGACCGGCAACGTGAAGCAGGCCGAAGTCATCGGGAGGGCTTATGAGATTTTCTAAGCTGATCGCAGCCCTGCTGATCGCCTCGATCCTGCCTGCCGCGAACGCGGCGAGCTTGGGCAGCATCGGGCCGACCTACCCGATTGGGGAGGAAAGCGCCCTCGACATGATTATGAAGAAGCTGCGCGAAAAGGAGCGTAGCGGCGAGCTGAAGCGGTTGCAGGAAGAAGCCATCCGCCGCTCGATGGGCAGCATCAAGAACATGAAGCCGGTGGACGGTATCACCACCGTGCGCGCCCGCGCGCAGCGTTTCATCGACCCCACCGTGACCTACACCAAGCCGGTGACGACCGACGACGGCCGCATCGTGGTGCCGGCTGGAACGAAGATCAACCCGCTGGACATGACCAGCCTGACGAAGACGCTGGTTTTCTTCGACGGCCGCGACCCCGAACAGCGCGAAGCAGTGGGGCGCTTGGTGGCCAAGGGCGGCCAGCTCAAGGTGAAGCCGATTCTCGTTGCTGGGTCTTGGCTCGACCTCACCAAAGCCTGGAAGACCCAAGTTTTCTACGACCAGAAGGGCACCCTTTCCAAACGGTTCGGCATCACGGCCGTGCCGGCTGTGATTCGTCAGCAGGGAAAGATGCTTGTGCTCGATGAGATTCCCGCGAAGGAGCTGCAATGAAACGCTGGCTTGTAATGGCTTTCATGGTGCTCGCGGCGACTTTCGCGCGCGAAAGTATGGCCGGCGTGTGCCAGGGCAAGTTTGCCAACCCCATCACCGATATTTGCTGGAGCTGCCTGTTCCCGCTGACGTTGGGCGGCACGCCGATCATGACGATGGGCCAGGAGGACACCGGCAACCCGGACGGCTTCCTCTGCACCTGCACCAACCCGCTGCGCATCGGCATCAAGACCGGCTTTTGGGAGCCGGCGCGGCGCGTGGATGTGACCCGCACCCCGTACTGCTTTGTCTCGCTGGGAGGCATCAAGCTCGATCCCGGTATCCGTGCCCCGGAAGGCGAGATCCGTTTGCAGCAGGACAACACCAAGCAGTCCAACTATCAGGTTCATTGGTACGCCGATCCGATCCTTTATTGGCTGGAGGTGATCCTGGATAACCCGTGCCTGGAGACGGGTTCCTTTGACGTGGCCTACATCACCGAAGTCGATCCGACTTGGAACGACGACGAGCTGACCATGCTGCTGAACCCGGAAACTTTCCTGTTCGGCAACCCCATTGCCCAAGCCGCGTGTGCCGGCGACTGCGTGTTGTCATCGGCTGGCTTTGGCAGTAACGCGCTTTTCTGGTGCGCCGGCTGCCAGGGTTCGATCTACCCCTTCAACGGCCATGTGCAGGCCCACGTCTCACACGTACAAGCCAGTTCGCTGCTGGTGCAGCGCATGACGGCCAAGCTGCACCGCGAATTCCTGATGTGGGGCACCTCTGGCGCTGACGGCTTGTGCGGCATCTATCCCGAGCCGGTGATGGACAAGACCCAATACAAGTACCAGATGCTCTACCCGATCCCGCAGACGGAAAAGATCAACGGGCGCTGCTGCCAACCCTATGGCCGCACGACCGCGATTTGGGGCGCTGGCAAGAGCTACCCGTATGCCGGCGAAGACTTCGCCTACATGATTTTCCGCAAGAAAAACTGCTGCCTGGGAGTGGGATTCTGATGAACAAGAAAACTGTCATCGGGCTGATGCTGCTGGCCGCTTTCGCCCGCGAAAGCGTGGCGCAGAGCACGCCGACCGCATCCCAGCTCGACCAAGAACGCCAACGCATCGAGCTTGAGCGCAAGCAGATGTTTGACCCGAACAACCCCGCCTCGAAGGCCAAGAAGGGCGCTATGCCCAACTCGGCCGACATCGACCGGGAAATGCGCCGCGTAGATCGTGAGCGCAAGCAGATGTTCGATCCAAACAACCCCGCGACCAAGAACGCCGCCAACGTGTTCCCCAACGTGCCGACGCCGGAGCGCGCCGGGATCGACATCGAGGCGCTGGCCAAGCAATACGAGCAAAAGGCCCAGGCCCGCAAGATGGATGACCTGATGATTTTCGCCAGCTTCACGATGCCGGCCGAATCACTCAAGCGGATCGTCAGCCAAGCCAACCGGGTGGGGGCTTCTGTGGTGCTGCGCGGTTTCAAGAACAACTCGCTGAAGGATACGGCGCTGGCCATCAAGGAGCTGGGAGAGCAGGGCGGCAACGTCCTGGTGAACCCCAACGCCTTCACCAAGTACAAGGTCAAGGCTGTTCCCACGATGGTGCTGGCCAAGGCCGCAACCATCGACCAAGTGGACAACGAGGGCTGCGCCCTCCCTGACAACTTTGTGGCAGTGGCCGGTGACGTTTCGCTGGACTACGCCCTGGACGAGATTGTGCGCCGCGCGCCGCAGTTTGAAGCCGTGGCGTCTCGCTACCTTCGCCAGATCAGGGGGAACCAATGAAGCGCGTCCTTTCCATCGCCGCGATGCTGGCCGCTGTGGGCGTAGCCAGCGCACAAACCATCACGACGCCGGCCGACGCCTTCAATGCCGGCAAGGACTTCGCCAACACGGGCAAAGGTGTGGTGGGGGGCAAGATCAATGGGGCAACTGGCTCCAACGTGCTGCCGTACTACAGCACCACGGCACCGGAGACGGCAAACTTCCAGGAGGGGCGCAACCTCATCGGCGGGGCGGGCACGAACAAGCAGATTCAGTGCGAGACGTACAAGGCCCCCAATGCCTTCCAGCAGCAGGAATGCGACGCGGTGAACTTCATGAGCAAGAACCCGACGCAGCGGCCGAAGTTCACCATCGACAAGCAGACCGACCCGATCCTGACCGGCTCCAAAGGCGTCATCAACAACCCCGGCAGCATCCCCGGCGCTTCGACGCAGCAATGCCGCGTGGAGCGCGTGAAAAACCCGGCGACCTACATCACCGAGACTTGCACGGAAACGCAGACGCTGGAAAACCTGTCCTGCAAGCGCGTGCTCAAGGTGGCGTGCGATCCAGAACGCGACGGCTGCGACCAGGGCGGCATTGTCCCGAATAGCTGGGCCGGCGACATGGCCACCAGCTTCACCCCGGACGGGGCCGGCAACTACATCCTCCAGTTCGGCACCATCGCGGACAACTATTGGGGCGGCTGGGGTGCGGTGTACGACCGCAACCTCACTTTCGACATCCGTGACGTGGGGCTGATTACCCGTTTCGCCCTGACCCGTGCCGCGTTTGACGACTGGCTGATGGTCAAGGTGAACGGCAACCTCGTCTATGTCGGCCCGCGTGGTGGCGACCGCCTCGAAATCTATTCGCCGCCTCCGGTCTTCGAGTCCTCCAGCACGCGCTCATGCACGCAGACTTGGGACGATTGGGGCAGTGGCTGGCAGTGCTCCGATACGGGCGGCGGCGGTTGGTGGGGCGGCGGCGGTGGCGGTAATGCCGTCTCCTACCAATCCTGCACGGCCGTGGGCGGCGGCTGGAATTGCACAACCAGCGACTACCGCACCGGCATGGTTCAGTACTGCGCCACCTGCTTCAGCGG
Source organism: Aromatoleum toluolicum (assembly GCF_012911005.2). Taxonomy (GTDB): domain Bacteria; phylum Pseudomonadota; class Gammaproteobacteria; order Burkholderiales; family Rhodocyclaceae; genus Aromatoleum; species Aromatoleum toluolicum. The sequence goes on along the minus strand of NZ_WTVS01000037.1, from coordinate 21,728 downwards.
CCCGGAGCTTTCGACGAGCTGGAACTTCGGCTTGAACATCGACGTGAAGCCCTACCTCAAGAACGGCTCCAACACGATCTTCATGCGGACGATTGTTGCGGGCGGCGGGGAAGGGGCGATCCAGCTCACGACGCGCCAACTGTGCCCGCGCAACTGCTATGACCAATGGGACAACAGCCAGTGCGCTCCCCTGGAACAGAGGGCTCAATGATGATGAAGAAGATTCTTGCCGCATTGGCCTTTGTCGCCAGCTTCAGCGCCTTCGCAGCGCCTGACTGCCAGAAGACGGGAACGGTTTGCACCGCGCCCAACCAGACCCGCAACGTGTCGGGCCTGTCCGTCTTTCGTGAATGCTGGGAATACCAGGACACCTATCAATGCCGCAGCCAGAACATGGTCAACGACTGCCAGCCGCTGCGAGACAAGGGGTGCTCTCAGATCGGATCGTCATGCGTGGAGCGCGACGATTCCGGCACCTGCGTGATGTACGAGCAGAAATACAACTGCCCGGACAAGCCTGAAACCTACACCGAGAAAACGGTGTGCGATCAAAGCGCCTTCTGCCAGAACGGCGGGGCTGGGTGCTTTGATACCAGCGCGCCACCCGACAAGGACTTTGGCCAAGCGGCCGTGATGATGGAGGCCGCCCGCGAGGCCGGCGTGTACGGCATCGACCCGAACAAGGTCGAAATCTTCAAGGGCTACATGGAGGAATGCAGCATCAAGGTCTTGGGTGGCACCACGCTCAAGAGCTGCTGCAAGTCAGCCGGTGGTGGCGCTGCCTTCAGCAATTACGCGCTCCTGGGCGCCGGCATGAAGGCGGCAGGCGAAGCGGGCCGCGAATCCATCGTGCTGGGTTCCAAGTACATGTACGACTCGCTGTATGGCCAGCTCGACAGCTCCCTTGTAGATAAGGGACTTGGCGCAATGAATAGCTGGGCCTCCGGCTTGGGTGATGGTGTCTTCAATCCGCAATTCGGGTTCTATGGCTTCACTTTTGAGTTCACCTTTGCCAACGGCTTCCAGTTCGTCGGTTTTGACCCGTACAGCTTCGCCCTGTCCGTGGCAATCATGCTGGTGCAGGAATGGTTGAGCTGCGATTCGGCCGAGCAGGTCATGGCCATGAAGCGCGGCCAAAACCTGTGCGTCCATATTGAGACGTATTGCAGCAAGAAGGTGCTCAAGGTCTGCGTGGAGAAGAAGGAACGCCACTGCTGCTTTAACTCCAAGCTGGCCAAGATCATCAACCGCCAAGGCCGCGCCCAACTCGGGATGCCGATGAATAGCTGCGGCGGCTTCAACCAGGCGCAGCTCCAGGCCCTCGATTTCTCCCGGATTGATCTGTCCGAGTTCATCGCGGACATCGTGCCCAAGGATGTGCCGGCATCGACCATGAGCAACCGGGTGCAGCAGACCGTCAACAAAAAAGTTCAGAGCTACTACGACCAATGAAAACTCTCTCTATCGCCCTCATTCTGCTGGCCTGCTCGACTTTCGCGCGCGAAAGCCTCGCTGGGCCAACCGTCTATACCCGGCAACACGACGTGCTGGCCGCTGCGATCCGCAACGGCAGCTCCAGCGGCGTCATGGAAGGGGAGGTGGCCGAGCACTTCACGCGCCAATTCCGCTCGACCGGGCCGCTGCTGGTGACTGCGAAGGTCATCAAGTCTTTCAGCCGCGCCGACTGCAAGCGCCTTGAAATGGTGTTCACCAAGAAGGACGTGGATACCCCACAAGGCCGCACCGACGCGATCCTGAAGACCCAGCTCAACTACTGCCTCGACGGCACCCCGCCAATTTCCGTGGAGTAAGCCAATGATGAAGCGAAGCCTTCTCCTGCTGGCCCTGCTGTCCGGGTACGCCAATGCGCAGTCACTGGATTACCCGTCTGTTTGGCAGTGCGATGCGAACAAGCCCAACTGGTACTGCGACATGGAAGACGCCAAGCCGCAACCTGTGCAGCCGACGCCGGCACCGGCACGGCAGCAGACTAGCCGCAAGGCTGACCAGCCAAAGCGCATCGAGCTGAAGGACATCAAGACCGCCGAGCAACTGCGACAAGAACTGAAGCGCCGGGAAGACGTGGCGGTGATGAACCCCACCGACCAGAACATGAAGGACTACCTGGAGCTTTGGCAGATGACGCAGGACAAGGGGGCTGTCTTCGCTGACAACTGGCGGCGCGTGGTCTGGCAAAACCCGAGCCTCGACTACGCGCAAAAGCGGCCGGTCAATAACTCCGCGATCAAGATTTACGACGAAGGCCGCATTCAGAACGAGGAACAGCAACTGAAGATGTTGGCCAAGGAGCACGGGCTGATCTTCTTCTTCCGTAGCGACTGCCCGTACTGCCATGCAATGGCCCCGACGCTGAAGATGCTTTCCGACAAGTACGGCATCGAGGTGCTGCCGGTATCAGTCGATGGCATGGGCCTGCCCGAGTTCCCGAACCCCCGCGACGGCCGCGCGCAAGCTGCGGCTTGGGGGATTGAGCGCGTGCCGGCACTGTTCATTGGCTCAAAGCAGACCGGCGACCGTGCGCCCGTGGGCTTCGGAATGATGGCCCTAACCGAAATCGTCAATCGAATCTTTGTCCTCACCGGCACCAAGCCCGGCGATAACTTCTAAGGAGCTGCCCATGCTACTGAAAAAAGTAACGGCGCTGGTGACGGCATTTGCTTTCACCACCTCTACCTACGCCATGAACATGCAGGAGCTTTTCGACTCCGTGAATGCTCAAGGCAACGTCAGCAACCCGGCCGTGCTGCAAGGCCAGACGATGAACCTCTACACCGGGGGCAGTCTGTTCATGCGGATGCCCAAGCGCACCTACCAACTGGCGACGGTGACGCCGCCGAGCTGGAACGCTGGGTGCGGCGGCATTGACCTGTTCGCGGGCGGCTTCTCGTTCATCAACAAAGAGCAGTTCGTGGCCATGCTGCGCAACATTGGCTCGAATGCCCTGGGCTACGGCTTCAAGCTGGCCATTCAGAACCTGTGCCCGACCTGCGACAACGTGATGCAGGCCCTGCAAGCCACGGCGCAAGCTGCCAATCGTCTCAACATGGATTCCTGCGAGGCGGCCAAGGGGATCGTCAATGCGGCCGTGCCCGACACCTGGACGCGCGGCAAGCAAAACGCGGCTAAGAACTTCGGTGTGGACACCAACATTTTCGAGAACATCACCGACGCTTGGACGAACGTGATGAACAGCGAAAGCCGGGCCAACCAGACGGTGAACTCGGCGGCCAGCGCGCGACCCGAGGCGAAAGACCAGCTCCCGACCGGCAACGTGGTTTGGAAGGCGCTCAAGAAGCTCGATGGCGTCACCGACGAGCAACGCATGATCCTGATGTCGATGATCGGCAGCATGATTTTCCCGACCGGCGACACCCCGCAACTGCCTATCCCGCTGCTGCGCAAGGAAATCACGGTGGAGGCCCTGGTGGGTGCGCGTACCACCTCCGACACCATCACGGTGCCGATCTGGCGTTGCGACACCACCAGCGCGGACGGCTGCTTGAGTCCGACCGAGGATGAAGTGACCACCAAGAGCTTCAAGACGATGGTGCGGGAGAAGATGGAAAAAATCTCCGACAAGATCGCCAACCGTTCAGCTCACGACGACATGGCGGCCACCATCGGCTTCCTGAACGCAACCGATCTGCCCATCTACAAGATGCTGGCCGTGACGACAACCCTCAACAACACCTCGATGGCCGACGCGCTGATTGGCCGCTACCAGGAGCTGATCGCCGCCAAATACGCCGAGGTTTACATCCAGCGTGCCGTCACCGACCTGCGCGGCGCGATGGCGAAGTTCTCTGCCGCAGCCGATGCCACCCAGGCCGCCGAGCTGGGCAAGATGAAGCCCGAGCTGGAGGAAATTTCGCGCGCGGCAAAGCAGGTGCTGGCCACTGCCTACTCGCAGACCATCAGCACCTACAACATCGCCCAGGAGGTGCAGTACATGGAGCGTGCGCTGAATGCCAACCTGTCGCAGACGCTGCGTAACTCGCTCGCCTTCGGCAAGAGCCTGCGCTAAGGGGGGATGCCGTGGACATCGAAATTCAAACCTACTGGAACGTAGAAACGCTCTACTACGTCTTCAACGCCGTGGCCTCGATGATGGCCGGCGCTGGCTTCGCTGGCTTGCTGAAGCTGGTTTTCCTGTTCGCCATCGCAATCGGCATGTTCGGCTACATGAACAAGCAGCTCGAAATGGCGAAGTGGTTTATCCACGCCCTGGCCTTTGTGACCGTGCTCAATCTGCCGATCGCGCGCGTTGCCTTGACAGACAAGACAGGGCTGGAGCCGCCGCGCGTGGTTGATAACGTGCCCTTTGCCCTGGCCGTCACTGCGCAGACGACCAATCTGGTGTTCGGCGCGCTGACCAACACCTATGAAACGGTCTTCGGTGTCCCTGAAGACCTGGGCCTGCAAAAAGGGGATGTGGGCTTCGGGCACCGCATCCTGAAACAAGTCAATAACGCGACGATCCGCGACCCCAGCTTGCGCTCCGACCTGATGCAGTTCATCAAGGAATGCACGCTGTACGACGTGAAAGACGGTGAAATCACCCCGCAGCAGATTGTGGGCGGCACCGATACCTGGAACGTGATTTTCAACAACACGAGTCCAGCCCGCTTCGTCACCTACAACACCCTGACGAATGCGCCTACCACCGATACCTGCACCAATGTTGCGGCCATCCTGAAGGAGAAGGTCAACGACGCGGTAACGGCTGGCCAAGCCTTCTACGGCAAGCAGGCTTTCACGCGGGCAAGCAGTGATGCTATCGCTACCAGCATGTTCGTTTCGACGGTGGGCACGTCCTACGACTGGATTCTGAACAACTCCAGCAACGCCTCAGACGCGATGAAGCAGGCGATGTTCAACAACATCTGGAAGGAGGCCGGCACCGAGCTGCCGGCGCTGCTGAACGATCCTGCGCGGGTGGCCGAGGTTAATGCCCTGGCCGGCGCTGCCCAAGCGGCGCGGCAAGCGGACGGCTCCAACAGCACCTTGAGCCTGCTGGCGCAAGAGACGCTGCCCCACATGCGCAACTGGATCGAGGCAATCATCTACGGTCTGTTCCCGGTTGTTGTGGTGCTGATGGTTGTCAGCTCGACCGAGGGGGCAAAGAAGATCATTGCGGGCTACATGATGTCGCTGGCCTGGATCGGCCTGTGGCCAATCTTGTTTGCCGTCATCAACCACCTGTCGCTCATGCACTTGCGCTACAAGGCGCGCGCGCTGGAGCTGGCGGCCGGTGTGCCGTTCCAGCTCACCGATGCTTTCGACGCCACGCTGACCAACGAGCAGGCGGCCATCGGCTACATGGTTGTCCTGGTGCCATTCATCGCCGGGGCCATCATCAAGCTGGGGCAGGGCGGTTTCATGGGTGTTGCCGACCGGATGATGACCGGCTTTGCCTCTGCCGGGGCGGCGGTGGGCGCAAGCAATGCCAGCGGCAATGTCAGCATGGGCCAAGCTGGACTTGATACCGCATCGGTCAACACGACCTCGATGAACAAGTACGACAGCAACATCGGCCTGCAAGGCGGCGGGGCAACCATCGGTCGGGGCAATGGCTCGACGGCCACGATGGCCGCGAACGGCGCGGTTGCCTTGCAACAGCTCCAAAACCGGATGCTGACGCAGATGAACATGGATCACCGACTGGAAGCCGGCCGCAACCAGGAAGCGCATCGTACCGACATCACATCGACCGGGGATCAACTGGCGCGCCGGCACGGCGACAGCTCCAGCCTCACGGACGTGAAGGGGCACGATACAACCCGTGGTCAATATCAGAATACGGGTGTGGTGGCGGCTCGCGGGAGCGAGGGTGGGTATGGTGGCCAGCACTCAACCGGCCAGAACTTGGATCGCAACTTCCGTGAGGGTTCGCACTTCCGCACGGCGGCCGGTGCCAATGACCAGCTCCACATGAATTTGGGTGTTGGCCGTGGGAACCCCAACGGCGGCGGTGCGCCTGGTGCTGGCGGTGCAGGCGGTGCGCCTGATCCGCGCGAGGAAAAGCGCATTGCCGACGCCATGAAGCAGGGCGGCGCGAACCAGCAACAGATCGACCAAGCTCTGAAGAACTACCGGGGCGGCAAGGGTGGTGCCCAGCCTTCGGGCGGCCTCATCAACGCGGGCCTGGGGTACAACGGCGCGAAGACCTACACGGCCGAGCACGGCCGGGATCGGGGCGTGGATACGGTTCATGGCAACCAGGAAGCCGCGCGCACCGAGCGCACGTTTGCTGAACGCGGCTCACGAACCGAGCAGGCCGGGACGGGCAACCAATCGGCCCAAAACGACCGCCACGGCCGCGATGCAGCCCTCACAAACGTGGATGAAGTTTCCCGCGTGCGTGATGTCTCTGACCGCCGTGAGTTCGGTACTGGCGACCGCGCCAACCGTAGCGACAGCAACAGCTTCACGACTCACAAGGATCTGATGGCCGATCCGTATCTGTTCGAGAAGGTGGCCGCGCGCAATGGCATGACCGCCATGCGTTTCGCCAACCAATCCGAAGACCGGATCATGGACATGGTGCAGGACTACGTGAGCGAGAAGGGCATGGTTCAACAAGCTACCACCATGCCGCAGCAGACTTTCGCAGGCGAAAAACTGCCGACCACGAAGGGCGAGCTGGAGAAGCAATCCGCCAAGGATCGCGCCGGCATCCCGCAGGACATCCAGGGCGTCCACAAGAAGAAGGTGGCACAGACCGGCTACGGCGGAACCGCTCCGCTCAAGGTCGATACCTCTGCGCCTCCGATCATTGCGGAATCCAGAGGGGACGTACAGGGCCAGCTCGACCCGAAGAACAAGGGCAGCATCCCGGCGCGTGCTGGGGCCTTGGACGAGAACGTGAATGCCTGGGCCAGCCCGGACAAGGCTGTAGGCGCTGGGCGGGCCAATCCCGCAGCCGTCAACGAGGACAACATGATCCGCGACGGCAAGGACACCGTTCAGAAGGCTTGGGACAAGCTGACTGGCGGCGACGGTACGGCAGACGGCGAAAAGCTGAACGACAACATGAAGCGGGAAACGGCCGCCTCGGTTCAGATCAACAACGGCAGCAAGTAAAGGGAAAGGGGGCTTTGCCCCCTTTCAAGAATTGCCGCCCGTGTAGTTATCGCCCCAGGGTAAATGATGAACAACACAAGACTTGCCGGTAAATGGATTAACGCCTGCTGCGCTATTTGGCGCGCCAGTGCCGGGCCATTTCGACATTCCCTTGAATCCATCGCTTAACCACCATGCAAGCCAGAATGGAATCCAGAAAATCAATCCGCCGCCGAGCATTGGAATGTAGTCGGCAAGGAAATTACCACCGGATGCCGAAAGTGCGGCAGCGGCCGGCAATGGAAGCCAGAGCATCCAGCGCCTTCGAGAGAACAGCATTTTTTTCAGTCGCATCATTATTGTTCCTCAATAACCAGCATCACGTAGGTGGCCGTGTTTTTGTCATCTTGCATATGCACGACACGGAAGCCCTTTTCGTAAATCTGCTTGATCGTCACCTTGCCGATGTGTTCGCACTGCAACACCGAGTCGCCACCACGGAAGGGGCCGATGCAGACACCGCCACGCTTCGCGGCGGCCGCTTGGGCGCTGGCGTTCGTCATGCCGGCAAGTGCTGCCACGATGAAAGCAACGTAAAGCATCTTTTTCATTACAACTCTCCTTCCAATTTGGATAGAATTTGCGCATCTTGTCTATTGACAAAATACGCTCAAAACCCTTACGGTGCAAGGGGATGAGCCAGATATTCAAGACTGTTTCCGCAGCGTGTGGCCATGTGTCGCGTGCTGTCTTCGTGAAAGCAGCGCGGCGGCTGGGTCTTTCGTCCGAATCTTACCGCATCGCTGAAGAAGTGTTCCTCAAAGGCTACCGGCAGGCAACCGTCGCGCGCCACGTCGGCGTCTCGCGTCAGCGGGTGCATTCAGTGTGCCGGGAGCTGCTGGAAGAAATCAACAACCAACTTTCCCCTGAAAGGGCAACCGATGAAAAAACTACTCCTGATTCTCATTACCACGGCCACCTTGGGCGGATGTGCTTCGCAACAGCCTCTCAGCATGAGAAATGACTGGCGCGCTGGCACCGATCAAACGCCGTATCGCTCGATCCCCACAGCCTTAATCTGTGACGACTGCAATTTGCAATGATCCCGTCTCACTGGTTCAGACGGATCATTCTGATCGTCTTCATCATGGAGGTTGCTGGCGGCATTTTGTGGGTAACTGGCAGGTTATCCACGAATCCGGCCGCCAAGCCAATGACTCAGGCTCTCGGTAGCCTGATATTCCTGTTCGGCTTTTATGCCAGCGCGCCATTATCGGCGCGCTTCCTTGCTCCGCGACCGTCGCGGGATGCTGTGCTTCAAGAGCGTTTGGCAAGGATAGTGGCAACCGTCCCTGATAGTCGCCCCGTCTTCCTGTATGACCATGCCGACAAGGAAGCCAACACCGTGGGGCTGCTGCCGAGTCATTCGCGCATCTACGTGACAACCGGCCTGCTGGCCAGCATGAGCGACGAGGGTATGCGGGGCGTGATCGCCCATGAAAACGCACATGTTCATGAGCGCCATATCTTCGCCACGTTCACCTATGCCTGCTGCTTTGCTGTGAGCAGCCACCTCCTGGACAACAACAACTTTTTCTTTGCCGCCTTCCTCCTGTTCCTGGGGATTCGCCGGTATTGCGAGTACCGGGCGGATGCCGGCGCTGCGCAGTCCGTAGGGCGCGAAGCGATGTTGACGGCGCTGCGCGAGCTGGCCGTGTTGTACCCCTCGAAATCCTGGGTTCGCTGGTTCTCGTTCGCCAATGCTTACCCAACCTTGGCCATGCGGATGCGGGCCGTGGAAACCGGGCGAAAGGCCCTTCTGTGAGGTGAGTGCGCATGGATGCCTTCTACCTGCAATGGATCGGCTGCGCGTTTGGGGTGCTGGGGGCCTTGCTGCTGGCCCTCAACAACCGTTTGTCGGGCTGGGGGTTCGTGTCTTTCCTAGCCTCGAATGTCTGCTGGATCGGCTTCGGCGTCATGACCGACGCGCCGGGCCTTATCTTCATGCAGGTGGCTTTCACTGCCACAAGCCTGCTGGGCATTTATCGCTGGATGCTGGCCAAGCCCGGCTTTCGCGCGCGAAAGCAGGAGGGGTGATGAGGCGGGCGAAAAAGTACCACACCATCACCGACATCGTAGGCACGGTTTACTGCGAGCAAAAGGTGGTTTTCGACCGTGAGCGCGGGGATGCCCGGCCGCTGGAGGTTCGGGCGAAGGCCGCTGCCGGCACCTTCGAGCACCTACGGTTTCAGGTCGAAGGGCAGACGCGCGCGGCGATTGACCGGCGCTGTTTCATTGCCACCGCGATCTACGGGCCTGACGCCGCCGAGACAAATTTCCTCCGCGCTTGGCGTGACCGGGTGCTGATGCCGGCAATGGTAGGGCGCTTGTTCGTCCGAGCCTACTACGTCGTCTCACCTGGCTTGGTGCCTCTGCTGTGCAGGAGCCGGTGCGCGGCCACGGCTGTGCGCGCTGGGCTGAACGCCCTGCTTCGCTTGCTGGGGATGCCGCGATGAGCAACTTGGCCAGCTACATCCTATTCGCCCTGGCCCTGGTGCTGGCCGGCTGGACATTCATGGTCTGGCGAGGGTTCACTCAGAACTGGCTCCCTCCCGAGCTTGCGGCCGGCAAGGTGGCTCAAGTGGAGCGCAACCTGTTCATCAATGCACCGTTCCCCGTCGTGGGCCGGCCCGATCAGGTGTATCGGCTTCCTGATGGGCTGCATGTTCCCCTCGAAAACAAGAACCGCGATGCCCACCGCGTCTATGAGACGGACATTGCACAGCTCTCTTTGCAAGCGTGGCTGCTTCGCCTGAACGGACTCGAAACAGCGCCCTTTGGCTTCGTGGCCATCAACAACCGAAAAACCCGTGAGCGCCGAGCCATGCGCGTGGAGCTGCGCGACGACGCCTATTGCGAGCAGTTGGTGGCCCGGTACATCGACCTCACCGAGCGCAGGGCCAAGGCGCGCAAAAGCCGGGGCCGCAAATGCGACACATGCGGCCATCGTTCCGAATGCTTTTCTCTCAACCCTTAACCAACAACATGGAGATTCCACCAATGACTACCCCTGACCGCGAACTGCGCCTGATGGAAACCTTTGTCGGCCTTCTCAGCGACCATCAAAAGGACTTCGAGGGCTTCGTGCGCGACGTGGAGAACGTCCGCTACTGCCATACCCCCATCGACGGCCAGCAAATCAATCGTTGCGAGTATGCGCTGCGCAACATGGAGATTCGCCTGCTGACCATCCACAACTGCATCCAGGCGGGGCGGTTCGACGCTGAAACGCTCGATGCGTTGGTTCAGACCAAACATACCTGGGCCAGCATGAAGAACCGGGTGGATAGCTACCTGGGCGAAATCCACCAGATCATCAGCCAGACATCCGCCGCGCTGCGGCCGGTGCGCGAGAGCTTGGTGGCGTGATCGCCCTCCCCTTCCTATTGACGTTATCGCGCTAAACGCCTAGTGCCAGTAGGATTTTTTTGATAAACTTGCTTTCACCGTGAAAGCAAACAAACGGCATCTGAATACTGGCACTGGACACCCGCATGGACAACTTACCGATGGATGCGCTGCTGACGCAGATATGGCAAATGGTTTCTCCCTACGTGGGCGGGGCCTGGGCCGCACTGCAACGCATCTTCGCTGAAACCCCTACCCCGCTGTTAATCGGCATTGTCGTTGGCTTGTTGCTCGCGCGCGTGCTGCGCGGCGTGCTGATCGTGGCGGGGCTGGCGGCAGTGGTGTTTGTTGCCGTGCGGGTGTTTGGCATTGCTGTGCCCGGCTTGGGCTGACTGGAGGCGAACATGGAAGACAAGAACCCTTATGAACTCGATACCGGCCCCGTGGCTGCGCCCCATCCGGCCGACGTGCGCCGTGCGCAGTTTGTTCAAGCCAATGCTTCCCTGTCCCTGGAGGGGATGCCGGTGGACGCCGCCGACCTCGCCATTCAGGAGGCCGTCATCGCCGGCACCCTGACCCCTGACGAGGCGGTAGCCAAGTACCTGGAGCGCGCACGCGGGGCCAGCCAATGAGCGAGCAAGAGGACTACACCTACCCCGGCACGCACGTTCTCAAGAACAAGGCCGACATCCGCGACCTCGCGGCGCTTCAACGCTTCGAGCGCGGCGCAACGGCCGTTCGCATCCAGGAGCTGCGCGAAAACCCGGTACGGGGCGAATACGACTTGGCCCACCTTCAGGCGATCCACAAGCAGGTTTTTCGGGATGTCTACGAGTGGGCCGGCGAAGTGCGCAAGGTGGATATTGCAAAGGGGCCTGCGGGCGACCGAACCCTGTTCACCTTCAAGGAAGACATCCCGCAGAAGGCGCAGGAAATCCAATCCGCGATCAAGGAAGCCAACTATCTGCGCGGGATGGACAAGGAGCAGTTCAGCGGGAAGATGGCCGAGGTCTATGCCGGCGTGAACGAAATGCACCCCTTCCGCGAAGGGAACGGCCGCACGACGCGCGAATTCATCGGGCAACTCGCCAAGGATGCGGGCTACCAGCTCGATTACTCCAAGGTCGATAAGCAGACGTGGAACGAGGCCGCCAAGGAATCCGCGCGCGGCAACTTGGAGCCGGCGCGCGAGGTTTTCTACGAAATCACGACCGTGGAGCGGGCGGTGGCCTTCGACAAGCTGGCCACGCGCGAAGCTCTGGCCAAGCATCCCGAGCTGGATGGTGCCTACAAGATGCTGCACGACGCCCACCGGGCCGGGCAGGACGCCGCTTACCTGCGGGCAGAAATTTCCAAAGAGCTGCACAGCGGCCGGCTGGTGGGCGATGGCGTGACGCTGGACGAGTCCAAGCGAGTCATCGACCACGCCGCAGCCTATCGCGGCCTGATGGTGCGGGATGCCGAACGGCTTGGCGGGCAATTCAAGGGCGAAGTGGTGGCGGTTTCGTCGCACCACGCGATGCTCCAAGTGGGCGACATGATCGCCGTGCGCTACGAACGCGCCAATCTGGATCGTGACCTTGCCGTGGGCGACCGCGTGACGATCCAGTACGACAAGGCGCGCAGCCAAGTCTATGAGCAGGGCAAGGAGCCGGCGCGGGATCGTGGCGGCAAGGACATGCAGATGGAGCGCGAGCGCGTGCCGACGCCGCGCTGACTTTCGCGCGCGAAAGACCAAAGGAGAAGAACATGAATCGAGAAACGCTTGAGCTGCTGGTTTTTGTGGGGATGTGCTTTGCCGCGTCCTACCTGTTGATGCGCGAGTTTCGTGCCTACCTGGATGCCGTCTTCAGCCGTTCCCCCGGAGAGCTGTGGGCCGATGTCTGGAAGCGCGCTCATGCCGAGCACGACCTGAACCGTAAGGCCCAGCTCGAAATGTTCGGCTCCAAGTGGGCGACCGTAGGGGGCCGCTTGCTTGTGGTGGGGCTTGTCATAGCTGGGGTGTGGTTTCTGGCTTTTGTCCCGGCTGCTGCCGTGCTGCTGGCCGTCTATCTGGCTTGGGGGTTGTACGCCACCCGCAGCCTTGGGCTGACGGCCAACGACGTGTATGCGCGCCTGCTGAAGCGCGACCGCATCACCTACCGCCTGCTGCACGCGGCCCTGTGGCCGCTCCATGCAAACCAAGCCAAGAACCAATCCGGTAATCAGTGAGGAATCCAGACCATGACCAATCAACTTTTCAGCCGTGCCGGCGTCCGCTACGAGGTGGCGCTGGATGTCCTGGGGGCCATCATCGCCCACCACTCCGAAGCCATTGCCGCCGAGCGCGAAAAAGCTACCCCTGACGAGGCCGTGATTGCGGCCGCTCAGAAAGCGAAGGACGAGCTGCGCACGATCCGCGAAGACCTCGATCCGAATGCTGACGAGGCCATCGAGCGCGTCATCACTCAGTACGGCCAGCAGGCCCGCGACCTTTACCAATAAGGCAGGAGGGCAGACAAATGGCTGGGGAGGTTTCCAAGTACGCAATGGAGAGCGCCTACAAAGACGTAGAGCGCGATGCACTGGCAAGAACGACGGCGCAGGAGAATCCGAAGGCGATCCTGTTGGGTGGCCAACCGGGATCGGGTAAATCGGCGCTGGCGGCCGAGGCGATCCGCGAGCTGCGCGCCAACGGTGGCGCTGTGGTGATCGACGCCGACCGGATGCGCGAGGAAAACCCGCGCTACAAGCAGCTTTCGCGCGAAGACCCCCAGCACGCCGCCGACCGAACGCAGAAAGAGGCCGGCGAATGGGCTACCCGCCTCACGCTGGCCGCCGTGGAGAACCGCCGCAATCTGGTGGTGGACGGCACGATGCGCAGCCCGGAGAACATCCGGGACTTGACCACTCGCCTGAAGGAACAGGGTTACGAGGTGGAGGCCAGAGTGTTGGCCGTCAACCCGGAAACCTCAGTGACCCGCGCACGGCTGCGCTTCGAGGAACAGGTGGCCGAGCGCGGCACCGGGCGGTTCGTCAACAAGGAACAGCACGACAACGCCTACAACGGCATGGTGGAGTCCGTGCGCGCCTTGGAGCGCGACAAGCTCACCGACTCGGTGCGCGTCTATGACGCCAACCAACGGCAAATCTACGAGAACAGCCAAGAGCGCGGAGAGTGGAAACGGCGAGCAGCAGCGGTTGATGTGTTGGAGCAGGAGCGCGGGCGCGCCTGGACGCACGCCGAGCGGCGCGATTACGTGTCCGCCCTGGACGACATCAATACGCTGGCCAAGCAGCGGGAAGGTGTGCGCGACAACGTGACCTACACCGTGGGCACCGTGGCCAAGAACGATGCGAAGGACTACAGCAACGTCAATGAAGCCGCCAGGGCCTTCCGGGATGCCAAGGCTGAAGACCAGCCCTATGTGATCCGCACCGAGCGCCTTCCCAATGGCCGGGAGTCGGCCTCGACGCCGGGGCAGACCACGTACACCGAGAAGGAGGGTGTGCGGGAGTATGGCAAGTACATCGGGGGCAACGACGAGGCCCTGAAGCGGGCCTACGCTGATGCCTTGCGGCCGGAACAGGAGCGCACCGCGCGGCCGGTGCTGGCCGACCGTGACGAGCTGGCGGCCAAGCTCGAAGCGGCTCGAAACGACTTGGCCCATTTCGAGCAGACCCCGGCCTATCAGCGCGCCCAGGCATTCGACCAGCTCACCAAGCGGGAGGCGCTGGAGCGCCACCCGGAGCTGGACGGGGCCTACAAGCAGCTTCACGACATCAAGCAGAGCTGGACACCTCAGACCAGTCAAGACCAGCGGGAAACCAGCTACTTCAATGCGCGTGCCGAGCTGTCCGAGCAGCTTCATCGGGGCCGCGTCCCGGAGGGAAGTGTCACCGTGGATGAATCGCGGCGCGTGATCGACATGGCCGCCAGTCATCGGGGCTTGGTGGTGCTGGATGCGCAAGAACTCAAGCAGGACGTGAAGGGCGAAGTGGTGGCCACCTCATCGCATCACGCCCTGGTGAAGATGTCCGACATGGTGGCTGTGCGCTACGAGAAGGAAGGGCTGGATCGGGATGTCCGGGTAGGCGAGAAAGTGACGATCCAGCACGGCAACGAAAAGAGTCAGGTGTACGAGCAGGGCAAAGAGCCTGCGCGGGAGAACGCGCGGGACGTGGGCCGGGACATGGGCCGGTAAGCAAGGGAGAAAAACATGGCGATCTACCAGATTGGCGGGCAATCCATTCATTCAGACGACCCAGCCTTGTCCGAGCTGCTGGCCAATATCTACAGCTCGCGGGAGCGGCCGCTGTGCCTGTGCCGTACCCCTGGCATTGAAATGTACGTGGCCAAGGTCGATGACAAGTACCTCATCAAACGGATGCCCAATTCTGGTAGCGGCCACGCCCCGGCCTGCGATTCCTACGAGCCGCCGCCCGAGCTGTCCGGGCTTGGCCAAGTCATTGGCTCCGCGATCCAGGAGAACCCCGACGAAGGCACCACGGCGCTGAAGTTCGACTTCGCGCTGTCCAAGGGGGCCAGCCGATCCGCGCCGGCACCGAGCGGAAAGGAGACGGATAGCGTCAAGACCGATGGCAACAAACTGACCCTGCGCGGCACCCTGCATTACCTGTGGGAAGAAGCGGGCTTCAACCGATGGGCACCGACGATGGCCGGCAAGCGCAGTTGGTACGTGATCCGCAAGTATCTGCTGCAAGCAGCCGAGGACAAGACTGCAAAAGGCGCGAGCTTGGCCGGAATGCTCTACATGCCCGAATCGTTCAACGCCGAGAAGAAGAACGAAATCACCCAGCGGCGACTCGCGCAGATGATGCGAATCGCCACGCCCGAGAAGGGCACCCGGCGCTTGATGCTGGTGGTGGGGGAGGTGAAGGAACTGGCTCAGTCGCGCTACGGGCACAAGATCGTCCTCAAGCACCTGCCCGATTGCCACTTCATGATGAACGACGACATCTACAAGAGGCTGCTCAAGAGATTCGAGGTGGAGCTGGGCCTGTGGGATGCCTTGGAGGGCACCCACCTGATGATGATCGGCACTTTCAGCATCGGCGCTACCGGCGTGGCCTCGCTGGAGGAAGTCGCGCTGATGTGCGTGACCGAGAACTGGATTCCGTTTGAAAGCACCTTCGAGAAGATGGCGCTCGATGCTCTGACGCAGCAGAACCGGCGCTTCATGAAAGGGATGCGGTACAACCTGCCTTCCACGCGGCCACTGGCCTGCGCGGTGGCTTCGGATACCGAGCCGGAGCCGACCGCCATGTACGTGGTTCCGCCTGGGGCCAGTGAAGACTATGCGGCCGCCGTCGATGAATTGATTGCGGAAAGCAAGCTCCCTTCATGGAAGTGGGTGGCTGGCGAGGCTCCTATGCCGGCGCTGCCGGCGCTGCCGGAGCACGGCCGATGATGAGCGCCCTACTCCGCTTCGTCGGCATTCGCCCGACCGTCGCCCCGACTTTCGCGCGCGAAAGTCTGCCGGCGACTCAACGCGCAACACGATGGGCGCTTCAGCGTGCTCCCCGTGGCCCCGTCCTGATGCTGGACATCGACGGGGTTCTACACCCTGGCCAGTCTGGCACGCTGATTTACCTGCCCCTGCTGGAAACATGGCTGCGAACGCATCCCGATGTTGATGTGGTGATTTCGTCCAACTGGCGCGAGACGCACACGCTGGATGAGCTGCGCAACTTCTTCTCCATCGAGCTGCGCGAGCGCGTTATCGGCTGCACGCCCGTTTTGCCTGATTGCACCAGGCTGGACGAGATCCTTTGCGTTGTCCGCGAGTACGGCGTCACCCAGTGGGCTGCCCTCGATGACCGCGTGCAGGAATTTCCAGATACACGCCGGCTGGTGGCCACCGAGTATCTGGACGGACTTACCGGGGAGTCGCTGCTTCAGCTCACCCGCGTGATGTGGGCCGCACCGTGAAGGTGTGGAACGCCCTGCTTTGCCTGTTTGGCATCCATTCGCCGCTGTCCACGCCCATCTATTCGAGCTGGGACGGAACCCAAGTACATGAACGGCGCTGCGCCCGTTGCGGCAAGGTGCTGGGTCATATTCTCAACTGACACACGGAGATTTCCATGAACCGACAAGACCTGATCGACGCCATTGCTGAAGACACCGAAGCATCCAAGGCGGCCACCACGCGCTTTCTCGATAGCCTCATCACCATCGTACAAAACGAGGTGGCCAAGGGCGGCGCGGTGAAGCTCACCGGCTTTGGCACTTTCGAGAAAGCAGCCGTCGCGGCGCGCACCGGGCGCAACCCGAAGACCGGCGCGCCGATCAAGATTCCCTCGACCCACAAGCCGAAGTTCACGCCTGGGGCCACGTTCAAGGACTTGGTGAAGGACTGAACCATGAGCAAACATCCCGACTTGAACGGAACCGCGCTTGCGCTGCTGCGTGCGCTCGACCGTGGCGAAGTGCGGGGCATTCGGGTGCTTTCGGAACGCGCGGCGGGCCGCCCATTGTGCGGTGCTGTCGATCTGGCCGTGATGCGCGAGTACCTGGGTGAAACCCGCCACCTTATCGACCGCGGCTATCTGTCGCGCAAGCCTGCCGGCACATCCATCCGACTGTCTCTGACGCGCAAGGGCCGGCGCGCACTCCATCCTGGCACGCCGTTCTGGCCAGCGCCTGTGACTTGGGCGCTAGGGGCGTCCATGCTTGCCGCTGGCGTAACCGGATGCGCGCCGATGCCTCCCGAGCAACCCCGTGTGCTCCTGATGGGCGCGCCCGTGCTCACCGGGCTGGCCCAAGTGCGCGATCCACAAACCGGCACCGACTACTTTGTGCCATGCAATCCGTGTGCGGCACCAACGCCCAAGACTCCGATGCTGGGCAGCACCGATGCTGCACCAGAGGCGACTGGCAAGGCGGCTGCACGGCCGCAGCCTTCGGTCTTGGCCAAGCTAGACGCCCATACTGTCGCCACACTCGCCATCCCGGCCGAAGCGGATGCCATCCCGGCCGGCTCCGCCCAGCTCACCGACGACGTGCGCCCCGTGACGGTAGTTGCAGTCGGCCCGGCCACGGCCGCGCCAGTCGCGGCTACTGCCTCCAGTTCGTTGCGCTCGCTCCCGTTTTCTAGCTCCGTGGCAAATCTGAACGATGAGGCCAAGCGTAGCTTGTCCGAGCTGCTGCCACTGGCCATGACGGCCGAGCGCGTCTTGATCCGTGGCCGCACTGATTCGACCGGCACCGTGGCCGGCAATCGCGCCTTGGCCATCGCAAGAGCTGCGACTGTGCGCGCCGCGTTTGCCCGTGGTGGCGTTGACCCCCGAAAGCTGAAAGTCTCCTACTGCGTGACCTGCTTTGTCGCCTCGAATGACACCGAGGCTGGGCGCAGCGCAAACCGGCGCGTAGAGGTTGAGCTGGTGATGCCAGTGCCGGCCGTGGTCTTCAGTAAGTGAAAGCTGGCCATGAGCGCAGATGACCGGGATTGGTATCGAGAGCGGGCCGCGAAAACCATGCAGGATCATTACTATGACCCGAAGGTGTTTCGCGGTTCGCGCGAGGTTCGCGCAGACCAACCCCGTATCACCTTTTTGCAGTTCGTCATCGCCAATGCGCTGCCCTACGCCTTTCTGATTGTCGCGGGCGCGATCTGGCAAATAGCGCATGGGGCGACTCCACACGACGCCCTCTTGATGACGACCCAATGGCTCAAAGGTTTCGTGTTGAGCCATCCGGTCTTGTGCCTCCTGATGGTGGCCGGTGCGGCCTTCTACATGGCAAGGCCGCGCCTCGCCGGCATCGCCTATGTCTGGATCGGGATCGGGTTCCTGTGCTTTGTTGCCTTCGATTACTTCGGCAAAAAGCCTGCCGCCACGGCCGCACAACGAGCGGGCGAGCCGCCGCGCGTGGCCACCATGAGCGTGCCAAAGAATCAGCGCGGGCACTATGAGACGCCGGGCAGCATCAACGGCCAGCCTGTCACCTTCATTGTGGATACCGGCGCGGGCGTGACATCCGTTCCTGGCTCGCTGGCCAAACCCTTGGGCATCACATCATGCGAACCTCGCCAGTTCAGCACGGCGGCCGGCGAGGTCTTCGGATGCGTCGCCACGGTAGCAGAAGTGGTTTTCGGTTCCTTCCGTGCCCATAACGTCCAGGTTGCCGTCATGCCCACCATGAACGGCCCTGCATTGCTGGGCATGAACATCCTGGGGATGGTGCAGATCGAGCAACGCGGATCGGCGCTGCTGTTCTCCACCACCCATTTCCGAGAAGACGATTGAACATCAAGAACAACAAGGAGGAAAACATGCGTCACCTTCCGCTTTACCTGCTTCTGACCGCTGCGGCCGGCTGCACCCTACCTGCGCTGGCCAGTTCTGAAGCGGTGCCCGACGATGCTCCGGCTGCTGTAGCGGCCGCCACGGCCGCCGAGGTCAAGGTGGCCATCACCGGGCGCATCGACCTGACTGCTGATCGAGGGCGCAAAGTCTTCATCGAATTCCTGGCCAGCCCAAAGCTGACGGCCGCCGCGCGGGCTTCGCTGGCCTCCAGCGGCTTCGAGCTGGTGGACACCCGCGAACAGGCTGACGTGGTGTACGAGCTGGATGGTGCCTTCCAGGCGCTGCGCCCCGCGACCCGGCGTACCGCCGAGGTTCGCGTGGGCGACTATGCCGAGAACCCCGCACCCTTGGCCACCAAAAGCGGCCGGGGCGGCTCCGTGATGCTGTCGCTGAACCCGCTGGCCATGCTGATCGGCACGATTGCATCCAATGTCGGGAATGCAACCGGCGCGCAGGACTCGGTGAACGCGGCCACGGCCGGCGACCCGGACGGCAAATGCCTGTCGCGCTGCGAGACGTGGCGCTACCGTCAGCGCAATGTCGTCAACCTGACGCGCAAGGAAGGCAGCACGGAACAGAAGTGCTCCGTGCTAGCCACGGCCGAGGATGCCGAGCTGGTGCCGGCGCGACTCATCCAGTCGTCCCTTGCGGGCTTGCAGGAGGCTGCCGGCTTGATTGTGGCCCTGGGCCTCTCCGCTGATCCTGCTTTGGCGAAATGAACGCGCCGGGCCTGTCACTGGCGGATCGCTTTTGGATCGCCCATCGCTGGGCCGCTTTTGCGCTGGGCACGGTGTTCCTTGGGGGCGTAATTGTCGCCAGCATCGCCGGGCGTATCCGGCCTCACTACGCTTGGGCCTATGCGCTCATGAGCAACTTGGCCTTTCTGGCCTACGGCCTCGACAAATCAGCGGCCGTCGCTGACCGTTGGCGCTGGTCTGAAAAGTCTTTGCACTGGATCGCGCTGCTATGCGGCTGGCCCGGTGCCTTGATTGGTCAACATGCCTTCCGCCACAAGTCGCGGAAGGCTTCCTTTCTGTTTTTCACCTGGCTGGCCAGTGCCGCGAACGCCGCTATTTTCGCGCACTTGACTGGCTTCTATCGCTGGAGTTGGCAATGAACGCTACTCGCGCCCTTGTGGCACTGATGGCCTGCCTTGCCATTGGAACATCGCACGCGCAGCAGCGCGAATACATCGTCTATGACGGCCAGAGCTACCCCGGCGACCAGCTAGACGTTGCGGCGGCCTCTCCCGTGATGGTCAAGCCGGCGCAGCGCCTGGGCAATGGGGACTACTCCATCCCGCGCGCTGCGGACGGCCACTACTACATCGCCGGGGCCGTCAACGGCTTTCCCGTGGTCTTCATGGTGGACACCGGAGCGCGCTTCACGACGCTGCCGGTCAAGCTCGCCCGCAATGCTGGCATCCGCGCTGGCCGCGCAACATCCTTTGACACGGCCGCAGGCCGTGAACGTGGTGGCATCACTGCGGCCAACACGGTGATCGTCGGCCCCTTCGCCGTTGAGGGTGCGGCTATCGCCGTCCTGGAGCGCCTTTCCGCTCCGCTGCTGGGGATGGACGTGCTCAACCGCTTCCAGATCGCCTATTCGGGCGGCTTCATGATCTTGCGAGGCGGCCGATGACGCAGGCAAAGGCGCGCGCGTGGGTTCGGCTTCCTTCTGGCCGTCGCCTCGACCTCATCAATCCCGATCCCGGCGCGTGGCTCGACAGTGACCTTGCCTTGCGTTTGGCGAGGACGTACCGCTGGGGTGGGGAATCATCATGGCCCCTGCCCCTCTCTGTGGCCCAGCATTCGCTCCTGGTGCTCGCTTTGCGCCGGCTGTGGAGCGACACCCCTTTGCCGGCCTCTGACGCGCTCCTGGAGCTTCTACACGACGCCGAGGAAGGTTTCCTTGGGTTCGATTGCATTTCTCCGTTGAAGGACGTGCTGGGCCTTTCCTTCCGTGCTGTTTCGTCTCGCCTGATGGCTGCGGTTTCGGAACGGTACGAGCTGCGCGCTTGGTCGCCGGCAGCGCACGCCGTCCACAAGCGGGCCGACTCGGTGGCGGCCGCTTCCGAGGCTGTGCATTGCATTGGCTGGGCAGCTCATGAAGTGCGTGATGTCCTGGGCATCGTGCATCCGGTGCTTGATGTCGATCCGCTGGCTGAAATCTACGGTTGTCGGCCGTGGGAGCCGTGGGCGGCTGACGTTGCGGCCGAGCGGTTCCTGGATGCGCTGGAGTCGTTGCGTGCTGCTGTGCATGGGCAGATCGAGGCGCAAGCGTGACCCCTGGGCGTCTCCCCTGCGGGGCCGGGCTTTCGTGCTGCGCATCGAGCCGCCTGCGGCGTCTCGCCCCTTCGGGCGTCAATCCCTGACGCCTCCGCGCCGTGCCGGCGCTGCGCGCTCCGCTTGCCCGGCCTGAAGGCCGCATCGAGGAACTTTCGCGCGCGAAAGTTCAGGCTGTGGATCTGATCCGTGGTGTGCCGGCGCTGGTGCGCTGAATCCGCTACGCGCGGGGCCGCACCCCACCACTACCTCGCGCCTTTATTCGTCGTCATGGTGCCCTCCGGCCGGGCTTCTCCGGTCAAGGGCCGGGCTGCGCCCTGAAATCCTCACCCGTTCGGTGCTCGCCCTTCGGGCTGCGCTCCGCGTGCGGCCTCCGGTTTCTCCCTTGACCGCGCCCGTCCTGCGTGCCCCTGGACGCCGAGGCGACGAGGTAGATGGTGGGATGCAAAAGCCGGCCCCGCGCTCCGCTGGCCATGTGGGTAATCGACGGGGAGCAGGGGAGCTTGTGCCCCTGCGGGGCAAGAGCAACTGCAACACCTTGGGGGCCTGTTCCGGCCCCCAAACCCCGCCCCGAGGCTCCAAGGTAGCTTGCCTGAACCCCGAAGAAACACAAGCCGGGAACCCGCGAAAAATCAGGCTTTT
>NZ_WTVS01000036.1 GCF_012911005.2 Aromatoleum toluolicum | reverse complement strand
CTCCTGCGCCTCCCCGCCGCCCGCCGACACGGCACGCAGGAATGCGCGGACGCGCAAGTCCGCGGTCATCGCTTCGCACATGAGCGCGGGACGCCGCTGATGCCCACAGCCAGCCAACGGCTCGCGCAGGCGCGGGCGCTCGAATCGCTGGTGCGCGACATCGCCCGCGAGGTGATCCTGCCGCGCTACCTCAAGACCGCGCGCAATCGCAAGCCGGACGGCACGCTGTTCACCGAGGCGGACCTCGAATCGCAACGCCGCTTTTCCGAGGAACTGCCCAAGCTGGCGCCCGGCGGCGTGCTCGGTGAAGAGATGGGTGCGGCGGAGCAGGCACATCTGTGGAGCGACGGACGACGCGGCCTGTGGTGCATCGATCCCATCGACGGCACGACGAATTTCGCCAACGGCATCCCCTTCTTCGCCGTCTCGATCGCTTATCTGGTGAACCACGAGCCGCGCTTCGGCGTCGTCTACAACCCGGTCACCGACGAATCCTTCTACGCTGCCAAAGGCGCCGGCGCCTTCCTGAACGGCGTCGAACTGCCACTGCGCGTGGCTGCGGCACACCTGTCGGACGCGGTGGCCGGCATCGACTTCAAGCGCATCAGCCACCACCTCGGCGACGAGCTCGCGGTGCGGCCGCCCTATTTCTCGCAGCGCAATTTCGGCTCCAGCGCGCTCGAATGGTGCTTCGTCGCCGCGGGACGACTGGACGTGTATCTGCATGGCGGACAGATGCTGTGGGACTACGCGGCCGGCAAGCTGATCCTGGATGAGGCCGGCGGCAAGGCAGCCGCACTGGACGGCAGCACGGGGATCGCGGGACCGTCGATCAAGCGCGGCGTGATCGCGGCCGCCAGCCCCTGCCTGTTTACGGAATGGCGCAACTGGGTAAGCGCCCACTCCTGACCACCCGGTTCGAGCCTGCAAGGCGAACACTCACGAATCCCGCCATGATCCCTTCTCGCTACGCCCCCGGAACCGAGTCATGACTTCGTCCCCCCCCACGCCATCCAGCTTGCAGGAGCGCCGCTCGCATCAGCGCGTGCGCGAGATTTTCATCGAGGCATGCGAACTGATCATGCCCTTCTTCGCCCGGGAGAACCGCTGGGGCAATTCGACGCTCGACCACCTTGCCTACCGCGTGCTGCGCGACCATTACCCCGAACTCTCGTTCGAGGAAGTGCATGTGCTGGTCGTCGCAGCACACCGTGTCCATACCGCCCGCGGCAGGCTCTCCCGCCTGACCGACTCATGAGGGTCGCGCAGCGCGCGCCCACGATCCCCCCGCAACGGCAACCACCATGTCGACCAAACACCCCATCATCGCCGTCACCGGCTCGTCGGGCGCCGGCACCACGACGGTCAAGCACACCTTCGAGGCGATCTTCCATCGCGAGAACGTGAATGCGGCCATCGTCGAGGGCGACAGCTTCCACCGCTACACGCGCGAGGAGATGACGAAGCTGATCGAGGCAGCCGAACGGGCGGGTCAGCGCGGGATCAGCCATTTCGGCCCCGAGGCGAACCTCGTCGAGGAGCTGGAGGCCCTGTTCCGCGCCTACGGCAAGTCCGCTACGGGGCGCCATCGCAGCTACATCCACGACGCCGAACGCGCGGCACGCACCGGCCTGCCGATCGGCAGCTTCGCGGAGTGGGAGGATCTCCCCGTCGGCACCGACTGCCTGTTCTACGAGGGCCTGCACGGCGCGCTCGTGACCGACAAGGTCGACGTCGCCCGCCACGTCGACCTGCTGATCGGCGTCGCGCCGACGATCAACCTCGAATGGATCCAGAAGCTGCACCGCGACACGCGCGAGCGCGGCTACTCGCCCGAGGCGGTGCAGGACACGATCCTGCGGCGCATGTACGACTACGTGCATTACATCGTCCCGCAGTTCTCGCGCACGCACATCAACTTCCAGCGCGTGCCGGTCGTCGATACGTCCAATCCCTTCATCGCGCGCGAAGTGCCCACGCTCGACGAATCGATGGTGGTGATCCGCTTCAAGGATCCGCGCGGCGTCGATTTCCCCTACCTGCTGCGCATGATCCACGATGCCTTCATGTCGCGCGCGAACAGCATCGTGATTCCGGGCGGCAAGCTCGATCTCGCGATGCAACTCATCCTCACGCCGCTGATCTGGAAGCTGATGGAGCGCCGCCGGGAAGCGATCTGAAGCCCCGCAGGACGGGCAACAGCGCGACATTTGACCTGAGCGCACAGGGGTTTGTGCGCATTTTGCAGTGCAGCAGGCGCTACCCAAGCGCCCCCTTTTTCGGCGATAATCCGCGCTTTTCCCAGCCGGCCACCAGGCCCGAGAGATCCATGCAGGCAGCCCGCAACGAGAACCCGCGCAACGTGCGGCCCCCGGTCTTCAACCCCGTCACCGGCGCAATCCGCGCCCTGGCGATGGATGCCGTCCAGCAGGCCAACTCGGGCCACCCGGGTGCTCCGCTGGGCATGGCCGAGATCGCCGAAGTGCTGTGGCGTCACCATCTGCGTCACAACCCGGCGAACCCGAAGTGGGCCGACCGCGACCGCTTCGTGTTGTCGAACGGCCACGGCTCGATGCTGGTCTACGCGCTGCTGCACCTGACCGGCTACGACCTGCCGATCGAGGAACTCAAGCGCTTCCGCCAGCTGCACAGCAAGACCCCGGGCCACCCGGAATACGGCTACACCCCCGGCGTCGAGACCACCACCGGCCCGCTCGGCCAGGGCATCACCAACGCGGTCGGCATGGCGCTGGCCGAGAAGATGCTCGCCGCGGAGTTCAATCGCCCCGGCCACGCCATCGTCGATCACCACACCTACGTGTTCCTCGGCGACGGCTGCCTGATGGAAGGCATCTCGCACGAAGCCTGTTCGCTCGCCGGCACGCTGGGCCTGGGCAAGCTGATCGCCTTCTACGACGACAACAACATTTCGATCGACGGCCACGTCGACGGCTGGTTCACCGACGAGACGCCGAAGCGCTTCGAAGCCTACGGCTGGCAGGTCATCGCCAACGTGCAGGGCCACGATGCGGCCGAAATCGACGCGGCGATCCGCGCCGCGCACGCCAACACCGCCCAGCCGACGCTGATCTGCTGCAAGACCGTGATCGGCGCAGGCGCCCCGAACAAGCAGGGCAGCCACGACGTGCACGGCGCGCCGCTGGGCGCCGCCGAAATCGCCGCGACGCGCGAGCACATCGGCTGGACGCACGCCCCGTTCGAAATCCCCGCCGACGTCTACGCGGCCTGGAACGCGCGCGACCGGGGTGCGGCGCTGGAAGCCGGCTGGAACGAACGCTTCGCCGCCTACGCCAAGGCCTTCCCGCAGGTAGCCGCCGAGTTCACGCGCCGCATGCAGGGCGAACTGCCGGCCGACTGGTCGGCGCACGTCGACGCCGTCATCGCGAAGATCGTCGACAAGGCCGAGACCATCGCCACACGCAAGGCGAGCCAGAACAGCATCGAGGCCTTCGCGCCCAAGCTGCCCGAGCTCGTCGGCGGCTCGGCCGACCTGGCCGGCTCGAACCTCACGCTGTGGTCCGGCGCCAAGGGCGTCACCAAGGAAGCCGGCGGCAACTACATCTACTACGGCGTGCGCGAGTTCGGCATGGCCGCGATCGCCAACGGCATCAGCCTGCATGGCGGCCTGATCCCCTACACCGCCACCTTCCTGATGTTCAGCGAGTACGCGCGCAACGCCCTGCGCATGGCCGCGCTGATGCGGATCCGCCAGATCTTCGTGTTCACGCACGACTCGATCGGCCTCGGCGAGGACGGCCCGACACACCAGCCGGTCGAGCAGACCGCCACGCTGCGCCTGATCCCGAACATGGACGTGTGGCGCCCGTGCGACACGACGGAATCGGCGCTGGCCTGGGCCTGCGCGATCGAGCGCAAGGACGGCCCCTCGTCGCTGCTGTTCTCGCGCCAGAACCTGCCCTTCCAGGCCCGTTCGCCCGAGCAGATCGCGGCGATCCGCCGCGGCGGCTACGTGTTGTCGGACGCCCCTGCCAACCTGAACGGCGGCAAGCCGCAGGCGGTGATCATCGCCACCGGCTCGGAAGTCGCCCTCGCGGTCGCGGCGCAGAAGTCGCTCGCCGACGCCGGCATCGCCGTGCGCGTCGTGTCGATGCCGTCGACCAACGTGTTCGACCGCCAGGACCGCGCCTACCAGGGTGAAGTCCTGCCCGCGGGCGTGCCGCGCGTGGCCGTCGAAGCGGGCGTCACCGACGGTTGGCGCAAGTACGTCGGCCTCGAAGGCGCAGTGATCGGCATCGACCGCTTCGGCGAGTCCGCCCCCGCCGGCGAGCTGTTCAAGTATTTCGGTATCACTGCCGACGCGGTTGTAGAGGCCGTGAAGCAGGCCGTGAAGTAAGCGTCGTCGCCGCGCTCCCGGCGCAGTGGGCGCCGGCAGTCCGCGGCGCCGACTTTCGGATTGTGCTGTTCGAATCATTGCTCCGGGAGAATCCTCGATGACCATCAAACTCGCCATCAATGGCTACGGCCGCATCGGTCGCTGCACGCTGCGCGCCCTGTACGAACTCGGTCTGCGCGACCAGTTCGAGATCGTTGCGATCAACGCCTCCGGCGACCTGGCGACCAACGCCCACCTGACGAAGTACGACACGACCCACGGTCGCTTCGCCTTCCCGGTCGAGACCGAAGGCGACAACGTCATCATCGTCAATGGCGACCGCATCCCCTTCTTCTCGACCAAGGATCCGCTGGGCGTGAACTGGGGCGACCTGGGCGTCGACGTGCTGCTCGAGTGCACCGGCGCCTACACCGCCAAGGCCAAGGCCGAGGTGCTGCTCAAGCAGGGCGCGAAGAAGGTGCTGATCTCCGCCCCCGGCGGCGATGACGTCGATGCGACCATCGTCTATGGCGTGAACCACGATGTGCTGACTGCGGCGATGACCGTCGTGTCGAACGCCTCGTGCACGACCAACTGCCTCGCACCGGTCGCGAAGGTGCTGCAGGACAACATCGGCATCGAGAAGGGCCTGATGACGACTGTGCACGCCTACACCAACGACCAGGTGCTGGTCGACGTGCGCCACAAGGACCTGCGCCGCGCCCGCGCCGCCGCCCAGAACATCATCCCGACCAAGACCGGTGCCGCGAAGGCCGTCGGCCTGGTGCTGCCTGCACTGAAGGGCAAGTTCGACGGCTTCGCGCTGCGCGTGCCGGTGATGAACGTGTCGCTGGTCGACCTGACCTTCACGGCGAGCCGTGCGACCTCGAAGGAGGAGATCAACGCGCTGATGAAGGAAGCCTCCAAGGGCGCGCTGAAGGGCGTGCTGGCGGTCAACGAGGACCCGCTGGTGTCGATGGACTTCAACCACGACGCACATTCCTCGATCTTCGATGCGACCCAGACGCGCGTGATGGACGGCAACCTCGTGAAGGTGCTGGCCTGGTACGACAACGAGTGGGGCTACTCCTGCCGCATGCTCGACGCCGCGCGCGCGTTCCACAACGCAAAATAAGCGCGAAGCAAGCCCCTCGCAGCCAAGCAATCCGACGCCCTGCTCCGCGGGGCGTTTTTCCATCGGGAAGATCACTCCATGCAAGTCAAGAAACTCGCCGACCTCAACGTCGCCGGCAAGCGCGTCTTCATCCGCGCCGACCTCAACGTGCCGCAGGACGAGGCCGGCAATATCGTCGAGGACACCCGCGTCCGCGCATCACTGCCATCGATCAAGTACTGCCTCGACAACGGCGCCGCCGTCATGGTCACTTCGCACCTCGGCCGCCCGACCGAAGGCGAATGCCGTGCCGAAGACACGCTCGCGCCGATCGCGGTGCGCCTGGGCGAGCTGCTGCACAAGCCGGTGCGCCTGATCCGCGACTGGGTCGAGGGCGGCTTCGAGGTGAAACCGGGCGAAGTCGTCCTGCTCGAGAACTGCCGCTGCAACAAGGGCGAGAAGAAGGACAACGACGAGCTGGCGAAGAAGATGGCCGCGCTGTGCGACATCTACGTGAATGACGCCTTCGGCACCGCGCACCGCGCCGAGGCGACGACCCACGGCATCGCGCGCTTCGCGCCGGTCGCGTGCGCCGGCATGCTGATGGGCGCGGAGATCGACGCGCTCACGAAGGCCACCGAGAACCCCGCCCGTCCGCTGGTCGCAATCGTGGGCGGCGCCAAGGTGTCGAGCAAGCTGACCATCCTGAAGACCCTGGCGCAGAAGGTCGACCAGCTGATCGTCGGCGGCGGCATCGCCAACACCTTCCTGCTCGCCTCGGGTCACCGCATCGGCGACTCGCTCGCCGAGCCCGAGCTGGTGAAGGAAGCGCAGGCCGTCATGGACATCATGAAGGCACGCGACGCTGACGTGCCGCTGCCGGTCGACGTCGTCGTCGCCGACGAGGTCTCGGCGCTGGCGCGCGCGAACCGCATCCCGGTCGAGGAAGTGGGCCCGCACGACCGCATCCTCGACGTCGGCCCGAAGACCTCGGCGAAGCTCGCCGACATCATCGCCCACGCCGGCACCATCGTGTGGAACGGCCCGGTGGGCGTGTTCGAGCACAACCAGTTCGCCGGCGGCACGAAGATGATGGCCTCGGCCATCGCCCACTCCGACGCCTTCTGCATCGCGGGCGGCGGCGACACGCTCGCGGCGATCGCCAAGTTCCACATCGCCCAGGACGTCGGCTACATCTCGACCGGCGGCGGCGCCTTCCTCGAGTTCCTCGAAGGCAAGACCCTGCCGGCGATCGCCGCGCTGGAAGCGCGCTTCAACGACTGAAGACGCTCTCGCACGATGCGAGCCCGGCAGCAGCGCGGGCCCGCCATGAAAACGGCCACCCGCGGGTGGCCGTTTTCATTCCTGCGCCGCAACGCACGCTCAGCCGCAGCTGCAGCTCCCGCAACCGCCGCACTTCTGCTTGCGCGTGACCAGATATGCCGCGATCTGCTCACGGTCGAACTCGAAGTCGTCGCTGCTCTCGTAACCGATCCCTGGCTGGAAGGTCTGGCCGTCGATCACGATGGTCAGCGCGTGCATGTCGCTCGCGGGATCGTGAGCAACCGAAAGGTCGTAGCTGCCGCCACGCGGCAGGCTGTCGAGCAGGGAGCGGGTAACGTCGTCGATCATGGGCGCTTCATCCTTCAGGGGGTAAACATTCGCCGGACGACAGGGCGTCCGGCGGCGATGCATTCTCCCGGATCGGCCTCCGCGGGATATTGTCGGAGGTCAACCGGATGCGTCAGCGCGTGTAGTAGCCGACGCCGACCAGCATGTCGTCGACGCGCCGGATGAACGAATGCTTGGTCTCCAGCTTGTCGGTGACCGGGTTGCGCCACGCGTAGTCGAGTTCCCCCTCGCCCTTGCGGCTGACGATGTTCACCATGTCGGCGACGATCGCCTTGCCCTTGGGATCGCGCACCGCACGCCCGTCGCTGCCGACCAGCTTGGGCATCGCGCCATGCGCGAGGAAACGCTGCGAACTCAGGTCGATCGCGAACACGTAGAGGTCGTCCTGCACGAAGCCGCCGTCGAGCGCGTTGAAGGCCGCGACGGCCGCCGGCGCCCCCTTCTCCTTCACCGCCGCAACCGCGCGGTTCAGCAGCTCCTTCGCCTGCGCCGGCGTCGCCCGCGGCACGTAATAGCCGACCGCGATGATGCGCTCGCCGACCTTGCGGAACAGCGTCACTTTCGGCTCCTCGCGGCTGTCGACGCGATTGAGCCAGCGATACTCGACGCGCCCTGCCTCGCTCTTCGCCGCGATGTCGAGCATCTCGCGGAAGAAGGGCTTGCCCGCCGCATCCTGCATGGACGCGACGTTGCGCCCTACCAGGACCACCGAGGAGCCGCCGCTCGCGAGCATGGTGCCATCCGTGCCCAGAACGTATACGTAAAGCTCGCGGTCGGTGAACTGCGGCGCGCGGTTGAACTCGTCGAACGCCGCATCGCCGATTTCGCGGAAACGCGCCACCGCCTTGTCGAGCAGGCGCAGGCTGCGATTCTCGTCGGCACGCTGCACGAGGGAGCCCTGTCCCGACGCGGGCACGGGATCGGCTGCTAGCACGGCCGGCGTCATCAGGACGAGCACACACAACGAAGCGACGGGAGCAAGTTTCATGGCGTTCGGAAGTCCGGTGATTGAATTGATGAAGATAAAACTATAGGAAGCTTCAGCATCTGTCGAGAGGGCGGACGCGCCCTGGCCAAGGGCGAGACGCCGCGCATCGCGGCCATGTCGGCGCCGTCGCCCGGCTGCGGGCAGGTAGAATCGCGTTCTCGGATGCATATCGACATGGAGACAACATGCTGCGCCACACGAAGATCGTCGCCACCCTGGGACCGGCCTCGTCCGACCCGCAAGTTCTGGAACGCATGGTGCATGCGGGGATCGACGTCGTGCGCATGAATTTTTCGCACGGCAAGGCAGAAGACCACGTCGCCCGCGCGACGGCCATCCGCGAAGCCTCCGAGCGCGCCGGCCGGCCGGTGGGCATCCTCGCCGATCTGCAGGGCCCCAAGATCCGCGTCGGAAAGTTCGCCGGCGACCGCGTGCACCTGCACAAGGATGCGGAGTTCATCCTCGACGCGCACTGCGAGCTGGGCGACATGACACGCGTCGGCCTCGACTACAAGAACCTGCCCCGCGACGTGAAGACCGGCGACGTCCTGCTGCTCGACGACGGGCGCGTCAAGCTGGTCGTCAACCGCGTCATCGGCGCGGAGATCCACACGACCGTGCGGGTCGGCGGCGAACTGTCCAACAACAAGGGCATCAATCGCCAGGGCGGCGGCCTCACCGCGCCCGCGCTGACCGCGAAGGACATGGACGACATCAAGACCGCCGCCCTCATCGGCGTCGACTTCGTGGCCGTCTCCTTCCCCAAGAGCGCCGCCGACATGTACATGGCGCAGCAGCTCCTGCGCGCGGCCGGCTGCGAGGCCATGCTGATCGCGAAGATCGAGCGCACCGAGGCGGTCGCCAACCTCGACGAGATCCTCGACGCCTCCGACGGCATCATGGTCGCCCGCGGCGACCTCGCGGTCGAGGTCGGCGACGCGGCCGTCCCGGCGCTGCAGAAGAAGATGATCCGCGCGGCACGCGACCGCAACAAGCTGACGATCACCGCGACGCAGATGATGGAATCGATGATCGGCAGCCCGGTGCCGACCCGCGCGGAGGTCTCCGACGTCGCCAATGCGGTGCTGGACGGCACCGACGCGGTGATGCTGTCGGCGGAGACCGCATCCGGCAAGTACCCGGTCGATGTCGTCGAGGCGATGAGCCGCGTGTGCCTCGAAGCCGAGAAATCCGCCGAGGTCACGCTCGACCGCGAAGTGCTCGACCGCGTGTTCACGCGCATCGACCAGTCGATCGCGATGGCGGCGATCTGGACTGCGTGGCACCTCAAGGTCAAGGCGATCGCCTCGCTCACGCAGACCGGCTCGACCGCGCTGTGGATGAGCCGCCTCAACAGCGGCGTGCCGATCTACGCGCTGACGCCCGAGATGGCCTCGCGCAACCAGATGACGCTGTACCGCGAGGTTTTCCCGCTGCTGATGTCGCAGACGCACCAGGACCGTGACCTGATGCTGTGGGAGGCCGAACAGATCCTGCTCGATCAGGGCGTCGTCGAGCACGGCGACCTCATCGTCCTGACGATCGGGGAGCCGATCGGCGCCTCCGGCGGCACGAACACGCTCAAGATCGTGCGCGTCGGCGAACATCCGGCACCGCACCTCAACGACCAGTGAATCAGCGCAAAACTGGTCCGTTCGCTATCCACTGCGCCTCACAAGGGGAATCGATGCAGAGCGCTGCTCCCGGCCAACAGGCCCACCACCATTTCGACGACGCCGAGCGCGCCGCCGTGTATCGCAACATCCTCGCGCGCCGTGACGTGCGCGGCCAGTTCCTGCCCGATCCGGTCGCCGACGACATGCTCGCGCGCATCCTCACCGCCGCGCACTTCGCCCCGTCGGTCGGCTTCATGCAGCCGTGGAGCTTCGTCCTGGTCCGCGACCAGGCCGTGAAGCGGCGCGTGCACGACGCCTTCACGCTCGCCAACACCGAAGCCGCGCAGATGTTCGAAGGCAAGCAGCGCGAGGTGTATTCCGGCCTGCGCCTGCAGGGCATCCTCGAGGCGCCGATCAACCTGTGCGTCACCTGCGACCGCGACCGCGCCGGCCCGGTGGTGATCGGCCGCACGCACATCAAGGCGATGGATCTCTACAGCTCGGTGTGTGCGGTGCAGAACCTGTGGCTCGCCGCCCGCGCCGAAGGGCTGGGGGTGGGCTGGGTGAGCATCTTCCGCCAGTCGGCGATCCGCGAGATCCTCTCGCTGCCCGAGCGCATCATGCCGGTCGCCTACCTGTGCATCGGACACGTCAGCCACTTCCTCGACCAGCCGGAACTGCAGAGTGCCGGCTGGCGCCAGCGCCTGCCGCTCGAGGATCTGGTGCACTTCGACCACTGGGGCGGCGAGAACGAGGATGCCGCCGCCCTGCGCCAAGCCTTGCAGGCTGCTCAGCAGGACGCATCGCGCGGCATCCCGCCCAGATAGGGCAGATGTGCGCCCTGAAAGCGCCCCACCCCGCCTTGCCACGATCGGCTCATCCGCGGCTTGTTTGCACGCCACGTCCGACTATAAAACAGTATCGGACCACGCGCGGAGGACAAGAACATGAACGGAAGCCTCAAGACTCTCGGCCTGATCGCGACCGCCCTGATCTTTTCCGGGTGTGACTCGATGCCGATCAAGATGGGCGATGCGGGCGCCAAGACTCCGGCCACCGGTGCGGCGGGTGGCGCCACGGCGGAAAATGCCAGCGGTCAGCTCGAGCGCTGTGACAAACCCTTTGGCACCGCCGCCGTGGTCGAAGACCAGAACGCCGGCTGGTATCGCATCCTGACCGGTCGGTACCAACTCACATCGACCGTACCGGTCCTGCGCCTGCTGATGCAGCAGTCGAACTGCTTCATCGTCGTCGAGCGCGGCCGCGCGATGAGCAACATGCAGCAGGAACGCGCGCTGCAGCAGAGCGGCGAACTGCGTGCCGGCAGCAACTTCGGCAAAGGGCAGATGGTCAGTGCCGACTACTCGGTATCGCCTGAAATTCTGTTCAGCGAACGCGGGACCGGTGGTCTCGGCGCGGCGGCTGGGGCGGTCGGCGGCGGTGTGGTCGGCGCGATCGTCGGCAGCATGAAGACCAACGAAGCATCGACGATGCTGACACTCGTCGATAACCGCTCGGGCGTTCAGGTGGGGGTCGCCGAGGGCAGCGCAAAGAACACTGATTTCGGGCTCGGCGGCCTGCTCGGCGGCGGCGGCGCGGCAGGGGCACTGGGCGGCTACACGAACACGCCGCAGGGCAAAGTGATCGCCGGCGCATTCATGGACTCGTTCAACCAGATGGTCAGGGCGCTGCGCAACTACACCGGCCAGACGATGGGCGACCGCGGGCTGGGTACCGGCGGGAAGCTCACCGTCGACGGCGCGACCCAGCCGGCCGGCTATTCGGGGGGCACGATCAACCTGCGTGACGCACAACTCAAGCTCAACAAGCTCGGTTTCGATGCGGGCACACCCGATGGCAAGATGGGCGGCAAGACGCAGAGTGCCCTGCGCCAATACCAGACTGAGCGCAACATCCCGGTCACGGGCCGGCTCGACACGGCAACACAGGCCGAACTGCTGAAATAGGCACCGCATGCTGACCGTCATGGCCCGGATTCGTCCGGGCCATTTTGTTACCGGCGTCGTCGCGGGACGCCGGGACAGCCCACCGCCGCCCAACAAACGCTAGAATGCGAGCCAATTCGCAACCCGGCACGTTTCCCGTGCCTGCACTTGATACCGGAGAAGGACAATGCCCCTCGTTTCCATGCGCCAGCTGCTCGATCATGCCGCCGAAAACGGCTACGGTTTGCCGGCGTTCAACGTCAACAACCTCGAGCAGGTCCAGGCGATCATGGAAGCCGCGGCCGAGTGCGACAGCCCGGTGATCATGCAGGCCTCGGCCGGCGCCCGGAAGTACGCCGGCGAAGCCTTCCTGCGCCACCTGATCGACGCCGCCGTCGAGGCCTATCCGCAGATCCCCGTCGTGATGCACCAGGATCACGGCCAGTCGCCCGCCATCTGCATGGGCGCGATCCGTTCTGGCTTCTCCAGCGTGATGATGGACGGCTCGCTGATGGAAGACGGCAAGACCCCGTCCTCGTACGACTACAACGTCGCGGTGAGCCGCGAGGTCGTGAAGTTCTCGCACTCCATCGGCGTCACCGTGGAGGCCGAACTGGGCTGCCTCGGCTCGCTCGAGACCGGCCAGGCCGGTGAGGAGGACGGCGTCGGCGCGGAGGGCACGCTGGACCACTCGATGCTGCTCACCGACCCCGACCAGGCTGCCGACTTCGTCAAGCAGACCGACTGCGACGCGCTGGCGATCGCGATCGGCACGAGCCACGGCGCCTACAAGTTCACGCGCAAGCCGACCGGCGACATCCTCGCGATCGAGCGCGTGAAGGCGATCCACGCACGCCTGCCGAACACCCACCTGGTGATGCACGGCTCGTCGAGCGTGCCGCAGGAGCTGCTCGAGATCATCCGCCAGTACGGCGGCGACATGAAGGAAACCTACGGCGTGCCGGTCGAGGAGATCCAGACCGCGATCAAGTTCGGCGTGCGCAAGATCAACATCGACACCGACATCCGCCTGGCGATGACCGGCGCGGTGCGCAAGTTCCTGTTCGAGAACCCGTCCAAGTTCGATCCGCGCGAATTCCTCAAGCCGGCGCGCGAGGCCGCCAAGCTGGTGTGCAAGGCGCGCTTCGAGGCCTTCGGCTGCGCCGGGCAGGCGAGCCGTATCAAGCCGCTGTCGCTGGAAAAGATCGCCGTGCGCTACAAGTCGGGCGAGCTCACGCAGGTCGTCCGCTAAGACCGTTACCGGCCCGCGCCTTCGGGCGCGGCGCCCATGCGCAGCCCCATGTCCAAGGCAAATCTGAAGCTCACCGTCGGCTTCGAGTTCGAACTCGAAGCGCCCGCCGCATTTCTCGACGGCAGCCACGAGAAGTTATGCAAGGCCATGCAGGAACTGCTCGGCGCGATGGTGCTGCAGGGAATGCCGACCGTCACCGCAAAGCAGCTCGGGAAGGCTGGCATCGCGGTGGTTTCCCACCACCATCACCTCGACGTCCTGAACACCGCGGCTGCGGCCATTCCCCGCGAGGAACTGGTCGCCGCCGGTCCGCACCTCACCGACGACGAGCTAGACCAGCTCGCGCGCCGCTCGGCCGGGCGCGTGCCCCTCGCCGAGGCCGAGCGTGCGCGATTCCTGCGCCGGCATGCGCTCGCACTCGCGGGCGAGTTCCGCATGGTGCCGTGCGTGGTCGGGGCGCGCCTGAACTCGGGCAAGGACGCCACGCTCAACGCGCGGCTGAATCTCACCAACGGCAGCGTGCTGGTGAGCGACCAGGACCGCCAGAGCCGCTTGCAGGCCAACCAGGACGGGCTGGTGGTGGCCATCCAGGGCGCGGACGTGCGCCTGCGCGGCGCCTGTGCCGGACACACGCTGAGCGGCCCGGTGATCGAGGTGGCGCTCAGCGAACTCGCCGCGCACCGCGACGCACTCGTCGCCGTCTGGCAAAAGAACGGCTGAGCCGGCCCGCCGCGCAGCGGACCATCCCCGGGAACACTTCCGCCAGCGCCGCCGCTCAGTACGAGTCGGCGTGCCCTTCCCACATCTCGGACCTGAAGCGAACGACGCGATTGCGGCCGTCATCCTTCGCGCGATAGAGGGCCACGTCCGCGAACTTCACGGTCTGCCAGAAGGTTTCGCTGTCCTCGGGGAACATCGCCAGACCGATCGAGATCGTCTTCTGCAGCACCGCGCCGCCGACCTGGATCTTCAGGTCCGCGACGGTCGCGCGGATGTTCTCTGCGACACGCAGCGCATTCTCCGCCTCGGTTTCCTGCAGGACGATGAGGAACTCTTCCCCGCCGAAGCGGATGACCATGTCCGACGCCCGCACCGAGGTGCGCAGCACCGCAGCCAGCGATTTCAGCACCGCGTCGCCGGCATCGTGGCCGTAGGTGTCGTTCACCATCTTGAAGTAGTCGATGTCCAGCACCATGATCGCCAGCTCGATCTTGCGCCGGCGCGCCGTGGCGACCAGGGTGTCGACGTATTCCTCGAGGAAGCGGCGGTTGTTCAGGCCCGTCATCGCATCGCGCAGCGAGGACTCGCGCAGCGTCTCGGTCAGGCGCTTGGCCTCCAGCACCGGCGCCATCTCGCGCACATAGACGTTCACGTACGGCACCTGGGCATGGAAGCGCGCCGCCTCCGATTCGCGCACGACGAGCTGGACGATACTGCCCACCGCGCCGGACTGCATGATCGGCACGCAATAGTGGCGCCGCGTCTCCCCCGTATCGTCGGGCTGCTTGAACGCATAGCAGATGCCCGGCTGGGTCAGGCCATCGACGGTGTGGCCGGAGCGCTTGGCACGGCACATGTCGCTGCGCACGAGAATCTGCGGATCGCACCAGCGGCACGGGCTGCCCTGCACGCCGTCCACCATGAAGGGTTCCAGCTGCTTCGGCCCGGAGGTCTCGTAAATGGAGAATTCGCGCACGCCGAACTGCTCGGTCAGCACGCGGCCGAAGCGGTCGAAGATCTCGGCCTTGGTCTCGTCCTCCTCGATCGCCTGCTTGAAGCTGGACGCATCGGCCAGGCCGTTGACCATATCGATCGCGACCTCGAGCTGGTTGTCGTCCTGCCGCAGGGTGCGGCCGGTGAGCTGCACGACACGCTGACTGATGCGCGCGAGGCCGTCGTCGAGGAAGGTAAGCAGGTTGTTGGTCTCGCTGGCGATCTGGCCGATCTCGTCGTCGGTGCGCTTTTCCACGCGCCCCTTGAAGTCGCCTTTCAGCGCGCGCTGCACCGCGCGCTCCACCGCCTGCGCGGTCGAGCCGACCGGCAGGATCAGACGCCGGGCGAGAACGATCGAGAGCGCCGCAAACATCGCCATCGTGACGCTGATCCAGGTCACGGTCGTGAGCGCCTTCTCCTTGAGCTCGGTCAGTGACAGCTCCATCGTGACGGCGCCGAGCACCGTACCCTCGCTGACCTTGTGGCACTGCAGGCAGTTCGGGGTGCCGCGCGACGAGGCGGCGAACGGAATGGTGCCGCGGAACACCGAATCGCCGGCTTCGTCGCGGATCTCGTAGCGGGGCTGGCCGTCGGCGAGCACGAGCTTCTCGATCTCGTCCGCGTTCATCTCGCGGTTCATGCCGGCACCGAACTGTTCGTTCACGTGCGTGGAGCGCACGACCCGCGCCGTGCGCAGCCCCTGGACCTCGATCAAGCGGTTGAGGAATTGTTCGCGCTTGTCGATGACCCCCTGAATCATCGACTCGGTCAGATGTACGCGCACGATTTCCGCGGCCGTTCGCACGTGCGCCGTCGATGAGGCGATCGAATAGCTGCGGAAGGCATAAAGGCTGATCAGGATCAGCATCACCAGTGTGCCCACAGCGATGCCGCCGAACAGCAGGGTCATCTTTCGATTCAGATTCATTCGGACTCCGGGGGTGCGCGCCTCCCCGCATGATTGTTTCGCCGGGGTGCAATTATGCCCTGAAAAGCTTTGTAACACCCCACAATGGGGCGCATTCGCGTTGCTCTTGGCATCACCGCTGCGCGCCCGCGACGAACTCGAACCGGACTTCCGGGTCTCAGCGACACCCCAGCCCCCAACAGCGAGAAAACCAATGATCCGCGCACTCCTCGCGGCGGCGTGTGCCGCCCTGCTGCTCCCCGTAGGCGCGTCCGCGGCCGGCCCTGCCGACGGTCTCACCTACCTGGATCACTCCCTGCGCCGGCTGCATTCCGAAGAGGTCGTCAATCTTCGCCAGCGTTACGGCGGCAAGCCGCTGCTGATCGTGAACACCGCCAGCCACTGCGGCTACACGGGACAGTTCAAGGCGCTCGAAGCGCTGCACCGGCAGTACAAGGACCGCGGCCTGATGGTCGTCGGCTTCGCGTCGAACGACTTTCGCCAGGAAGCCGCGAACGAGGCGGAGGCCGCAAAGGTGTGCTTCGTAAATTACGGGGTGAGCTTCGACATGTTCTCGCCGATCGGCGTCAGCGGGGACGGCGCCCACCCGGTGTTCCGCGAGCTCGCGCGGCAGTCGGGCGCGCCGCGCTGGAACTTCCACAAGTACGTGGTGGATCGCAACGGCAAGGTGGTGGCGTCGTTCCCGAGCCGGGTCGAGCCGGATTCCCGCGAAGTTCGCGAGGCGATCGAACGCGCGCTGTAGGAAGGCAGCGCCGCGGCGCCCTGCCCCGCGTCGATGACCGGGGCGGACAATCGTGACATCATCCCGCTCGCCGCGGGATCCGCCCGCATGCGATAGCGCCGAGGCCGCCCATGCACCCTTCCGCCGCACAGCTCGCCACCCTCGTCGCCGCGTGGGCGCTGTACGGGCTGATCCATTCCCTGCTGGCCTCGTTCGCGGTGCAAGGCTTCGTCGCACGCCACTGGCCCGCGGCGACGCGCGGCTACCGGCTGGCCTTCAACGCCCTCGCGGTGCTGCTGCTTGTGCCGCCCGCGTGGCTCACCTTCGCGCTGCGCGGCCCGCTGCTGTGGGAATGGTCCGGCGTCGGCGCCTGGATCGCCAACGCCGTGGCGCTCGCGGCCGTGGCCGGTTTCGCGTGGACGACGCGCCATTACGACATGGGAGGCTTTTCGGGGCTCGCGCAGTGGCGCGCGGGAACCCATCCGCCGCGGCACGACGAAGGACGCCTGCAACTGTCGCCGCTGCACCGCATCGTGCGCCACCCGTGGTACTTCCTGGGCCTGCTGATCCTGTGGACGCGCGACATGGATGCGGCGCGCCTCGCGTCGTCACTGAGCATCACCGCCTACCTCTGGATCGGATCCCTGCTCGAGGAGCGCAAGCTCCTCGCGCTGCACGGCGCCCGCTACGCCCGCTACCGGACAGCCGTCGCCGGGCTGATCCCCCTGCCGGGCCGGTTCCTCACGCGCGCGCAGGCCGAAGCGCTCCTCGCGGAAGGCGATTCCCCCGCCCGGGACAAGGCTTTCCGTAATGGGGACGTGGGAGTATAGTCCGCGGAAATTTCCTTTTTGTTACGCGTTCTTACACTTCGACTCGGGCGTCAGACCGGTCCCCGGCGGTGACCGCGTGCGGCGCCTGCGCGGGACCGGGATCGCCCCACGCAATGACTCCGATCAAGACCATCCGCGGACTCCTGCTGACTGCTGCCGTCGTCTTCTCGACGGCGCTCGCGGTCGCCACCCAGTACGTGGTCTCCAATCTCCACGAGCGCTCGATCCGCGAAGAGGCGATGCGCGACGCGAACACTTTCGCGGAAATGACTTTCCAGTCGATGTTCCAGCTGATGCGTACCGGCTGGACCCGCACGCAGCTCGAGGAGTTCATCCGCGCGATCGAGCGTTCGGTGGACAAGACCAAGCACCAGATCGCGATCTACCGCGCGCCGCGCGTCACCGAACTGTTCGGCGAGATCAAGCAGCGCGAGATGGATGCGGCGATCCTCGAGGTGATCGCGAGCGGCGAGAGCCGCCGCATCGATCAGGGCCCGGAAGTGCGCTTCATCAACGCCCTGCGCGCCGAGGCCGAATGCCGGCAATGCCACACGAACGCGAAGCCCGGCGAAGTGCTGGGCGTCATCGACGTGCGCCAGGACATCCGACCGCTGCTCGAGGCCGGCAATCGCCAGTTCATGTTCGCCTTCGCACCGGTGGTGCC
The DNA here is from genome assembly GCF_012911005.2 of Aromatoleum toluolicum. Taxonomy (GTDB): domain Bacteria; phylum Pseudomonadota; class Gammaproteobacteria; order Burkholderiales; family Rhodocyclaceae; genus Aromatoleum; species Aromatoleum toluolicum. The sequence continues at coordinate 38,639 of NZ_WTVS01000036.1, read as the reverse complement.
GGTGGCGATCGTGGCGACGCTGCTGATGGTGATGTATATCCGCCGCCGGCTGAACAAGGCGATCGCGGGCTTTGCGACGAACATACGCTCGATCAGCCGGCTGTCCGACCTGAAGCAACTCGAAAACGCTTCGCTCGACTTCGGCTTCAGCGAATTCAGCCCGGTCGTGAGCGAGGTCAGGCAGCTCACCGAGCGCGTGCGCAGCGTGGCCGTCGACAAGGACATGCTCGAGTTCGAGATCCGCCTGCTGGAGAAATTCATCCTCACCTCCGATGTCGTCAAGGACTGGCGCGAGTATGTGAATCGCCTGCTCATCGACATCGATGGCGTGATGCCGGCCTACGCGCTGTTCTCGATCTTCAAGACCGGCGAGGACGTCTTCGACCTCGAGGTGTTCTGGCGCTACGCGCCGTCGACGGAGAGCCGGCAGCTGTTCGAGGAGACCGTGCGCGAATCGCTGCGCCGCAACCCGTACTTCGCCGACGGCTACGCCGTGAGCATCGAGCACAACATCGCCGACAGCTCGCGCAACGCGCCGGAGCTGGTGCGCTGCGACATCGAGGTGCAGACGAAGTCCCTGCTGGTCGAGGCGCCCAAGATCGGCGGCATCGTCGGCATCGGCATGCAGGCCCAGGCCGGCACCGACCCTACACGCTGGCTGGTGGTCGAGAGCATCCTGTCGACGCTGCTGAACGTGGTCGGCTCGGTGAAGGCGATCGACAAGTACACCAAAGACCTCGAGTACTACGCGACGCGCGACCCGCTGACCAACCTCTACAACCAGCGCGTGTTCTGGGAACTGCTCGACAGCGAGGCGACGCGCTCGGGCCGTCACGGCTACAAGTTCGGGCTGCTGATGATCGACGCCGACAACTTCAAGTCGGTGAATGACACGTACGGCCACGGCTTCGGCGACGTGTTCCTGCAGGAGGTCGCGACGACGATCCGTCGTGCGATCCGCGAAGATGACCTGCTCGCGCGCTACGGCGGCGACGAGTTCGTCGCGATCCTGCCCGAGACCGACCTCGCCGGCACCATCGAGGTCGCCCAGCGCATCATCGAAGCCGTGACCGCGCTGGCGATCGAGACCCCGGACAATACGCGCGTGAACGGCTCGCTGTCGGTCGGCATGGCAGTCTATCCGGACCACGCCATCGAGACCAAGGACCTGTTCCTGTTCGCCGACAGCATGATGTATCGCGCCAAGGCCGATGGCAAAGGCCGGGTGGCGATCCCCACCGAACAGGACGTCGTCGAGGTGTTCCGCTCGCTGTCCGAGAAGAGCATGCTGATCCTCGCGGCGGTCGAGGCGCGCGGGGTGATCCCCTACTACCAGCCCATCATCGACCCGAAGACGGGCAAGGTCGAGGCGCTCGAAGTGCTCGCGCGCATCCGTCTCGACGACGGCTCCATCCTGGTCGCCGACGCCTTTGTCGCGATCGCCGAGAAGATGGGCCTGATGCACAAGCTCGATTACATCCTGATGGAGCGCGCGCTCGAGGCCGCTACCGCAGCCAATTACCAGGGCCTGCTGTTCCTCAACATGTCGCCGCGCGCGCTGGTGCTCAACGATTTCGTGCAGGAGACGCGGCGCATCGCCAGCGCGTCGGGCTTCGACCCGTCGCGCATCGTGTTCGAGATCACCGAGCGCGAGACGATCAAGAACATGGCCCTGCTGGAACGCTTCATCAACACCTTGCGGAGCGAAGGCTTCCGTCTCGCGATCGACGACTTCGGCTCGGGCTTCTCCTCCTTCCACTACGTGAAGCGCTTCCCGATCGATTTCCTGAAGATCGAGGGCGACTTCATCCTCGGCATGAAGCACAACGACAAGGATCGGGCGCTCGTGCGCAGCATCGTCGCGCTCGCGCGCGAGCTGGGCATCCGCACCGTGGCCGAGTATGTCGAGGATGCGGAGGTGCTCGACAAGGTCGTCGCCCAGTCGATCGATCTCGCCCAGGGCTATCACATCCAGCGCCCGACGCCATCCATCGAGCAGGCCATCGGCATCGGCACCTGAACCCCGCGCATTTACAATTCGTTATGCTTCCCGGAACCCCGGGCGGGCGGACGCGCTCAAAATAGGGCAGTTCGCTCTTTTCAACCCAGGAGACCATGATGAAAGTTGCATTGATCGTCACGACCCTGTCGATCCTGACGGTCGCAGGCTGTGCGCAGAATCCGTTCTACGGCGAACACGCTCAGACCACCCGCGGAGCGGCCATCGGCGCCGGCGCCGGCGCGATCCTCGGTAACGTCGTCGCCGGTTCGGGCAACCGCACGACGGGTGGCCTGGTGGGCGCTGCGATCGGCGCGACCGTCGGCGGCCTGGTCGGCCGCCAGATGGACAAGCAGGAAGCCGAGCTGCGCCAGCAGATGGCCGGCACCGGCGTTCAGGTACAGCGCCAGGGCGACACGATCCGCCTGCAGGCGCCCGAGAACATCACCTTCGACACCGGCCGTGCCGACGTGAAGCCGCAGTTCCAGCCGGTGTTGACGCGCCTGTCGCAGAGCATCCAGCAGTACCCCGACACCATCGTGCAGGTCGAGGGCCACACCGACTCGACGGGCGCGGCGAGCTTCAACCAGACGCTGTCCGAGAACCGCGCCGAGGCCGTGCGCAGCTACATGACCCAGCGCGGCGTGGAATCGAACCGGCTGATCGCCGTCGGCTACGGCGCGTCGCGACCGGTCGCCGACAACGGCTCGCCGCAGGGACGCGCGCAGAACCGCCGCGTCGAAGTGCTGATCGTGCCCACACAGGCCCAGCAGCCCGGTATGCAGCCCGCGCCCGGCCCGCGCTACTGATCGCACCGGCCTCCTGCAGCCCCGCCCTGCCCGCGGCAGCCATGCCCGGGCACGGCGGGGCTTTCGTTATCGCCCCGCGGTCGCTACCCTAGCGCGTCCAACCCGATTGCCGCGCCATGCCCCTGTTCGACGAATATCCACTCCGCCACAAACTGAACGACGAAGTCCACGCACGCCCCCCGGTCACGCTGGACACGCCGGAATTCGTCACCTACCTCGCCTTCCTTCACGTCGACGGCAGCGCCGAACGCGAGGCGGACCACCTGCGCCTGCTCGCCGAACAGTTCGAACTGGCGCCGCCGGACACCTCGTCCGGGCATGTCTTCCTCGATGCCGGCGGATTCCGCCTGAAGTGGGAACGCCACAACGAATTTACCAGCTACACTTTCGTGCGCCGCATCGACTTCAGCGGCACGAGCGACGACAACCCGCTGCTCGACGTGCCGGCCGCGTGGCGGCGCGAGATCCCCGGCCAGCTGCTGGTCGCCACGCACATCGAGTTGCGCGGCGTCGATGAGGTCGCCCCCGAGACGGTGCTCGCGCAGCTCTCGCCGACCGGCACGACCTCGGTCGCATCGCAGATCGCCGACGGTGCGGGCTGGGTCTTCACGGACTTCCAGATCGCGGACGGCTTCTCGCGCTTCCTCGTCCTCGACGCCTCGCTGACCCCGCGCCAGGCGGGGCGCACGGTGCAGCGCCTGCTCGAGATCGAGACCTACCGCGTGATGGCGCTGCTCGCCTTCCCGGTCGCGAAGGAGGTCGGCCGCTTGCTGGCGCTCGCCGAGGACGAGCTGGCCGACCTGATGGACGCGATGGGGGCGGCGGCCACCCCCGAGGACGAGCGCCACGTACTGGGCCGACTGACGCGACTGGCCGCGCACGTCGAACGTTCGGTCGCGCGCACGACCTACCGCTTCGGCGCAGCGGCCGCCTATTACCGGCTGGTGCGCCAGCGCATCGACGACTTGCGCGAGGTCCGCGTCAAGGGCTACCCGCCGGTGCGCGAATTCATGGAGCGGCGCCTGACGCCGGCGATCGACACCTGTGCGACGGTCGCGCGGCGGCAGGATGACCTGTCGAGCCGCATCGTGCGCAATTCGCAGCTGCTGCGCACGCGCGTGGAGATCGAGCTCGAGCGCCAGAACCAGGAGCTGCTCGGCCAGATGAACCAACGCGCGAAGCTGCAACTGCGCCTGCAGGAGACCGTGGAAGGCCTGTCGGTCGTCGCGATCACGTATTACGGCTCGCAGCTCGTGCAGTACCTCTCGAAGGGCATGAAGGACTATATCCATCCGGCCACACCCGAGGTCGTCACGGCGGTGTCGATCCCGGTCATCGCCGGCCTGGTCGCCCTGGGACTGCGCCGCATGCGCCGCCAGCTCACCGCCGAGGAAGGTGGCCATTGAGGGGTGGCCGGAGCCCAAGCTGTCCTATAATTGCGCTTTGCCCTGAAAGAGTTTCCATCGTGGCCACTCCCCTGTTCGAATCCTCCATCAAGAGCCTGCAGCTGCTCGGGCGCGGCAAGGTGCGCGACATCTACGCCGTCGATGCCGACAAGCTGCTGATCGTCACCAGCGACCGGCTCTCCGCCTTCGACGTGATCCTGCCGGACCCGATTCCGGACAAGGGCCGCGTGCTGACCGCGATGGCGAACTTCTGGTTCTCGCGCCTGGGCCACATCGTGCCGAACCAGCTCACGGGCATCGATCCGGAGTCGGTGGTGGCCGCCGACGAGCGCGAGCAGGTGCGCGGCCGCGCGCTGGTGGTGAAGCGCCTGAAGCCGCTGCCGATCGAGGCCGTGGTGCGCGGCTACGTGATCGGCTCGGGCTGGAAGGACTACCAGGACACCGGCGCGATCTGCGGCATCAAGCTGCCGGCGGGGCTCCAGCAGGCGGCGAAGCTGCCCGCGCCGATCTTCACCCCGGCCTCCAAGGCCGAGGTCGGCGACCACGACGAAAACATCTCCTTCGCCGAAGCGCAGACGCGTTGCGCCGCCGCGCTCGTCAGCGAGCTCGCGGGCACCGGCAAGAACGGCGCCGAGCTCGCCGCGCAGGCGCGCGATGCGGCAATCGCGCTGTACACCGAAGCGGCCAACTACGCTGCGGGGCGCGGCATCATCATCGCCGACACGAAATTCGAGTTCGGCGTCGACGCCGCCGGCACGCTGCACCTCATCGACGAAGCCCTGACGCCCGACTCCTCGCGCTTCTGGCCCGCCGACAGCTACCGCGAAGGCATCAGCCCGCCGAGCTATGACAAGCAGTACGTGCGCGACTACCTCGAGACGCTGACGTGGAACAAGAAGGCGCCCGGACCGTCGCTGCCCGCGGAAGTGATCGCGCGCACCGCCGCAAAGTACCGCGAGGCCTACGAGCGCCTGACCGGCCAGACCCTGGCCTGAGCTCGTAGCGTCCCGTCCGAGGCCCGCCCTTCCCGGCTCCCTGCCGGGGACGGCGGGCCTTTCCGTGCCCGCCGCCCGCCGACCACGGAGACGAAATCGCAGGCCTGCTGCGAAGTGGGTGAACTTGCCCGAACCCGGCCGCTCTAATACTCCACCCGGGGGCTATCCCCATCGCGACCACGCTGCGCGGAGCCGCCCTCTGGTACTTCCAACTCCACGGAGGCTGCCATGGACAAGTCCTACAATACCCTCGACCGTCATTTCACCCTGCCCCACGTCAGGCAGGTCGAAGCCTCGCGACCGCTGCAGTGGCTGCGCATGGGCTGGGACGACATGCGCGCGAACATGGGCGCGAGCCTGAGCTACGGACTGATCTTCGCCGTGCTCGGCTACCTGATCCTCGCCTACGCGACGGACATGCCTTACCTGTTCACGGCGGCGATCTCCGGCTTCTTCCTCGTCGGACCGCTGGCAGCGGCAGGTCTGTACGAGATTTCACGCCGCCACGAGCGCGGCGAAGACGCCGGCTTCGTCGACTCCATCAAGGGGCTGGCACAGCACGGCGACCACCTGCTGTACTACGGGGCCTTTCTCGCCTTCGTGCTGCTCGGCTGGGAGCGCCTGTCGGCGATCCTGTTCGCGCTCTTCTACCACGGCGTTCCGCCGGACATGGCGAACTTCTTCCAGGATGTATTCCTGTCCGGCAACTACGTGCATTTCGTCGTCTCCTACCTCGTTGTCGGCGGTACGCTCGCCGGCCTCGTGTTCGCGCTGTCCGTGGTGTCCGTGCCGATGCTCATGGACCGCAGCAGCGACATGGTGACGGCGATGATGACCAGCGCCCGTGCGGTCGGCTTCAACCTCGGCGCGATGGCGGTATGGGCGGCGCTGATCGTGGTGCTGATCGGGCTCGGCTTCGCGACGATGATGATCGGGATGGTGGTGCTGCTGCCGCTCGTCGGCCATGCCACGTGGCATGCCTACAAGGATCTGGTCGAGTAAGCGGGCAGGATGCCGCCCGAACGCCGCGTGGCGGGATACGCCTGCGGCTCCTCCCGCCCTACATTCCTGGCCTGTGACATGCGTAATGGACCAAGGACTTCATAGGGTGGGAGGAGCGAAGCGCATCCCGCCAATCCCGGCATCGGGTCGCGCGCACGCTTCCCGGCGCAGCCCATGCGGTTAGAATGACCGGCCGGAACTGCGCGCGCCTGACTCGCTGCGCGCTCCCGTCCATTCCAGAACGATCATTGCGCCAGCCGAGAAACGCATGCCCAATCCCCTGCTCGATTTCACCAGCCTGCCGCGCTTCGACGAAATCCGTCCTGAGCATGTCGCCCCCGCGATCCGCCAGCTCATCGACGAGAACCGCGCGCTGATCGCGGACCTCATCGCCGACCCGGCGCCGCCCACGTGGGCCAACTTCGTCACGCCGCTCACCGAGGAAGGCGAACGCCTCGGCCGCGCGTGGGGCGTGGTCGGCCATCTGCACAGCGTGATGGACGTGCCCGAGTGGCGCGAGGCGTACAACGCCCTGCTGCCGGAGGTTTCCAGCTTCTACGCCGACGTCGGCCAGAACCTGGAGCTGTTCGAGAAATTCCGCCAACTCTTCAACAGCGCCGAGTACGACCAGCTGCCGCCGGTACGCCGGCGCATCATCGACCACGAGCTGCGCGACTTCCGCCTGTCCGGCGCGGAGCTGCCCGACACCGACAAGCCGCGCTTCAAGGCGATCCAGGAGGAGATGTCGGCGCTCGCGGCGAAGTTCTCCGAGAACCTGCTCGACGCGACCAACGCCCACGCCGAGTGGATCACCGACGAGGCCGAGCTCGCCGGCCTGCCCGACGACGCGATCGACGCCGCGCGTGCCGCGGCCGAGCGCGATGGCCAGCCGGGCTGGAAGTTCACGCTGCAGATGCCCTCCTACCTGCCGGTGCTGCAGTACGCCGACAGCCAGGCGCTGCGTGAGCGCATGTACCGTGCCTATGCGACGCGTGCGTCCGAGCAGGGCAAGCCCGAGCTCGACAACGGCCCGCTGATCGGGCGCATCCTCGCGCTGCGCGCCGAAGAGGCGAAGATGCTGGGCTACTCGAACTACGCCGAGGTGTCGCTGGTCGCGAAGATGGCGGAGTCGCCCGCACAGGTGCTCGACTTCCTGCGCGAGCTCGCGGCCAAGGCGAAGCCCTTTGCGCAACGGGATCTCGCCGCGCTGAAGGATTTCGCGCGCACCGGGCTGGGCCTGGACCCGCTGCAGCCGTGGGACGTCGCCTACGCGTCGGAGAAGCTGCGCCAGGCGCGATATGCGTTCTCCGAGCAGGAGGTGAAGCAGTATTTCCCCGAGCCGAAGGTGCTCGAAGGCCTGTTCGGCGTGATCCGCAGCCTGTACGGCGTCGACATCGTCGCCGAGGAGGCGCCGAAATGGGATCCGAGCGCACATTTCTTCCGCATCGAGAAGGCGGGCGAGACGGTCGGCCATTTCTACCTCGACATGCATGCGCGCGAGACCAAGCGCGGCGGCGCGTGGATGGATTCGGCACGCAGCCGCTATTCGAACATGCGCGGCGTGCAGACACCGGTCGCCTACCTGGTGTGCAATTTCCCCGGCCCGGTGGGCGGCAAGCCGGCGACCTTCACCCACGACGACGTGCTGACCCTGTTCCACGAATGCGGCCACGGCCTGCACCACCTGCTGACGCGCGTCGATGACCTGGCGGTGTCGGGCATCCACGGCGTGGAATGGGATGCGGTGGAGCTGCCGAGTCAGTTCATGGAGAACTTCTGCTGGGAGTGGGACGTGCTGTCGGGCATGACGGCGCACGTGGACACCGGTGCACCGCTGCCGCGCGAACTCTTCGACAAGATGATCGCGGCGAAGAACTTCCAGGGCGGCATGCAGATGGTGCGCCAGCTCGAGTTCTCGATGTTCGATCTGCGCCTGCACAGCGAGCCGGATGCATCGACCGGCCCGGTGCCGGTCGAGCAGGTGATGGCGCTGCTCGACGAGGTGCGGCGCGAGGTCGCGGTGATGTTCCCGCCGGCCTGGCACCGCTTCCCGCACAGCTTCTCGCACATCTTCGCGGGCGGCTACGCGGCGGGCTATTACAGCTACAAGTGGGCGGAGGTGTTGTCGGCCGACGCGTTCGCGGCCTTCGAGGAGGCCGGCGCCGGCAAGGGCACGCTGCTCGATCGCAACACCGGCGAGCGCTTCTGGCGCGAGATTCTCGCGGTGGGCGGCAGCCGCCCGGCGCTGGATTCGTTCAAGGCCTTCCGCGGGCGCGAACCGCGCGTCGATGCGCTGCTGCGCCACAACGGCATGGTGGAGGCGTAACGCCCCGACGGGGGCGCTGCGCTACAGCGCTCCCGCTCCCGCTGGGTCACTGCAGCGCAGCGTGACCTTCGAACACGCGGTCCTGCACGTGGACGGGAACGCCGCGCTCGGTCATGTTCATTCGCGCGTTCGCCAGACTCCCACCGCGGGCCAGATACTGGATGATGGTTTCGACGTATTGGCGCATCACCCAATCCACGCGCATCTCGGTTCCATGGTATTCCACGATCGCGATCTCCATGCGGGACGCCGGAACTGTTCAAGGACTGATGACCAGTCCCCCCTGATAAGTTGGAAAGCACGATTCACGCCACGCACGCGAACCAGTCATATTTACAAAGACATACGGTCGCATGCTGCAGTTCCCGCGACAAATGTGAAATAAGATGTAAAGACGGCCGACGCGGCAGCGGCCCGCCGTGGGGAGATCGCGGCATCGCCGCCGGCCGGGCAGCCGCATGTCGTACCCGGCCGATCCGCGCGCTAGAGGCTCAGGCCCGCGCGTCGCCCCAGCGCAGTTCGGTGCGGTCGTCGCCGACGTAGAGCGTTTCGCCCGAGCGGTCCACGCAGTACTGCGGCGAGAGGATCTTCTCGCTGAAGCGCTGCCCTTCGCCGACCCGCGTGTATTCGAACAGGATGCTGCGCTCGACCCGCGACCCGGCGCGCAGATGGCTGCCGTGGCCGATCCAGGTCGGGCCGATGACCGATACGCCGGGGTCGATGCGCACGCCGGAGCCGATGTAGACGGGGCCGACGACCTGCACGCTGTCCCATTCGATCGAGGTGTTGAGGCCGACCCACACGCCGGGCCGGATCTCGGTGCCGGGCATGTCCATCTGCGCGATCTCGCCGCGCAGCACGCGCTGCAGCACGGCCCAGTAGTCGGTGAGGCGGCCGATGTCGATCCAGTTGAAGAAGCGGGTCTGGGCGTAGAAGGGGCGCTCCTCGGCGACGAGCAGCGGGAAGAGCTCGCTGCCGATGTCGAATTCGCGCCCCGGCGGGATCAGGTCGATGGCTTCCGGCTCGAAGATGTAGATGCCGGTGCTCGCGAGGGTGGACTTCGCGGCTGCGGGGCTGGGTTTCTCTTGGAAGGACTTCACGCGCCCGTTCGCATCGGTGACGACGACGCCGTAGTTCTGCACCTGCTCGCGCGGCACTTCGAGCGTGACGACGCTCGCGAGCGCCTTCTTGTGGCGGTGTTCGTCGAGGGCGGCGCGGATGTCGAGGTCGATCAGCGCGTCGCCGCAGATCACCAGCGTGGTCTGGTCGAAGAAGCCGCCGAAGTCCTGGATGCGGCGCATGCCGCCGGCCGAGCCGAGCGCCTTGGGCACGATCTCGCCGTGGTCGCGCACGCCCTCGTAGGAGTAGCCGATCTCGACGCCCCAGCGGTGGCCGTCGCGGAAGTAGTCCTCGATCTTGTGATGGTTGAAGGCGACGTTGATCATGATCTCCTTCACGCCGAAGCGCGCGAGATGTTCGATCAGGTATTCCAGCACCGGCTTGCCGAGAATCGGCACCATCGGCTTGGGCACGTTCTTTGTCAGCGGACGCACCCGCGTGCCCTGCCCCGCGGCCAGAATCATTGCTTTTGCCATAGCGACACCTCTCTCATGGATGAAAAGGAAGCCCCGCCGCGCGGCGCACGGCCGCACGGTCGCGGGGATTGAAACGGGAACGGCTCAGGCGCGCCCGATGCCGAAATACTCGATGCCCTCGTTCCCGAGCGCCTGGCCGAGCTGCTGGGCGGCGAGCGCCCCGTGGCCGTGGCCGCGCAGCGCGAGCGTGACCCCGGCGGCGAGGCCCAGCGCCTGGCCGCCGACGTCGGCGGAAGCCAGGCGGCCGAAGCGCATGTCGCGGTTGAGCTCGGGGCGAGCGCCTGCACAATCGGTTGTAGCGCGGGCTGTGCGTAGAAGGCCCCGATCGCGGGCGCCGCCGCGAACACGGTGAGCGCGAGCAGCAGGCCGATCGCGCTGTTGATCCAGAAGAGGTTGCTGCGCTGCTGGGGCGAGACGCTGCGTGCCTGCATGGCGGCTGCCGACAGGCCGAAGGCGCGCGAGCACTTCGCCGATGCCGACGATCGCCGTGACCATCGCGAGCAGGCCATAGTCGCCCGGCGACAGCAGGTGCGCGAGGACGACGATGCCGCCGAACTGCAGCAGGATCTTGCACGCCTGCTCGCCCATCGCGAGCAGCGCGCCACATGCCGCGAGACGGCCCAGGCGCGGGGTGACGGCGGCAGATGCGGGCGTGGCCGCGGAGACGTTGCCGGTGCGCATTCAGTCCCCGACCGGCTCGCCGCGCAGCGCGGCGATGTAGGTGCGGTGATGGCGCTCGCCGGCGTCGCTCAATTCTCGGCGCGAGAAGTCGGGCATCGGCGTGCGCGAGGCGTTGCGCACCTGCCACAGCGCGCCGAGCGACAGGCCCGCGACGACGAACGCGAAACCAACCGCGCCGCGCGCCGTCAAACCGCTGTTTCACGAATCCCGACCATGACCCCTGCCCGCTACCGCCCCCTCCTCCTCATCGCCGGCCTGGCCGCGACCGGCATCGCCGGCGCCGCACAGCCGACGGACATCCGCCCCGGCCTGTGGGAATTCCGCTCGACCCGGCTCAACATCGCCGGCCTGCCCGACATGTCCGCGCAGATGGCACAGGCCCAGCAGTACCTCCGCGGCCTCCCCCCCGACATGCGGCGCATGGTCGAGCAGCAGATGGCCGCACGCGGCGTCAGCCTCGGCAACGACGGCACCGTGCGCAGCTGCATCACCCCCGCACAAGCGAAATCCGACACCATTTTCTCGGGCAAGACCGAAGGCAACTGCACCCTCGACAAGGTCGTGAAATCCGGCAGCACCGTACGCGGCCACCTCACGTGCACGCACCCCACCGCCACGGGCAACTTCGAAGCAAACGTCCACACACCCGAACACTTCACGACGCGGGTGCATATGAATTCCCAGCGCGGAGACATGCAGATGGACACCGACGCACGCTGGCTCGGAGCCGACTGCGGCGCGCGGCGCGAAGGCTAGCGCTCTGCTTCGCCAGCGCCGCGCCGAGGTGGCGACTCAGCCAGGCGACGCATATCGCCACAGGATCGGCCACGTCGGGCAGAATGCCGGCATTGTCGGTACCACGCCCTCGTGGCGCGCCGGCCCGCGGGAAACCGCCATCCGACTGCCAACACACCCATGAAGATCGCCACCTGGAACGTCAACTCCCTCAAGGTCCGCCTGCCCCACGTGCTCGACTGGCTCGCCGCCAACCGGCCCGACGCCCTGTGCCTGCAGGAGCTCAAGATGGAGGACAAGGCCTTCCCCGCCGCCGAACTCGAGGCGGCCGGCTACCGCGCGGTGTACAACGGCCAGAAGACCTACAACGGTGTCGCGATCCTCAGCCCGCACGCGTCGGGTGAGACGACGCGCGACATTCCAGGCTTCGCCGACGAACAGAAGCGCATCATCGCCGCGACCATCGGCGGCGTGCGCATCGTCAGTGCCTACTTCCCCAACGGCCAGGCCGTCGGCTCCGACAAGTTCGAATACAAGCTGCGCTGGCTCGCCGCCCTCACCGAGTGGCTGCGCGACGAGATGAAGGCCCACGAGCGCCTCGTGCTCGCCGGCGACTTCAACATCGCCCCCGAAGACCGCGACGCCCACCCCGACTGGAAGGAAGAGATCCACGTCTCGCCGCCCGAACGCGCCGCATTCGCCGCACTGACGGAACTGGGCCTCGCCGACGCCTACCGTCTCTTCGACCAGCCCGAGAAGAGCTATTCGTGGTGGGATTACCGCATGGGTGCGTTCCGCCGCAACTTCGGCCTGCGCATCGACCACATCCTCGTCTCGCCGGCGCTGCGCGAAAACTGCCGCGCGTGCACGATAGACAAGACGCCGCGCAAGCTCGAACGCCCATCCGACCATGCCCCGGTGGTCGTTGAACTCGCCCTGTAGGCGCCACCCGCCATGAGCACGCCGACTCACGATACCGCCCTCGCCGCCGCACGCTACCCGATAATCGAGGCGCTGCCCGAAGCCGCGCGCCTGCGCCTGCTCGCGGCAGGCCGCTGGGCGCGCGTGCCGGCCGGCACCCTGCTGTTCGACGACCATCAAGCCTGCGAAGGATTTCCCTTCGTCGTCGAAGGCTCGGTGCGCGTCGTCAAATGCGCGCCGAACGGCCGCGAGCTGCCGCTGTACCGCGTCACGCCGGGCGAGACCTGCATCATCTCCTCGTCCTGCCTGCTCGGGCACGACGACTACAACGCGCGCGGCATCGCCGAGACCGACACCGTGCTGCTGATGCTGCCCAAGCCCGAGTTCGACGCGCTGCTCGCCGAACCGGCCTTCCGCAGCTTCGTGTTCCACCTCTTCGCCGAGCGCATCGCCGACCTGATGCAGCTCATCGAGGAAGTCGCCTTCCACCGCCTCGACCAGCGCCTCGCCGCCCAGCTCCTCGGCAAGGGGCGCCTGCTGCACGTCACGCACCAGCAGCTCGCCGACGAGCTCGGCAGCGTGCGCGAGTTCGTCAGCCGCCTGCTCAAGGGCTTCGCCGCGCAGGGCCTGGTGAAGCTGTCGCGCGAACAGATCGAGATCCTCGACCCCGCAGGCCTGCGCCGCATCGCGAGCGACGGCCGGCAAACCTGAACGATCATTGCTGTGTAACCGAGGTTACAGACCGGCGGGCCGGCGAGTGTTGAAATACGCTCGCAAACCTAGACAACCCCCGGAGCAAATCATGAATGCAAACGTCGGCGGCATCGACAAGATCCTTCGCATCGTCGCGGGCCTGATCCTGATCGGTCTCGCGATCATGGGCATCGGCGCCCCCTGGACCTGGATCGGCGTCGTCCCCCTCGCCACCGGCCTGATGGGCTGGTGCCCGGCCTACTCGATCTTCGGCGTGAACACCTGCCCGATGAAGAAGGCCTGAACGTCCTTCGCGACATCGCAAAAAAAAGCCGGGGCGACCCGGCTTTTTGTCGTCTACCGCCCCGATCCGCCCGAACTAGGCCGAGACGCCCTTCTTCGCGACGTGGTTCGCGATATTGACGTAGTCGGTGACGCTCAGCCGCTCGCCGCGCAGCCCCGGATCCACGCCCAAGGCCGCAAAGTCCTGCTCGTCGAGGAAATCGCGCAGCGTGTTGCGCAGCGTCTTGCGCCGCTGCCCGAAGGCCGCCGCGACGATGCGGCCGAGCAGCGCCTCGTCCTGCGCACCGAGCTGGTCGGGCGGCAGCGGCACCATGCGCACGATGCTCGAGGTCACCTTCGGCGCGGGCCGGAACGCCCCCGGCGGCACGTCGAACAGGCGTGCCATGCGGAAGCGGTACTGCAGCATCACCGACAGCCGCCCGTATTCCTCGGTCCCCGGCTCGGCCACCATGCGCATCACGACCTCCTTCTGCAGCATGAAGGTCATGTCCGTGACGCTCTCGGCGAAGGACGCGAGGTGGAACAGCAGCGGCGTCGAGATGTTGTACGGCAGGTTGCCCACCACGCGCAGCGGCGCCCCCAGGGTGCCGAAATCGAACTTCAGCGCGTCGCCCTCGTGGATCGTCAGGCGCTCCGGCGTGTAGCGTTCCTTCAGGCGTGCGATCAGGTCGCGGTCGATCTCGACCACGTGCATGTGCCCGAGGCGCTCGACCAGCGGATCGGTCATGGCCGCGAGACCCGGGCCGATCTCGACGATGGTGTCCCCCACGGCAGGGCGGATCGCATCGACAATCTTGCGGATGATGTTGGGGTCGGACAGGAAGTTCTGCCCGAAGCGCTTGCGCGCGTGATGCTCGGTCATCGATGTCTCTATAGGTTGTCGGCGACGCCGAAGCGACGGTGCTTCCGTGATGCAGCCCGCGCGACGGCGGCTTTCGGGCCGAGGCGTCCGCCCCGCGCCAACGAGGACCGGAAGCCGCCGTCGCGCGGGCGGGTCGACCGGCACTCAGGTTGAAAGAATTCGGCTGTCAGCCGCGTGCGCCCGCCATCGCGATCGCGAGCTCGACCGCCGCGAACAGGCTGCCCGGATCGGCCTTTCCCGTTCCGGCGAGATCGAGTGCGGTGCCGTGATCGACCGACGTGCGGATGATCGGCAGGCCCAGCGTCACATTCACGCCACCGCCGAAACTCGCGTGCTTCAATACCGGCAGGCCCTGGTCGTGGTACATCGCCAGCACCGCGTCGCCCTGCGCCAGCGTGTGCGGCACGAACAGCGTGTCGGCAGGCAGCGGCCCGGCGAGCTGCATGCCCTCGCCGCGCAGCTTCTCCAGCACCGGCGTGATCACCTCGATCTCCTCGCGCCCCATGTGGCCGCCCTCGCCCGCGTGCGGATTCAGGCCGGCGACGAGGATGCGCGGCGCCGTCAGGCCGAAATGCCGCACCAGGTCGCCGTGCAGGATGCGCAGCGTCGCCTCCAGCAGCTCGCGCGTGATCGCCGCCGGCACCGCCGCGAGCGGCAGGTGCGTCGTCGCGAGCGCAACGCGCATGCCGCCGCCCACCAGCATCATCACCACCAGCGGCGTGCCGGTATGCTCCGCGAGATACTCGGTATGCCCGCTGAAGGCCACGCCGGCGTCGTTGATGACGCCCTTGTGTACCGGGGCGGTCACCATCCCGGCGAACTCGCCGCTGCGGCAGCCCGCCAGCGCGCGATCGAGCAGCGCGAGCACGTAGGGGGCGTTCGCCGCGTCGAGCGTGCCGGCACGCGCCGGCACGGCCAGCGGCACATGCAGCACTTCAAGTGCGTTCGCCGGCGCCGCAGCGCGTGCGGAATCGAAGGGCACGACCGCGACGCGGCCAGCGGCGCGCTCGCCGATCAGCCCGATGTCGCCGAGGACGACGGTGCGCACCGGCCAGTCGCGCCCGGCCAGATGCGCGCACAGCTCGGGACCGATGCCGGCCGGCTCGCCACTCGTGACGGCGAGGACAGGCAAGCTCATGGGCAGCCCCGGCACGCCGGCTTACTCCTTCTCCATGCGGTACTCGACGTAGGTGCGGTCGCGCAGCTGGCGCAGCCATTCCTCGTAGGCCTCTTCGGCCTTGCGCTCGCGCAGGGCGTTGCGCGCGGCGGCGCGCTTGCGCTCGTCGGTGACGTCCTGCATGCGGCGCTCCTCGACCAGGATCAGGTGCCAGCCGAAGGGTGACTTGATCGGGGGGCTGACCTCGCCCGGCTTCAGCCCCTCCATCGCACGCTCGAACTCGGGCACCGTGTCGCCCGGGTTGACCCAGCCGAGGTCGCCGCCCTTCGCTGCCGACAGGTCGGCCGAATTCACCTTCGCCAGCTCCGCGAAGTTCGCACCGTTGACGACGCGTTCGCGCAGGCCTTTCAGGCGGCTCTCGGCGTCCGCGTCGGTCACGATCTCGGAGGTGCGGATCAGGATGTGGCGCGCACGCGTCTGCTGCATCTGCTGCAGTCCCGCCGCCGCCCCGCCGCGGCGCTCGACGAGCTTGACGATGTGGAAGCCCGCCGGGCTGCGAATGACCTTGGACACCTCGCCCGGCTGCATCTGGCGCACGGCATCCGCGAACAGCACCGGTAGACGGTCGCGCCCGCGCCAGCCGAGATCGCCGCCGCTCAGGCCGTCCGGCGCGTCGGAATACGACGCCGCGATGCGGCCGAAATCCTCGCCCGCGCGCAGGCGCTCGATGACGCTCTCGGCGCGCGCAAGGCGCTCGGACTGCAGCTGCATGGTTGCGCCTTCGGGCACGCGCACGAGGATGTGGGCGACGTGGAACTCCTCGCCCGACAGCGCATCGGCGTTGTTCGCGAGGAAGTTCTCGATCTCCGCATCGGTGACGACGACGCGGCTGTCGACGTCGCGTTCGCGCAGCCGTGTGAGGAGGATCTCGGAGCGGATCTGGTCGCGGAAGCGGTTCCACGTGATGCCGTCCTTCTCCAGCGCCAGGCGCAGGTCGGTCATGCTCATGCGGTTGTTGTCGGCGATGCGGCCGATCGCCCGCTCCAGCGTCGCGTCGTCGACCTTGAGCGAAGTCTCCGCGGCCAGCTGCTGTTGCGCGCGCTCGAGCACCAGCCGCTCGAGCACCTGGCGTTCGAACACCTCGGCCGGCGGCAACGCCGTGCCCTGGCGGGCGAGCTGGCGCTGCGCCTGCTGGACGCGCTCGCGCAGCTCCAGCGTGGTGATGACTTCGTTATTGACGACGGCGACGATACGGTCGACCGCGACCGGGCGCGCAGGCGCCGCATGCGCGGGAAGCAGCGCGGGGGCGCCGGCCAGGCCGAGGACCAGGGCGATGCACAGGCGCGAGGGAATTCGGATCATGTTCTGTCGTGGTGTGGATGTTGGGGCGCTCATTCGGCGCCGAAAACGCGATCGGAAACGGGATCGTTGATCTTCCCATAACCGGCGACGCTGCGTTTGAGCAGATTGACCGGGCTGGTGCCTACGCTCGCGAGGTCGTTGAGCTCGAGCTGCACGAACACCGCCTGGGTGACGTCATTGGGGTCGGTCGCGAAGCGGTGCACCGCGGTACGCACGACCCAGCAGCCGCCATCGTACTCGATGCCCGCGATCGCCTCGGTGATGCGGTCTTCCTTCAGCGAGCGCGTCACGCGCCCGACGCCGTACCATCCGCCGCCCAGCGGCCACTGGCCGGACAGCGCGAGATCCTGGACCTTGTCGCTCTCATCGGCGAGCCGGCCGCGCGAATAGCGGTAGGACAGGTTCAGCGCCTTGGCGAAATCCGGCTGGTAGCGCACGCCGACGTTGAAGCGTTCGGTCCACATGTCGCGCGGGTTGTACTGCAGGGTCGAGTCGAGCCAGGTCTTCTGCATCACGTAGCCGCTGAAGAGGCCGAGGACGTCGGCACGGCGGCCGGTGCGCGGCTCCTCGCCGGGCAGCGTCACGCGCTGGTCGTCGAAGTAGAAGCGCTGGCCGACGGTCGCGCGCAGGCGCTCGCCGCCGGATTCGGGGTCGATCAGGCGCGAGGTCACCGCCGCGGTCACCTGGTTCGCATCGGCGATGCGGTCGCCGCCCGAGTACTGGTTCTCGGAAAAGATCTGCGCGAGGCCGAAGTCGTAGCGCGACGAATCGAACACCGGAATGTCGGACTGGTCGCGGAACGGCGTCTTGACGTAGAACACGCGCGGCTCCAGCGTCTGCAGGAAATCGCGGCCGAACAGGCTGGTGTCGCGCTCGAAGAACAGGCCGCTGTCGACGGAGAAGATCGGCACCGAGCGCGTGATCGAGCGGCTGTTGCCGCTCAGGTCGCGGTCGAGGTCGTACTGCGTGTAATGCAGGCCGACCTTGGGCGTGACGTAATAGCCGGCGCGCTCGAAGGGCAGCGACACCTGCGGATGGAGGGTGAAGCGGCTGCCCTCCGCAAGATTCGAGTCCGGATGGTCGAACTGCACGTATTCGCCGCGGAACGCAAAGGCCGAGCCGCCGATCAGCTCGCCGCGGTTGGCGTTCAGCAGCAGCTGCGGCAGCATGCGATACGGCTCGCTGCCCGACAGGGTCTGGTAGCTCTGCACCAGCGCGGAGGCGTTCCACCACTCGCCGCCGGCATAGTTCAGCGTGCCCTTGCGCACGAGGTTCGCACGCGAGGCGACCGACACGCGCGAACTGAGGTCCTCGAAATACTCCTTGTCGGTGACGCCGTTCCAGTCGATTGCCGCGAACAGGCTGGGCGTGATGACCTGCGTATGCTGGAAGGAGCCCAGCGCACGCTCCTCGCCGGTGACGTTGTCGCGCGGCAGGTATTCGACACGCGCCTCACCGGCCTGCGTCGGTGTCAGGTAACGGAACTCGGTCGCCAGCTGCACGCCGCGGCGGCCCATGACGCGCGGGGCAATCGTCGCGTCGTAGTTCGGCGCGATGTTCCAGTAGTACGGCACCGAGATGTCGAGACCGACCTTGTTCGACATGCCGAAGGTCGGCGCGAGGAAGCCCGACTGGCGCTGGCCGACGAGCGGAAACTCCGCCCACGGCCACCACAGCATCGGCACGTCCTGGAACACCAGGCTCGCGCCCTGCGCGGTGCCGAGTTCGCGGTCGTAGTCGAGGTGCAGGTCGCTCGCCTTCAGGTACCAGTCGGGGTCGCTCGCCTCGCAGGTCGACCAGGTCGCGTTCTTCAGGCGGTACTGGTTCTCGCCCTCGAAATACAGCACATCGGCCGAACCGCCCCCGGCGACCTCGCGCGGCGTCTCGCCCGGCTGCACCGGCGCGGTCGACTGGCGCTTGATGCGGTAGGTCGGCGACTCGAACGAGCCCAGCCGCTCCTCGAGCTTGAGCCGCGCCTCCGGTCCGCTCATGCTGTCCTCGCCGCGCTTGAGCCGCACATTGCCCTCGGCATGGGCCTCGTCGTCGAGCTCGCGGTAGCTCAGCTTGTCCGCGGAAAGCAGCAGATCGTCGCGCTGCAGCTCGGCATCGCCTTCCGCCACGAGCTCGACCGAGCGCGTGCCGCGAATGCGCTGGGCACGCACCTCGGTCGCACCCGGCGGCAATGCGGCAGTCGCCTGCGCGGGCAGCTTCGCAGCCGGCGTCGGTGTCGCGGCGGCGGGCGCCGGAGCAGGCGCCTTCGCTGCAGGGCGGCCATCGGCCGCAGGCTGTGCGGCCTCCGCCGGAGCCGCAGCGGGCGCAGGCTTGGCTGGCGCGCGGGGGCTACCGCCACCGAGCAGGTCCGGCGACACGACCAGCGGCGGCAGTCCGGCCGCCAGGGCCGAGCCCGAGAAACAGCAAAGCAGCAGCAGCGGGATCGCCCGCAGCTGCGTTCTCAATCGCATATCGCGCAAAGCGCTTTCCCCAATCCTGGTTTCATCGCCGGCGGCCCGTGCCCGGCACGGTCCCGGCCTTTTGATAAACTCGCGGATTTTACACGAAGCGTTGCGGAGAACCCGGTGCACAGACTTGCCCAACTGAACGACTGGCTGACCACCCGAATGTCCGGAAAGACCTTCGAGCTGACGCCCGCATCGGCCGACGCCAGTTTCCGTCGCTATTTCCGCGTGAACTTCGCCGACGGCAGCCCCAGCCTGGTCGTCATGGACGCCCCGCCCGAGCGCGAGGACTGCCGCCCCTGGCTCAAGGTGGAGGAACTGTTCCGCGCCGCCGGCGCACACGTCCCGGAAGTGCTCGCGCAGGACCTCGACCAGGGCTTCCTGCTGCTTTCCGACCTCGGCAGCACGACCTACCTCGCCGCGCTGAACAAGGACAACGCCGCCCACCTCTACGCCGACGCCCTCGGCTCGCTGATCGCGATCCAGCGCGCGAGCCGCCCCGACGTCCTGCCCGAATACTCGCGCGAACTGCTGCTGCGCGAGCTGATGCTGTTCCCCGATTGGTACATCGAGCGCCACAAGGGCGTCACCCTCGACGACCGCCAGCGCGTCACGCTGATGGACACCTTCGACCGCATCCTCGCGGTAAACCTCGCCGAACCGCAGGTCTTCGTGCACCGCGACTACCACTCGCGCAACCTGATGTACCTCCCGGGCCAGGCCAACCCCGGCATCATCGACTTCCAGGACGCGGTGTACGGCCCGCTCACCTACGACCTCGCCTCGCTGTTCAAGGACGCCTATGTCCACTGGGAAGAGGACTTCACCCTCGACATGCTCGCGCGCTACTGGGAAGCGGCGCGCAAGCTGGGCCTGCCGGTGCGGGACGACTTCTCGGACTTCCACCGCGACTACGAATGGATGGGCGTGCAGCGCCACATCAAGGTGCTGGGCATCTTTGCACGCCTGTATCACCGCGACGGCAAGGACGGCTACCTCGCCGACATGCCGCTGGTGATGGACTACCTGCGCCGCGCGTGCAAGCGCTACCGCGACCTCGGCCCGCTGCTGAAGCTGCTCGACCGTCTCGACCCCGAGCCGGTCGAAGTCGGCTACACCTTCTGATGCGCGCGATGATCCTCGCCGCCGGACGCGGCGAACGCATGCGCCCGCTGACGGACGCCTGCCCCAAGCCGCTGCTGCAGGCAGGCGGCAAGGCGCTGATCGTGTGGCACATCGAGCGCCTGCGCGACGCCGGCTTCAGCGACATCGCGATCAACCACGCCCATCTCGGCGCGATGATCGAGGCCGCCCTCGGTGACGGCAGCGCCTTCGGCGTGCGCATCCGCTACTCGCCCGAGGCCGAGGCGCTGGAGACCGCCGGCGGCATCCGCCAGGCGCTGCCGCTGCTGGGCGACGCGCCCTTCGTGGTGGTGAATGGCGACGTGTTCTGCGACGCCGACCTCGCGGCCCTGCGCACCCGCGGCGCCGCGCTCGCGGCCAACGGCGACCTCGCCCACCTGCTGCTGGTGCCCAATCCCGAACACCATCCCGGCGGCGACTTCCATCTCGCCGGCGGGCGCCTGCACCGCGACGGCGAGCCGCGCCTGACCTTTTCCGGCATCGGCGTGTACCACCCCGCACTCTTCGCCGGAATCGCGGCGGGCGCGCGCGCCGCCCTCGGGCCGCTGCTGCGCGACGCGATGGACGCAGGGCGCGTCGGCGGCACGACGCATGACGGCTACTGGCTCGACGTCGGCACCCCGGCGCGGCTCGCCGAACTCGACACACGACTGCGACGGACCGGCACCTGAACGCGCAGCAGCCGGTCCGGTCGAATCCGACACCCGCGCACATGCCATAATCAGCCGATGAACACGCACCTCGACCCGCAGTTCGCCCCCCTCACGCTCGATATCGCTCCCTTCCGCGCCCGCCGCGAGCGCCTGCTCGCGCGCATGAACGCACTCGGCGGGGGCGTCGCCGTCGTACCGACCGCGCCCGAATACGCACGCAACCGCGACACGCACTACCCCTTCCGCTACGACAGCTATTTCCACTACCTCACCGGCTTCGGCGAACCCGAGGCGGTGGTCGTGCTGATCGCCGGCGACACGCCGAAATCGATCCTGTTCTGCCGCGAGAAGAACGAGGAGCGCGAGATCTGGGACGGCTACCGCTACGGCCCGGACGCCGCGCGCGAGCGCTTCGGCTTCGACGAAGCCTGGACCATCGGCGAGCTCGACCAGCGCCTGCCCGACCTGATGTCCGGACAGCCCGCGCTGTGGTGCAGCCTCGGCCACGACAGCGACTGGGACGCACGCGTGATGCGCGCCCTCAACACCGTGCGCGCGAATGCCCGCGCCGGCGCGATCCCGCCGCATGCGATCCGCGACGTGCGCGCCGAGCTCGACGAGATGCGCATCCTCAAGGACGCCGCCGAGATCGCGATCATGCGCCGGGCCGGCGACATCTCCGGCGAAGCCCACCGCCGCGCGATGGCCGCGACCCGCCCCGGCCGCTTCGAATACGAGATCGAGGCCGAGCTGATCCACGCCTTCCGCCGCGCCGGCAGCCAGGCTCCCGCCTACCCCTCCATCGTCGCCAGCGGCGCCAACGCCTGCGTGCTGCACTACGTCGAAAACGAGCGCCAGATGCGCGACGGCGAGCTGCTGCTGATCGACGCCGGCTGCGAACTCGACGGCTACGCCTCGGACATCACCCGCACATTCCCCGTTAACGGCCGCTTCAGCGGCCCGCAGCGCGACATCTACGAACTCGTGCTCGCCGCCCAGACGGCCGCGAAGGCCGCGATCCGTCCCGGCGCACACTGGAACATGCCGCACGACGCCGCCGTCGAGGTGCTCGCCCAGGGCATGCTCGACCTCAAGCTCCTGTCCGGCAGCCTCGCCGAAGTGCTCGAACAGGGCCACTACCGCCGCTTCTACATGCACCGCACCGGCCACTGGCTCGGGCGCGACGTGCATGACGCGGGCGAATACAAGCTCGATGGCGAGTGGCGGCCGCTGGCGCCGGGCATGGTGCTGACGGTCGAGCCGGGGTGCTACATCCGCCCCGCCGAAGGCGTGCCGGAAGCGTTCTGGAACATCGGCGTGCGCATCGAGGACGACGCACTGGTCACCGAGGACGGCTGCGAATACATCACCGAAGCGGCACCGCGCTCGGTCGCCGACATCGAGGACGTCATGCGCGAGGCCGCCGATGGGGCAGCATGACCTGCTGATCGTCGGCGCCGGGCCGGTCGGCCTGTCGCTGGCCCTCGCCCTCAAGGACAGCGGCCTCGCGATCGCGCTGGCCGACACGCGTCCGCGCGACGCCGTCGCCGCCGACCCGCGCGCGCTCGCGCTGGCCCATGGCTCGCGCCTCACGCTCGAACGCCTGGGCGTGTGGCGCGACCTGCCGACGACGTCGATCCGCCACATCCACGTGTCGCAGCAGGGCGGCTTCGGCCGCACCCGGCTCGAGGCCGACGACTACGGTCTGCCTGCGCTCGGCTACGTCGTCCAGGCAGGCGCCCTGGCCGGGGCCCTGCGCGACGCCGTCGACCGCGCCGGCATCACGGTCATGGACCAGACCGAGGTGACCGGCCTGGCCGCGGGCGCCGACGCGGTGACGGCCAGCCTCGCCGGCACCGCCATCCATGGCAGCGCCGCTCGCGCCCGCCTCGTCGCCTGTGCCGAAGGCGGCCTGCAGGCCGGCACGCCGGACATCGTCGAGCGCGACTACGGCCAGCACGCACTCATCGCCAACGTAGGCATCGCCGGCAGCCACCGCAATACCGCCTTCGAGCGCTTCACCAGCGAAGGGCCGATCGCATTGCTGCCCCATGGCGACGAGTATGCCCTGGTGCATGTCGCCTCACCCCAGCGTGCCACCGAACTCCTGGCCCTGCCCGACGCCGCCTACCTCGAACAGCTCCAGCGCCGCTTCGGCAGCCGCGTGCAGTTCGTGCGCGTCACCGGGCGACTGCGCTACCCGCTGGTGCTGCGCTACCGGACCGACCCCGTCGGCCAGCGCACCGTGTGGCTCGGCAATGCCGCCCAGACCCTGCACCCGGTCGCCGGCCAGGGCTTCAATCTCGCACTGCGCGACGTGTGGGCGCTCGCCCGCACCCTGCTCGAGCATGGCGGCGACCCCGGCCTCGCCGGCACGCTCGCAGCGTGGCGCGACGCCCGCCGGCTCGACCGCTTCGGCGCGATCAACTTCACCGATGGACTCGCGCGCATCTTCAGCAACGACTTCGCCCCCCTGCACCACGCGCGCGGCGCCGCCCTGTTCGCCCTCGACATGCTGCCGCCGCTACGCCACTTCCTCGCCCGCCGCATGATGTTCGGCGCCCGCGCCTGGCCGTAGCACGCACGGCGCCGGCCCCGCCGGCAACCCGCCGTTCGTTATATGATTGCGGCCGGACAATCCTGGCGCCAACGTTCCATCACATGAACAAGAACATGCGGATTCGCTACAAAATCACTCTCGCGGTCGGCGTTGCAGTCACGGTCGTGCTCGTGGCGATGGCGTTCTTCTACACGCACTTCCAGGAGCAATCGGTCCTGAGCCAGAACGAACGCACGATGGAAAAGCTCACCGAAAGCGTGGCCCAGGGCCTGCAGGCGGTGATGCTGGCGGGTTCCGCGGACATCGCCGAATCCTATGCGGACCGTCTGAAGAAGGTCACCGACATCCTCGACTTCCGCATCCTGCGCACCAACGGCGACGAAGCCTTCCGCGACAACAAGACCATCCACGACGTGAACCGCCGCCGCGGCGAGGAAACCTTCACGCCGCGCGATCACGAACAGCAGATCCCCGTGCTGCCGGCCGACGACGCCAACCTGCTCGCGGCGGTGAGCGAAGGCCGCACGCTTGCCATCTACGAACCCGGCCCGGACGGCCACCGCAACCTGACCTTTCTCGCCCCGATCAAGTACACCGAGGCCTGCAGCAAGTGTCACGGCACCGCGCACAAGGTGCGCGGCGTGATCAAGCTGACGACCTCGCTCGCCGCCGTCGAACGAGACATCTACGAGGTGCGCCAGTACGCGATCGGCGGCCTCGCCCTGGCGCTGATGGCGACCATGCTGCTCACCGGCTACATGCTCGGACGCACCGTCGTCGAGCCGCTCGAGAGGGTCACGCACGCGATGTCCCGTGTTTCCGACGGCGACCTCAATCACCAGGTGCCGATCCACAGCCGCGACGAAATCGGCACCATGGCCAACAGCTTCAACCGCATGACCTCGGAGCTGAGAACGACGTACGACGGCCTGCGGCGGGAACAGGACAAGCTCACGACCATCATCCACGGCGCCGGCGAAGGCATTGTCGTCACCGACAGCACCGGCGAGATCGTGCTGGTCAACCCCGCCGCCGAACGCCTGCTCGAAAAGCCGGCAAGCCAGCTCGTCCGGGAAGGCTTCTACGCACTCCTCGACGACGAGGAGCAGATGCGCCTGTGGCTGTCCGATCCCGAACAGGGCGGCGCGATCACCACCGCCTACAAGGGGCGGGTCCTGCAGATCTTCGCCTCGACGATTTTCGGCAGCGACCACAACGTCGTCGGATCCGCTGCGCTGCTGCGCGACATCACCGAGGAAAAGCGCCTCGAGGATGAATTGCGCCGGCTCTCGACCACCGACGGCCTCACCGGCCTGTTCAACCGCCGCCACCTCGACGCCACGCTGGACACCGAATACAACCGCGCACAGCGCACCGGCACCTCGCTCGCGGTGCTGATGTTCGATATTGACCATTTCAAGAAATTCAACGACACCTACGGCCACGATCAGGGCGACCGCGTGCTGCAGTCGGTGGCGCGGAACTTCCACGACGCACTGCGCAAGTACGACCTCGCATGCCGCTACGGCGGCGAGGAATTCGTCGGCATCCTGCCCAACACCACGCTCGAGGGCGCATTCTGCGTCGCCGAGCGGCTACGGGTGGAAATCGAAGCCGCGGAAGTCGACGGCCTCAAGGTCACCATCAGCGTCGGCGTCGCCGCTTTCCCCGAGCTTTCCGTCGCGACCCCGGAGGGCCTGATCGAGGCCGCCGATGCGGCGCTCTACCGCTCGAAGGAGGGCGGACGCAACCGCAGCACGCGCGCGCTTCCTCCCGAGCCGAGCACGCCCGCAGCGACGGGCGCGGATACCACACCGGTGTGACGCAGTCGCTGCCCGTGGCGAGCATTCCCCTGCTCGCCCGGCGCCGCATGGGGTAAAATCCCGACCTTTCCCCCGCAACACGCCCCGCCCATGCAGTACGCCGGTTTCACCCTGCGCAACAACCTGTTCGTCGCCCCGATGGCCGGCGTCACCGACCGCCCCTTCCGCCAGCTGTGCAAGAAGCTCGGCGCGGGCGTCGCCGTGAGCGAGATGGTCACCTCCAACTCGCTGCTCTACGGCAGCGCGAAGACGCGCCGGCGCGCCAACCACGAGGGCGAGGTCGATCCGATTTCGGTGCAGATCGCCGGCGCCGACCCCCACATGATGGCCGAGGCCGCCCGCTACAACGCGGACAACGGCGCACAGATCATCGACATCAACATGGGCTGCCCGGCCAAGAAGGTGTGCAACGTGATGGCGGGCTCCGCGCTGATGCAGGACGAGCCTCTCGTCGCCCGCATCCTCGAAGCCGTCGTCGCCGCAGTGCCGAACACCCCGGTCACGCTCAAGTTCCGCACCGGCTGGAACCGCCAGAACCGCAACGCGCCGATGATCGCCCGCATCGCCGAGGAATCCGGCATCTGCGCCATCGCGATCCACGGCCGCACCCGCGCCGACCAGTACATGGGCGAGGCCGAATACGACACCATCGCGCACGTGAAGACCCTGGTGAAGATCCCGGTCATTGCCAACGGCGACATCACCTCGCCCCAGAAGGCGAAGTACGTGCTCGACTACACCGGCGCCGACGGCGTCATGATCGGCCGCGCCGCCCAGGGCCGGCCGTGGATCTTCCGCGAGACCGAACACTTCCTGGCGACCGGCGAGCTGATGCCTTCGCCGCTCGTCAGCGAGATCCTCCAGGTGTGCCGCGAACACCTGTCCGACCTGTACGCCTTCTACGGCGAAGATACCGGCGTGAAGGTCGCCCGCAAGCACATCTCCTGGTACACGAAGGGCCTGGTCGGTTCGGCCGCCTTCCGTCGTGCGATGAACCAACTCCCCGACGTCCGCTCGCAAATGGCGGCCGTCGAGGACTTTTTCGGCCAACTGGCCCTGCAGGACGCCCGCCTGCGCTACGAAGAAGACCTCCCGCAGGAACTTGCCGCATGAGCCGCCCCAACGAGATTGCCGATTCGGTGCAGCGCACCCTCGATCAGTATTTCCGTGACCTCGACGGCGAAAAACCCGCCGCGATCTACGAGATGGTGATCCGCAACGTCGAACGCCCGATGCTCGAGTTTGTCCTCCGCCAGGCCAACGGCAACCAGACCGTGGCCGCGGAGATGCTCGGCATCAACCGCAACACGCTGCGGCGCAAGCTCACCGAATACGAACTCCTGTAAGCCCGAATTCCGCCGCGTGCCGTCGCTTGCGCACGGCTTCCCGCCTTCCGACTCCTTCCTGCGATCCGAACGATGAAAGTCTCCCAAGCCCTGATCAGCGTCTCCGACAAGCGCGGCGTCCTCGAATTCGCCCAGGCCCTGCACGGCCTCGGCGTGAAGATCCTGTCGACCGGCGGCACCGCCTCGATGCTGCGCGAGGCCGGCCTGCCGGTCACCGACGTGTCTGAGCACACCGGCTTCCCCGAGATGCTCGACGGCCGCGTCAAGACCCTGCATCCGACGGTGCACGGCGGCATCCTCGCGCGCCGCGACCTGCCCGAGCACATGGAGACCATCGCCGCGCACGGCATCTCGCGCATCGACCTCGTGGTCGTGAACCTCTACCCGTTCGCGCAGACCGTCGCCAAGCCCGACTGCACGCTCGAGGACGCCATCGAGAACATCGACATCGGCGGCCCGACCATGGTGCGCGCCGCGGCGAAGAACCACGGCGACGCGAAGGGCGGCGTCGGCATCGTCACCAACCCCGAAGACTACGCTGCGATCGTCGACGAACTGAAAGCGAACGGCGGAGAACTGAGCTACAAGACCCGCTTCGCCCTCGCGGTGAAGGCCTTCACCCACACCGCCCGCTACGACAGCGCGATCTCCAACCACCTCACCGCGCTCACTTTCGGCGACAACGGCGAAGTGGCCAAGCAGGCCTATCCGGAGCGCTACCAGGTCGCCTTCGACAAGGTGCAGGATCTGCGCTACGGCGAGAATCCGCACCAGTCGGCGGCCTTCTACCGCGAGCCGAACGCCCCCGAGGGCTCGATCGCCGCGTACCAGCAGTTGCAGGGCAAGGAACTGTCGTACAACAACATCGCCGACGCCGACGCCGCGTGGGAATGCGTCAAGGCCTTCGAAGGCACGACGCCCGCCTGCGTCATCGTCAAGCACGCCAACCCCTGCGGCGTCGCCATCGCCGAGTCGCCGACCGCCGCCTACCGCAAGGCCTTCTCGACCGACCCGACCTCGGCCTTCGGCGGCATCATCGCCTTCAACTGCGAAGTCGACCGCGCCGCGGCCGAAGCCGTCTCGGCGCAGTTTCTCGAAGTGCTGATCGCCCCGGCCTACACCGCCGACGCGCTGGCGCTGCTGACCGCGAAGCAGAACGTGCGCGTCCTCACTTGCCCGCTCGGCAAGCCCGCCGGCGCACTGGACTACAAGCGCGTCGGCGGCGGCCTGCTGGTGCAGAGCGCCGACGAGGCCCGCATCCAGGTCGCCGACCTCAAGGTCGTCACCAAGCGCGCCCCGACCGAGCAGGAACTGGGCGACCTCCTCTTCGCGTGGCGCGTCGCCAAGTACGTCAAGTCGAACGCCATCGTCTACTGCCGTGACGGCATGACCGTCGGCGTCGGCGCCGGCCAGATGAGCCGTGTCGACTCCGCCCGCATCGCCGCAATCAAGGCCGAGAACGCCGGCCTTGCGGTCAAGGGCACGGTCGTCGCCTCCGACGCCTTCTTCCCGTTCCGCGACGGCCTCGACGTGCTCGCCCAGGCCGGCGCGACCGCCGTCATCCAGCCAGGCGGCTCGATGCGCGACGCCGAAGTGATCGCCGCGGCAGACGAACAGGGCGTCGCGATGGTGTTCACCGGCTTCCGCCACTTCCGTCACTGATCCGCAGCGCAGGAAACAGCATGAAAGTTCTCGTCATCGGCTCCGGAGGCCGCGAACACGCGCTGGCCTGGAAACTCGCGCAGTCGCCCAAGGTCACGCGCGTGCTGGTCGCGCCGGGCAACCCGGGCACGGCACGCGAGCCGCTGCTCGAGAACGTCGCCGTCACGGCGATCCCCGAGCTCGTCGAACTGGCGAAGCGCGAGCAGGTGCAGTTCACCGTCGTCGGTCCGGAAGCGCCGCTCGCGGCCGGCGTCGTCGACGCCTTCCGCGCCGCCGGCCTGCCGATCTTCGGCCCGACCAAGGCCGCCGCGCAGCTCGAAAGCTCCAAGGACTTCGCCAAGCGCTTCCTGATCCGCCACAACATCCCGACCGCGAAATACCAGACCTTCTCCGACGCGGCGGCGGCGCACGACTATGTGAACGCCCAGGGCGCCCCGATCGTCATCAAGGCCGACGGACTCGCGGCCGGCAAGGGCGTCGTCGTCGCGATGACCCTGGACGAGGCGCACGCCGCAATCGACATGATGCTCACCGACAACCGAATGGGCGATGCTGGCGCCCGCGTCGTGATCGAGGAGTTCATGCGCGGCGAGGAAGCGAGCTTCATCGTGCTCGCCGACGGCAAGCACGCCCTCGCCCTCGCCACCAGCCAGGACCACAAGCGCCTCAAGGACAACGACGAAGGCCCCAACACCGGCGGCATGGGCGCCTACTCGCCCGCCCCGGTCGTCACGCCCGAAGTGCATGCCCGCGTGATGCGCGAGATCATCATGCCCACGCTCGCCGGCATGGCGGCCGACGGCCTGCCCTACACCGGTTTTCTCTACGCCGGCCTGATGATCGACGACGCCGGCCAGCCGCGCGTGGTCGAGTTCAACTGCCGCATGGGCGATCCGGAAACCCAGCCGATCATGATGCGGCTGAAGACCGATCTCTCCGACCTGATCGACGCCGCCATCGGCTGCCGCCTCGATCAGATCGAAGCCGAATGGGATCGCCGCGTCGCGCTCGGCGTCGTCCTCGCGGCCGCGGGCTATCCCGAATCGCCGCGCAAGGGCGATGTCATCGACGGCCTGCCGACGACCGAAACCGAGGACGTGCACGTCTTCCACGCCGGCACCGCCGAGCAGGACGGCAAGGTCGTCACCGCCGGCGGCCGCGTGCTGTGCGTCACCGCGCTCGGCGACAACGTCCGTAACGCGCAGAAGCGCGCCTACGAGGTCGCCGACGGGATCGTCTTCGAAGGGAGGCAGTACCGCCGCGACATCGGTCATCGCGCCGTCGCGCGCAAGAGCTGAGGTCACCAGCACGATGAGCGCGCCCGACCGTTCCCTCGTCAAGGACTACCTCCTCGGCCTGCAGCAACGCATCGTCGCGGCGCTGGAAGCATTCGACGGTGAGGCCTTCCGCACCGACGCCTGGGATCGCCCGGGCGGCGGCGGAGGCATCACCCGCGTCATCGAGGATGGCCGTTTCTTCGAACGCGGCGGCGTGAACTTCTCGCACGTGATGGGCGCCGGCATGCCGGCCTCGGCGACGGCGCACCGCCCCGAACTCGCCGGCCGCTCCTTCGAGGCGATGGGCGTGTCGCTGGTCCTGCACCCGCGCAACCCGTACTGCCCCACCGCGCACATGAACGTGCGCTTCTTCATCGCGCTGCCGCCGGCGAACGAACCCGACGCAGCGCCGATCTGGTGGTTCGGCGGCGGCATGGACCTCACGCCCTACTATCCATTCGAAGAGGATGTCCGCCACTTCCACCGCACCTGCAAGGCAGCGGTGCTGCCCTTCGGCGGCGAGGCCGAGTATCGGCGGCTGAAGGAATGGTGCGACACGTACTTCTTCCTCAAGCACCGCAACGAGCCGCGCGGCGTCGGCGGCCTGTTCTTCGACGACCTCGGCGCGGACGGCAGGATCGCGTTCGATGACGGCTTCGGCCTCGTGAAGAGCGTCGGCGACGCTTTCGTGCCGGCCTACCTGCCGCTTCTCGAGCGCAGGAAGGACATCGCCTACGGCGAGCGCGAGCGCGACTTCCAGGCCTACCGCCGCGGTCGTTACGTCGAATTCAACCTAGTGTTCGACCGCGGCACGCTGTTCGGGCTGCAGTCGGGCGGGCGCACGGAATCCATCCTGATGTCGTTGCCACCCATCGTGAAATGGCGCTACGACTGGCATCCCGAAGCAGGGAGCGCGGAAGCGAAGCTCTACGACGAGTTCCTCAAGCCGCGCGACTGGTGCTGAGTACCGGCGACCGCCGGCAGGGATGAACGACGGCCGCTCCGCTCGGGGCGGCCGTTTCGTTTTCAGGCGGCGGAACGTTGAGCCGCGGCGCGGTAGTGCCCCTGCGCCTCGTCACCACGCTCCAGACGTTCGAGCAGGCCGGCGAGCGCGAGATGCGTCTCGATCGACGGTGCAAGGTTGAGCGACGCCTCGAGATAGCTCTGCGCCTTGCCCCACAGCTGCGCGTTCAGGCACAGGCGACCGAGCGCGAACAACAGGCCGGCATCCTTGGGATACATGCGCAGCCACTTCTCGCCGCGGGCGAGGCAATCGACGGCGTCGCCTTCGCAGCAATAACCGTACAGCCGGGCAAGGCCGCTGTCCCATTCCGCATCGAGCAGGCGCTCGAGCGTCCGGCGCGCGAGCGCCCCCTGGCCGGTTTCGGCGAGGTAGGGCACGGCACGCTCGACCAGACGCCGGTCGTTCAATTCGTCCGCGGGGATCTCGCGCCAGTACGCGGCCAGCCCCTCGGCGTCGCCGGCCAACTCGCGCATCCGCTCGAGATGCGCGCGCCGCAGCACGGAACGCACCTGGTCTTCGGACATGGCCTTGTGCTTGTGCAACTGGCGCGCGGTGCGCAGCACCTCGTCCCAGCGCGCGAGCGCCGACGCGACCCGCAGCGACAGGCGCAGCGCGGCGATATGGCGATGCCCGGCGAGCCGGAGGTTTTCCAAGTGCTCGGCAGCCTCCTCGAAACGACGCCCCTCCACCGCCAGTTCCGCCTCGGTCATCAGGCGTGCAACGCGCGATTCATCTTCCTGCTCGGCCGACTTGCCCAGCCAGATGCGATAACGGGTGTCGTCGCGCATCGCGTGTGCGGCCCGGGCGGCGACGAGCGCCGCCATCGAGCGGTTGTCGCCATCGGAAAACGCCGCGCCGGCGAACTTCACCGCCTGCGCGAAACGCCCCTCGAACAGCGCGCGCAGCGCATCGCGCAACGCGCGGCCGGCCTTTTCCTTGCGGCGCCGCTCGCGGTACTGGACGACACGCCCGGGCAGCGCCATCGTCCGGCGAATGACCCGCAACACGGCGTAGGCACTGACGAACGCGATGATCAGCCCGACGATGAGCAGGTTGAGCGAAAGCTGGACGCGCCACGGCGGGACGACGACCAGCACATAGCCGTCATTGACGCTCGCGAGCATCGCGACGCCGGCCGCGAGCGCGAAGATTCCGATGAGCCAGATCAAGGCACGCATGACCGGCTCCTCAGCGCGTGGCGCCGGCAGGCTGTTGCGCGGCACTCCCCTTCGCCGGCACTTCGGCGGGCGGTGCGGCAGGCGGGATGGCGAGAGGCGGAGCGTTCCGGCTCGCCTCGCCTGCGCGCGCCTGCAGCAGGCGCAGCGCGGCGACGCTCTCGACCGGCGCGGGCTGCTCGACCTTGACCGGCATTGCGGCGAGGGCCGCCAGCTCGGACAGGGTCTCCTGCACCTTGGCGTCACGCTTGTCGAAGTAGCGTCCGACCCAAGTCTGCGCCTGGGCGAGATCCGCCGAGAAAGTGCGCCCGTCGCGCGCCAGTAGCGCCAGGCGGGCGGTCAGCAGCCGGATCTTGAGGTTCTCGCGCAGGTAGGTACTCTGCGCCGGCGCAAGCAGAACCGGCTCGGGCTGGTCGAGACGCTCGATGCGCACCAGCGCGAGGATCTCGTGCCAAACCTCGTGCGCGATGCGCTGGATGAAATCCATCGGCGACGGCGTGGCCGCGGCCGGTGCAGCGGCAGCGCCGTCGCCGGTATCGACGGACGGCTGCGCAGCGAGCTCGCCGGCGAACGCCAACGGCAAGGTATCGGTACGTTCCAGCAGGCCTTCGAGACGCAGCGCGATGCCCGGCACATCCACCTGCGGCGCGGCTTTCAGCATTTCGATATCGCGTGCCAGCGCGCGCCGCAGCGGCAGCAGCTGGCCGGCATCCTGCGCGGCGACGCGCGCCTCGGCCCCCTGCAGGGCGATCAGCGCGGCCTCGGCGTTGCCGGCGAGCTGCAGCTGCTGCACCGCCATCGCGACGGCGTATTCCGCCTCGGCGATGACACGATCCTCGCGCGTGCGCGAGAACTGCTGATACAGGGTCTCGAGCGCCGCCGCCTGACCCTCGGTGGCCGCCACCTGGGCCTCCAGCGCACCGAGCTTGCCCTGCAGCGCGGCAATCGTCTCCTGCTGCTGGCGACCAAGCGCGCGATACTCGGTCACGGCCGATTCGCCCGCGGTGAGGCGCTGGGCGACTTCCTCGCGCACGGCAGCAACGCTGCCACGCATGTCGTAGACGTACCAGCCGAGCACCCCGGTCGCGACGAGTGCAAGCACCGAGATCCCGGCGGCGAGGCCGCCTCCGGAACTTCGAGCGGAGGCGGACGGCCGCGCGGCCGCTTCACGATTCGAAGCCGAGGCGGTTTCGGACGGACTGTTTTGGGTGAGCGCGGATTGTTCTTGGTTCATGGCCTGAGTGTAACCGAGGCGTGCCGAAAATGAGACTCGAGGGCGCCGAGGAGCCCCTCATCGCCCGCCGGCGTCTCGAGGACGAGCTCGAAACCGGCCGCGCGTGCGTGCGCAACGATGCGCGGATGGGGTGCGAAGACGGCGACCGTGCGCAGCGCCGGCCAGCCGTCGTCACCGACCATGGTACGCAGGTTGCCGACGCCTTCGCTGCTCGTGAGCGTGATCGCGTCGACGCGCCCGTCGGCAGCCAGACGCAGCAAGGGCGCGGGATCGATCGCGGGGCGGTAGCGGCGGTAACACGTGACGTATTCGACCGTCGCGCCCCGTTCGCGCAGCGTCTCGCCGAGGAGGTCGCGCCCGCCGTCGCCACGGAAGATCACGACGCGCCGGCCAGCGACCGCGCCCGCGGCGAACTCCGGCAGAGCCAGCACGGACTCGCTGTCGAAGCCGCTCTGCGGGGCGATGACATCCTTGAAGCCGTAGCCCGCCAACGCCCGCTCGCTGCCCTTGCCGACGGTGGCGACGCGCAGGCCGGCGGGCCACGCGCGACGCGCGAGGATGGGTCCGAGGGCGTGGCTCACGGCATTCGGGCTGACGAAGAACGCGAGATCGAACCCATCCAGCCGGGCGATGACGTCATCGAGGGCGCGGCGATCCTCGGGTTCGCCGATCGCGAGCACCGGAAAGCGCAGCGCGATGCCGCCGCGCGCTGCGATCGCCGCGCACAGGCTGTCGGCCTGCGCGGACGGCCGGGTCACCACGATGTGGCGCCCGGACAGGGTTGCCGCGTTCATCGCCTGGACCGTTGCGACCGGCCTCAGCCGATCTGGGCGAGGATTTCCTCGGCCCCCTGCTCGCGCAGGTCGGCGGCCAGCGCCAGCCCCAGCGTCTCGCAGTCGGCGGGATTGCCTTCGAGCTCGGCGCGCACGATGCGGCTGCCGTCGGGCAGCGCGACGAAACCGCGCAGCCACAGCTTGCCGGCACGGATCTCCGCGTAGGCCCCCAGCGGCACTTCGCAGCTGCCGGCGAGCGCGCGCGACACGGCACGTTCGGCGCGCACGCACGCCGAGGTGTCGGCGTCGTTGAGCGGCGCCAGCCAGGCGGCGACGTCCTTGCGGCTCGCGAGGCATTCGATGCCCAGCGCGCCCTGCCCGGCCGCCGGCAGCGACACTTCAGACGGCAGCTCGCTGCGGATGCGGTCGGCCAGGCCGAGGCGCTTGAGGCCGGCCGCGGCGAGGATGATCGCGTCGTATTGGCCCTCGTCGAGCTTGCGCAGGCGGGTGTCGAGGTTGCCGCGCAGGCTGGTCACCGCGAGCATCGGATACATCGCGTGCAGCTGCGATTCGCGCCGCAGCGAGGACGTCCCCACGACGGCCCCCGGCGGCAGTTCGTCAAGGCTCGCGTAGCGCGGCGACACGAAGGCGTCGAGCGGCACCTCGCGTTCCGAGATGCACGGCAGTGCGAAGGGCTCGGCGAGCTGCATCGGCACGTCCTTCATCGAATGCACGGCGATATCGGCGCGCCCCTCGAGCAACGCTGCCTCGAGTTCCTTCACGAACAGGCCCTTGCCCCCGACCTTGGCCAGCGGGCGATCGAGGATCTGGTCGCCGCGGGTCGTCATGCCCAGCAGCTCGACGCGGCAGCCGGGGTACAGCGCCTCGAGGCGGGCCTTGACGTGCTCGGCCTGCCACAGCGCGAGCCGGCTTTCGCGGGTGGCGATTACGATACGTTCGGGCGGGTTGAATTCGGCGGAAGTTGCGCTCACGGTAAACGGACTCGTCGACAGATGATTTAGGATCCTGACAGGCGCGGCACATACCGCGTTGCAACATCAGGGTTCGCGCCAATGGCGCCGCAGCAAAACAGCATTCTAGCATGGACGTCCGAGCGCACCTCTCGCCCCCCGAACCCCAACACTGCAACGGAAACATCATGACCCAGGACAAGGACGCACCACTGCGCGAAGACATCCGACTGCTCGGCCGCATGCTCGGCGACACCGTGCGCGACCAGCAGGGCGAAGCCATGTTCGGCCTCATCGAACGCATCCGCCAGACCTCGGTGCGCTTCCGCCGCGACGACGACCGTGCCGCACGCCAGGAGCTCGAAGGCATCCTCGATGCGCTGTCGCGCGAACAGACGATCCAGGTCGCGCGCGCGTTCAGCTACTTCTCGCACCTCGCCAACATCGCCGAGGACCAGCACCACATCCGCCGCAGCCGCGCCCACCTCATCGCCGGCTCAGCGCCGCGCGAAGGCAGCCTCGCGCATGCCCTCGCGCGCGCCTTCGCCGGTGGCCACGAGGCGTCGGAACTGGCCGCGTTCTTCGACACCGCATCGATCTCGCCGGTGCTCACGGCCCACCCGACCGAAGTCCAGCGCAAGAGCATCCTCAACTGCGAGACCGACATCGCCCGCCTGCTCGACCGGCGCGACCGCATGGTGCTCACGCCCGAGGAGCGCGAGCACAGCGAGGAAGCCATGCGCCGTGCCGTGCTCATCCTGTGGCAGACGCGCATGTTGCGCCCGGCCAAGCTGTCGGTGGTCGACGAGGTGGCCAACGGCCTCTCCTACTTCGATGCGACCTTCCTGCGCGAAGTGCCGCGCCTGTACGCCGACCTCGAAGACCAGCTGGCGAAGCGCGACCCCGCGCTGGGCGCGCTCGAACTGCCCGCCTTCCTGCGCGTGGGCAGCTGGATCGGCGGCGACCGCGACGGCAACCCCTTCGTCACCGCCGAGGTGCTCGAACGCGCGCTCGCGATGCAAGCCGCTGCCGTACTCGGTTTCTACCTCGACGAGTTGCACACACTGGGCGCGCGCCTGTCGCTCGCAGGCGGCCTCGTGAGCGCCTCGGACGGACTCCTCGGGCTCGCGGAGCGCTCGCCCGACCTGTCCCCGCACCGCAAGGACGAGCCCTACCGGCGCGCGATCTCAGGCATCTACGCGCGCCTTGCGGCGACCCACCGCCTGCTGCTCGGCAGCGAACCGCCCCGCCACGCGGTCGCGCAAGCGGAGCCCTACCGGAACGCGTACGAACTGTCCGAAGACCTCGACATCCTCCACCGCTCGCTCGTCGCCAACGGCTCGGCCGCGCTCGCGCGCGGCCGCCTGCGCCTGCTGCGCCGCGCCGTGCGCGTGTTCGGCTTCCACCTCGCGCCGATCGACCTGCGCCAGAATTCGGACGTGCATGAGCGCGTCGTCGCCGAGCTGCTGGCGACCGCCCAGCCCGGCACCGATTACCGCGCGCTGGACGAGGCCGGACGCTGCGCGGTGCTCATTGCCGAACTGTGTACGCCGCGCCTCCTTGCATCGCCGCACGTGCGCTACTCGGACGAGACGGAGGGCGAACTGGCGATCTTCCGCGCCGCGCGCAACGCGCACCTGCGCTTCGGCGAGGAGGCGATCACCAACTGCATCATCTCCAAGACCGACGACGTCTCGGACCTGCTCGAACTCGCGCTGCTGCTGAAGGAAGCCGGCCTGCTACGCCCGCACGAGCAGGCGCTCGACGTGAATATCATCCCGCTGTTCGAGACCATCGAGGATCTCGCTAACGCGCCGACGGTGATGGACCGCCTGTTCGCGCTGCCCGGCTACATGAGCCTGCTGGAGTCGCGCGGCCGCATGCAGGAGATCATGCTGGGCTATTCGGACAGCAACAAGGACGGCGGCTTCCTGACCTCCGGCTGGTCGCTGTACAAGGCCGAGATCGGGCTCGTCGAAGTGTTCGCCAAGCACGGCGTGCACCTGCGCCTCTTCCACGGCCGCGGCGGCTCCGTCGGCCGCGGCGGCGGCCCGAGCTACCAGGCCATCCTCGCGCAGCCGGGCGGCGCCGTGCAGGGCCGCATCCGCCTCACCGAGCAGGGCGAGGTCATCGCCGCAAAGTACAACAACCCCGAAGTCGGCCGCCGCAACCTCGAGGTGCTCGTCGCCGCGACGCTGGAGGCGAGCCTCCTCGCCGAACGCGCCCCCGCGCCGCGCGCCGAATTCCTCGACACGATGCAGGCGCTGTCGGACGAAGCCTTCACCGCCTACCGCGGCCTCGTATATGAGACGGAAGGCTTCGAACGCTACTTCTGGGAATCGACGGTGATCTCCGAGATCGCCGAACTCAACATCGGCTCGCGGCCGGCCTCGCGCAAGAAGGGCACGCGCATCGAGGACCTGCGCGCGATCCCGTGGGTGTTCAGCTGGGCGCAGTGCCGCCTGATGCTGCCCGGCTGGTTCGGCTTCGGCGCGGCGGTGAAGGCGTGGCGCGCGGCCCATCCCGACGACGGCCTCGCACGCCTGCAGGCGATGTACAAGGAGTGGTCGTTCTTCGCGACGCTGCTGTCGAACATGGACATGGTGCTGGCGAAGTCCGACCTCGCGATCGCCTCGCGCTACGCCGGCCTGGTCAAGGACCCGGCGCTGCGCGACGCGATCTTCGGCCGCATCCGCGCCGAATGGGAGGACACCGTCGACGCGTTGCTCGCCATCACCGGCCAGAAGGAACTCCTCGACGACAACCCGCTGCTCAAGCGTTCGATCCGCAACCGCTTCCCCTATCTCGATCCGCTCAACCACGTGCAGGTGGAGCTGCTGCGCCGCCACCGCGACGGCCACGACGACGCGCGCGTGCGACTGGGCATCCACATCTCGATCAACGGGGTCGCGGCGGGCCTGCGCAACAGCGGCTAAGGAGGGAAACGGACCTTCAGATCCCCAGCGTCTGCTTCACCGCCGGCCATTGCCGGCGGCTCACCGGCAGGCCTTCGGGCAAGCCGCCCAGCAAGATGTCCCAGTGCGGCTCCCCGTCGTGCTCGCCCGCACGCTCCACGCCGACCACGGCCGCGCGCGCGACGAGGCAGTTGCGGTGGATGCGCAGGAAGCGGCCGGCGAACTCCTGCTCCAGTTGCACCAGCGACTCGTCGAGCAGGAATTCGCGCTCGGTGGTGCGCGCGGTCACGTATTTCAGCTCCGCACGCAGGAACAGCACGTCCGCGACCGGCACCAGCAGGATGCGACCGCGCTCGCTGACGCTGAAATGCTGCCGCGCTCCGGGCGCCAGCGCGGCAAGCGCCGCATCCGGCAGCGGGTGGCGGCTGCGCACCTTCGCCAGCGCGTCGGCGAGGCGCTGCGCCCGCACCGGCTTGAGCAGGTAATCGACCGCCGACAGCTCGAAGGCCTGCACCGCGTACTCGTCGTAAGCCGTCGTGAAGATCACCACGGGGGGCTTCACCAGGCGACCGAGGTGGCGGGCGAGTTCGACGCCGTCCATCACCGGCATGCGGATGTCCGCCAGCACGACGTCGGCCGGCTCGCTCTCGAGCAGACGCAGCGCCTCGACTCCATTGGCCGCGACACCGACGACGGCGGTCGGCTGCTCCTGAGCGATGTCGCCGAGCAGGTCGCGCAGGCGCGCGCGCGCCGGCGCCTCGTCGTCGACGATCACCACGCGCAGTGCCTGGACAGACTCCATCGAAGAACCTCCCCGCCCC
>NZ_WTVS01000035.1 GCF_012911005.2 Aromatoleum toluolicum | reverse complement strand
GTGGTGCGGCGTTGAAGAGATCCAGCGTGTCTGAAGTCATTGGGCGATGCGTCGAAAGGCTTGGGTGGGTGGCACGGCGTGAGGTCCGGGGCGCTTGGCCGGGACGGCGACGGCTGCGGGGCGATGTGGGCCGAGGGACGTCATCGTCCGGGCCGGGATACCGCGTCGGCAACGAATTGCGCCGGCGCGCCGATCAGCTTAGAGTCATTCGACCGCCTGCCAGCGGCAGCGCGCATTCTGGCAGTGTTCCGGGCTGAAGTTCAAGGATGTCGAGCGCGTCGGGCATGAGCCGCGGTCACGTCCTACGTCTCCGCGGTGCTTGCCCGGTGCGAACGCCGTGCGCTTCCGACCTTGCCGATCTCGTCCATGAACCTGCGTTTCGTCGAAGCCTTCCTGTGGGTCGCCCGTCTGAAGAGCGTCACCCGCGCCGCGGACAAGCTGTGCCTGACCCAGTCGGCGGTGTCGAGCCGCATCGCGAGCCTGGAGGAGGAGTTGGGCGTGGCGCTGATCGACCGGCGCGAACGGCACTTCCGCCTGACCAATGCCGGCAACCGCTTCCTCGTGTTCGCCGAGCGCCTGCTCGACATCCAGCGCGAGTTGAAGAGCGAGATCGGCTTGCCCGAGCCGCAGGCGATGACGATGCGCATCGGCGGCATCGAGTCGGTGCTGCACACCTGGCTGATCCCGCTCGTCGAGCATCTGCGCCGCACGCAGCCGCACATCGAGTTCGAGCTGACGGTGGAAATGACGCCGGTGATCACCGAGCAATTGCGGCGCGGCGGCCTCGATCTTGCGTTCGCGGCGATGCCCGCAGTGGGCGAGGGCATTCGCGTCGCGGAAATGCCTTCGCTGGAGATGGTGTTCGTCGGGCGTCGGGCCGATGCGGAACGCGCAGGCAGATGGACCTTGCCGGAGATCCTTGCGCACGATGTGCTGACCTTCCAGCGCAGCTCGCAGCCGCACGTTGCGCTGCTCGAGCTGATCCGGCGCGCGGGCCTCGAGGGCGGGCGCATCCATACGATTTCGTCGATCTCGGCGCTGGTGCGCATGGTGGAGGGCGGTTTCGGCTTCGCGACGCTGCCGTTGGCGACAATGCCGACCGTCGCCAGGGGGGCTGATGTCGCGGTGCTGGATGCCGAGCCCCGGCTCGAGCCCTTGCCGATCCACGCGTCTTTCTGGGCCTACCCGTCGGCGCCGCAAATGGAGGCCGCGGTACAGGAGGCGATCGCGTTCGTGCGGCGGTTTCCGGTCGACGGCGTGGAGGCGTCCGACGCGCCCGGGGAGGTTCGGAAAAAGCGCGCAGACCATCGAAAAAATCGATGAACTCACAAAGAAATTTTGCGTTTGTGTAGCCTCCGAGCGCCACCGATACTTTCCTTACGACGCGATCACAGCGTCGGCTAAAGGACGAGGAGACATTCGGTGGAAAACAATCGAGACGGCGCGTTCGCGTCCGCTGCGGAGCTTACGACCGGGATCGCGGCGCGCAAGGCGATCCGTGCGGGGCAGTGGACTTCGCATACCAGCGGCCTCGCGCCGGGCCATGTGCAGGGCAACGTGGTGATCCTGCGCGCGGCCGATGCCGACGACTTCCTGCGCTTCTGCCTGCGCAATCCCAAGCCCTGTCCGCTGCTGGCGGTGTCCGAACCGGGCGAACCGCTGCTGCCCACACTTGGTGCGGACGTCGATATCCGCTTCGACGTGCCGCGCTACCGCGTGTGGCGCAAGGGCGAACTCGTCGCCGAGCCGACGGCGATCGACGGGCTGTGGCAGCCGGATTTCGTGACCTTCGTGATTGGCTGCTCGTTTTCCTTTGAGCAGGCGCTGCTCGACGCGGGCATCCCGCTGCGCCATGTGGCCAACGGCCGCAATGTCGCGATGTACCGTACGAATATCGCGACCACGCCGGCGGGCAGGTTCCACGGCCCGCTGGTCGTGTCGATGCGGCCGATGACGGCGGCCAACGCTATTCGCGCGATCCAGGTCACGTCGCGCCTGCCCAACGTGCATGGCGCGCCGGTGCATTTCGGCGATCCGGCCGAGATCGGCATCGCGGATCTCGCGAAGCCGGATTTCGGCGACCCGGTGGAGATCCTGCCGGGCGAAGTGCCCGTCTATTGGGCCTGCGGCGTCACGCCCCAGGCCGCGGTGATGGAGGCCAGGCCCGAGCTGTGCATCACGCACGCGCCGGGATCGATGCTGGTCACCGACCTGCTCAATCACCAGCTCGCCTTTTCCTGAACAGAGCCTGTTTTCGTCGCACCCCGGCACAGACCGGGGGGACGTGTGTCGAACACCAAGAGGAGACTCACCATGTGGCTTCGTGAAACCACCCAGAACGAACGCAAGACCCTGACCGCGGCGTTTGCCGGGTATGGCGTCGATGCGTTCGATTACATGATCTATACGTTCCTGATCCCGACGTTGATGGCGGCGTGGGCAATGAGCAAGGTCGAGGCCGGCTACATCGCAACCGGCGCGTTGGTCACCTCCGCGATCGGCGGCTGGGCGGCCGGTGTGCTCGCCGACAAGTATGGGCGCGTGCGCGTGCTGCAGTGGACCGTCATCTGGTTCACGCTATTCACCTTCCTGTCGGGCTTCACGAACTCGTTCGAGCAGCTGTTCTTCACGCGGGCGATGCAGGGCTTCGGCTTTGGCGGCGAATGGTCGGTCGGTGCGGTGCTGATTGCCGAGATGGTCCAGGCGAAGAACCGCGGCAAGGCGGTCGGCCTCGTGCAGAGCAGCTGGGCGGTGGGCTGGGGTGCGGCGGCGATCGCCTTCTGGGCGGTGTATGCGATGCTGCCTGCCGAGCAGGCATGGCGCGTGCTGTTCTGGATGGGCATCCTGCCGGCGGTGCTGATCTTCTACATCCGCCGCAACATCCACGACCCGGAAGTCTTCCACATCGCCCGTGCGAAGGTGAAGGCCGAAGGCGGCGGCAACTTCCTGCAGATCTTCTCGCCGCGCCTCTTGCCGACGACGATCTTCGCCAGCCTGCTGTCGACCGGCATGATGGGAGCCTACTACGCGGTCACGACCTGGCTGCCGACCTTCCTCAAGCTCGAGCGCGGGCTGTCCGTGCTGGGCACGAGCGGCTACCTGCTGGTGCTGATCGTCGGCTCCTTCGTGGGCTACCTGACGAGTGCCTGGCTGTCGGACCACCTCGGCCGCCGCCGCTGCTTCATGCTCTTCGCGACCTGCGCCGGCGCCTTGGTCTATAGCTACACGCTGCTGCCGATCACGGACACGGTGATGCTCTTCCTCGGCTTCCCGCTCGGCTTCTTCCTGTCGGGCATATTCTCCGGGATGGGCGCCTTCCTTGCGGAGCTCTTCCCGAACGAGCTGCGCGGCTCCGGCCAGGGCTTCTGCTACAACTTCGGCCGCGCGGTCGGCGCGACCTTCCCGGCGCTGGTCGGTTACCTCAGCACCAGCATGCCGCTCGGCGAAGTGATCGGCATGCTCGCGGCCGGCGGATACCTGCTCGTGATCCTCGCCTGCCTGCCGCTGCCGGA
This sequence comes from Aromatoleum toluolicum, assembly GCF_012911005.2. Lineage (GTDB taxonomy): Bacteria > Pseudomonadota > Gammaproteobacteria > Burkholderiales > Rhodocyclaceae > Aromatoleum > Aromatoleum toluolicum. The sequence continues at coordinate 54,992 of NZ_WTVS01000035.1, read as the reverse complement.
AACGCGCGGTCGGGACCTCGTCCTGCAGAACTGAGCAAGCCGTTCTTTAGGCCGCAAGGCTGCCAGCGCCGTCCTGCACGGCACGACGCGGGCAGCCACGCATCCAAGTTATTGGGCGCTCGCCCTCCCCAGCGGAATAATCCCGCCATGACTACTGACCTTGCACACCCGCCGGCGCGTCTGCTGAGCGTAGGCGACGCCGCCTGGACCGTCGAGTTCGGCAATGGCATCGACCCCGCCATCCACGGCCGCGTGCTTGGCTTCTCGAGCCTGCTCGACACGCTGTCGAACGACGGTCGCCTCGAAGGCGTCGTCGAATGGGTGCCGACCTTCCGTTCGGTGACCGTGCATTTCGACCCGCTGCGCGCCGACGCGATGACGCTGCACGATCTGCTCGCGGAGCTTGCCGACAAGAGCGGCAGCCTCTCCGCGGCCGGTTGCTGCTGGCACATTCCGGTCTGCTTCGACGCGAGCTGCGCGCCGGACCTCGACGAGGTCGCTGCCGCCAAAGGGATGGGGCGCGAGGACGTCGTGCGCCTGATGACCGAGACGGTCTTCACCGTCTACATGCTGGGCTTCCTGCCTGGCTTTCCCTACCTCGGCGGCTTGCCCGAAGCGCTCGACATGCCGCGGCTCGCAACGCCGCGCAAGGTCGTGCCGTCGCGCTCGATCGCGATCGCCGGCCGTATGTGCGCAGCCTACCCGTGGCAGAGCCCGGGCGGATGGCGGCTCCTCGGGCGCACCCCGGTGCGCCTCTTCGATCCGGCCAACGCGCGTCGGCCGGCCTTGCTCACGCCGGGCGACCAGGTCGTGTGGCAAGCGATCGACACGGACACCTACGAAGCGCTCGACCAGGAATGCGCGGCCGGCCGCTTCGATCTGTCCTCGCTGCTGAAGGAAGGAGAGGCGACATGAGCGCGGTCGTCGAGGTGGTCGATGCGGGCCTCGCCGTCAGCGTGCAGGACCGCGGCCGCACGGGCTTTCGCAACATCGGCGTGCCGGTGTCCGGGGCTCTCGATGTGGTGCTGATGGCCGCGGCCAACGCGCTCGCCGGCAACCCGTCGGAAGCGGCGGTGCTCGAAGTGGGGTTGAGCGGGCCGTCGCTGAAGGCCTTGTCCGGCACCGTGCGCATCGGCCTCGCCGGCGAGATGGGGGCTCAGGTCGTGAATACGCGCGGCCAGGTGCTCAAGGTGGCGCCGTGGCAGACGGCGACGCTGTTTCCGGGCGACGTCATCCGCGTCGGCGGGGTTTCGCACGGTGTCGGCTATGTCGCGCTCTCGGGCGGCGTGCAGGTGCCCGCGCAACTCGGCAGCCGTTCGACCTATCTGCGCGCGGCGATCGGCGGCGTGCAGGGCAGGGCGCCGAAGGCCGGCGACCGCCTGCAGTGCGAGGCGGTGCGCGGCGACCCCTGGCTCGAATTCCGTGCGCAGGCGCCGTGGCATCACGAGACGGGGCCGATCCGCGTGATCCTCGGGCCGCAGGAAGATCACTTCACGCCGCAGGCGCTGGAGACCTTCCTGACGCGGCCCTATGCGGTGACGCGTGACATGGACCGCATGGGCCTGCGTCTCGAAGGCGATACGCTCGCGCACAATGAGCAGGGCGCCGAGATCGTGTCGGATGGCGTCGCGCCGGGCACGATACAGGTGCCGGCGAACGGCCAGCCGATCGTGCTGATGGCCGACTGCCAGACATCGGGCGGTTATCCGAAGATCGCGACCGTGATCCGTGCCGACCTGCCGCGTCTCGCGCATCTGCGGCCCGGTGACGAGTTGCGCTTCGTCGCGGTCAGCCATGCCGAGGCTGCGGCAGCATTGCGCGAGCAAGTGCAGCGCCTTGCCGACTGGGTCGGCGCGATCCAGAACTTCCGCCCGCCCGGCGTCATCGACGAGGCGGCGCTGTACGGCGCGAACCTCATCTGCGGCGTCGTGCGCGGCGACGAATGGGCCCTGCACGGCGTCGATTTCACCCATTACTGCGGAGCACAGCATGTCTGAGCGCATCAACCTCAACGCCGACCTCGGCGAAAGTTTCGGCGCCTGGCGCATGGGCGACGACGCGGCGATGCTGGAGGTCGTGAAGTCGGCCAACGTCGCCTGCGGTTTCCACGCCGGCGATCCGCTCGTGATGCGGCAGACGGTGGCGACCGCGAAGCGCTGCGGCGTGAGCCTCGGCGCGCATCCGGGCTTCCCCGACCTGCAGGGCTTCGGCCGCCGGCGCATGGAACTGCCGGCCGCGGAACTCGAAGCGATGCTGATCTACCAGATCGGTGCGCTTGCCGGTATCGCGCGCGCCGAAGGGACGGCGGTGACCCATGTCAAGCCGCACGGCGCACTGAACAACATGGCCTGTGCGGACGCAAGGCTGGCGGCGACCGTCGCGCGCGCGATCCATACGCTCGATCCGGATCTGATCCTGCTCGCGCCGGCGCTGTCGCAGCTCGCGGTCGCGGGGCGCGAGGCGGGCCTGCGCGTGGTCGAGGAGATCTTCGCCGACCGCGCCTATCTGGACGACGGCAATCTCGTGCCGCGCTCGCAGCTGGGCGCGATGATCCACGGCGCCGAGGCCTGCCTGCGCCATGTGCTCGACATGCTCGAAGCCGGCGCGCTGATCTCGATCAACGGCCAGCACCTGCCCGTGAAGGCGCAGAGCATCTGCGTGCATGGCGACGACGCCGAGGCAGTGGCGACTGCGCGGGCACTGCGCGAAGGGCTGCAGCGCGCCGGCTACGAGCTGGTTGCGATCCCGCTGCTCGCCTGATCAAGCGAGCGCGAGCAGGCGCGTGACGCCATCGGCAAGGTCGTCGGCGACGAGCGTCGGACGCACGTCCGGGGCGTCGTCGTCGCCGGGACGGAACTTGCCGGTGCGCACGAGGATGGCCGGAATGCCGGCCGCAAGCGCCGCGCCGACGTCGTCGTGCAGGTCGTCGCCGATCACCACTGCGTCGGCCGGTGCGACGCCCAGTTCGGCGAGCGCGGTGTGGAAGAAGCTCGCCGCGGGCTTGCCGACGATCTCGGCCGTGACGCCGCTGCTGAACTCCAGGCCGGTCACGAAGGCGCCCATGTCCAGCGACAGGCCGTCCTCTTCCATGAAGTAGCGATTCTTCGCCATCGCGATGAAGGCGCCGCCGGCCATCAGCAGGCGGAACGCAGCATTGAGTTGCGCGTAGTCGAGATGGGGGCCCATGTCGCCCATCACGACCGCATCGGGGGCCTCCGCGCTCGGGCCGATTTCGGCCGCGAGATCCGGATGGACGAGGTACAGCGGCTTCAGGCCGCGTTCTCGCACGAGCTGCTGTGCCGCGTGCGGAGCGGTCTGGAGCTCGTCTTCGGCGATCGTGAAGCCCATCCGCTGCAGCTTTGCGACCAGCGTGCGGCGTGGCGTGCGCGTCGTGTTGGTGAGAAAACGCAGCGGCAGCCCTGCAGCGCGCAGGCGGGCGAGGGCGTCCACCGCGCCGGAGATGGCCTGCTCGCCGACGTGCAACACGCCGGCGAGGTCCACCAGCACGGCGCCGGGGCGCCGGGCGAGGCGGGGAACGGGATTCGTGGCCATGTGGGGCTACTCGAAAACGGGACGGGCGTTTCCGTTATAGGCGGCGTGATGCGGCGCAGCAAGGCGCCGCCTGCGGCTCCGCGGGATCAGATGTCGGCCTCGACCGTATCGCCCTTTTCCTCCATCCACGCGCGCCGGCCCGAGGCTTCGCCCTTGCCCATCAGCAGCGTGAACATGCGCAGCGTGTCGTCGAGCGCGTCGGCGCGCACCTGCACCGGCAGCACGCGCCGCGTCGCGGGGTCCATCGTCGTCTCGCGCAGCTGGTCGGGGTTCATCTCGCCGAGGCCCTTGAAGCGGCCGATTTCGATCGATTCGGGCTTGAAGCCTTCCTTCTCGACGCGGTCGCGGATCGCCGCCAGTTCGCCGTCGTCGAGCGCGTAGAGGCGGCGCGCCGGGCGCTTCTTGCCCTGCGCGGGGACATCGACGCGGTACAGCGGCGGCTGGGCGACGTAGATGTGGCCGCGCGTGATGAGTTCCGGGAAGTGGCGGAAGAACAGCGTCAGCAGCAGGGTCTGGATGTGTGCGCCGTCGACGTCCGCATCCGACATGATGACGACCTTGCCGTAGCGCAGGCCCGACAGATCCGGACTGCTGTGCGCGGCATGCGCATCGACGCCGAGCGCGACCGCGATGTCGTGGATCTCGGCGTTCGCGAGCAGCCGGTCGGGGTCGATTTCCCACGAGTTCTGCACCTTGCCGCGCAGCGGCAGGATCGCCTGCGTCTCCTTGTTGCGCGCCATCTTCGCCGAGCCGCCGGCGGAGTCGCCCTCGACGAGGAAGAGCTCGTTGTCGGCGATGTCCTCCGATTCGCAGTCCGAGAGCTTGCCCGGCAGTACCGCGACGCCCGAGGTCTTCTTCTTCTCGACCTTCTGCGCGCTCTTCTGCCGTGCGAGCGCCTGCTTGATCGACAACTCCGCGATCGCCTTGCCGGCCTCGACGTGGTTGTTGAGCCAGATCTCGAAGGGGTCGCGGATCATCGACGAGACGAGCTTCACCGCCTCGCGCGAGTTGAGCTTCTCCTTCACTTGGCCCTGGAACTGCGGATCCAGCAGGCGCGCCGACAGCACGAAGCTCATGCGGCCGGCGACGTCTTCCTGCTGCAGCTTCACGCCGCGCGGCAGCAGCGCATGGTGCTCGATGAAGCTCTTCACCGCGTCGAACACGCCCGCGCGCAGGCCGCTTTCGTGCGTGCCGCCGGCCACCGTCGGGATCAGGTTCACGAAGGACTCGGACGGAACCGACTGTTCGAACCAGCCGATCACCCAGGCCGCGCCTTCGCCGGGCGCGAAGGTCGCGTCGTCCTTGTCGGCGTACTTTTCGGCGGTGTAGAGCGGCGCCACCGGCTCGAGGTCGCCCGCCTGCTCGCGCAGATAGCCGGCCAAGCCGTCGGGGTAGGACCAGGTCTTGGTCAGCGCCGGCCCGCTCGCCTGCTCGATGTCGAGCCGCACCGACACCCCCGACAGCAGCACCGCCTTGGAGCGCAGCAGGCGCTCGATCTCGTTCTGCGGCACGCGCGGATTCTCGAAATACTTGCCGTCCGGCCACACGCGCACGCGCGTGCCGGTCTGGCGGCCGCAGTCGCCGACGACCGAGATCGCGCCGATGTTCTCGCCGCCCTCGGCGAAGTCGATGCGGTGGATCTTGCCTTCGCGCTTTACTTCGACTTCGACGCGCGTGGACAGCGCGTTCGTCACCGCGACACCGACGCCGTGCAGGCCGCCCGAGAACGCATACGCGCCGTTGCCGTCGCGCTTGTCGAACTTGCCGCCCGCGTGCAGGCGCGTGTAGGCGAGCACGACGACCGGGACGCCTTCCTCGGGATGCAGGCCGACCGGGATGCCGCGGCCGTCGTCCGCGACGCTCACCGAGCCGTCGAGGTGCAGCGTCACGTGGATCTTCTTCGCGAAGCCGCCGAGCGCCTCGTCGGCCGCGTTGTCGATGACTTCCTGGATGATGTGTGCCGGCGAGTCCGTGCGGGTGTACATCCCGGGGCGCTCGCGCACCGGTTCGAGTCCCTTGAGGACGCGGAAGGACGATTCGTCGTATTGCTTGCCTGTCATGGTGTCTGGGCTGTGTCGCGGGCCGGCGGAGGCCGGCAGGCGTGCAAGGATACCTGCTGGGCGGCAATCTGGCACGGCGGTGATGCGATTCCGCGCGATCGCCGCGGCCGCTAAGATGAGGCTTTGCGGTCGTCGGGGGCGCGGGGCATGCAGCATTGCTTTACCTACGGTTCGCTGATGTGCGAGGACATCATGGCCGCGGTGAGTGGCACGCGCTGCAGCTTCGTTGCAGCCTCGCTGGACGGGTATCGGCGACAGCCGGTGCGCGGCCAGGCCTATCCGGGGATGGTGTCGGCGGCGCGGGTCTGCGTGCAGGGGGTGTTGTATCTGGATCTGCCGGCATCCGCGTGGCCGCGGCTGGACCGTTTCGAGGGCGAGGAGTACGAGCGCCGGCGGGTCGTCGTGCGGCTTCAGGACGGGCGGGTGGAGACGGCGTGGACCTACGTCTTCCGGCCGGAGTACGCGGGGCGGCTCGTGGACGGGGAATGGGATTTCGAGCGTTTCCTGCGTGCCGGCAAGGCAAGCTTCACCGCGCAATATGTCGGCTTCGACGACCGGGCGGACGACAAGTCGGCGTGAGGTGCCCCAGGCACGGCGCGAGACGGGCGCCGCGCGCTATCGCTCCTTCTGCTGCTCGTTCCTGCCGCGGTAGCCGCGTTCCTCTTCCTGCGGTGGCTGTTTGCGTCCCTGCTGCTCCGCGCGGCCTCCCCGGTCCTGAGGGGGGCGCTCGTTCATGCGCGGACCACCCGTCTGGCGATCACGCATCTCCCTTTCCCGCATCCGCTCTTCGCGCCCGGGGTCCATCCGGCGCGGTTCCATCTGTCGGGGCTCCCGTTGCCGGGGCTCCATCTGCATTGGCTCGGCCCGCCGCTGAACCGGGCTGCCCTGCCGGGATTCCGCGTCGGGCGCCGAACGCCGCCGATCCTGCTCCATCGTGCGAGGGGGGCGCTCGCGGCGCACGGTTTCGCGGTCGTCGCGATCGGGCCCGCGCGTTCTCGGGGGCGTCTGCTGGGGCAGGAGCTCGCGCGCTGCCGCGTCGCGCGGCCGATAGCGGTAATGCTGGCCGCTCAGGTCCCGCTGTTCGCGGATGTCGCGCGGATAACGGTCGCCCGAGTACCGTTTCTGATAGATCGGGAGCGGCGCCGGCGGCGGTGCGGCGCGGCGGTCCCAGCGGTCCCAGCCCCGCCGGTGTTCGGCCCAGTCGTCGCCCCAGTGCTCGTGCCAGCGCGGCGGAGCCTCGCGGCGCCAGCTGCGGAAATAGATCGGCGGATCGCGGTAGTAGCGCACCGGAATCCGCAGGATGAACACGGGCACGGCCATTGGCGCGACAAGCGTCCACGGACCGTTGTACCAGGAGCTGACGTACCAGTCTTCATCGTAGAACACCCAGTACAGGCCGTCGTAAAAGAAGAAATTCCCGGCCACCCGCGGCGCGTAATACACCGGATAGCCGGGCACCCGTGCGAGTTGTGGATATACGGGCAGGTTGATGCCGATGAATACCTGGACCGAGGCCGTCCCCGGAGTGACTCCGGCCAACAGCAGCCACAACACCATCAATAGCGTGCGCATGGTCATTTCTCCCTCGGAGCCGCCTCGCGCGAGATGCTGTCGATGTGCTTGCTGTCCTCGCGTGGATCAACCCCGGAAACGCGCGCTTCGTCCGGGCTTCGCAAAATGGGATGAAAGCGTGAATGACAAATTTCCCGCATTATGCGGGCGGAATGAGGCAGACAGGGCGACACGCGAGCGCCAAGTGGGCGCTCCTTTACATTTATAGGCCGTCTGCCGTCTGCATGCCATCGATTTCTGTCGCCAACTCCTGCGAAATTGCAACCAAATGCTGGTATGGGCAGGTACGGCGAACGGCGGATGCCGACCGGCGATGCACGGTGGGAAATGTCGTTCGTATAGTCGGAGCGGCTGGGGGGAGGATGCCGGACAGCTCGACGCCGCTACTGGCCACGCATGAAGAAGCGGTCCAGGTCGCCCATCGTGAGCTGGGTCCAGGTCGGGCGGCCGTGGTTGCACTGGTCGGCGCGCTCGGTCGCCTCCATGTCGCGCAGCAGCGCGTTCATCTCGGGAATGGTCAGGCTGCGGTGCGCGCGCACGGCGCCGTGGCAGGCCATCGTCGCGAGCAGTTCGTTCCGGCGTGCGGTGACGACTTCCGAGGCGGGGTATTCGCGCAACTCTTCGAGAAGCTTCCGCAGCAGCTCCGCCACCGGCGCGTTCGCGAGCAGCACCGGCACCGCGCGCACGGCGAGTTCCTGCGGACCGGCGGGCGCGATCTCGAAACCCATGCCGGCGAGCACGTCGGCACAATCCTCGGCTGCGGCCATGTCCTTCGCGCTCACCGAGAATACCGCCGGGATCAGCAGGCGCTGCACGGACGGGGTGCCGTCGAGGACGGTCTTAAGCTTCTCATACAGGATGCGCTCGTGCGCCGCGTGCATGTCGACGAGCACGAGCCCCTTCGCGTTCTGCGCAAGGATGTAGATGCCGTGGAGCTGGCCGAGCGCGTAGCCGAGCGGGGCGGAGTCGTCGGCGTGCTGCGGCAGCGACGTTGCGATCGCGCCGATCGGACGGCCCGCGGCCGGGGCGAAGGCGGTCGGGCGGAAATCCTGTGGCGCCGCGCTGGCCGTTGGCGTTGGGGCTGGAGCGAGATTGGCGGCCCCTGCGGGCTCGCGCGCGGTGCCGACGAAATCGAAGTAGCTGCGGCTCGCGGAATCCATCGCCAGCCGCCCCTGCACTGGCGGCGCGTTGCCGTAGCCGCCGAAGGGGCGCGGGCGTTCGTCCGGTGCGCGCGCTGCGGGCGCGTACGCGGCGCTGGCGGTCGTCACCGCCGCCGCTTCGTCGCGCGATGCAAGGCCCGCACCGGATTCCGCGAGCGTGCGCGTCAGCGCATGGAACACGAACTGGTGGATCGCGCGCGCCTCGCGGAAGCGTACCTCGATCTTGGCCGGATGGACGTTCACGTCGACGCCCGCCGGGTCGAGTTCGAGGAACAGCACGTAGGCCGGATGGCGGTTGCCGTGCAGGATGTCCGTATAGGCTTGGCGCACCGCGTGGGTGAGCAGCTTGTCGCGCACGAAGCGGCCGTTGACGAAGAAATACTGTGCGTCCCGGCTCGCGCGCGAATACGCGGGCAGTGACGCGAACCCCGACAGGCGCAGCGGCCCCGCATCGGCATCCAGTGCGCGCGCCTGCGCGAGGAAATCGTCGCCCATCAGCGCGCCGACACGCCGTGCGTGGTCCGCGGCGGGCAGGCGATGCACGACTCGGCCGTTGTGCGCGAGCTGCAGGCCGATGTCGGGGCGCGCCAGCGCGACGCGGCGGAACATCTCGTCGCAGTGCGCGTATTCGGTCGATTCCGACTTCAGGAACTTGCGCCGCGCCGGGGTGTTGTAATACAGGTCCGCGACATCGACGACCGTGCCCGCGCCCAGCGCCGCGGGCGCCACGCTGCGGTCGGCGCCGTCGATGCGCCAAGCGTGCGCGCTGCCGTCGGCGCGGCTCGTCAGCGTCGTGCGCGCGACTGCCGCGATCGCCGCCAGCGCCTCGCCGCGAAAGCCCATCGTGCCGACGCGCTCGAGATCGTCGAGGTTCGCGATCTTGCTCGTCGCATGGCGTTCGAGCGCGAGCGCCAGCTCGTCCTTGGCGATGCCGCAGCCGTCGTCGGCGACGCGGATGCGCCGCACGCCGCCCTGTTCGAGCTGCACGTCGATCGCGCGCGAGCCCGCGTCGACCGCGTTCTCCAGCACCTCCTTGAGCACCGAGGCCGGCCGTTCGACGACCTCGCCGGCGGCGATCTGGTTGATCAGGAGGTCGGACAGCAGGTGGATCGAGGGCATGGGAGGCGGGGGAAAGGCGGCGCAACATGTAATTATACGGAGTCCGCCCCGGCCCGGTCGCCCCGCCGCGCCGGCCGGGTTTCGGGGCCGGAGCGCCGTTCCGGTATCATTGGCGAAAATCCATCCTCCGTGCGCCGGTGCCGGAGTGTCTGCGGAACATCGCGCGCCGGTCCCTGTCCGACTCCCCCGACGCGCGCGTGCGCGTCCGAACCGAAAACCAAGAACACCTTCATGAAGTCCATCGTCATCCTCATTTCCGGCCGCGGCAGCAACATGGAAGCCATCGTGAACGCGGGCATCCCGGGCGCGCGCATCGCCGCGGTGATCAGCAACCGCGCCGACGCCAAGGGGCTCCAGTTCGCTGCCGCGCACGGCATCGCGACCGCCGTCGTCGACCACAAGGCCTTCACGTCGCGCGAAGCCTTCGACGTCGCGCTCGCCGAGAGCATCGACGCGCACGGCGCCGACCTCGTCGTGCTCGCCGGCTTCATGCGCGTGCTCACCGACGCCTTCGTGCGCCGTTACGACGGGCGCCTGATGAATATCCATCCCTCGCTGCTGCCGTCTTTCCCCGGACTGCACACGCACCAGCGGGCGATCGACGCGGGCGTGCGGGCGCATGGGGCGACGGTGCATTTCGTGACCCCGGAGCTCGATTGCGGACCGGTCGTGATCCAGGCAGTCGTGCCGGTGTTGCCCGATGACGACGAGGGCCGCCTGTCGGCGCGCGTCCTCCGCCAGGAGCATCGCATCTACCCGCAGGCGGTGCGCTGGTTCGTCGAGGACCGGCTGACGATCACCGCGCAGGGCCAAGTGCGTGTGCGCGACGAAGCGATCGATGCGGCCGGGTGGACGATTCCGTCGCTGGATCGGAATCCCGGGGATGGAGCGTGCGACAGCCGACAATCCTGATCCTCGCGACGGGCGCTTCGGTGCTCGCACATGCGCTCGTGCTGAGTCTGCCGGGCTGGCCTGCGCACGTCGGCGAGGTGCCGCAGGAGCCGCCGCTCCTGCACGCGACGCTCGTGATTCCCGAGCCCAAGCCGGTCGTCGACCTCGCGCCGGTCGTGACGCCCCCGCCGTCGCCCGTCGTGCCCGAAAAGCCCAAACCGCGACCCAAGCCGAAGCCCAAACCCGCGCCCGCGGCCGAAGCGCCGCCTGTGGTGCCGCTGACGGCGCCGGCCGGAGAGGGCGGCGAGGGCGGGGAGGTCGCCCTCGCGGCGCCTGCGGATGTCGCGACGCAGCCTGCGGCGGAGGCGCCGCCGGCCGTCGATGCGGCGCCCGTCGCCGACGCAGCCGCGGAGCTGGTCGCAGCCGCCGACCTCAAGGGGTTCAACATCACCGGTTGGCCCGAGCGTGGCAGCATCCGCTTCCGTGTGCATCTGGGCGAGGGCGGTTTCGCCGTCGGCGAGGCGCAGCATGAGTGGTCGCACGACGGCAAACGCTATCGCATGTCGGTCGCCGTGCGCACGACCGGCGTCGTCGGCATGTTCCGTTCCTTCCACTACGCCCAGAGCAGCGAGGGCAGCGTCGGACGCGAAGGCCTGAAGCCCGAGCGCTTCAGCGTCGAGCAATCGCGCAAGACGCCGGCGAACGCGGTGTTCGACTGGAATGCGCGCAAGGTGACGATGAAACGCGGCGCCAAGGAGCGCGTCGCCGACGTGCGCCCGGGCGATCAGGATCTCCTCAGCCTGTGGCACCAGATCGGTATCGTCGGCGCGGTCAGCGGATCGACCGAGCTGAACGTTATCACCGGACGCGAGGCCACGCCGTCGAGTGTCGAGGTCGTCGGACCCGAAAAGCTGCCCCTGCCGATCGGGCTGCTGGATACCGTGCGCGTGCGTGCCGAGGCGCGCAACGGCAGCCTGACGATCGACATCTGGCTCGCGCGCAACTACGGCATGCTGCCGGTGCGCATCCGCGTCATCGACGACAAGGGCGAGGTGCTCGACCAGCAGGCCGTCGAGCTGCGCCTGTCGCCCCCCGGGTCGGCCGGCGACGAAGCTGCCGTGGCGGGGGCCGGCGGCGAGCGGGCGGAAGAGGACATGATCGAATTGCGGGCGGAGGACAATGCCTTCGCCCATCCATCCATCGAAAACTGAAGAACAACTATGGCAAGACATGAAGAGGCCGCCTCGCGCGGCCTGCTGATCCACGCCGCCCAGGTCCTCGGCGCGGTGCTCACCTTCGAACACCCGGCCGACGTCGTCCTGTCGCGGCACTTCCGCGAGAACCGCGAGATCGGCCATCGCGACCGCGGCTTCATCGCCGAGGCCGTGTACGGCATCGTGCGGCGCCTGCGCTGGCTGCGCCGCCTCGTCGGCGAGGATGCGCGTCCGCGCGCGCTGCTGCTGGCGTGGCTCGCGCGCGGCGAAGGTTGGCCGATGCGCAACTTCGAAGGTCTCGCGTCGGCCACCGAGCGCGACTGGATCGGCGGGATCAAGGCCAAGGAGCTTGATGAAGGTTCGCTCGGCGAACGCGCCGACATGCCCGACTGGCTCGCCGAGCGTCTGCTGGTGACGCACGACGAAGCCACGCTGCTCGAACTCGCGCACAGCCTCAACCGTCCTGCACCGCTCGATCTGCGCGTGAACGTGCTGAAGACGGACCGCGACAAGGTGCTCGAGGCATTCAAGGTCAACGGCATCGACGCCGCCCCCTGCCCGTATTCGCCGCAGGGCATCCGCCTCGCCGGCAAGCCCGCGCTGCAGAAGCACCCGCTGTTCCTCGACGGTTCCTTCGAAGTGCAGGACGAGGGTAGCCAGCTGCTCGGCTTCCTCGTGCAACCCAAGCGTGGCGAGCTGGTCGTCGATTTCTGCGCCGGCGCCGGCGGCAAGACGCTGCAACTCGGCGCGCTGATGCGCTCGACCGGCCGCCTGTATGCGTTCGACGTGTCGGAGAAGCGCCTCGCCAAGCTCAAGCCGCGCTGCGCGCGCGCCGGCCTGTCGAACGTGCATCCGGTACTGATCGCGCACGAGCGCGACGCCAAGGTGAAGCGCCTCGCCGGCAAGGCCGACCGCGTGCTGGTCGATGCACCGTGCAGCGGCCTCGGCACGCTGCGCCGCAACCCGGACCTCAAGTGGCGCCAGACGCCCGAGTCGGTCGCCGAGATGGTTGCCAAGCAGGGGGCGATCCTCGACTCGGCCGCACGTCTCGTCAGGCCGGGCGGCCGTCTCGTGTATGCGACCTGCAGCCTGCTCGCCGAGGAGAACGACGGTATCGTCGATGCCTTTCTCGCCGCGCATCCCGAGTTCCGCGAGGTCAGCGCCACCGACGTGCTCGGCAAGCAGGGCATCGCGCTCGACACCGGCGAGCGCCTGCGCCTGACGCCGCGCGTGCATGACACCGACGGCTTCTTCGCGGCCGTGCTGGAGCGCGTGGATGCGGTGGTGTGATGCACGGGGGCGGCTGCTGGCAGGCGTCGCCCTCGCGTTCGTTGCAATGGCGACGCAATTCGCCGCGGCCAGCCAGCGGCTGCCCGCGCGCGGCTCGGTCGAGGTCGCGTTTTCCCCCGCCGACCGCCCCGAGGCGCTGCTCATCGACGTCATCGACGACGCGCGCAAGACGCTGCACGTGCAGGCCTACGCCTTCACGAGCAAGCCGATCGCGCACGCGCTGATCGACGCGCACCAGCGTGGCGTGCGCGTCGAGGTGCTTGCCGACGCGAAGATGAACAAGCGCGGCAAGGGTAACGTGCTGCCCGAGTTGCTCGCGGCCGGCATCCCGGTGTCGCTCGAGACGCGCTTTGCCGCTGCCCACAACAAGGTCATGATCGCCGACGCCGAAGGGCCCGCCTGCGCGCTGGTCACCGGTTCCTTCAACTTCACCAAGTCGGCCGTCAAGCGCAACGCCGAAAACCTTCTGGTACTGCGCGACAACTGCACGCTCACGCAGATCTACCTCGACAACTGGCGCCGCCACCGCGCGGACGCAACCCGTATCACCCGTCTGCCCTGGAAACCCGGAACGTGAATGAAGAGATTCGTTTCGCCGCCATGCTCATGGATACCTGGAGCGACCTGCAGAGTCCGTCCGTCCTGTGGCAACTCGGCGCCCTGGTCGGCTGCCTCCTGCTCGCGTGGCTGATCGAACGTGCAATGCTCGAGCGCGTCGCCCGCCGGAGCGACGCCGAAACCGCCGCCCAGCGCTTCGGCCGCAGCGGCCTGCGCCGCGTGCTGTTCCCGCTGTCGGCACTCATCTTCGTGTTCGCCGCGCGTGCGGTGCTGGGCAAGTACCAGAGCGTGCACCTGCTCAATCTGGCGGTGCCCCTGCTGACCTCGTTCGCCGCAATCCGCTTCGTCGTGTTCACGGTGCGGCAGGGCATAGGCCGCTCGAGCTGGCTGGGCAGCTTCGAGCGCGTCTTCGCATCGCTCGCGTGGGCGGTGGTCGCGCTGCATATCCTCGGCTGGCTGCCGGAAGTGATCGATGCGCTCGAGAGCGTGTCCTTCAAGATCGGCAGCCAGAAGCTCTCGCTATGGACCCTGCTGCAGGGCGTGGGCATGGTGATGTTCACGCTGCTCATCGCGCTGTGGGCGGCGGGCGCGCTGGAGCGCCGGCTGAGCGGCGCCGCGGGCCTCGACGACAGCATGCGCCTCGTGCTGATGCGGGTCGCGAAGGCGCTCCTGATCGTCGTCGCAGTGTTGATCGCGCTGCCCATGGTCGGTATCGACCTCACCACGCTGTCGGTGTTCGGCGGGGCGCTGGGTGTGGGCCTGGGCTTCGGCCTGCAGAAGATCGCCGCGAACTATGTCTCGGGCTTCATCATCCTGCTCGACCATTCGCTGCGCATCGGCAACCTGATCTCGGTCGGCGCCGAGCGTGGCGTCGTCACGCAGATCAACACCCGCTACACGGTGCTGCGCGCGGCGAGCGGCATCGAATCGCTGGTCCCCAACGAGACCCTGATCGGCTCGGTCGTGCAGAACGAAACCTACAGCGACACGCGCATCGTCGTGCCGATCAACATCCAGGTGAGCTATGCCACGGATCTGGAGCGCGCGATGCAGATCCTCGTCGAGGCGGCGAAGACGCATGAACGCGTGATCGCCGAGCCGGAGCCCAAGGCCTTCGTCGTTGCCTTCGGCGAGAGTGGCGTCGACCTGCGCCTCGCGGTATGGATCGCCGATCCGCAGGAAGGCACGCTCGGCGTGATCTCCCACATCAACCTGGAAGTGTGGAAGCGCTTCCGTGCCGAGGGTATCGAGATCCCCTATCCGCAGCGCGAAGTGCGCGTGGTGCGCGGCGAAGCCGCGCTGGCGCAGGCGGTCGCCGCGGCCGCGGCCGAGGACTGATCCTGCCGCCGTGTCAGAGGCCGGCGTCGTCGCGTACGGCGTCGGCCCAGCAGTTCGGCGTCTCGTACAGGCGTACGCGCTCGAGGCGCAGGTGGTTGCCGTAGCTGTCGTGGTAGCGCGGGTCGAGGATGCGGAAGGCCTCGCGCGCGAGGTTTTCCGCGGTCGGCACGCAGTCGAGCACGACCGTCTTGTGGCCCGGCATGGAGGCGAGGAACTGCATGACCTGCGCATCGCCGCGGAACACCAGGAAGGCGTGGTCCCAGACATCCACCACATGCGCCTTGGCGATCGTCTTCACCTCGCCGAAGTCCATCACCATGCCATTGACCGGTTGGCCGGCGGCTTCGATGATACCCCCGGTGAGGGTGATCTCGATCGCGTAACGGTGGCCGTGCAGGTGGCGGCACTGGCTGGCGTGGTCCGGAATCCGGTGTCCTGCGTCGAATTCCAGGCGGCGGGTGATGCGCATGATTGACCTCGGGAGTGCAGGGCGCGGATTATAGCACCCGACCCTGATCGCCCATTCCGGGCGCCCCTTGCTCACTTCGACCGCGATGCGCGGCACCTTCATCGATGGCATCCAGCGACCGGCAACTCACGATCCGCAACCACGACCGCGATCTCGCGGGGCTCACCTACGTCTATCCGGTGCTGTCGCGCCGCGCCGGAGGCGTGTCCGTCGGCATCAACCTGAATCCCAACAACGCCTGCAACTGGCATTGCGCCTACTGCCAGGTGCCGGACCTCGTGCGCGGCAGCGCGCCCCGCATCGACCTCGCGCTACTCGAGGCCGAGCTCGGGGGCTTCCTCGATGCGCTCGTGCATGGCGACTACCTCGAGCGGCACGTCCCTGAAGGCCTGCGCCAGGTCCGCGACATCGCCTTCTCCGGCAACGGCGAGCCGACCAGCGCCGCCGAATTCGCGGATGCGGTGGAGATCGCGGTGCGCCTGCGGGCGCGCTTCGGATTCGGCTCCGAGGTGCCGCTGCGCCTCATCACCAACGGCAGCCTGATGGGGCAGGCGACCGTGCGCGAGGGCGTGCGTCGGCTGGGCGAAGCGGGCGGGGAAGTATGGTTCAAGGTCGATGCGGGTACGCGGGCCGGCATGCGCCGCATCAACGGCGTCGGCCCGGACCCCGACGCGGTCGCGCGCCGCCTGCAGGCGAGCGCCGAGCGCTGCACCACCTGGGTGCAGACCTGCATGTTCCGCTGGGACGGGCAGGCGCCGTCCGATGCGGACATCGCCGCCTATCTGGCCGTGCTGGAAAAGGCCGGCGTCGAACGCCTTGCCGGGGTGCTGCTCTACGGTATCGCGCGACCCTCGCTGCAGCCCGAGGCCCCGCGCCTGTCGCCGCTCACCGAGGCCGAGCTCGAGGCGATCGCCGAGCGCATAAGAAAAACGGGGCTGACGGTTCGCGTCAGCCCCTGATGACCATGTGTTACTCCGACCGGGTTAGCGCGACGTCCGCTCCTTGCGCTTGGCACGGGCTTCCTTCTTCAGCGTCTTGAACAGATCCGGGTTCGAAGCCTTCAGGAACTCGGCCACTTCGACGTCTTCCTTCTTGACCTTGTTGATGTCGATCTGTTCGATGTGAACGAGGCGGAGCAGTGCCTGCACGGGACGCGGAATGTTGCGGCCGCTCTCGTAACGCGACCCCCCACTTTGGGTAACGCCGATCTTCGACCAGAACTGCGACTGGTTCAGACCGAGCTTGCGGCGGATCTCGCGAACATCAATGGTTTCAGTGCTTTTCATCTCTTTGGCCTCTGTTGTGAAGTCGGTTGTGCTATGAAGATCAGCTGCGCCCTAGGGCGATCATACGACTTAAGTCATATGGTAACCAAAGTATAGATTACTATTCCGGACAAATACAACGGGAAAATCAAAAGTCCTAGGGTTAACCGCAATCCATAAGTGCCCAGATTGGGCTTGACGGCACCAACGACACGGAACTGCAAAGTCCCCCGGCTTTCGCTAAAATCACGTGTTTTATGCACCGCTATTTGGATACGACGATGGCACTGATAGTTCAGAAGTACGGCGGCACCTCCGTTGGCAATCCGGAACGCATCAAGAACGTCGCCCGAAAGGTCGCCAAGTTCCAGGCGGCCGGCAATCAGGTCGTGGTGGTGGTGTCCGCGATGAGCGGCGAAACCAACCGCCTGATCGCGCTCGCCAAGGAGGTCGCAGGTGCGCCCGATCCGCGCGAGCTGGACGTGGTCGTGTCGACCGGCGAGCAGGTCACCATCGGCCTGCTGTGCATGGCGCTGCAGGACATCGGCGTCAAGGCGAAGAGCTACACCGGCGGCCAGGTGCGCATCCTCACCGACAGCGCGCATACGAAGGCGCGCATCCTGAATATCGACGAGGCGCCGATCAAGAAGGACCTCGACGAGGGCAACGTCGTCGTCGTCGCCGGTTTCCAGGGTGTGGACGAGCACGGTGCCATCACCACGCTGGGACGTGGCGGCTCCGACACCACCGGCGTCGCGCTCGCGGCCGCGCTGAAGGCGGACGAGTGCCAGATCTACACCGACGTGGACGGCGTCTACACCACCGACCCGCGCGTCGTGCCGGAAGCGCGCAAGCTCGACACGATCACCTTCGAGGAGATGCTCGAGCTCGCCAGTCTCGGCTCCAAGGTGCTGCAGATCCGCTCGGTCGAATTCGCCGGCAAGTACAAGGTCAAGTTGCGCGTCCTGTCCAGCTTCCAGGAGGAAGGCGAGGGCACGCTCATCACAGTTGAGGAAGAACAGAACATGGAACAGCCCGTCATCTCCGGTATCGCCTTCAACCGCGACGAAGCCAAGCTCACGGTGCTCGGCGTCCCCGACAAGCCGGGTATCGCCTACCAGATCCTCGGGCCGGTCGCCGATGCCAACATCGAAGTCGACATGATCATCCAGAACGTGAGCAAGGACGGCACGACCGACTTCTCGTTCACCGTCGCTCGCGGCGAGCTCGACAAGGCCGTGAAGGTGCTCGAAGCCGTCAAGGAGCATATCGGCGCCCGCACGATCGTCACCGACCGGACCATGGCCAAGGTCTCCATCGTCGGCGTCGGCATGCGCTCGCACGCCGGCGTCGCCTCGCAGATGTTCCGCACGCTGGCCGAAGAGGGCATCAACATCCAGATGATCTCGACGTCGGAAATCAAGATCTCGGTCGCGATCGAGGAGAAGTACCTCGAGCTCGCCGTGCGCGTGCTGCACAAGGCATTCGGCCTCGATGTGGCTGCATAATTAAGTTTGACCGATGGGCCCTGGGTCGCTATGATGTCGGGCTCAAAGGTTGGAGAGTTGGCCGAGAGGTCGAAGGCACTCCCCTGCTAAGGGAGCATACGGGCTAAAACTCGTATCGAGGGTTCGAATCCCTCACTCTCCGCCAGCCTTATAAATCAGTGGGTTAGCGAAATGTTGGCGACGACATTCTATCCCATCTGACCCCTGAAAAACCCACCTCGACCCACTCTTTGGTGGGTTTTTGGTGGGTTTTTTCTTTGCCCTGGTGGGCGGCGCCGTGAATACCGACCAAGTTCTCCAGCACCTGCAGGCGCAGTATCCGGGGCAGTTCGTCCTCTACGCTCCCGACCTGGCGAAGATTCTTGGCAAGTCGGAGAAGGCGCTCGCGCACCTCATTACCCGCGGTCAGCTTCCCTTTCATGTGAAGTCCCTGGGGGGGCGCAAATGCGTCGATATCTACCAGGTCGCCCAGTGGCTTGCAGCCGACGCAGGGGCCGAGGACACTCCCGAACCGAACAAGCCGGGCTCTACCCCTCGTAAGCCCCGTCCGAAAAGTGCGAGCGGTGCAGGGCAGCCAGGGAAGAAGGCGGGAAAGTCGACCATCGGTGCGCGACTGATGGAGATGCGCTACTCGGCAGCCATGGCCGTCAGTCGCTGGGCAGGCGCTGGTCCGGGCGATGACGAAGTTCGCTTCTGCCACGAGCTTGCTGATGCCCTGTTGAATTTGCCTGGCCGCACGGCTGCGACCCTGTCCGCCAACTGCACGCGGTGGCGACCGCACGGGCATCTGTCGATGCGCGAGGAGTTGAAGACCTCGCTTGACGGTGCAGATGGGGTGCGCCAGTTCATTCAGCTCTGCAAAGAGGAGGCAAGGGGCTGCACCGCAGCCACCTTGGCCGTCCGGCGAGGGCGCAATCTGATGTACCGAGCCCATTACCTGCCAGACACAGGGTGGACGGTACTGGTCGATGAGGTGAAGTAGCTTCGCCGTGACGGGCGGAAGCGTGCCGTTATCGTGACATGTGGTCGAGACGCTACGCTCAGTACATTGTAGTGGCGTGTAGAGACATTTCCGAATGTGGCGGCCAAGGGCGGTCGACCCGCCGCGGGTGCGCCGTGCTTGCGGCCTCCTGTTCCAGCCTTGCATCGACCCGCCGTGCCCACGTGGTACCGCCAATGGCGGTGCCAATCCCCACGAAGATTGCAGTACCCAGGGCTGCGGCCCGCGGGCGCTTCGGCCTCGTGGTCGGCCGTCCTTCGTTGCGCACTTGGCCCGCGCTCATCGGGGGAAGTCTGCCGCCGTAGGCATCCAGAGCTACGGTCGCGCGCTCATCGGCATTGAGGTTCCCCTCGAAGAGTTCTTTGTCCGGGTAAGCGGCGCAGATGCCGCGGATGAAGAGGGCGCCGCACGACATTCCCCCTTTTGGTGCTGCGCTATGCTGCTAGGGTTGAACGGTTCAACTGGACTTGGTAGATTCCTCATGTCTCAAGGGCAAACCGCGCGGAAGTGCGGGACGCAAAGCCATCGGGCCTTACCCCATTTGGGCAGGCAGCCGGGTTGCACGGATGGGGCTCATCCTTCCTGCACCCTTTTTTCGGAGGAAGTATGAGCAAACAGAAACGTCGTCAGTCGCGCACCGGCATCAAGTCCTACGCAAGTCCCACTCCTCCCGTATCGGTCGACAACGACTTCGACGAGGAAGAACTCGACGAAGGAGCGTTTCGTGTGCTCGGGCGCGTAACTCGGGCCGTCACCTACTCGGTCCTCTCGAACGATTACGCAGACATGACCATGCGCGAACTCTATGCGCTGACGTCGCTTGCTCATGCGGAGTATGTCGATTGTTCGTATTGTGACCCAGAGGGAAACCCCGTCGAGATGTTCGATACGGCGGATATCTTCATCATGATGCCCGGCGTCTCGCAGGGGTTCTTTCAGTATTCAGAAATCCTTTCGACCCTTGAGAGCCTCGAGCAGCGTGGGCTTGTGGAACTTGAGCGCCATGACGTGGCACCGCGAATGGAGCGGATGCTGGGACGCGACTATTCTGTGAGAGCCTCGCTCACCACCGAAGGTCTGAGACTCGTTCATTCGATGTGCGGCAACCTTAACAAGGCGGCCTCAATGTTCGACGAAGACGTCGTTCGCCAAGGACTGGACCAATATCACCCTCTCTGATTTTCCTGGAAGCAAGGACCTGCCGGCACACGGACGGAGAGGCGCTTACCTAGTGAGGCATTGATTACGGCCTCGCGAGCGCCCTCCGGGGAACGGGGGGAGTTCCGGGGGCTTCACTGCACCGTCCGCACCCGGTCTATAAAGCTCGTTACCTCTGGTCCTTGCTGCCGGCTGCGCCTCGATGGCCGTTTGGAAGGCATGCAGAGGTCGACAGGCAGGCGAACCCGACTCCTGCATAATTCGACCTATGGCTAATACATACCTCGACGTCCCTTTCAAGGCAAAGGACGAAGCCAAGGCTCTTGGCGCTCGTTGGGACCCCGACGCTCGCAAGTGGTATGTGCCGGACGGGAGGGACCTCGCCCCCTTTGATGCCTGGCTCTCAGCCGGGAAGATGGCAGCGGCCGCCGTTTCTGCAAACACAAAGGACATCGTTCCAGTCACGCAAATGGCCCTGCAGGATGTCGTAGTGGCCAGGAAGGGAGTCCCCCTCTCTCAGCTCTTGGGTGGTGTTGCTCAGGCGGTTGCTCACGTGTTCAAGTCGGGCGTCTGGACCATTGTTGAAGTGGTTGAAGCCAGAACGAAGAACGGTCACATCTACTTGGAGCTTTCCGAACGGACGCTCGACGGAGTTGTGCTGGCGACTGCTCGAGGGAGCATCTGGGCGAATACGGCCAGCAAAATTCTGCCTGAGTTCGAGCGGACTACGGGCGCGAGCATCGCCCCGGGCATGAAACTTCTCGTCCGGGCGAAGCCGGCCTTCAAGACCTTGTATGGATTCAGTCTTGAGATTGATGCGATTGACCCCGAGTACACATTGGGGGACCTTGAGGCGCGAAAGCGAGAAATTCGCACCAGGCTGACGCAGGAAGGAATCTACGGCTCCAACAAGAAGCTGCCCTTCCCGTGGGATTTCAATGTGGTGCTAGTGATAGCTCCGCAGGGGGCAGCCGGGCTGGGGGACTTCCAGGCAGAGGCCATGCGGCTCGAACGATTCGGCATCTGCCATTTCGTCTATGCCCACAGCCGCTTTCAAGGGGAGGGTGCCGCCCACGAGATTCGTCTGTCCTTGGGGGAGGCACTGGGACGGTGGAGCGAAGCCGACGGGCAGCCGGATGCGGTCGTTATCATCCGCGGCGGCGGTGCGGTCACGGACCTCGCCTGGCTGAACGATTACGAGTTGGCCAAGACGCTTTGCACGCTGAACATTCCTGTACTCACCGGAATCGGCCATGAGCGTGACAGCACGGTCCTGGATGAAGTGGCGAACACCCGGTTTGATACGCCGAGCAAGGTCATTGCCGGCATCGAACAGACCATCCGCAAGCGAGTTGATGAGGCCCAGACTGACCTTGAGTTCCTCGTCGGCCACGTTCGGCACCACCTTCACGTGACCAAGGGGCAGCTTGAGAAGAGTGTTTCGGGCATCCAGGCCGGTGCGCTGCGGCAGGTGGCCACAGCGAAGGAAACCACGTCATCGCTCATCAACGAGCTGCGCCTCGATGCCACGAATACGGTTCACGATGCCAAACGGGGAACGCACGCACTATTGACCGAAGTTCGTCACGACGCGCATCAACTCCTGTCGGAGGCCCGGCGTGAGGTGCCCACCCTGTTTGCTGAAATCAGGGCGGAGGCTGGCAACGTCGTCGGGACGGCGCGTACGGTGACGACCGCGAGAATGGAGTCCGTTCGCGACCGGGCTGTGGTCGACATCCGCCGCAGTCGTGAGTCGATTCAGCTCGGGCTACGGGAGGTGACGACGTTTGCGAGGCGGGTCACTGCCGATGCACGGACCGCGTCCGTCGCGCTGTTTCGTGAGGTGGCCGGGCAGGGGCCTGAGAAGACACTCGCCCGAGGTTTTGTTATTGCCCGGGACCGGCAAGGAAAGCCAGTTACTTCGGTTTCGGGGGCGCCGTCAGGGACGGACCTGGAAATCGAGTTCAGGGATGGTCGCGTGGCGACCCGTGTGAAATGAGGATGTAGGAATGGCTGAAACAACCTTCAAGCAGGCCTATGGGGTGCTGCAGAACCACGCGGAGAGCCTCCGCAACCAGCAGGAGCCGAACATCGATGACCTGCTGACCATCGTGACTGAGTCGGTCCAAGCCTACAACGTCTGCAAGGCGCGCATTGACGCTGTCGAGAAAGCGCTTGAGCAAGCCCTAAATGGAGCGGGGGTTGGAAGCCGCAGCGTTGAAGATGAGCCGCCGCCGTTGGCTTCGTCTTCGAAGACGCAGCCTTTTGATGACATGGACGTTCCCTTCTAGCATCTCTGAACTGAAGGACTCCTTGGTTCCGCGGGGGCGGCTGGCATACGGGGCCTGTTCTTCGGCGCATGAGATGTGGCCAATAATGCGTACGGCGTCGAAGAGTTAAACGCTCGCGGATAGATTGCCCGCGGCCACCCGCTCGCCTGGAGCCGTCATGAGCCTGAACTTGAAGATTCCCTTCGCAGAGAAAGACCACGCCTGGAAGCTCGGAGCATCGCTGGGATGCAAGCCGCAGTCCGTCAGGCGACGATTATTACGCGTCGGCAGGGTAGGATGATATGCAGTTAGGAAGACAAGGGGCTGTCTTTGCCGCCAGCTTCGCCTTCAAGACATTCAAGCGTATTGACCCTTCTGGAGGGAGTTGAAACATGTCGGGAGTTCTATCGCCGTAGACAGGGCGGTCGAGTAAAGTCATGTCTGCTCGGAGACCCCGTTCCCTGCGCGGAATTCGTTGGTGTGCCGGTGGCTCGGGGCTATGGAAGGCATCTGCAGTTAGCATAGGCGGTAGCCAGCCTAAACGGCATACGACATCATGTTAAAGTGGTTTTTTTTGGGAACGTTGCCGAGCTATTCTCAAAGTATCGGGGCGGCGCTGACTCGACGTTGAGAGCTTGGGAGGCCTCGCTTTTCGCGGAGCTTGGCAAAAGTTGTCCAATACTGCTTCCGGGGAAAAGGATGAACGAGCTTCTGCATGCATCAGGAGGGGAGATTTCACGCTGGCTGGAGGGAAAACTTCCAGCGCTCGGGCGGAACTGGTGGGCTGAAAACGTCGTCAATCGATTGACGTTTCAACAGCAGAGGCTCGTTGAGGAAAAGCGCATTCAGACACTCTCGGGTTTTGACCTGGCTGCGGTCTTAAGGGTGCTAGACCAGAACTGGAGCGAGCTCGCTGGTGCGGAGCCTCTTCCCCGGGAGGCCCGGAACTGGGTCAAGGAACTTCAGAGCGTTCGAAACAGATGGGCTCATGCTCCCGCAGGCGGTTTGAACCCCGGCGACGCCTTTCGAGACGCCGACACCCTCGACCGACTATTGAGGGTGGTCGGCGCAGATGAAATCCTTCTTGGCCGTGTCGATGCCTATAAAAATGCATTGCTGACACGGATGGCGCAGCCATCAGCGGAAGGGCCGACTGAGCCAGTGGGCCCTTCAACAGCTCCGCCTACGGCATCGGCCCGTCCAATTCAGCCGGCATCCGAGCCTGCTCCTGTCCCGCCTGCATGGAAGTTTGCTGTTGGTCAGCTCCTTTGCTTACGCTCAAATCCGAGCACAGTCTTCGCCGTGCTCGAGGTGCTGACGGGGGGCGGTGCAGAGACACGGTACCGCGTCTTCGAAAACGGTGCGCGACAGGTCTACTACGAAAGCCAACTTCAGGCGCTCGACGAACCGGTGAACGGTCGCAAGCATCTGACCGCTACCGAACTCTCGGCAATGCTGAGTGCCGTGCAGCTATCGTCGCCTTCAGCTTCCGCTCTCTACTCTCTAAACTCTGGCCGAGTTCGATTTGTTCCCTACCAGTACCGACCTGTCTTCAAGCTCATCCGTGCTGACCGCCCCCGATTGCTAATTGCCGACGAGGTTGGCGTGGGGAAGACCATTGAGGCGGGCCTAATCATCAAGGAATTGCAGGCGCGTAGCGACATCAAGTCGGTACTCATCATCTGCCCCAAGGCGCTCGTCGCGGAGCGAAAGTGGGAGCTCGAGATGAAGCGCTTCGACGAGCACTTCGTGCCGCTCAATGGTTCGTTGCTTCGCCACTGTGTAAAGGAAACGCACCTCAGTGGCGAGTGGCCCGTTCAATACGAGAAGGTCATCGTTCCGACGTCACTCTTCGACAATGACCTGCTGTTCGGCAAGCCCGGGAAGGGCAAGGCTCGCGACCTAGGTCTCCTGGAATTGGACCCGCCCCCGAAGTTCGACTTAGTCATCGTCGATGAGGCGCATCACATCCGCAACGCAGAGACGTTTCTGCATCAGGCTGTACGTTATTTCGCCGATAACGCTGACGCTGTGGTCTTCCTCTCGGCTACACCAGTTCAGCTCGGGCGGGAGGACCTCTACACGCTGCTCAATGTCCTCCGCCCGGACGTCATCATTGACCCAGCCAGCTTCTCGCAGATGGCGGAGCCCAACCAGTTCGTCAACGCCGGCATCCAAGCATGCCGGCGCAGTGGAGCGGGATGGGCAGAAGAAGTCAGAGAACACCTCCGCGATGTAGCCGGTACGACGTGGGGCCGAGAGGTACTAGCCGCAAACCCCGGTTTCCAGCACATCTACGACGGGCTTGCGGAAGGGGCAGACGACGGTGCGGCCCGAATCAAGACCATCCAGGCACTTGAAGACATCTACACGTTTAGCTCGCTCATCAACCGGACTCGTCGACGTGACATCGGCGAGTTCACGACACGCAAGGCCGAGACTGTCCCCACGGACTTCACACCCAGTCAAAAGGCCCTCCACGACGACCTCCTAGGGGTCATCGCCCGAATCCTGGCTCGGCTGCATGGCAACCAGAACGTCAAATTCATGATGACGACGGTCAGCCGTCAGGCTGCGAGCAGCTTGTACGGCCTCGCTCCGACACTTGAGGACATCCTGCAGGGCAAACTTGCCCGACTTGAGGCCGAAGACGATGGCGACGACGTCGATGAGCGTTCGTTCGAGTTTGTCGACCAGATTCGAGGTGACATCCAGTCTTTGCTGGACCGCGCCAAGCGTTTGGACGCGACGGACCCGAAAGCCCAAGCTTTCATGAAGGTGGTTCAGGAAAAGCTGGCAATGCCACGCAACAAGCTCTTGGTCTTCAGCACCTTCAGGCACACGCTGCACTACCTAGTTGGGAAGCTAACCGCTGCCCACATTCGCTTTGGCCTGGTGCACGGCGGCGTTTCCGACGAAGAGCGTGCAGCACTTCGTCGTCGCTTCTCTCTGTCCAAGGACGACCCCGAGGCTCTCGATGTGTTGTTGTCCTCTGAGGTCGGTTGCGAGGGGTTAGACTTTCAGTTCTGTGATTGCCTCATTAATTTCGACCTGCCCTGGAATCCAATGCGTATCGAGCAACGCATTGGCCGTATCGACCGCTATGGCCAACAGAGTGAGGCTATCGCCATCGTCAACTTGATTACGCCGGGGACCATTGACGCGGAAATCTACAACCGTTGCCTTTCGCGCATTGGGGTCTTCCAGCACGCGATTGGTGGAAACGAGGAAATTCTGGGCGACATCACTCGAGAGCTGCATAGCATCGCCGAAAGCTTCAGCCTCAGCGAAGAGGAACGAGCAGAGCGGCTGCAGCAACTTTCGGATAACAAAATTCGGCAAATCAGGGAGGAGCAACGCCTCGAAGAGCATCAAGGGGAACTCTTTGGCCTGAACTTGGCTGCAGCGAGTTGGGAGCAGCGACTGGCCAGGTCACGAAGCCACTGGCTCGAACCGCAAGCCCTCGCACTTGCGGTTTCGGCTTACCTGAGGCGGCGTTTGGACAAGGAACACGACTACGTATTGGGGGAGAAGCCGCTAAAGTCCCTACGATTAAGTCAAGAGGCCCGGGCTACGTTGCTTGAGGACTTCCGCAAGCTGCCTCGCTCAAGTGACCCCATGTACCGGGCGTGGGAGAAATGGCTAAAGGGCACTGCGCCGACGCTATCGGTTACGTTCGAACAAGAGTGTGCAGTGGAGAACGCCGGCGCTGTGTTGCTGTCGCTTGGGCATCCACTGCTCCGCCAAGCAGCGGTGTGTCTGCAAGAAGGTGAAACCGTCACGGTGAGCCTTAGCGCGGTGCATGCGACGCTTCCAGTGGGGACGCACGCCTTTGCGCTGTATCGCTGGGCCAAGCAGGGGGCCAAGCGCGATGAAGAGCTAGTCCCCGTGACTGACGATGTCGCTGTGGCTGACTCGCTCCTTGAACTTCTGCAAGCAGCCACCGACGCTCCACTACTCGAGCTGCCTTCCCAGCAGGTCTGGGACCAATTGGACGCCATTCATCATCGGCGATGGCGCGCCGAGTCAACTCAGCATGCTGAGGATAACCGGCAACTAGTAGGTGTGCGAATGCAAAGCCTCACAGCGAGCTTTGCGGCTCGCAGAGCCCTCGTCGAGTCGCAGATTGGGCGTGCGACCAACGACAAAATTCGCGTGATGAAGCAGGCGGAGCTCGAACGAGCAAAGGTTGATTTCGATGCTAGGATGGCTGCGCTGCGTCGCTCCGCCGAGAGCGGAGACATCCGTGCAGCTCCGGCTGTGTTCGGTATCCTAGAAGTACGGAGGCCGGCATGAGCGTCATCCACATAATCGCCGCGCAACGCCAGAAACTGCTCGACGGCCTTGATGCTAACGAGGGCGACATTAACTTACGCATCTTCGAGGACTTCTACCCCGACGAAGCGCACTTCATCTATGAATTGCTTCAGAACGCCGAGGATGCGGGTGCGACTGAAGTTGCTTTTGAATTGTTTCCGCACTCATGTGCCTTCGAGCACAACGGAACGCGTCATTTTGATGAGCGGGACATCCGAGGCATTACGGGCATCTTCAACAGCAGCAAGGCGCATGACCCCGACAAGATTGGAAAGTTCGGAGTGGGCTTCAAATCCGTATTCGTCTACACGGACACGCCAATTGTTTACTCGCAGGATTTTAGCTTCAAGATTCTGAAACTTGTTTTGCCGCAGGAAGTGCCGCAGAAGCCTGAGCTTGGCGGAAATACAAGATTTGAGTTCCCGTTTAACAACCCTAAGAAGAACGCCAAGGATGCCTACGCTGAAGTCAAGGCTGGGCTCGAACAGCTGTCGGAAACGACGCTACTTTTCCTCAACAACCTCCGGTATATCCGCTGGACGGTAGGAGGCCAAAAGGGCGAGGTCCTCCGTGAACAGCACTCCGAGTCTCACGTAGAAGTGCTAAGGTTATTGGATAGTAAGGAGGTTTTTAGCTCCCACTGGTTGCGCTTTAGCGCCCCTGTAGAGCATTTGCACCGGTTCACGGCGCCAGTTGAAGACGTGGAAAGGCAGCGTGTTGCGGTGGCCTATGAGCTTTCCTTCATTGGTGACACCAAGTCCTTCGACGCTAAGAGACCCCTGGCTAAGCAGTTTAAAATTTCGCCAGCTGTCAGGGGCAAAGTGGCCGTGTTCTTTCCCGCCGACAAAGAGACATCCGGTCTGCGCTTTCACTTGCACGCCCCGTTCGTTCCGGAACTGAGTCGTGCAAGCATAAAGAACTCACCAGAAAACGTACCTCTTTTTGAGCAACTGGCGGCAGTTGCCGCGAAGTCACTTCATGAAATAAAGCTGCTCGGCTTGTTAACTGGCGAGTTTCTCGCGGTACTCCCAAATAACTCTGATGTGCTGCCCGAGCGATACAAAATCATCCGTAGTGAAGTTATTGCTGAGATGAAGACTCGCGCACTGGTTCCGACCAATCTCGGAGGCCACGCAGCGGGTCATAGCCTCATCCAAGCGCGTGCTGCAATGAAGGCGCTTCTGAGTGACGAGGACCTCGCCTTTGTTACTGGACGGATGGACTCGCCAACGTGGGCAATCGGCGCTACGCAGAAAAACAGTCTGCAGGACCGCTTTCTCGACAGTCTTGAGCTTCCCTACTGGGATGCGGACAGCCTCCGCGACTTTTTTGAGGCCCGTGCTAGAAAGGATTCCCGGGGGTTTTTTGATATCGATATCGACCCTAAGGTCATCGAGTGGCTCTCGAGCAAGCCATTGGAGTGGCACCAAGCGCTGTATGCAACGCTGGGCAAGTTCTGTGAGGACGAGAGTGATTATGGTGAACTTGACGAAACGTGCATCGTTCGCATGGCCAACGGAACCTATAGGGTGCCGCGTGGAGCGTACTTCCAAACGGGACCACTGAGCCTCCAAGACCCTCTCCCACGCGTAGACGAGGAGGTCTTGACCTGTGGAACACGAAAGACTCAGCAGGCGGAGGCCAGAAAGTTTTTGATGAACATCGGGGTCAAAGTCCCCGGTGAATGGGAGGAAATCGGACTCTTATTGCGTACTCGATACGGGTCTCCGGGGGGGGCGCCGAGCGAAAAAATCTATCTCGAAGACCTGAAGCGTTTGATAGAGTTTATCGAGAAAAACCCTCAAGCGCGTACTTTGATAGGCGCAGCTTGCTTCTTTCGAATTGACAGCCCGGAGTTTGGTTGGGGAAAGGCCAGTGACGTCTACCTCGATTCTCCCTATCTGCCCACGGGACTGGCTCATTTTTATGCGTCAGCAAAAAAACAATCAGAGTGTCGGTGGCCGCTTGACCCTTGGTACCTGAGCTGCGGGATACCTGCGGAAAAAATTGCTCGCTTCGCAGCTTTGTGCGGTTGTGAGAGTGAATTTAAGGGTCTCTTCGTTCAATGCCAATGTAACGGCAACCCCAAAAAGTCTTACCTGTACCAAGCGCCTGGCCAGCGCGCCGGTAACTACATTGACAGGGATTACGCCATCACGGCACAAGCCCTGCGAATGCTCCAGTCCAAGCAAATTGCTGCTTCGCTCCTGGTGTGGTCAGCCATGCGCCGCGCTGGAGCGTCAGTGTTGCGTGCTCGGTTTCAATGGAATGACCGTGGTGGCTCACATTTCGCTGACTCCCAGTTGATTTGTACGCTCAAAGACCTTGAATGGGTGCCTTTATCGGACGGCAGCTTTGTAAGACCGCGAGAGGCAACGCAACGACTACTGCATAAGGGCTTTGCGGTGGACACGGGGGATACGTGGCTGGAGAGGGTGGAGTTCGGAGCAGAAGAGCGGAGGCGGGCTACCGAGACCACCGCCCGTGCTAAACAACGCGCAGAGTTTGGATTCTCAACGGAGGAGGCGCTTCAGCGTGCTCTGGCATTTGCACGGCTACCGGAGGCAGAGCAGGAACGGTTCTTGGCAAATGCTCATAAGCCCGAGGAGGACGAATTCGAGCTGCCCGAGCGAAGCGTACGGAATGCTGAACAAAGAGCAGAACGTGTTTCTGAACAGGCGAAGCAGACTCCCGACAAAACGTCTGTGGTCATACAGAGGTCAGTGCAATTGGGCACTGAAGCCGCTAAGACGGAGGCCAAAATTTACCTAGCTGACCAGTACACCAATACCAATGGCCAGATGATTTGTCAGGTTTGCAAGGGGGCGCTTCCCTTCAAGCTTCCAAATGGGAGTTATTATTTCGAAGCCGTCGAGCTTATCCCAAATTTGCCTAAGAGATTTCGCGAGACGTACCTATCTCTCTGCCCTAATCACGCAGCTGCATACCAATATGCAAATGCCCAACGTGATTCACTGCAAGAACTTGTCTTGACGGCAAACGATAGCGA
This sequence comes from Aromatoleum toluolicum, assembly GCF_012911005.2. GTDB lineage: Bacteria > Pseudomonadota > Gammaproteobacteria > Burkholderiales > Rhodocyclaceae > Aromatoleum > Aromatoleum toluolicum. The sequence goes on along the minus strand of NZ_WTVS01000035.1, from coordinate 25,241 downwards.
GATTGAGATTGTCCTCGGAGGGGTCGAGGCGACTATTTATTTTACTCAGATGCATCTCGCGGACGCGAAGGCCTGCCTAGAGGCAGAGGAGGAGGACGTTCTGTAATTCGTTTTTGTATTTGCGCGTCAAGAATTCTCGGTGTGCCAGTTTTGCCCCTGTCGAGTTGTATGAGCCGATGCTCGTCAGCGCCAAACCTGGAGTTCAATTGCGCCGACAGCTGTGTGGCCTCCTCGCGACTGAACAAGACAACCCGGCTACGGATTAGCCGCGCAGCAGAAGGCAAGCCGGTTGTGGGAGTCTACCTATCGGCATCAACGCGCAACAACCGCTCCTGCCCGACCTGAAACCGTCGGAAGCGCTATGCCCCCTCGTCGCCTGGAACTCAGGCAAAGCACGTGGTGTACGTGTCGTCGATGGGCGTGTAGGCGTTGGTCGTAACCCACGCTTTGCCTCCACCACTCAACGCACTCGTGTAGGCCCAGGCTCCTACTTGCCGGGTCACCAACGTGTCCGTTTGAAATCCCGCCGCCGAACCAATCTCGGCGAGTGCGTCGGCCTTGTCGTGAAGTCTTGCCAACCAGCGCTCAAGATGGGGGAGGGCTGCCAGGGTGTCGGACTTGCTCCGGTTACATGACGGATGCGCCAAGACGAAGTTGTGTGCCAAGTCTCGGGGGTATAGCGAGAATGGGATGTAATGGTCCACGTCCGCGGTCGTGACCATATTCCCGCAGTAGAAGCACCGAGCTTCATCGAGCTTGCGCAGGCCGGCGGCCATCACTTGCAATGACTGCCTGGAGGACGAAAACAGGAAGTCCTCCAAGTCGTCCGTAGCGCCGAGGATGTTCAGATTTCGACTGTTTTGCTTGATGTGGTCAATCCAGTGTGAACGGGCCAACTGCTGCACGAGCGGGTAAAAACGGCGCAGGCAGTACGCTACGCTTGGCTTCAAGCGAATCTTCCCCGCTCCGGTACGTTCGTACAGGAACTCGTCCGTGCCCCCTCCGAAGTTCTGCAGGTAGTTGAGCGGTTGTGCAGAGACCGTGTTGGTGACAGCGCTCACGAGTTCTCGGAAGCCTGGCAGTCTGGCCGCGGCTTGAGGCGAAGCCACGGCAGTGTTCGCCCGAAAGGTACTGACTGCGGAGACCACCGCCGCTTGAGCGCCGTTGTTCTGTACCAGCACGCCAGGAGCGCTGGTCGCGTGTCCCGAGCTGTATGGCAGACAGTGTTGCCAGTAGAGGCCGATGAAGTGCTCTCCAATCTGCCGATTTGTCAGAACCAGTTCGCTTCCGTCATCGGCACCGAGTTCGACGGACAGGTCCGCCAAGGTGATGAGCAGGGCAAACTTGTACGTCGCAGTGAAGTCTCCCTCCGCGAAGAGGCGCTGCAGCTTCGTCAGAAACAGCAGCTGAGCCTCTGGCGATGGCGGGGGCAGAACGCTTGGCACGCTACCGCTCCGACCAGTAATCAGCCTTCGCAGGTATGACCCAGCGAACGCCTCCCCGAGGGTCATCCGCGTCGCCCAAGTACCGCGGAATCAAGTGGAGGTGGAGGTGCGGGACAGTCTGGCCCGCCGCCGCGCCGTCATTGATGCCGATGTTGTAGCCGTTCGGATGATGCTCCGCATCGATGGAGGCCTTTGCCTGGTCCAGGAGTTCCAGAAGCGCCGCTCGCTCGGCGGTGTTAGCGTCGAAGAACGAGCCGATGTGTCGTTTCGGGATGATGAGGCTATGCCCAGGTGAGATGGGGAAGCCGTCGTAAATCCAGAGTCCGTACTCGTTCTGAGCGACGACACGTAACGCTGGGAGCGTGCAAAAGGGGCAGGGGCGCGATTCCATACCAAAATCATAGCGACTTCGACCAGATGTGGGTATCTGAGGCATGATGCTTGGCTGGAGCGGGCAAAGCATAGCGGCAGGGTAATGGTGAAATTGATTCGGGAAAGAACAAGAGGATGACCGCACAGCCGAAGGAATGGGCGCCCTCCGCCCCGGGAAAGCTCTTTACTCGCACAGTTGACTGGTCGTTCAGGCTATCCACGGATAGCTATCACCTTCGCGTAGGCGGAACGGCTTTGCAAGGCAGCGTGGCTGACCTCGAGCGACTGCGGCTGTCGTCAGGCATGTTCTGGGCAACGCTGGCCCTTTCTCTGCCCGGGCGTGCGCCCATTTCATTGGACGGCATTCCGAACGCTGCCGGCAGGGAGTTGGCGGCGGCAGTAACGCAAGCTGTACGAAGAGTTCGAGTCGCCGAGCTGCTGCGGAACTTCGACCAGGCTCTGCGGCCTGTCTTGCAGTGGGCGAGTAGTGCGCGGGGCGCCTGCAAGGCGCAACTGACAGCCAGAGGTTGGCTCACCCGCGAGTTCAAGGAGGCCCAATCAAACCTAAAGCCCAGTGAGCTGACGCACCTTCTCGCCGAACCCGAAGTCGTCAGGCACCTCGAGGCCCAAGGGCCGGAGCTGAGGGACGCGGTCGCCCTTTGGCGTCGAAGCTTCAGCGACGTCGCCGACGGCATCAACGAACGGCATCTGACTCGAGAGCTTCAAGAGTGCAAGGCATTCTTCGAACAGGTCGAAAAGTCCCCACTGACCGACGAGCAGGCCAAGGCGGTCGTGTGTTTTGATAACCGGGTGCTCCTGGTGGCATCGGCGGGTTCCGGAAAGACGTCGACCATGGTGGCCAAGGCTGGCTACGCGTTGAAGAAGGGATACTTCAAAGCGGAGGAGATACTCCTCCTGGCCTTCAACAAAGATGCGGCTGCGGAGCTGCGAGAGAGACTCATGCTGCGCCTCGTGCCGCAATGGCTGCCCGCGGACAAGGTCGGAGCGAAGACCTTTCACGCCTTCGGTCTTGATGTCATCGGAGCAGCGACCGGGAAGCGTCCTACCGTGGCCCCCTGGTTGGAGAGCGGGCGAGACCTGGAGGTGCTGCTCGAGCTTGTCGACAGTTTGAAGGACACCGACCCCACGTTCCGGACCAACTGGGACTTGTTCCGCGTGGTCTTCGGCCAGGACTTGCCGAAATTCGGCAAGGAGCACGAATCTCCGGACTCGTGGGACCGAGACCGAAAAGTGGATGGTTTCTGGACGTTGAACGGCGAGGTCGTCAAAAGCCGCGGCGAACAGTTCATCGCGAACTGGCTCTTCTACAACGGCGTTCAGTACCAATACGAGGCCCCTTACCAGGTGGACACGGCGGATGCCCAGTATCGACAGTACCAGCCGGATTTCTATCTGCCCGAAATTGATGCCTACCTCGAGCACTGGGCACTCGACCAGAACGGCGAGCCGCCCCCCGACTTCAAGGGATACAAGGAGGGGATGGCGTGGAAGCGGAAGGTCCACGCGGACAACGGGACGACGCTGCTCGAGACGACGATGGCCGACCTCTGGAGTGGCAAGGCCTTCAGGTACCTGGCAGAAGAGCTGACACGGCGCGGCATCGTGCTCGACCCGAACCCGGACCGTCCAGCGAGAGGCAGGAGGCCAATAGAAAGTCCCCGGCTCGCGCGAACCTTCAGGGCGTTCCTGACTCATGCCAAGAGTAATCGTCTTTCGGTGGCGACGCTTCGCCAGCGCCTTGAAGCCGGTGCGGCGGGACACTTTCGCTTTCGACACCAGATGTTCCTCGGCCTGTTCGAAAAGGTGTGGGCGGCCTGGGAAGAGCGACTCAAGCGGGAGGGGGCGATTGATTTCGAGGACATGCTTGGATTGGCTGCCGACTGCATCGAGGCTGGACAGTGGAAGAGCCCCTACGAACTCGTGATGGTCGACGAATTCCAGGATGTCAGTCAGGCAAGAGCTCGTCTGGTGGCCAGCTTGTTGAATGCGCCGGGGCGGTGTCTGTTCGCGGTTGGCGACGACTGGCAGAGCATCAACCGGTTCGCGGGGTCAGACCTGAGCGTGATGACTGACTTCGAGGCGAAGTTTGGCAAAGCGGTGACTCTCAAGCTGGAGACAACTTTCCGGTGCCCGCAGTCCCTCTGCGACATCAGCAGCTCCTTCGTGCAGAAGAACCCGACGCAGCTGAGAAAGCGCGTGAGGTCTGCGAAACCGGACTTTGAACTGCCCGTACGGGTTATCCGGGTCAATGAGGAGCGGAAGATTCAGGCGGCGGTTGCCTCCACGATTCGAGAGCTCGCCGGGGCGCATTTGACGCCGGGGAAACCCCTCCGCATCTACGTGCTCGGCCGTTACAGAGATGACCGCCAGTGCCTGCCGGTTGGACCCACGGATGAGCGGGTACTGGTCGAGTTCGTGACCGCTCACTCATCAAAAGGCTTGGAGGCGGACCATGTCATTGTGCCGAGGATGACTTCGGAAACCTTGGGTTTCCCAAGCAGAATCGAGGATGACCCAGTGCTCCAGCTGGCGATACCCGGCGGGGATTCCTTCGAGGATGCTGAGGAGCGGCGGCTCTTCTATGTCGCAATGACGCGCGCTAGGACGACCGTGACGCTGATTACGGTGGCTCGGAAAGAATCGCCCTTTATCATTGAACTGGTGCGGGATTACGAGCTCGAGGTGCGTGACCTGGATGGCGAGGTGGGAGCCTCGAGAGTATGCCCGGAATGTGAGCAGGGCTTCATGGTTCAACGCAGTGGCCCGTACGGACCGTTCCTCGGCTGCAACCGGTTCCCCAAATGCCGTCACAAGGAAAAAATCCGCTCGCCGGCGCAATCCGGTACCCACGGCAGTCGTGCGGTCAGCAGAGCAAGCAGCGCGCCTCGCGCGTCATAGCTTGCCTTTGTTGTGGCGTTGCCCTGACAATCAGAGTCTCAAATGTCATGGGGCAAGGTATGGCGCGCAGAAAATCCGGCATTCTCGAAGTCCTGATGGAGATTGCCGCCCACCTTCCCTGGCAGGTCGGCGTCGGGCTCGCAGTTATCGCTTATTTCGTGTTGCACTACTTTGCCACCCAGGTTCCACTGCCATCGAATCCCGCGGAGCTGAAGGCTCTGGGCAAGACGATGGGCGACAGCATGGTTCATGGCCTGTGGACCACGATTGCAGGGGTATTGCAGTACGTGGTTCCGGTCGCACTACTCGTCGGGGCAGGTGTGTCTGCCAAGCGGCGCCACGGTCGCAAGGACCCTGCAGGCTCAGAAGCGCTGGCATGTCCTAAATGTGGTGGCGCGATGGTCCGGCGTACTGCTAAGTCCGGCAGCAATGCGGGCAACGAGTTCTGGGGGTGTGCGAAGTACCCGGCCTGTCGAGGCGTTCGCAACTAGGCTCGGCTCTCATTGCCTCAAAGCCCGCAACCGCGCCCTGTAGTCGAGTGCCTCGAGATGAACTGATGTCGTCAGCGGCCCGCGCAGGATGAATAGTCGCGGGGCTTGCGCGAAATCGAACACCCTGTAGAGGCAGAAGGCGTCTTCAGCCTCTTCGGAGAACTCCACCTCATTCTGACTCACGATGAACGGGGTGAGCGGGCTACCATTTGTGGTCTTGACCTCAATGAAGCGAGCCACCTCATCTGGTTCGTAGGACAGGATGTCGTAACCCGTCCCGTCACCGCAGCGGTCGGACACCCAGTCGATTCTGGCTGCCAAGTCGGGACGGGCCTCATCGTCGAGCCGTGCTTCCTCGTAGCCCAGGACCCATGACTCGCCGTTTCGACCTAGCCTGCGGTTGCGCTCATCCTGCGCTGCGTAATCGAGTCTCCTTGGCATGCGCTCCCGACGCCCCCGCTGTTGCGTCGCTTCGGGCTGTGGAGCTTTAATCAGAACCCCACGGTAGTTTCGGTTGCCCGGTTCTGTGCGGTCTTCGATAGCATCCACGACGACTCGTAGGACCTCTTGGGAACCCTGCACCTGAGCGATGACGACCTCGCGCAACAGGTCCTGCAGATTCGAGCGGGGTTTGTATCCACGGATGTACGGCAGGCCGAGCTGGTCGAGCACGGCTGAGATGTTCTGGTGCTTCATCTCGATGGAGGCTTTGCTCCGCGCTTTCAACCGCTGCCGCAGGGTCTCATTGTGCTCCGACTTGTTGTAGGGCTGCCCAGTGGCTTCCAGGCGCAGCATCTCGAAGTAGTCCGCGACGGTGGCTTCGACCTCTTCGCGGCTCCAGTCCTGCCCAACGCGAACGACCTCGAAGCCAAGGCCGGCCAGCAGGGATTCCACAGTCGCCTCGCCACCGGAAAATTCGGAGGCTTGAAGGGGGCCGTGCTCGGGGAAGGCATATCCGTACGCTGCACCCACGATGGCCTTCGAGTCATAGAGGCGTCCAGTGGCAATGTCACGGAGCATGTACTCGCGAGCCTTGCCGAAGCCGTACTTCTCGAGGAAGTAGGTTCTACCAACCCGGTCGTACTCCGCCATCGCGGCACGAATGGCGCGTGCGTCGCGTATGTCATGGATGCTCATGCCATCTCCCAGATGAGAGCTGCTAGGTTACCAGGCGTTATCGGCCCATGACAGGTGCGTGACAGACGCCGGAAAATGTCGACGAGTATCCATCCACCGGAGTGGACTGGTAGTCGCTTGGAAGGGACGACGAGTCGAAAAGTGTTTGAATCAGCGCAGCACGTCCCCCTGTTAGGTACCCTTGCTTGACAAAATAGCTATTTCAAACAATACATTAGGGTAAATACGTGCTTCCCTTCCGCTGCTGCCGTTCGCATACTCCGTGCAGAGCCAGGAAGGAGGTACGGCGATGGCGGGGATGGCAGGCATTCGGCAGCGAGATACGCGACAGTCGACCCTCTTTCTCGATTTTGACGGTGTCCTTCACCCAGACGAGGTCTATCGCATCGGAGAGCGAATCGTCCTTCGAATGGATGGGGTTAGCCTGTTCGAGTGGGCCGGTATCCTCGATGGGCTGCTGCTCCCCCATCCGGACGTTCAGATTGTGCTGTCGACGAGTTGGGTCCGCGTGCTCGGATTCGAGGTCGCGCGTGCGTCATTGCCTGAATCGCTGCAGCGGCGCGTGGTGGGTGCGACCTGGTACGAAACGGTGCCACGTGGCTGGCCGTTGCTGCCCCGTTACGAGCAAATTAGGCGAAATGTCGAGCGGCATCGGCACGTACGTTGGCTGGCCATCGACGATGACGGCGACGGATGGGCGGAAGAGCACCGCGAAAACCTGGTGCTGACCGACCCGCTGCTCGGACTCGGGGTGGCATCGGCACAGAATGAACTGCGTGAAAAGCTCGCTGCGTTGCATCGATGAGCGCGACATGCGAGGGGGCACCCAGGCAGACTTGGGATGGGCTGCTGCAGAGAAGCTCCGGAGCTATGAATTCGCGCTCGACCTTACTCCTGATTCACTTCGAGGGAGGCCTCAACCGAGGCTCGATATCGGGAACGCCTGTTTCGCTCAACCGGTCACCGCCGCAGGTGCATGTCCTCACCGGTCCAGCATAGGGAGGAACAGATGATGAAATGGCTGCAGGGGGCAAATCGTCCTGCTGCTGCTCATCGTGAGCCGGCGCTACAGAGCCAGTTGGGAAAAGGCGGCGTGGACGCTATCGGATGCGGTCGATGAGGTTGAAGCGAGTCAGCGGCGCGGCGATGCGGCCGACAATGGCGGAAAGCCCATCTTGCGGCGGATAAAGTGAGTGCCTTGCCCCGGTCCTCAAAATGGAAGCTGGGCGCCGGCAGGGTCGTAGGCCGGTATCCGCCGCTCATATTCCTCGTAGTTCAACTTTCGCTCTGCACGGCGGCCAGAACCGAATATGCAATACATTGACCCTGAATGTGCCGCGCTTGAGCGCAAACTGCTGGCCCTTGGTCGGCGGGAGCAGCGAGCGCAACTCAAGGCCCCTGGGATGCTTTCGCTTGTTGAGGCCTCGGCCCTGACTGGGTTTCCGGCGCCCATCATCGAAGAGATGTCTGCGAATGGGCAGCTCCTCACTCTGGCGCTTCCGCGCTCGAAGAACCCCGTCCGGTACCCGCAGTGGCAGTTTGAGCCAGCGGTTCTGGAGGTACTCCCTGCGGTCATTGCGGCATTCAACGCCGATGCGTGGCGAGCTTATGATTTTCTGACGTATCCGGAGCAGCTGTTGGGTGGTCGGGTGCCACTTGAGGAGCTACGAGCAGGACGTAAGGTGGAGGTGCTGCGGATTCTGGTTGCGGCTGCCAGTCTGGAGCAAGGCGCAAAATAAGGGCTCAATAGCCTGAAAGAGTTCAAATTGCGCCGCAAGTCCGTGTGCTAGAGGCCTCCCGTTCGTTTAGGCGCCCTCCGCTCGGGTGTCTGAACTCACGTCGCGTTTTCTCCAATGACGAGACGTGAACTCATTCACATTATTCGAGGAAAAGACCAAGGGGCTCGCTGTTATGAGGCGGTGTAGCACTCCGTGAATGTCGTCGTAAACCTCGCGAATAAGAGTGAGCCTTAGCCGACGCTCTCATACTGCCCGAGCTCGTTTCGGACGTCCTTGTCGTCCAGCGTGGTCAGGGCCTTCGCAAGGTTGCCGGCCATGGAGTCAACGAGTTCGGTGCCTTCTTTCGTGAGCGTGACGAGCATGCCGGGGCCAACTTGTTCGGGCTCCGGCTTCGAACTCACGAACAGGGTGTAGCGCCTTCCGGTTGTTGTTTGGATTTTGACAAGGCCCTTCGCTTCGAGCCCTCTTGCCGCCGACTGGAACTGTTCCTCGAGCCAGAAAGATTGCCCCGCGCCCGGTTGCAGGAGCATGGCGTCGTACGAGTCAACAGGATGAAAGTAGCCATCCTCAGGTCCGCTCACTCGGGCGCCTGCGTCGATATTGACGTGTGCGAGGGTTGCCAAGGCATTCAACTCACGGAGGGTGAAGTCATGTTCCGCGCCGATGATGGGGTACGTCAGTGCACGCACGACGCGGCCGACCGCTACGTGGGCCGGAGCTGCGCGCTTGGGTTTCTTCGCCATAAAGCGGTCCTCGGCAAAAAGGGCGAATCCTATCAAGGGGCAGAATTTAATCACCCTGATTTGAATCAATTTGGGCAAAAAGGTTGTGCGCACTCGCTGATTCTATTCGCGTAGAGCTCACAGTACGGAGAGCGTCCCTACGCGCGGCGGGTACTGTCTCGCGTGTCGAATCGCAGCATCGTCGCCAGTCGAGCCCCTCAAGGAGAGGCTCAACTATCGGACCGTGTTCCTGTACCACGTCTGGTTGAAGGCAACTACCGCATCGCTGCTTGCCTGCTATCCGGAAACGCCGGTAGCACCGACTACGGCGGGCAGATGGGTAAGCCACATGTGGCTGGGCCACCAGAAGGCGGCGAAAGTGAGCGGAGAAGGAATTCAATGCAGGAGTAAGACGAAAGGCATAACCAGTGCCTCGAAATCCAAGCTGCGCGCGCGTTTCATCGTGTCTGGCCATAGTTTCGCCAGTACAATCGGCATCTGCAACAATATTTTTCCGCGAACAGATATGCCGCCTTCGCGCTGAAGCAAGGCGACCGCCGGAGCAACAGGAGTGGGCTCGTATGGATGTCTTCGAGTTTCGGGAGAAACTTGTCACCGACTACGCGGCGTTTACCCGCAGCTTTACCCGCATACGCGCCGAGGACATCAAGACCTTCGTCGATGAGGCCTACAACTCCGGTCGCTATTGGCCTGCGCCGCTGGTACAGGTCAATCCCAACTTCAAGTCAGGCGGTACCGTCGAGGCACTGGTCGCCGCTGGTGCGCTGCATCCCGAGTGCGGACGCATCTTCCGCGCCGGAAAATCTGCTGCCAGCATGGGCGTATCCCTCACGCTCTTCAAGCATCAGGAAGAGGCTATCGGGTTCGCCCAGAGCGGGGAGAGCTATGTCCTGACGACCGGTACCGGCTCCGGCAAGTCACTGGCGTACTTCATCCCGGTCGTCGATGCCATCCTAAAGGCTAAGGTCGCCGACCCGACCCCTCGCACCCGGGCAATCGTCATCTATCCGATGAACGCGCTCGCCAACAGCCAGCTTGAAGAGCTTGGCAAGTTCCTGGGCGACTATGGTGACCATCCGCCCGTAACCTACGGCCGTTACACCGGTCAGGAGAGCGACGAAGCGCGTCAGCGCCTGGCGGCGAACCCGCCGGACATCCTGCTCACCAACTTCATGATGCTCGAATTGGTCATGACCCGGCAGGATGACAAGGACAAGGCGGTGATTCGCAATGCCAAAGGCCTGCGATTCTTGGTGCTGGATGAACTGCACACATACCGCGGCCGGCAAGGCGCTGACGTTGCGCTGCTCGTGCGTCGAGTGCGCGAGGCGCTCTCCGAAAAACTCCAGTGCATCGGCACCTCGGCGACGATGGCCACCGAAGGGACCGAGCAGGCCAAGAACGAAAAGGTCGCAGAGGTGGCCCGCCGCCTTTTCGGCGCCCGCATCACGGCCGCCGGTGTCATCACTGAAACGCTGCAGCGGGTCACGCCCGAGCAAGTGCTCGTCGACCACATTCGGCCACAACTGGCCGAAGCAATTCGTGCTGGCGTGCCTGAATCCACCAGTTATACGGCGCTCGCTCAGCACCCGCTTGCTGTCTGGGTCGAACTGACGCTGGGCCTGACCCGTGACGAGGGCAAGTGGCGGCGGGCACGTCCCGTCACCCTGGATGCCGCTGCCGAACAGTTGGCGTTCGATGCTGGTGTCGATATCGACCTAGCCCTGAAGGTGTTGGCGGACTTTCTCCTGCTTGCCTATCGCACCACCGACAAGCCGACCTCTGAGGGCGGGCGTAGCCTCTTTGCTTTCAAGCTCCACCAGTTCATCTCCGGGGGCAGCAAGGTATACGGCACCCTCGAACCCGCAGGCCGACGTTACCTCACCTTGGAAGGCAGCCAGTTCGTTCCCGGTGACCGCGCCCGCCGGCTCTACGCACTACACTTCTGCCGCGAGTGCGGGCAGGAATACGTCCCGGTCTGGGACGAGAACAATTCGAGCGGCCGCGTGTTTAACCCGCGCAATATCGAGGAGCGCAGCCACGAGGACGAAGACGTCAAGAACGGCTATTTCATGCCGGACACCACTGGCGTCTGGAACGACACGCTCGACCGCTATCCTGAGACCTGGCTGGAACCCAAGAAAGACGGTGACCTGAAGCTGCGCTCGAACTACAAGAAGCGTCAGCCACATCATGTCCGAGTCGATGCAGAAGGGCGCCACACCAGCGACGGCACAACCGGCTGGTATATTCCAGGCAACTTTGCCTTCTGCCTGCGTTGTGGTGTGGTGCATCCGACTGCGGGCAAGGAGTCGCTGCGGCTCACGGGCCTGTCGGGCGAGGGGCGGAGCTCGGCGACAACCATGCTCACCCTGTCGGCACTGCGCTACCTCTACGAGGAAGACGAGCAGCTTAAGGAAGAGGCCAAGAAGGTGCTGGGCTTCACCGACAACCGGCAGGATGCCGCGCTTCAGGTCGGCCACTTCAATGACTTCCTGCAGGTGCTGCTGCAGCGGGCTGCTCTTTTTTCTGCCGTCCAGAAAGCAGGCGGGAGCTTGACCGAGGGCGAGGTTGCCGAGGCTGTCTTCAAGGGGCTCGGCTTCGACCGTGACGACCCAGGTGTGCGTGCTGAGTACATGCAGGAGCCCGACATCAAGGGCAATGCCCGGCGTCAGGTACAGGACGTCATGCGTGCCATCCTTGGCTATCGAGTCTATTTCGACCTGCGTCGTGGTTGGCGCTTCAACAACCCCAACCTCGAACAGCTGGGGCTGGTCCATATCGAGTATCAGGACCTCGACGACCTGGCGGCTGATGCGGTCGAATGGTCGGAGGCGCCCGTTGCATTGCAGGCAGCGTCATCCGATGTCCGCAAGCGGCTTTTGGTCATGCTCTTCGATGCCATGCGCCAAGGCCTGTGCCTCGCCTCGCGTTATCTCGACCGTAGCGAGCTCGACCGCCTCAAGACCGCCAGCTACGCCAACCTGCGCGAACCCTGGGGATTCTCCGAGGACGAGAACCCCATCTCCTCGAACTGGTTCATCGTCGGTGCCAAGCCCCGGGACGAAGACCGGCGGAATGTCGAGTACCTTGTGTCGGGCAGTGCCCGCTCCAAGCTCGGTCGGGAGCTCAAGCGCCCCAGCAACTGGCGCGAAGCGGACGAGAGCGATAACCCGCACGTCAGCAAGCTCAAGGACGAGCAGTGCGAGGAAGTCATCAAGGCGCTCCTCAAGGCGGCAAAGTCCTATGGGCTGGTCGTGTCGGAGGAAACCGAGTTCGGTATCACCGGATATCAGCTCAACGGCACGGGTCTCCTGTGGACGCTTGGTGAGGGCAAGAGCAAGAAGAGCGCGGACGACAACGCCTTTTTCCGCAGCCTGTACGGCAATATCGCCGGTATGCTCGCCGACCCGATACACCGGCTATTTGACTTCGAAGCGCGTGAGCACACTGCCCAGGTCGAACAGAACGAACGGCTGGAGCGTGAAGCTCGTTTCCGCTTCACTCAGAAGGACCGCGACGACTGGCAGGCCTCGAATGGCAAGCCGCTCGAATGGCTGCCGGTGCTGTTCTGCTCGCCGACCATGGAGCTGGGTGTCGACATCTCGTCGCTCAATACCGTGTATATGCGCAACGTTCCGCCCACCCCGGCCAACTACGCCCAGCGCAGTGGCCGGGCCGGGCGCGCCGGGCAGCCTGCGTTGGTCATCACCTATTGTGCCGCACAGTCGCCGCACGACCAGTATTTCTTCCGTGACCCGGTGCGCATGGTCCATGGGCAGGTCAACCCGCCCACGCTCGACCTTGCCAACCGCGAACTTATCCAGAGTCACCTCCATGCCATCTGGCTTGCCGAAACCGGCAAGAAGCTCGACAACAGCGTGCGCGGTCTTCTCGACATGAACGACCCCGCTGCGCCGCTGACCGACGACTATCGGCAGCAGATGGATGCGGATGCCCCGCAGAAGCGGGCGCACGAGCGCGGGCTTCGCGTCTTGGACATGCTCCAGGGCGAACTCACCCAGGAGAAGGCGCCCTGGCATACGCCGACCTTTGCCGACGAGGTGTTCCGCCGCGCCTTCCAGTCCTTTGACAATGCGCTTAATCGTTGGCGCGACCTCTTTGCCGCCACCAAGCGGCAGATGGAAATCAACCAGAAGGTCATGAACAACCCGGCTGCCAGCGAACGCGACCGGCGAGACGCGAAGCAGCGCCATGACGAAGCCTTCCGTCAGCAGAGCCTGTTGCTGCAGGAGTCGGGCTCGGCCAATTCGGACTTCTACACCTATCGATATCTCGCCAGTCAGGGCTTCCTGCCCGGCTACAACTTCCCGCGTCTGCCTCTGATGGCCTACATTCCGGCGCGCAAGGGCAAGATTGGTCGGGAGAATTTCCTCTCGCGTCCACGCTTCCTCGCTCTGTCCGAGTTCGGTCCCTACAGCCTCATTTATCACGAGGGCAGCCAGTATCGCGTCGTGCGCGCCATGCTCTCTGTGGGAGCCGAAGACCAGGTTTCAGTCGGTGCGAAGCTCAGTACCGAAGTGGCCCGCATCTGCCCCGCCTGCGGCTACGGCCACTTCCGCAATCAGCGCGATGCCGACCGTTGCGTGTCGTGCAATGCCCCGCTTGCCGACTCTGTGGCGGTGCAGAACCTCTACCGTATCGAAAACGTTTCGACCAAACGCGCCGAGCGCATCACCGCCAACGAGGAGGAGCGCACTCGTCAGGGCTACGAGATGCAGACCACCATCCAATTTGGCGAGCAGGATGCACGCTTGCAGGTGATGCACGCAGTCATGAAGGAAGGCGACACGCCGGTGCTGGAGCTCCTGTACGGTCCTGCAGCGACCGTCTGGCGCATGAACCTTGGCTGGCGACGCCGCAAGGAGAAGAGCCTCCTCGGCTTCATGATTAACCCGGTGACGGGGCACTGGGTTGGCGGAGCGGAAGAAGCCGGCGAGCCCGACCCGGACACCCCGCCCGACAAGACCCCGCCGCAGCGCATCGTTCCCTACGTGGAAGACCGCCGCAACGTGCTCATCGTGCGCCCGCTCGAAGAGCTCGATATCAAGACCATGGCGACGCTGCAATATGCGTTGAAGCGCGGCATCGAGGCGGTCTATCAGCTCGAAGAAAGCGAGCTGATGGCCGAACCCTTGCCCAAGGCCGACCTGCGCCGCTCCATCCTGTTCTATGAGTCTGCCGAAGGCGGGGCAGGTGTCCTGACCCGTCTGGCGACCGAGCCCGATGCGTTGGCGAGGGTCGCAGGCGAAGCTCTCGCCATCATGCACTTTCATCGACCCGTGTCGGGCATTTGGGGCCGCGCGCATCTGGAAGAAGAGCTTGGCTCCGACGGCAAGCCCATCTGCGAGGCGGGCTGCTACCGCTGCCTGCTCTCCTACTACAACCAGCCTGACCACCTGAATATCGACAGGCAGGACGCAGACAACGAAGGCAAGGTCTTGGATATCCTGTGCCAGCTATCACGCGCCAGGGGAGAGTCGGGGAGTTTCGGGCGCACAGCAGAGCAACAGCGCGGCGAACTCGAACGCGTTTCCGGAAGCACCCTGGAACAAGCCTGGCTGGCCTATGTGCGCGAGCATGGTTATCGGCTACCGGACAAGGGGCAATACACCATCGAGCGCTGTCATACGTCCGCCGACTTCTTCTATGAGGACTGGAAGGCGGCTGTCTTCATCGATGGGCCGCATCACGACGCAGAGTCACAGGCCGGGCGGGACGCGACCATCAACGCGTGCCTGGAGGCAGGTGGCTACTACGTCGTGCGTTTTCCCAAAGACGTCCACCTCTGGGCTGAGGTCTTCAAAGCAAACGCAGGCCTATTCGGAAGTCCTCACTAAATTTGAGATACATCGTCGATGAAGCTTAAAGAAATTCTGGACTACGTGTCTCCGGGGCAAACCTTTAAATTGCATTCCGTCACGGTGATGGGGCCTTACCCGACTGCAGATTTTATTTTGAGCATCAACGACCTCAAGCCGAAGGAGCTTGTGCTCTATGCCGACGATGGAGTACCTGATGACGTATTGCAGGATATTTCCAGTGCGTTTCCGGCTCGCGGCCGTACAAGGCTTAAGCTTCAACGAGTAGCGCCGGAAAAAGGTAATGGTTTGGTGCATGCAAAGGTCTATCTGTTTGAATGGAAGAATGGGGACGCAAATAACTCGACGCAGACAAAGCGTTGTGTTCTGGTTGGTTCAGCAAATGCCTCAATGCAGGGCTTCAGTCTTCATGCGGAGACCTTTCTCGCTACGCGAGTTTTTACTCAGTCAGACCTGTCAGGAGTTCTCCATTACTTTGACGACCTTCGCTCAAAAGGAGCAGTTCCAGCCGCGTGCTTCGACTTGAATGGCTCCGGTGCTTTATGGCTTCCAGCGGTGAAAGTAGTTCCTAAATCTACGGTGGACTCGTTTGACGCGTGGCTCCGAAGAGGGATTCTTTGCCATAGGTACGAGGGCGACCAATCCTTCGGAAAGCTTTCGGTACGCCTCAAGAAGCCACTTCCAGTTGGAGTTGAGGCTGAAGCATTCGTAAAGAGCGAGTTTTCTAGGGAGTCCGAGTCGACCAAGCTTGTCCGCCCATACGTCCAGCTTGAGGTCGATATCGTAGATAGCGCACCGCCATGGCGGGCCCAATATTTTGTTGAGACGTATTTTGGGTTTTGGGCGAGCGATGACTGCTACGAGAACCTTAAGCGAGAGAACATAATTTTCGGCAAAGGTCAGAGGAAGCGAGCTCTAGTTTTGGAAGAAATATCTCAGTCCGGTCCAGAAGTTCAAGAGACGTGGATTAGTGAGATGCTGGAACGTGTATCTCAGGCTGCGGAGATGCTCGGCGATAGTGCCGTGGAGTATCTCGATATGAAAAATGGTCGCTTGAATGAAAGAGCTTATCGCGAATCCGCTAGAAAAAAACTGATGCGCGATATGACTTTATCCAACAACAGTATTTTTAGGCAGCGCTATCTTTCAGGTTATGATTTTCAACGAGTGCCGGCCTTGAATGAACACTTCGACGGTTTTGTTGAAAGTCTATGTAATACCTTGCTGGCCGGTGTGCGCAAGGAACGACCGAAAAGCAAGCTTGTTCACGTCCTGAAGTATTTCGATGGAATTATCGATTGCGAAGATTCAGAAGCTCTACGTGAGTGGCTTCGTGATGCCTGGTTCGATGTTCGTGAATTGATTGTTCCATATTACAAAGCAGTCAGCAAAAATGTCTCTTGAGGTTCAATTTCAACCCGGCTCCCTCGTCTCTGCCCGTGGCCGCGAGTGGATAGTCCTGCCGCAGTCCTCGGACGACACGCTGCACCTTCGTCCGCTCGGTGCGACCGACGACGACGCCACGCTCATCTACCTGCCTATCGAGCCGGGTCCGGTAGGTCCGGCAACGTTCCCTTGGCCCACAGCCGAGCAGGCGTCCAACTTTGCCGCTGGCCAGTTGCTGCGCGATGCACTGCAGCTCAAATTGCGCACCGGCGCTGGTCCGTTCCGCAGCTTCGGCAATATCGCCGTCGAGCCGCGCGCATACCAGCTCGTTCCCTTGCTGATGGCGCTCAAACAGGAGGTTGTCCGGCTGCTGATTGCAGATGACGTTGGTATCGGCAAGACCATCGAAGCGGCGCTCATCGTCCGTGAGCTTCTCGACCGCGGCGAAATCAATCGCATGGCCGTGCTGTGTCCGCCTCACCTGTGCGAGCAATGGCAACGCGAGTTGAAGGAGCGCTTCCACATCAATGCGGTAGTGGTGCGTAACACCACCGCTAACCGGTTGGAGCGCGGCTTGCCTGCCAACCAGTCCGTGTTCGAGGCCTATCCCTTTACCGTGGTCAGTCTGGACTACATCAAGTCAGACCGCCGCCGTGACGAATTTCAGCGCGCCTGCCCGGAGTGCGTCATCGTCGATGAGGCTCACACCTGCACCTTCAGTGGCCAGGGCAAACAGAAGCGCTACACCCTACTCAAGGGGTTGGCGGAGGATGCCTCGCGCCATATGGTCCTGCTCACCGCTACCCCGCACTCGGGTGATGAGGAGGCCTTCTACAACCTGCTCGGTTTGCTCCACCCCGAATTCCGTGAGCTGAAAGACGTCCCTTCGGATAGTCGCAAGCCACTGCGCGAACAACTCGCCAATCATTTCGTGCAGCGCCGCCGCCCTGACATCGATGAATGGCAGGACCGCAATGTCTTCCCCGAACGGCTCTCTGCCGAAATCACCTACAAGCTCACCGGTGAGTGGGGCCGGCTCTTCGATGAGGTGCTCGACTATGCACGCGACCTGGTCGAGCGTGCCGAAGGCAAGGGGCTCTTGCAGCAACGCATGAGCTGGTGGGCCGCGCTCGCCCTGCTGCGTTGTATCTCCTCATCGCCAGCCGCAGCGGTCAATGCCCTGCGAACGCGCCTTCAAGGAACCGCGCCGACTGACGAGACGGATGCTGCCGAAGTCGAGCTCACCCTGGAAGAGGCGGAAGAGCAGGGCCGCGAGCGGGTTCTCGATGGCGTGGAAGACGACCTCTCCACCCAGGACATCGAACCGGGAGCCCGTACCGAAGACGGTGCTCGACTTTCCGTGTTGATTGACCGTGCCGAGGGGCTGGCCGGTCCGACGAAGGACCCCAAACTCAGGAAGCTCATCGACCACCTGAAAGAACTCACTGAGGCTGGTTTTCAGCCGGTGGTGTTCTGCCGCTACATTGCCACTGCCCACTACGTCGCCGAGAACCTGCGCACTGCGTTCCGCAACCATCAGGTCACACCGGTTACAGGCCAGTTCGCGCCCGCTGAGCGGGAGGTCGCAGTGGAGGCCATGGGCGAGGCCGAACAGCGCATCCTGGTCGCGACCGACTGCCTGTCCGAAGGCATCAACCTCCAGAACCTCTTCACGGCGGTGGTGCACTACGACTTGTCGTGGAACCCCACGCGCCACGAGCAGCGTGAAGGTCGTGTCGACCGCTTCGGCCAGAAGGCGCGAGAAGTGCGCACCACCATGCTCTATGGCCAGGACAACCCGGTCGACGGCGCCGTGCTGCAGGTCATCCTGCGCAAGGCCGAGAGCATCCGCAAGGAACTCGGGGTGCTGGTGCCCATGCCTGACGACGAAGGCAAGCTCACCCAGGCCCTGGTCGGTGCGGTGCTGCTGCGCAAGGGCGCGACCACCGCCCGCATGCCACAGCTCGGTCTCGATTTCGGCGACCCAGAGCAGTCCATTGACACCGCGTGGACCTCGGCCCGCGAAAAGGCTGCGAAGAACCGCACCCTGTTCGCCCAGCGCCGCCTGAAGCCCGAAGACGTGCTGCCCGAGTGGCAGAAGACGCTGGCCGTGCTCGGTGGCGAAGCCGACGTCGAGCGCTTCGTGAAACGTGCGGCCCAGCAGCTCGGTGCCCCGCTGGAGGAAACGACCAAGGGCGGCGGGAATCACTGGAAACTCCACGCCTCAAGTCTGCCGTCAGCTGTGCGCGAGCGCCTGGAAGGCGAGGGTCTGGCCGGCACGCTGCGCATCGACTTCCATCAGCCGCCTGCGCCGGGCACGCAGTTCATCCATCGCACCCACCCGCTCGTATCGGTACTGGCGGATTTCCTGCTGGAAACTGCGCTGGACGACGCGTCGGTCGAGGCCGACACGGCGCTCGACGCTGTGGCCCGGGCAGGAGCCATCTTCACCGGCGCCGTCGAGACCCGTACCACTGTCCTGCTGGTCCGCCTGCGCCACCAGCTCACTGTCAGCTATCGGGGTCAGTCTCGCCTGCTGCTATGCGAGGAGACCCTCACGGTTGGGTTGGCTGCTGGCAACGAATCCACGCCGTTGGAAGAAGCCACCGCTCGCGTGCTGATGACGGCCGAACCAGCGCGCAACATGCCGCCGCTGCTGCGCGACCAGCACATCCAGCGCGCGCTGATGCAGCTACCCGAGCTTCAGCCCGCACTGGAATCACTCGCCCGTGCTCGCGCCCAGCAACTGCTGGAAGACCACCGCCGCGTGCGGGTGGCGTCGGATGCTCGTGGTGAATATCGCGTCACGCCCAGCCTGCCGGTGGACATCATGGGTGTCTTCGTTCTAATCCCGGCTTGACGCTAGCGAACAGGAATCACAACAACATGGCTCGCCGTCACAACCGCGAACTCGCCTTTGCCGCTTTGTCCATCGAAGGGGCGCTGCTCGCGCCGGACTTTCTCAACAAGGTCGCGCATCTCGGTGCCGCCGAGCAGTCGGAAAGCGACTACGACATCCCCCGCGGTCTGAAGCTACGCGACGAAATCGGCCGCTATTGGAAGATTGCCCAGAACCTTTGGCAGGACTTCTCCGCCAAGCGGGAGCGTTCCGACGTCGACAGCCATGCGGTGACGGTGCGCGATTTCCTCGAACCCTTCTGCCGTCAGGTGTTGGGCTTTGCCGACTCGCGTGCGGTGGGGCAGCTTACCCTCGACGAGCGCATCTTCCCGATTGGCTTCGCTGCGTGTGAGGGCAAGGTACCGCTGGTCTTCGCCGCCCACGACCAGGGGCTGGACAAGCCCAGCACTCGACACGGCGACGGCGTGCGTCGCCGCTCGCCCTTCCTGCTCGCACAGGAATACCTCAACGCCAGCGGCAACTGCCTCTGGGCAGTGGTCAGCAACGGGCTCAAGCTGCGCATCCTGCGCGACAACCCCAGCCTTACCCGACCGGCCTACATCGAGGCCGACCTGGAAGCCATCTTCAACGAGGGCCTCTACCCGGACTTCACTGCGCTTTGGCTGCTCGCCCACGCCAGCCGCTTCGGTAAGGTCGGCATCGAACCGGCCGACTGCGCGCTGGAGCGCTGGCGCAACACCGCTCAGGAAGACGGCATCCGCGCCCGCGACCGACTGAGGGTGGGTGTAACTGAAGCGCTGCGCGCGCTCGGCACCGGCTTTCTCGCCCACAAGGACAACGCCGAACTGCGCCGCCGCATCGAAGCGGGCGAACTCAGCACTCAGGCCTACTTCGAGCAGTTGCTGCGCCTCATCTACCGCTTCATTTTCCTGGCCACGATTGAAGACCGCGAACTCATCTTCGCACCGGACGCCACGCCGGAAGCCCGCCAGCGCTATCTGGCCGGCTACAGCCTCACCCGCTTGCGTCAGCTCGCCGCCCGCCGCCGCAGCTACGACCGTCACGCCGACCTGTGGCAGGTGCTCACCATCACCTTCGTCGGCCTTGGCCGGGGGCAGCCCGCCCTCGGCCTGCCGGCCCTTGGCGGTCTGTTCGATGCCGCTCAGTGCCCGGACCTCGACGCCACCCGCCTGGAAAACCAGGCCCTGCTGTCTGCGCTCTTTGGCCTCTGCTTCTTCCGCGATGGCGCGGCGCTCTCCCGGGTGAACTACCGCGATATGGATTCCGAAGAGCTCGGCAGCGTGTATGAGAGCCTGTTGGAACTTGTGCCCCAGGTTGCAGTCTTCGGTGGCGCGCGCAAATTCGGCTTCATTGGCGACGAGGAGGAGGGCAGTACCAAGGGCAATGCCCGCAAGCTCACCGGCTCCTACTACACCCCGGACAGCTTGGTGCAGGAACTCATCAAGAGCGCCCTGGAGCCGGTCATCGCCCGCACCATGACCGACAACCCGCAGGAACCGGTCAAGGCACTACTTGCGCTCACCGTGTGCGACCCGGCCTGTGGCTCCGGTCACTTCCTGCTCGCCGCAGCCCGCCGCATCGCCGACGAGGTGGCCCTGCTCCGCGCCCCGGAAGGCACCCCCACCGAGGACGACTTCCGCCATGCGCTGCGCGACGTGGTGGTGCACTGCATTTACGGCGTGGATAAGAACCCGATGGCGGTGGAACTTGCCCGCACCGCCCTGTGGCTGGAGGCCTACACCCCCGACCGGCCACTCACCTTTCTCGACGCCCACCTGCGCTGCGGTGATGCGCTGCTCGGCGTGCTGGACGAGGCTGTCTTGCAGGACGGCATCCCGGACAAGGCCTTCAATGCGCTTTCCGGTGATGACATTGAGGTGGTGAAGCGCATCAAGAAGGCCAACCGCGAAGCGCTCAAGGCCATCGTCAAGGCGAAGGAGAAATCCCGCCAGATGCTGAGCTTGGACTTGGGAGAAGGGGTAGATGCTGCTTCTTTCGAGGCACTGCCGGACGACACCCTGGAGGCATTGGACGTCAAGCGTGCTGCTCATGCTGCGCTGGAAGCGAACATTGCAGCCTCGAAGGCCCGGCTGGCGGCGGATATTTTTGTGGCCGCCTTCGTGCTGCCCAAGACTATGGAGTCCGAGGCTCGTGTGCCGACCAGCCAGGACCTGTGGCTGGTGTTGAACGGCGGTAGCCCGCGCCCGGGCATTGCGGACTCGGCGCACGATGCGGCTTTGTCCGCGCAGGCCTTACATTGGTGGCAGGCGTTTCCGCAGGTGAAGGCCAAGGGCGGCTTCGATGTGCTGCTCGGAAATCCGCCATGGGAGCGCATCAAGTTGCAGGAGGAAGAATTCTTCGCCACCCGCAGCCCGCTGGTCGCCGAGGCCCAGCACAAGGCCGAGCGGGGGCAGCGTATCGGGCTGCTGGCCCAGGGCATGTTGCTGCACACCCTGTACCCGGAGGTGGAGGCCGCTCAGGGGCTGGTGCCACCCAACGGGGCAGAGCAGGCCTTGTACGCGGAGTTCCTAGCAGCGCGACGCAATGCCGAGGCCGCCAGCCTGTTTGCTCACGATGCTGGTCGTTATCCGCTCACCGGCGTGGGCGACGTGAATACGTATGCGCTGTTTGCCGAGACTTTCGCACAACTCATGGGCGAGGAGGGCAGGGCTGGGTTTATCGTACCCACAGGCATTGCCACTGACGATAGTACAAAAGCGTTCTTTGCTGGCATGACTCAACAGGGCCGCTTGCATTCACTCTACGATTTTCGAACTGGCCCCGGTCTCTTCGCTGACATCGGACACCAGCGGTTCAAGTTTTGTCTGATGACTCTGGGGCAAGCAGAGCAAACAGATTTTCTATTTTTCGCACTGAGCGTCGGTGAACTCACTGACGAAAGAAAACACTTCACCCTGACGCCCGAAGAATTCCGCCTCATCAACCCCAACACCCTGACCTGCCCAGTGTTCCGCAGCGAGCGGGATGCGGTGCTGACCAAGAAGCTCTACCGGGCCGCGCCGGTGCTCATCGCCGAAGGCCCGCCCGAGGTCAATCCCTGGGAAATCCGCTTCATGCGACAACTGGACATGGCCAACGACAGCGGCTTGTTCCACGACACCCCGGCCCCCAGCCGCCTGCCGTTGTACGAAGCCAAGATGATTCACCAGTTCGACCACCGCTGGGCCACCTATTCGGCGGACGGCAGTGGCGACGTCTCCGCCGCCCAGAAGCAGGACCCGGCCTTCAGCGTCACCCCGCGCTACTGGGTCGAAGCCGTCGAAGTCGAGGCCCGGCTGCGCGACAAGGGCCGGGAGCGGGGCTGGTTGATGGGGTGGCGGGACATCTGCCGCTCGACCGATGAGCGGACGGTGATTGCGTCGGTGGTGCCCTTGGCCGGCATCGGCAACCAGATGCCGCTGATGCTCTTCGACGCCCGTAAAGACTGGCGTCCGGCGGCTGCTCTCTTGGCGAATCTGTGTGCGCTGGTGTTCGATTTCGTGGCGCGTCACAAGACCGGTGGGACCCACATGAACTACTTCATTTACAAGCAGCTGCCGGTTCTCCCCCCCGACCGCTACACCGACCTCAACCTCGCCTTCATCGTCCCCCGCGTCCTCGAACTCACCTATACCGCCGACGACCTCAAACCCTGGGCCGCAGACCTCGGCTACGACGGCCCACGTTTTCCGTGGAATCCGGAGCGCCGCGCCCAACTGCGTGCCGAACTCGACGCCTGCTATGCCCGCCTCTACGGTCTGACCCGTGACGAACTTCGCTACATTCTCGACCCCGCTGACGTGATGGGTGAGGACTACCCCAGCGAGACCTTCCGCGTGCTCAAGAACAACGAGATGCGTGATTTCGGCGAGTACCGAACGCGTAGGTTGGTGCTGGAGGCGTGGGACGAGATGGAATGCAGATGACTGGCGCGCCGAACCCCAAGCCTGCAGCAAAGGTCGCTGCTGCACCTGCTGTGCCAAAGGTAGGGGTGGGGCCTACCTACCTCCATCACATGAAGCAGGCAGAGTCCCTGACGTTGGCGGCCGGCGATAAGTGCGAGGTCTGGGAGCTCGATGTCCCCGACGATGCGCCATGCCTGAGTGAGTGGGCCCGCCGGTTTCGTGAAACCTACTGTCCCGACATTGACCTCGACATCCTGCGCGAGGGCACAGGTAAGTCGCGCGCAGAGTATCTGCTGGAACTCGTCTTCCCGGACGAGAGTGTCGCGCCAGGACCCGCCGTTCGTGCCGGAGACTTTGCTGAGCTGCTGGTCTCGGACTTCGTGGAGTTCGTGCTTGGCTACTGGGTGCCACGCGGCAAGTACGCCGAGAAAGGGAGTCGCGATGAATCCGTTAAGGGAGTCGACATCGTCGGCTTCAAGTGCCCCAACGCGGCGCAACCCAGCCACGCTGACGAGATGCTGACCTTCGAAGTGAAAGCCCAACTCAGCGGCGGAAAGTACAGCGGCCGACTGCAGGTCGCGGTCAACGACTCAGGCAAAGACTATCTGCGCGCCGCTGAGACATTAGCTGCGATGAAACGGCGCATGCACCTTGCCGGTCAGCAAGATTCAATGTTGGTGGTGCAGCGCTTTCAGAATGCCGCTGACCGTCCGTACCGGCTTCTCTCCGGTGCGGCCGCTATTCTTTCCGACGCTGCGTTCGATACCGAAGGCATCAAGGCCACCTCTGCGGCCGAGCACAACAACAAAGGGCGCCTGAAGCTCATCGCTGTCAAGGGCAAAGGCCTGATGACGCTGGCTCACGCTCTCTATCAGCGAGCTGCGGGTGAAGCCTGAGTCCACCAGCCGTCGGTACTTCGGCATTACTCGGTCAAAAGGGAAGATGTACGAGCTGGGGCTGCCGGAAGAGTCCCACATCGCGGTGCCAGAGGGGGTCGAACCCGCTGCATTGTTCCCGTTGTCCATTGGGACACTGGTGGATGCATCGGCAGCGCTGAATGATGTGGCCGACGTTCAGTCTGGACTGGCCGAGGACCTACGGGATGACATAGGCTTCGCAGCGAGCTTCTTCGACGCCTACCTGGGTTCCCGGTTCGATACGACGGTGACGCGGGAGGTCACGCTGCTTGCATCGGCCAGCTACTTCCTAGGACAGCGTCCTGGTAGCAGCTTGGTGCTTGCACGGCGCCTTTCGGTCGAGGGTGGTAGCGCCATCGAGCGATTGGCCATCTGGGTGCTGCGAGCCGACTGGCGCCAGCCGCCAAACCTGGATGGGCATTGGCTAACAGGGGTGCTCCATGAGATTGCCTTCCGCTTGACTAACCACTTCAACGACGGAGCCCCGACTCAGGCGGTCGTCGAGATGCTGAGCGAGCTTCGTCGCTTAACTTATGCCAGTGGCACATCCCGGGAAGTGGTTCTTGCGGAGGTGGCGTCGGCCATAGTCAGGCTTCGCTTGGCGGGCTCTGCCTGGAGCCTGTTGCCTGGGTTCAGTGGGCTGGACAGCGGCGCTTGGGCTGAAGCAATTCGTCGCCCCGGATTCCCGAAGGAGCTCTGGCCATCCCAGAAATTGCTTGGAAAAGCGGGGCTCTTCTCCGGGCGGTCCGGTGTGGTCCAAATGCCCACGAGCGCAGGCAAGACGCGCTCCGTCGAAGTCATTCTCCGAAGCGCATTCCTGGCTGACCGGACGCGCGTCGCTGTGCTCGTCGCGCCGTTCCGCGCCTTGTGTCACGAGATTGCCACTTCGCTGCGCCAAGCGTTCAAGGGCGAAGACGTCAAGGTCAATGAGCTTTCTGATGCTCTGCAACTGGACTTCGTCGACCAGTTGGCCGAGTTGTTTGGCCAGGACGCTCCCGCAACGCGCCACCTGATGGTGTTAACGCCGGAGAAGCTGCTGTATGTGCTCAGACAGGAACCGAGCTTGGTTACGCACATCGGCATGGTGGTCTACGACGAAGGGCACCAGTTCGACACCGGACCACGGGGCATTACCTATGAACTTCTGCTGACCGAAATCAAGGGGCTGCTTCAGGCATCGGCGCAGACGGTTCTTATCTCCGCTGTCATCAAGAACGCCGTGGCGGTCGGCACCTGGCTCATCGGTACTGAGCCAAATGTCGTCGATGGTACCGGACTGTTGTCGACAGCGCGGTCGGTCGCGTTCGCGACCTGGAGTGAGCGACTTGGGCAGTTGTGACCCTGTCCCCGTTTGATGGACGCCATGAAGGGTACTGGGCAGCAAGTTATCCACGGGCGCGCGCCTGCGGCGCCTCATACGCAGGCAGAGCGCGCGGCGGTGGATAACTTGCGGTGCCAATCGG
>NZ_WTVS01000034.1 GCF_012911005.2 Aromatoleum toluolicum | reverse complement strand
AGACAGGGTTTGAGGGGGCGGGCACTTCCGTTGAAACCCATCCCCCTCCTGTCCTCCCCCTTGAAGGGGGAGGAACCTGCTAAGACGCTCGTGTGATGACGAAGGGAAGGACGAGGCTTACCGCAGGATCGAGGCCGGCACGTACGAGACCAGCATCAGGATGCCGAAGGCCACCGCGTAGAAGGGCACGAGCTCGCGCACCGTCTGGCCGACCTTCACTTTGGCGACCGAACTCGTGATGAACAGTGTCGTGCCGACCGGCGGGGTGTAGAGGCCGATCGCCAGGTTCACCGTCATCATGATCCCGAGCTGTACCGGATCCATGCCGATGCTCTGGGCGAGCGGCAGGAACACCGGGGTGAGCAGCAGCACGGCCGCGGGCAGGTCGATGAACATGCCGCAGACCAGCATCAGGACGTTCATCAGCGCGATCACCGTCCAGCCGGATTCGAGGTTGGCCTTGGCCCAGCCCACCACACCGTCGGGCATGTGGTCGTAGGTGAGGAGCCAGCCCACCGCGGCGGACGCCATGATCACGAGCAGCACGACGCCGGTGGCGAGTCCCGCTTCGACGATCGCGTGGTGCAGGCGCTTGAGCCCCAAGTCGCGGTAGATGACGGCGGAGACGAACGCCGCGTACAGCGTCGACAGCACGCTGACCTCGGTCGGCGTCGCGATGCCGAAGCGCAGGAACACGACGACCAGCACCGGCATGATCAGCGCCGGCGACGCGTAGGCGAGCTGGCGACGGAACACCGCCCAGTTGATCGGCTGCAGTTCGCGCGGGAAGTTGCGGCGCTTGCCGACCCACCAGCACACGGCCATGAAGCCGCCGCACATCAGGAGGCCCGGCAGGATGCCGGCGACGAACAGCGCCGCGATCGAGGCGTTGGCGCTCAGCGCGAAGAGGATCATCGGGATCGACGGCGGGATCAGGATGTCGATCGTCGCCGCCGCCGCGAGCGTCGCCGCGGAGAACTCCGCCGGGTAGCCGAGGCGCTTCTGCCAGGGGATCAGCAGCGAGCCGATCGCCGAGGCGTCGGCGACCGCCGAGCCCGAGACGCCGCCGAAGATCGTCGAGGACAGCACGCCGACCTGGCCGGGACCGCCGTGGAAGCGGCCGATAAGCGTCGACAGCACGCCGATCAGCGATTCGCCGAGCTTGCCGCCCATCATCAGCGTGCCCGTCAGCATGAAGAACGGGATCGCGATCAGCGGGAAGCTCTGAACCTGCGCGACCATCTGCTGCACGATCAGATCGAGCGGGACGCGGTCCGAGGTGGCTGCGGCCGCCATCGAGGCAGCGAGCAGGGCGTGGGCGATGGGCATCGCGGCGACCGCGGCGATGCCGAATACCATCAGGATCAGGGCGCTCATGTCGTCGTCACCACGTGAGTTTCGGGAACGGGGGCGTTGCCGTTGCCGCTGCGGGCGCCTTGCGCCCAGGCGTTCCAGGCCGAGTGCAGCGCGAGGACGGCGAGCATCAGCATGCCGACCATGACGCAGCCGTAGGTCACCGAGCCGGGCACCTGCAGGATCGGGCTGCGCTCGTCATGAACGATCTCGAGCATGTTCCAGGTGGCGCCGGCGAGCGTGAAGTACAGCCCGGCGACGCACAGCCACACGATCACTGCGATGACGCGCCGGGCGGTGGCCGGCAGCGTCTCCACCAGGAAGGAGGTGGTGATGTGCGCGCCGTGCGCCGCGCCGAGCACGATGCCCGCGGTGACCATCCACGGGAACAGCAGCTCGGGCAGTTCGGCGGCCCATTGCAGGCTGGCGCCGGTGCTGTAGCGCAGGATGGTGTTGGCGCACAGAATGGAAAAGATGATGATGGTGGTGACCCACAGCACCGCCTGGCATGTGAGAACGATGCCGCGCTCTATGCGATTCATCGTGGACTCCTGTCTCGAGTCCCCCGGCCCCTCGCCGCCAGGAGGGCGGCGCGAGCCGAAGGTTGGGGGAGGGATGGGGCTCAGCTGCCGCTGCGCGCGGCGGTGATCACTTTCTTGACGAAGGGGCCGATCGGGCCGGAGCTCCACTTGTCATCGACCGGCGCGGTGGCCTTTTCGAAGGCCGCCTTGTCGACCGTGTCGACGCGCACGCCCTTGGCCTTGAGATCCGCGACGAGCTTCTCGTCTGCCTCTTGCGACAGCTTGCGCTGCAGCGCGGTGGCTTCCTTCGCCGCCTCGGTGATCGCCTTGCGGTCGGCGTCGTTGAGCCTGTCCCACGAGCGCTTGCTCATCAGGAAGGGCGTCATCTCGTACTTGTGGCCGGTCAGCGTGACGTACTTCTGCACCTCGTAGAGCTTGGACGCGTGGATGTTCATCAGCGGATTCTCCTGTCCGTCGACGACGCCCTGCTGCAGCGCCACGTACAGTTCGGCGAACTTGATCTGCTGCGCCTCGGCGCCGAGCGCCTGCATGATGTCGACCGTCACCGCGTCGGGCGGGGTGCGCATCTTCAGGCCCTTGAGGTCCTCGGGCTTGAGCAGCGGATGCTTGCTGTTGGACATGTGGCGCACGCCGTTGTCCCAGTAGCCGAGCACGATCAGGCCCTTGTCGGCGGACTTCTGCGCGAGCTCCTGGCCCAGGGGGCCGTCGAGCAGCTTCCAGGCCTGCGGCAGCGAGGCGAACAGGAAGGGCATGCCGAAGGCGGCATACTCCGGCACGGCGGTCGAGACCGCACCCTGCGAGTTGGCCGAGAGGTCCAGCGCGCCGGTGCGCAGCTGCGTGACCATCGCGGCGTCGTCACCCAACTGGGCCGAAGGCGAGACCTGCACCTCGATGCGGCCGGCGGTCTTTTCCTTGACGAGCTCGGCGAACTTCACCGATGCCTCGTGGCGCGGGTTGCCGGGCGCGGCGCCGTGGCCGAGCGAGAGTTTGACGGTCTGTGCCATGGCCGGGAAGGCGAGGGCGGCGGCGAGCGCGAAAGTGGCGAGTTTGAAAGTCCTGCGGTTCATGTGTGTCTCCTCGTAGGTAGCCGTCTGTGCGGCACCTGGACTGCTTGGACCCCGCGAGCCTGGGGCTGCGGGGTATGGGATCAGTGAATGAGCATGCCCCCGTTGACGTCGAGCGTGATGCCGGTGCAGTACTTCGACAACTCGCTCGCAAGGAACACGACGCAGCCGGCCACGTCGTTGGGTTCGCCGATGCAGCCCAGCGGGATCGACTCGAGGATCGCGGCGCGGCGGTCCTCGGGGATCTTGCCCTTGTTGATGTCGGTGGCGATCAGGCCCGGGGTGATGCAATTGACACGAATGTTGTCGGCGCCGTATTCGCGCGCCATCGCCTTGGCCAAGCCCAATACGCCTGCCTTGGCGGCCGAATAGTGCGGGCCGCCGAGGATGCCGCCGCCGCGCTGTGCGGAGACCGACGAGATGCACACGATCGAGCCGTTCTTCTGCTTCTGCATCGCCGGGATCACGGCTTGCGACATGTAGAGCGTGCCGCGCAGGCTCACGTCGAGCACCGCGTCGTAGTCGGCGCCGGTGATGTCCAACGTCTTGCGCGGCTGGGTGATGCCGGCGTTGTTCACCAGCACGTCGATGCGGCCGAGCTGCTTGAGGATCTCGGCGGCAGCGGCGTCGCACGAAGCCTTGTCGGTGACGTTGGCGACGAGGCCGATGTGCTGCGGGCCGAGCTCGGCGGCGGCGCCGGCGGGGTTCGCCTGCTCGAGGTCGAGGATCGCGATGCGGGCGCCCTGTGCGGCGAGCATGCGGGCGGTGGCGAAGCCGAGGCCGTTGAGACCGGCGCCGCCGGTGATGACGGCGACCTTGCCTTCGAGGAGTTGGGATTGCGACATGTTAGTGGTCCTTTGAATTGCAGTTGATTTGGAGTCGGTTCAGGCGGCCGTTACGACAGCCAGCCCTTGATCGTTGTGCTCATCGCTTCGGTCGAGATGCCGTAGCGGTCATGCAGCGTCGGCAGCGCGCCGGCGTCGAGGAAGGCGTCGGGCAGCGCGATCTGGCGGAACTGCGGGGTCACGCCGGCGCGCAGCAGCGTCGTGCCGATCGCTTCGCCGAGTCCGCCGATCGTCGTGTGGTTCTCGGCGACGACGACCAGGCGCCCGGAGCGGCCTGCCTCGCGCAGGATCGTCGAGGTGTCGAGCGGCTTGATCGTCGGCACGTGCAGCACGCCGACATCGACGCGGTCGGCCGCGAGCGCCTTGGCGACTTCCAGCGCACGCATCGTCATGATCCCGGACGAGATCACCAGCACGTCGCGGCCGTCGCGCACGAGCTTGGCCTTGCCGAGCTCGAACTTGTAGTCGTACTCGTCGAGCACCAGCGGCACCTGGCCGCGCAAGAGGCGCATGTACACCGGCCCCTTGTGTTCGGCCACCGCCGGCACCATCTGTTCGATGTCGAGTGCGTCGCACGGGTCGATCACGGTCATGCCGGGCATCGCGCGCATCAGCGCGAGGTCCTCGGCCGCCTGGTGGCTCGGGCCGTAGCCGGTCGTGAGGCCGGGCAGCGCGCAGGCGATCTTCACGTTGAGGTCGTCCTCGGCGATCGTCTGGTGCATGAAGTCGTAGGCGCGGCGCGTCGCGAACACCGCGTAGGTCGTCACGAAGGGCATCGCGCCTTCATGTGCGAAGCCGGCCGCGGCGCCCATCAGCAACTGCTCGGCCATCCCCATCTGGTAGAAGCGCTCGGGGTAGGCCTGCGCGAAGATGTGCAGGTCGGTGTATTTCGCGAGGTCGGCGGTCATGCCGACGATCTCGGGCCGCTCTGCGGCGAGCTTCACGAGCGCGTGGCCGAAGGGCGCGGCCTGGGTGCGCTGGCCCTCGCCGGCGATTGAGGCGATCATCGCCGAGGTCTTCAGCTTGGGCTTTTGTGCGGTAACGGTGCTCATGCTTTCCTCCCGGCGTCCAGCGCTTCGAGGGCCAGCTGCCACTCGTTCGGCTCGACGCGGATGAAGTGGTTCTTCTCGCGCGCTTCGAGGAAGGGCACGCCGCAGCCCATCAGGGTGTCGGCGATGATCATGCGGGGCTCGGGGCCGGGGTGGTTGCGCGCGGCGTCGAAGGCGGCGATCACGGCGTCTAGGTCGTTGCCGTCGATGCGCTGGGTGAACCAGCCGAAGGCCCGCATCTTCTCGGTGAGCGGCTCGAAGGCCATCACCTGCGACGAGGGGCCGTCGGCCTGCTGGTTATTGACGTCGACGATCGCGATCAGGTTGTCGAGCTTGTGGTGTGCGGCCGACATCAGGCCTTCCCACACGGCGCCCTCGTCGAGTTCGCCGTCCGAGAACAGCGTATACACGAAGGACTTCGAGCCCTTACGCTTCAGGCCCAGGCCGCGGCCGACGGCGATCGTCAGACCCTGGCCGAGCGAGCCGCCCGACATTTCCATGCCCGGCGTGTAGCTCGCCATGCCGGACATCGGCAGGCGGCTGTCGTCGCTGCCGTAGGTCTCCAGTTCTTCCTCGGGGACGATGCCGGCCTCGATCAGCGCCGCATACAGCGCGATCGCGTAGTGGCCGTTCGACAGCAGGAAGCGGTCGCGCTCTTCCCACGCCGGGTCTTCCGGCCGGTAGCGCATCGCATGAAAGTAGGCCGTCGCCAGCACGTCGGCGATGTCCAGCGCCTGGGCGATGTAGCCCTGGCCTTGAACTTCGCCCATCCGCAGCGCGTTGCGGCGGATGCGGTAGGCGTGCTCGGCGATCTTGGCGCGGGGGGCAGTAACGCTGGTATCCACGCAGTTCTCCTTGGTTGGGTCCGCTGCCCTGGGGGCGTTGGGACGAATCGTTGCTCTCTGTCAGGAGAGGGGGCTCTCCGCCTTCGCTCGGGCTGTCTGCACAACGTCCGGCGAGTGGGAGAAAGCGTATTCCCTTGATCGGTGTCGCTCAAACGAATAAATTAGCCTTATAGGTGAATTCAATTCATGTGGGTTTTGCGATGCAGCATCGAGTCCCTCTCAAGGCCATACAAGCGTTCGAGGCCGCCGCGCGGCTGTCGTCTTTCGCGCTTGCAGCAGAAGAACTGTTCGTGACCCCCTCGGCGGTGAGCCACCAGATCAAGCTGCTGGAGGACCAATTCGGGGTGCAGCTCTTCCATCGCGTGCATCGCGCGGTGGTGCTGACGGACTCGGGCCGGCGCTACGCGGAGGAGGTGTCGGCGGCCTTCGCGCGCATCGACCTCGCGACGCGCGAACTCGGGCGCACGGAAAAGAGCGACATCCTCACGGTGCATGCGACGCCCAGCTTCGCGACGCAGTGGCTGATGCCGCGCCTCGCGCGCTTCAGCTCGCTCAACCCCGACGTCGACGTGCGCCTCAACGCGTCGACCGATACCGTCGATCTGGTCGCGGAGACCGTGGATATCGATATCCGTTACGGCATGAAGCGGCTGCAGCCGGCCGGCACGATGGTGCTGACCTTCCCGCCCGAGACCATCGTGCCGATGTGCTCGCCGGCGTTGATGAACGGCCCGCACCCGATCCGCACGCCCGACGATTTGGTCCACCACACGCTGATCCACAGCGAGGTGTGCCTCGTCGGCTGGCGCGACTGGATGCGCCAGCACCGCAAGGTCAAGCTCGACATCTCGCGCGGCCTGCGCTTCGACCGCTCCTTCATGGCGCTCAGCGCGGCCGTGGACGGCCTCGGCGTGTGTCTGGAAAGCCTGCTGCTCGCGCAGCGCGAGCTCGAAACCGGACGGCTCGTCGCGCCGCTCGGGCTCGACGGGCCGAAGGTGCAGGGCTACACCTTCAATCTGCTGAAAGCGCGCGCCGAGCTGCCCAAGATCCGCAATTTCCAGGACTGGCTCTTCGGCGAACTGGAGAAGGCGTCCGCGTGAGCGGATGTCTGGCCCGGCCCGCTGGCGTGTCCTATTAATGAATGGGGGACTGCCCGGATGAGGAGGTTCCCGATGGCAAGGGAAGGCGCGGATTCAGGGGGCGAGGCGGCCGGGCCTTCAGGCGGCCGCCCGTCGCCGCGGGAACGTGGATCGAGGTTGGGAGCATGGATCATGTTCGACAAGGAGCGATTCATCCAGGACTGCACGCAGGCCGTGGCCGAAGGGCCGGCAGCCGTGCGCGAACTGGTGGCCGAGGCGGTCTCGGACGGCGCGGCGATCGTCGCGCAACTCGGTGAACCGAAGCACGCGGGCATCAACGCGCTGTACCGTTCGCCGGAACTCACGATCATCAACTTCGTATGGGCGCCGTGCATGAGCCTGATGCCGCACAACCACCAGATGTTCTCGGTGGTCGGGATCTACGCCGGGCGTGAGGACAACGTGTTCTGGCGGCGGACCGCGGGCAGCATCGAGGCGATCGGCGCAAGCTCGCTGGGCGTGGGCGACGTCACCGCGCTCGAACGCGACGCGATCCATTCGGTGCTCAACCCGATCGGCAAGATGAGTTGCGCGATCCACGTGTACGGCGGCGATTTCTTCGCCCCGCCGCAGCCGCGCAGCCTGTGGGACCACGAGACGCTGGCCGAGCAGGCGTGGGAAGTGGAGAAGGTGAAGGTGCTGTTCGAGCAGGCGGAAGCGCGCTTCAACGCTTGGCATCAGTGACGCGAAGGCGGTCCCGGGCGGGCCGGGGCGTGCGAGAATCGCGCCCCCGTCTGCACGAGATGCCGCCATGAGCCAGGTCCAGCACACCATCACCCACCTCGTCGTCCACAAGCTCCACCGCACCGGCGAGGGCCCCGCGAGCGCCGAGTTGCGCGACGGCGCCTGCCGCGTCGACGATGCCGCAGTGCGCCTGGTCGAACGCCTGTGCGGCCACTACGCGGACCGCAGCAGCCGGGGCTACGGGCGATTCGCGGAGGAGGGGGAGGCCGACTCGCCGCTGCCGCGTCTGGTGCGCGAGCACGTCGTCGACAAGAGTCTCGACTTCGCCGCGCTGTCGCTGCGCATGATGGACGCGCTGCGTCTGTGCGCGGACGAGGAAGGCGCGGAAGTGTCCGGCTACGTCGTGATCGCGCGCATCCTCGAAGGCGCGAACGACTGCCTGTGGATCGCCGTGGTCGGTGAGGCGGTCGGCAGCGCCGTCACCGGCGCGCTCGACATCGTCGACTGCCTGCATCTGGATTTCGCGGCGCTGCCCGCGGCCGGGCGCATCGACCTCACCGGCTGGCAGCGCGGCGACGAGCGCTACGTGAGCTTCCTCAAGGGGCGCAGCGACGTCGCGCCATGGTTCAAGCGCTTTCTCGGCTGCGGCGACGTCGTGATCGCGCTGAAGGAAACGAAGAAGCTCGTGCAGCGCCTGTCGGACTTCGCCGAGACGCAGCGCCTGGAGGCGCCTGCGCGCGACGCGATGCTCGAGCGCGCGCACGGCTACCTTGACGAACTCGGCGAGGCCGGCTCGCCGCTCGCGCTCGACGAGATCGCGCGCAAGGTGTGGCCCGAGCAGCCCGAACGCCTCGACGCGGCCCTCGCGTCAGGCGAGGCGCCGCTCGCCGGTGGCTTCGTCCCCGACCGCCGCGCGATCCGCCCGCTGGTGCGCTTCCGCGCCGCCGGCGAGCAGTGGAAACTGGAATTCGATCGCGCGAGCCTGCATTCGGGCGCCGTGCACTACGATCGCGCGAGCGACACGCTGGTACTGTCGGGCCTGCCCGAATACCTCAAGAAGCTGCTGCAGGAGGAATGACGCGCCGGCGCGCGCCGCCCCTCAACGTGCCGCGAGGCGCCACAGCGACGTGACTTCCGCGGCCCGCGCCGTGTGCAGTGGATCCTCCGCGTCGCTCGCCTTGCCATGCCGGGGACGGGCGTCTAGCCGCCCGAGCACCTGCAGGCCGCCGGCGTCGATCGCCGCGAGCAGCTCCTCGCGCGTGCGCAGGCCCAGATGTTCCGCGAGATCCGACAGGATCAGCCAGCCTTCGCCGCCGGGGGCGAGATGCGCCGCGAGGCCGCCGAGAAAGGCGTGCAGCATGCGGCTGTCCGGGTCGTAGACAGCGTACTCGACGGGCGAGCTCGGGCGCGCCGGCACCCACGGCGGATTGCACACGACCAGCGCGGCGCGGCCCTCCGGGAACATGTCGGCCTGTACCACCTCGACCTGCCCCGCATAGCCGAGGCGCGCGATGTTCTCGCTCGCGCAGGCCAGTGCGCGCGGATCCTGGTCGGTCGCGACGATGTGCGCGACCCCGCGGCGCGCAAGCACCGCCGCGATCACGCCCGTGCCGGTCCCCACGTCGAAGGCCGTCGCATCGCCTGCCAAGGCTGCGGGCAGGGGCGCCTGGGCGACGAGATCGACGTATTCGCCGCGCACCGGCGAGAACACGCCGTAATGCGGGTGGATCGCCGCGCCCAGCGCCGCGACCGGAACCCCTTTCTTGCGCCACTCGTGCGCGCCGATCAGGCCCAGCAGTTCGCGCAGCGACGCGACATACGGTTCGTCGGCGGCGCCGTAGGCTTCCATGCAGGCCTGCCGCACGTCCGGCGCGCGGCGCAGCGGCAGACCGTGATCGGCATCGAAGGGCAGCAGGAGCATGCCCAGCACCCGCGCGCGCTGCGCCTGCGCCTGGCGGTGCAGGTGGAAGGTCTCGGTCGCACTTTTCGCCGCGCCGGGCTTGGCGGGGCGGCGCGGCTTGCGGTCGATGCGCCGCGCCATCGCCTGCAGCAGCTGCTTCGCGTTGTGGAAGTCGCCGCGGTACAGCAGCGCCGTGCCTTCGCACGCGAGCCGGTAGGCCAGGTCGGCAGGCGTCTGGTCGTCGGCGAGCACGACCCGCCTGGGCGGCGGGCTGCCGCTTTCCGAGCGCCAGCGGGCCGAATGGGTGGCGCCGCTCTCGTCCTGCCAGACGATTTGCGGGTGATCTTGCATGCGGTTTCCTTTGAATGACTGCGCCACCCGCGGGGCGCAGGGGCGGGATCAGGCCTTGTCGGCCGAACCGTGGGTCTCGGCGAAGCGCCGTTCGTGTTCCAGCCGCAGCGTCTTGCGCGCCTCGGCCGCCTCGAAGCGCTGCTTCTCCTTCGGGCTGAAGGGGCGCAGCGCCGGCACCGCGACCGGCTTGCCGTCGTCGTCGACAGCGACCATCGTGAAGAAGCAGCTGTTGGCGTGGCGCACTTCCTGGGTGCGGATGTTCTCCGCAACGACCTTGATGCCCACTTCCATCGACGACTTGCCGGTGTAGTTCACGCTTGCGAGGAAGGTCACGAGTTCGCCCACCATGATCGGCTGGCGGAACATCACCTGATCCACCGACAGGGTGACGACATAGCGCGCGGCGTAGCGGCTCGCGCAGGCGTAGGCGACCTGGTCGAGCAGCTTGAGCACGGCGCCGCCGTGCACCTTGCCGGAGAAGTTCGCCATGTCCGGTGTCATCAGCACCGTCATCGTGAGTTGGTGTGCGGGAAGATCCATCTGTGTTCTCGTCGGGGGGAGATTCGGGAGGTTCGGGGGCGTGCCCTGTGTGCAGGGTCTGTCGGCGCGTTGGCGCTACCGGCGATTCTGAGCGCTCGCGCCGGGCGACGCAAACCCGTGCGTTTCCCCGTCTCCCCGCGACGCGCCGCTCACCAGAACTTCCACCACCACTTCTTTTTCTTCATCGTCGTCTTCACCTCTTCGGACCATTCCGAATAGCCCTTCAGGTCGGTGTTGCGGACGAAGTGGTTGCCGAAGCGCTTGTCGCTTTCGTTGATGTGTTTAGTAAGCCACACCTGCAGGAAGTGCAGCAACTCGAAGCTGATCGATGCCTGGCCGCTGTCGAGCTTGTCCTGCAGCGACCTGACCTGGGCGATAAGGTCTTCGTGCTGTTGCTTGTGCACGTCAAGGCCGGGGTAGTGCGATACGCGCATCAGGCTCTCTTCCAGCAGGAAGTGGGTGCGCGTGTATTCGGCCAGCTGGTCGAGGATCGCGCGACAGGCCTGACTGCCCTTGTGGTCGCGGATCGCGGCGTGCAACTGGTTGAGCAGGTCGACCAGGATGCGATGCTGTTCGTCGATTTCCTGGATGCCGACGTTGAAGCTGTCGGACCATTCGAACAGGACTTGGCTCATCGGTGTTCTCCGTGCGACTTTGGAACTGGTATGCGGTACCGGCCGCCGCCGGGGCGCGCTGCGGGTACCGGATTGGCATCGCCCGATTATGCGCCGCGGAAAGGTGCCTGTCATGACGCGGGTGGCGGCAGGGCTGCGACGCCGATGCTGGCGCGGTGCGGGGAAGTCCGCGACAATCGCCGGGCCGCGGGGCGCTCGCCCCGGTACCCGCTCTCACCTCATTCCGCCGTCCCGCGAGGAAGCCGCGATGCCCAAGTTTGCCGCCAACCTGACGATGATGTTCAACGAGCACCCGTTTCCGCTGCGTTTCGCCGCGGCGGCGCAAGCCGGGTTCAGGGCCGTCGAATTCCTGTTCCCGTACGAGCACGCGCCGGCGGAGGTCGCCGGGTGGCTGAAGGCGCACGGGCTCGTTAACGTCCTCTTCAACATGCCGCCGGGCGACTGGGCCGCGGGCGAGCGCGGCCTTGCAGCGCTGCCGGGGCGCGAGGCGGAATTCCGTGCGGGCGTCGTCCGTGCCCTGGAGTATGCGCAGGCGCTGGGAACCCCGCGCCTGCACGTGATGGCCGGCCTCGTCGTGCCCGGAGCGGCGCCCGGCATGCAGCGCGCCCTGTACGTCGACAACCTGCGGCACGCGGCTCGCGCGGCTGCGCAGCATGGCGTCACGGTGCTGATCGAGCCGATCAACACGCGCGACATGCCCGGCTACTTCCTCAGCACGCAGGCCGAGGCGCACGCGATCCGCGAGGAAGTCGGCGCGCCCAACCTGCTGGTGCAGATGGACCTCTATCACGCGCAGATCATGGAAGGCGACATCACCACCAAGCTGCGCCGCTACCTCCGTCACGTCGGTCACATACAGATCGCGGGCGTGCCGGCGCGCAACGAACCGGACGACGGCGAACTCGACTACCGTTACCTGTTCCGCCTGCTGGACGAACTCGGTTACGCCGGTTGGATCGGCTGCGAATACCGGCCCCGTGGCAGGACGGAGGACGGCCTGGCGTGGCTGAGGGAATTTGGGGCCTGACAGGCGGGGGCTGGTTGATATCCCCCATGCGGGTGGGGGGAATCGCGCAGCAGAGGGACGATGGGACGGCTGCCGGCGTGCGTCGCGGCGCCGCTC
Organism: Aromatoleum toluolicum; assembly: GCF_012911005.2. Taxonomy (GTDB): domain Bacteria; phylum Pseudomonadota; class Gammaproteobacteria; order Burkholderiales; family Rhodocyclaceae; genus Aromatoleum; species Aromatoleum toluolicum. The sequence continues at coordinate 46,526 of NZ_WTVS01000034.1, read as the reverse complement.
GAGATTGCTTTTGATTAAATAAAACAGGCTCTTGGCGACTGCTCGTCGGTGCGGCGACGGGCTGGCACATGCAGTGCATGTAGGGCGTGTCGGGCCGAACTCGACGACGTCAGACCGTACTGGGCGTTCCGGCCCGCGCCCCAACCCCGACAGGAGAAGCCAAATGAAAACCTTTCCCCGCAAGCTCGCCGCAGCGATCATCGTCCTCGGCTTTGCGACCTCCGCGAGCTACGCCGCCACCGTGTCCACGGCGGCGTCGCCGCAAGGCAGCCAGGAAGATGTGCCGGTAACGATGCTGGCCAAGAAGGGGGCCGACGATCCCAAGCCGCACCCCCGTCCCGACGACACCGGGTGCGACGACCATGGCACCGACATCTGCCGCTCGATCGTTGCCAAGAAGGGGGCCGACGACCCCCGTCCGGAGCCCGAGTCCGACGACGTCGGCTGCGATGACCACGGCAGCGACCGTTGCCGCGCGACGGTGAAGCAGGTCTGAAGTCCGCTTTCCCCCCCCCTTGCCGGAAGTGTCTCGCCCCAGTGCGGGCGCGTCCGGTGAGGGGGCAATGATTCTCGAACGGCGAGGCGGATCGGGCGAACGCGACGGGAGCCCCTATCTCCGGCTATGCTTCGGTCTGAACATTCAACCGCATGGCCATCCGTCCCGCTTCCCTGAATGAGCTTCCGCATCGTACTCAACGGCTACGGCCGCATCGGCCGCTGCTTCCTGCGCGCCCTCCACGAATCGCCGCTGCGCAATTCGCTGTCCATCGTCGCCATCAACGAACCGGCGGACATCGAGAGCATGGCCTATCTCACCCGCTTCGATTCGATCCACGGCTGTTTCCCCGGCACCGTCGGCATCCGTGACGGTCGCCTGCACATCGACGACCAGGACATCGCGGTCACCCATGCGACAACGCCCGACGGCGTCGACTGGCGGGCCCTCGATGCCGACCTCCTCGTCGAAGCTTCGGGGCGCTACCGTTACCGGCACGAACTCGAAGCCTTCCTCGACGCCGGCTGTCCGCGTCTGCTGCTGTCGCACCCCGGCCACAGCGCCGCCGACGTCGATCGCACCGTCGTGTTCGGGATGAACCACGACACGCTCGACGGCAGCGAACGCATCGTCTCGGCCGCCTCCTGCACCACCAACGCCGTCGTGCCCATCCTCGCGATCCTCGAACAGACGTTCGGCATCGAGCATGCGCTGACGACGACGCTGCACTCGGTGATGAACGACCAGCCCGTGATCGACGGCTACCACGCCACCGACCTGCGCATGACCCGCTCGGCGATGCAGTCGATGATCCCGGTACAGACCGGCCTGGCGAAGGGCATTTCCCGTCTGCTGCCGGCGCTCGAAGGGCGCATCGTGGCGAAGGCGATCCGCGTCCCGGTACCGAACGTCTCGGCCATCGACCTGACGGTGACGCTCCGGCGCAACGCCACGGTCGAGACCATCAACCGCCTCATGCGCCGCGTCGCCGAGGAGGACCGCCACGGCGTGCTCGCGTACTCGGACGGCCCGCACGCGTCGGTGGACTTCAACCACAACGGCTTCTCGGCCATCGTCGACGGCAGCCAGACTCACGCCAGCGGCGAGCGCCTGATCAACCTGATGCTGTGGTTCGACAACGAATGGGCCTTCTCGCGGCGCATGCTGGACGTCGCGGCGTTCTGGGCCGGACGCCTGCGGCGGTGAGCCGGCGCAGGCACTTCGGGCTGCGAGGCATCTCCGCAGCCCGGAGTTCCGTCAAATGTCGGCCTTACGCCTGAGGCTGAAGCTCGTCGATGAAGGCTTTCGCCCCGGCGTAATAACTTTCGTCGAGCATTCGCGGACTGTGAGTCCGCCAGGTCGCGACGATCGCGTCGAACGGGACATCGGCGTATTGGCCGCGGTCGAGCACATACTCCATGTGCTTGCGATTGCGCTGGTCATAGGGGTGAAAGACCGAGTCATCGCGGCCATCGAACCGCAGCGGCTGGATTTCCGCCCGTTCGCATAGCGCAAGGTCGAACGCCGGGGTCGCCTTCACCCATTTCCCGTCGAGATGCAGTTCCGCGTAGGCGTGCCAGCGGAAGACGTCGCCGTCGTTGGCCTCGAGCAGGCGCCGTGATGCCAGATGATTGCGCACATCGGCGAATCCCAATCGCCCCGGAATCCCCAGCGCCCGCGCGCAGGCAACCAGGAGCGCAGCCTTCGGGATGCAAAAACCGCGGCCGCGTGCGAGTGCACGCTTTGCCGAACAGGACTCCGCGTGCCCGAGCCGGTCATAGGGGTCGTAGGCGATGCGGTCCCGCACGGCTTCATACAGCGACACCGCCCGGCCGATATCGTCCGTAGCGGGGCCGGCGGCCTGTCGCGCGAAGGCGACGATCTCCGGTGCGTCGCTTTCGATACCGCGTCCGGGGTTCAGATACTGGTCAGCAATCACGGCGTCTCCTGCGAGGTTCGAGTCCTGTTGATGGTCGCGATAGGTGCGAAATGCGCTTTTCATCGTAAACGAAATATCGCCGGCGGCGCGGTTCTGCAAGACTGCCTGCATGAAGGCTCCCGCAGTAGGTGCCTATACTGCAGGGAAGCGTGCCCGGGGCGCAGCGACTTCCGTATGTGACAGGGGAATACGGGGTGCGGCTGCGTCGTGAGCTGCGGATGCATCGACCGGTGGGACGAATGGGGGGCGACCGGCATCAGCCGGGGTATGCTGGAACGCAATGTCACTGCGGAGGTGTGCATGAGCAAGCGGATCGTCCTCATCAAGGACGCACCCCTTCCTGTCGGCCCGTGTTCGCAGGGTGTCGTGATGGATGGGTGGGTGTGGACGTCCGGGCAACTGGGCCTGGATACCGCGACCGGCTCGCTGGTCGGTCCGGATGCCGTGACGCAGGCCAATCAAGCGCTGCACAACATCGAGGTGATTCTGCGATCGGCCGGATCCGCACTCAATCAGGTCGTCCGCGTCACCGTCTTCCTGACTGACATGGATGACTTGTCAGCCGTGGATGCGGTCTATGCCAACTACTTCCCGAATGACTTTCCGGCGCGCTCGTGCGTGGAGGTGACCCGGCTGCCGCTCGATGCGCGGATCGAGATCGACGCCGTGGCGAGGGTGAATCGCCTCGCTTCCCGTTAGGGCGTGACGCGACCTCCGGACCGGGCGCGTGCCACCCCTTGACGGTACGCCGGCAGCGTTTCAGATCGCACCGCCCTCCCTTAGCGCCTGGATCGCCGTCGCGTCGTATCCGAGCGCACCAAGCACCGCATCGGTGTGCGCGCCCAACGCGGGGCCGAGTGACTCCGCCGCGCCCGGCGTGAGCGAGAGCTTGGGCATGATGCCGGGCATGCGGCACGAGCGCCCGTCGGGCAAGGTCACCGTCTGCAACATCTCCCGCGCGAGGAACTGCGGATCCGCGAACATGTCCGCGACCGAATAGATGCGTGACGCCGGCACCTCGGCCGTGGCGAGCGCCTCCAGTACGGCAGCCTCGTCGTGATCGGCGACCCAGGCGTCGATCAGCGCGTAGATCTCCTCGCGCCGCGCGTCCCGCCCGGCGTTGTCGGCAAGCGCGGGGTCTTCGGCGAGATCGTTGCGGCCCATGGCCTGCATCAGCCGGCGGAAGATCGCATCCCCGTTCGCGCCGATTGCCACGTGCTTGCCGTCCTTCGTGGTGTGGGTGTTCGACGGCGTGATGCCGGGCATGATGTTGCCGGTGCGCTCGCGCACGAAACCGAACACGTCGAACTCCGGCACCAGCGATTCCATCATCGCGAACACCGCCTCGTACAGCGCCACGTCCACCACCTGCCCGCGGCCGCCATTCACCTCCTTGTGGCGCAATGCCATTAGCGCACCGAGCGCCCCCCACAACGCGGCAATCGAATCGCCGATCGAGATGCCGGTCTTCACCGGCGGCCGGTCCGGAAAACCGGTCACGTAGCGCAGCCCGCCCATCGACTCTCCGATCGCGCCGAAGCCCGGTTGCTGGGCCATCGGCCCGGTCTGACCGAAACCCGACAGGCGCAGCATGACGAGGCCGGGATTGATTGCCGACAGCGCCTCCCAGCCGAGGCCGAGCTTCTCGAGCACGCCGGGGCGAAAATTCTCGACCACGATGTCGGCTCCGGCCACCAGTTTGCGCACCACCTCCACGCCGTCGGGGTGCTTGAGGTTCACCGTCACCGACTTCTTGTTGCGCGACTGCAGGTACCACCACAACGAGGTCCCTTCGTACAGCTTGCGCCACTTGCGCAGTGGATCGCCGCCGTCGGGCGATTCGATCTTGATCACCTCCGCGCCGAACTCGCCAAGAATCCGCGCCGCGAAGGGGCCGGCGATCAGCGTGCCGAGCTCGATGACCTTGATGCCGGCGAGGGGTTTAGTGGTGGCGCTCATGGTGGCGTTCCTCATTTGTTGGCCCACAGGGTCGGGCGAGCGCGAAGGGTAACCCCATCTGGTAATGCTGGGTTTGGTCCAAGGTCGCCTCGCACCCGCTGCGCAAGCTTCGGGTGCTGGTCGATGCGGTGCTCGCTTCGATGGACGCCGAGTTCGATGCGAGCTACGCACGTGTGAGGCGTCCTTCGGTGCCGCCGGAGTGGCTGCTCAAGGTGCTGTTGCTGCAAATCCTCACCGTAAGCCGTGGCGTTACGGTTGCCAGAACGGCTTGCTTGCCTCGAAGTTGGCGTTGGCGCGCGCGACGCCAAGGTCGCGAAGCATCGCGTCATCGAGTTCGGCCAGCTCGCCGCGGGTGCGACTGCGACGCGCCCAAGCCCTAAGCGTAGCGATTGCCCGCGCCGCAAGACCGGCTGCGACGGCACGAACCGTATCGATGCGGACCCGTTCGGTGCCCGTTGAGCGTACTAGCGTGTTCATGGCGCCCTCCTAACCATTGATGGCGGCAACAACAACTTCAAAGTGACCCGCCTAGGCGTGATTCAGCAATCGAACGTCTTGGCCTGGCGGGTCGTTTCATTTCGTGTGCGGCGTCAAGTTTCAGCACCGCTCGATCACGATCTCCAGGTAGGCCGAGGGCGCGACCATGGTCCCGTCATCGGCGGTGTTGTAGCGGTCGATCAGACCCATCAGATCCGAGTGGAGGCCAGCCTGCCGCTCGCCGTCGAGCGCGGCGAAGGCCTTGTGGACCGGGCCGTAGTACGCGCGGAAGATTTCCATGAAGTGCTGCGGCGAGCGGTAGCGAAAGACGAAGTCCTTTTCCGTCACGCGGATCTCCCGCGCGCCAGCGCCGAACAAGACGTCCAGGTGTTCCCGCGTGCCCCACAGGGCCGGCGACTTCACGCCCTGCGGTGGCGGCAGGTAGCGACCGATGGCCTTGAAGATGCCCCCCACGAAACTATCCGGCGTCCAGTTGGCCAGCCCGATCCGGCCACCCGGGCGGCACACGCGCAGCATCTCGGCAGCGGCTTTTTCCTGATTGGGGGTAAACATCACCCCGTAGGTGGAGGCCACCACGTCGAACATGGCGTCGGTGAAGGGCAGATCCTCGGCGTCGGCGAAGTGGAAGGTCACCGGCAGGCGGTCGGCCTTCGCACGCTCGGCGCCACGCTCCAGCAGCGCAGGCACATAGTCGGTTGAAGTTACCTCTGCCCAGCGGCGGGCCGCGGCGAGGGTGAAGTTGCCGTTGCCGGCAGCGACGTCGAGCACCGACTGGCCAGCGCGCAAGTCCAACGCCTCGGCGAGCTGCTCGCCGACGATCTGCAGGGTGGTACCAACGATGGCGTAGTCGCCGGACGACCAGGCCGCGTTCTGCTTTGTCTTGATGGCTTCGAAATCGGGTGTTTCGGCGATGAGGGCAGCAGGGGTGTTCATGATGATCTCCTGTGGTGGGGTCGGGGTCCTGTGTCGCGCCTGTGTCGGCACGGCCTTTCGACCTGGGTCCAGCTTGCGCGCCATCGCTCCGCGATACTTGCAGGAACGCTGCATAAATCCTGCATATTCGCCGGTCAATGCCTGGAGGATGAGCGACACCTGCCGTCCGGGTGGTGACAGATTGGCGCCAGCGCGCGTACATTCGAGCCACGGAGGCACGATGTCTTGCGCGAAGGCGACCGCATGATTTTTCGTTTTGACGACATCGAGTTGGATACCGACCGCTATGAGCTGCGCTGCGGCGGCGTAGTGCGCCCCGTGGAACCACAGGTGTTCGCGCTGCTCGAATTGCTCGTCGCCAACCCCGACCGGCTGATCACAAAAGACGAGCTGAACGAGCGCATCTGGAACGGCCGGGTGGTGTCCGAGGCGGTGGTCAACAGCCGCATCCGCTCTGCGCGACAGGCAATCGGCGATGACGGCAAGGCCCAGCGCCGGATCAGGACGGTGCACCGACGGGGCTTCCGTTTCCTCGGCACGCCCGCAGTAGAGCATCCCAATGTGGTACAGGCCGTCGTCTGTGACCCCGCCGAAGCGCCACACCCCCGAGCAAGCACTGCCGCCCCACCGACCGAATCCGGCGGCCCGCCCTCGATCGCCGTGCTGCCGTTCCAGTGGCTGTCCGGCGACGGCGTCCGGGCCACGCTGGCGGACGCGGTCGCGCACGAGCTGATCGTGGAACTCTCGCGCCTGCACTGGTTGATCGTGATCGCGCGCGGCTCGTCCTTCCAGTTCCGGGATCCCGGGGTGGATCTGACAGCCGTCGGCGAACGGCTCGGCGCCCGCTACCTCCTTACCGGCACGGTCGCCGTCGACGGAAAGCGCAGCGCAGTCACCGTGGAACTGGTCCGCGCCGCCGACCAGCACCTGCTCTGGGCGGACCGCTTCGAAGGCCCGGTAGAAGACCTGCTCGGCCTGCGCTCGACCATGGCGCGCGACATCGTCAGCACCATCGACTACCGCATCCCCGTCGCCGAGGCCACGCGCGCGGTCACCGTGCCGACCGAGAGCCTCGACGCCTGGGCCGCCTACCACCGCGGCCTGTGGCACATGTACCGCTTCAGCGCCCACGACAACACCCAGGCCCAGCAACTCTTCGAACGCGCCGTTGCAGTCGATCCGCACTTCGCCCGGGCCCATGCGGCGCTGTCCTTCACCCACTTCCAGAACGCCTTTGTCGGCTACCGGAAGGACACGGCGGCTGAGCGCCGGTTGGCGCGCCAATTTGCCGAGAAGGGCCTCGCCCTTGACCCCCTCGACCCCTTCAGCAATCTGTGCATGGGGCGCGCGGACTGGTTGGACGGCGATATGGAGCGGGCCTTCCCCTGGTACGACCGTTGTATCGAGCTGAACCCCAACTACGCCCTTGCCCACTACAACCGGGCCTTGGCCGACGTGATCGCGCGCAGTGGCGAGCAGTGTGACGCCGGTGTCGACAAGGCCATGTCCCTCAGCCCGATCGACCCGCTGCGCTACGCTCATCTGGCTACGCGGGGTTTCGCGTGCCTGGTGCAGGGAGACTACGCCGCGGCCTGCGACTGGGCCGAGCGGGGCGCCCGCGCGCCGAACGCGCATGTGCACATCTTCGTCATCGCGGCGCTGGTCAACGAGCTCGCCGGCAACCACTCGGCCGCCGAGGTTTGGGCCACCGAGGTTCGGAAGCGCATGAGCACGTACCGGCAGGACCTCTTCTTCAAAGCGTTCCCGTTCCGGGACACCGGCACTCGCGACACGATCTGCAGAGCCCTGGATCGGCTGGGGATCTGAGGCCTGCGCGGAGCTTCACCGTGAGGACCGATCGTTTGCTAACGCTGCTCATGGCCGCGACGGTGCAAGCGATCGATACTGTCTGCGACAGTAAAAGTCAGAACATCCGCCGATCTATCAAGCGCTCGCCGCTGTCCGCATCGTGTCGGTGCTTGCGTTCGCCGAAGTGAGAATCAAGGCTGAACGACAGGTACGCAAAGCATTTGCCGCCCGATTTTGCGCAACACGCCAACGGCAGCAGGGGCCGACGGGCGATCGCTGACGTTTCGCGGGGAGGATTGGCGCGGTTCCGGATCTGGCAGCCGTGCTGGACTCGATCGCCCGGTGACCAGACATCGACCAGAAAGCAAAAAGCCCAGCCGGTGAAGACTGGGCTTTCGCTTGGAAATACTGGTGGTGATGGGCAGAATCGAACTGCCGACCTATGGGTTATGAATCCATCGCTCTAACCGTCTGAGCTACATCACCGCTCGAGCCTGCTAATATAGCGGTTTGGGAAACCGCGCGTCAACACCGAGTAACGATGAAGAAGCTTTACATTCGCACCTTCGGGTGCCAGATGAACGAGTACGACTCCGACAAGATGGCGGACGTGCTCGGCGCGACCGAGGAACTGGTCAAGACCGACAACCCGGAAGAGGCCGACGTGATCCTCTTCAACACCTGTTCGGTGCGCGAGAAGGCGCAGGAGCGGGTGTTCCACGACCTCGGGCGGGTGAAGCACCTGAAGCAGGCGAATCCGAACCTCATCATCGGCGTCGGCGGCTGCGTCGCGAGCCAGGAGGGGGAGGCGATCGTCGCGCGCGCGCCCTACGTCGACGTCGTGTTCGGGCCGCAGACCCTGCATCGCCTGCCGCAGCTCATCGCCGAGCGGCGCTACAGCGGCAAGTCGCAGGTCGACATTTCGTTCCCGGAGATCGAGAAGTTCGACAACCTGCCGCCCGCGCGCGTCGAAGGGGCGAGCGCCTTCGTGTCGATCATGGAAGGCTGTTCCAAGTACTGCACCTTCTGCGTCGTGCCCTACACGCGCGGCGAAGAGGTGTCGCGGCCGCTCGACGACATCCTGACCGAAGTCGCCGGCCTAGCCGACCAGGGTGTCAAGGAAGTGACGCTGCTGGGCCAGAACGTCAATGCGTGGCGCGGGCCGATCACGCGGAACAGCGCTGAGTTGGGCGACTTCGCCTTCCTGCTCGAATGCGTCGCCGAGATCCCGGGCATCGAGCGCATGCGCTACACCACTTCGCACCCGCGCGAGATGACGCAGCGCGTGTTCGATGCCTACGCCAACATCCCGAAACTCGTGAGCCATCTGCACCTGCCCGTGCAGTCGGGCTCGGACCGCATCCTCGCGGCGATGAAGCGCGGCTACTCGGTGCTGGAGTTCAAGTCGGTGGTGCGCAAGCTGCGCCCCGCCCGCCCCGATCTGTCGCTGTCCTCGGACTTCATCGTCGGCTTCCCCGGCGAAACCGAGGAGGACTTCGAGAAGACGATGAAGCTGATCGACGAGGTCGGTTTCGATGCGTCCTTCAGCTTCGTCTACAGTCCGCGCCCGGGCACGCCGGCCGCGGACCTGGAAGACCCGGTGCCGCAGGAGACCAAGCTGCGCTGGCTCGCCCGCCTGCAGAAGCGCATCGACGAGCAGGCGCAGGTGATCAGCCAGGCGATGGTCGGCCGAGTCGAGCGGGTGCTCGTCGAAGGGCTCTCGCGCAAGGACGGGAGCGAGCTCGCCGGACGCACCGACAACAACCGTGTCGTGAACTTCGCCGGCAATCCGCGCCTGATCGGGCAGTTCGTCGACGTGACGATCACCGCCGCCCTGCCGCACAGCCTGCGCGGCGAAATCGTGACGAGAGAAATCTGAATGGGCCGACCCACCGAAGTGGTGCTGGAGCCGCTGGACAATCAGCGACTCGCGAACCTGTGCGGCGTGCTCGACGAGAACCTGCGCCAGATCGAGACCGCATACGACGTGACGATCGCCCGTCGCGGCGAGCGCTTCACGCTGCAGGGCGCGGCCGCGCAGGCGGCGCTCGCGGCGAAGGCGCTGCGCGAATTCTACGAGCAGGCCAGCGAGCACCTCAGCGTCGATGACGTGCAATTGGGCCTGATCGAGATCGCCAACCGGCGCCAGTCCGACCAGGCCGCGCCGGCGCTGATGACGCGCAAGACCGAGCTGCACGGCCGCACGCCGCGCCAAGTCGAGTACCTGCGCCACATCCAGGCGCACGACATCACCTTCGGCATCGGCCCGGCGGGTACCGGCAAGACCTATCTCGCGGTCGCCAGCGCAGTCGATGCCTTCGAGCGCCAGCTCGTCGAGCGCATCATCCTGACGCGCCCCGCGGTCGAGGCGGGCGAACGCCTCGGCTTCCTGCCGGGCGATCTCGCGCAGAAGGTCGATCCGTACCTCCGCCCGCTCTACGACGCCCTCTATGACCTGATGGGGTTCGATCGCGTCGCCAAACTCTTCGAGCGCGGCAGCATCGAGATCGCGCCGCTCGCCTTCATGCGCGGGCGCACGCTCAACCACGCCTTCATCATCCTCGACGAGGCGCAGAACACCACGCCCGAGCAGATGAAGATGTTCCTCACCCGCATCGGCATCGGCGCGAAGGCCGTCGTCACCGGCGACCTCACGCAGGTCGACCTTCCGCGCGGCCATCGCAGCGGCCTGCTGGAGGCGCGCGAAGTGCTCGCCGCCGTGCGCGGCATCGCCTTCACCGAGTTCCAGAAGGAAGACGTCGTGCGTCATCCGCTGGTCGCGCGCATCGTCGAGGCCTACGACAACCAGGCGACGCGCGCGGCGATGCAGGCCGCGCTCGCCAAGAAGGATCAGGCGTCATGATCGACTCCCTCCCGCATCTCGCGCTGACCATCCAGAAGGCCATCGGCAAGGAGAATCGCGAGAACGCGCCGTCCTCCGGCGACATGCGCCGCTGGGCGCAGGCCGCCCTGCTGGGCAGCGATGCCGAAGTCACGGTGCGCCTCGTCGGCGCGACCGAGGGGCGCGAACTCAACCGCGACTTCCGCGGCAAGGACTACGCGACCAATGTCCTGACCTTCGTCTATGGTGAAGGCGAGGGCATGCCGGATCGGGATGGCGACGCGCCGCTCGCCGGCGATCTCGTGCTGTGCGTGCCGGTCGTCGTGCGCGAGGCCGCCGAGCAGGGCAAGCCGCTAGCCGCGCATTTCGCGCACCTCATCGTGCATGGCATGCTGCACCTGCAGGGCTACGACCACGAGGATAGCGACGAGGCCGAGGAAATGGAGGCGCTGGAAACACGGATTCTCGCCGAACTGGGCTATCCTGATCCCTACGCCGAACGCTCCGCCTGACCCGCCCGACATATGGACCCCGCATCACCCCGACCTAGTCTGCTCGAACGCCTCTCCGCGCTGCTGTCGCGCGAACCCGAGGACCGCGAGGAACTCCTGGCCCTGCTGCACGCGGCCTTCGAGCGCAACCTGCTCGATGCCGATGCGCTGGCGATCATCGAGGGCGCGCTGCAGATGTCCGAACTGCAGGTCGGCGACGTCATGATCCCGCGCGCGCAGATGGACATCATCCGCCTCGACGACCCGGTCGACAGCATCGCCGCGCACGTCGTTGACACCGGCCATTCGCGCTTTCCGGTCGGCAACAGCAAGGACGACATCGTCGGCATCTTCCTCGCCAAGGACCTGCTGCGCTACTACGCGGGTCGCGACTTCGACATGCCCTCGCTGCTGCGTCCGGCCGTATTCGTGCCCGAGTCGAAGCGCCTCAACGTGCTGCTGCGCGACTTCCGTGTCAGCCGCAACCACATGGCCATCGTCGTCGACGAGTACGGCAGCGTCGCCGGCCTCGTTACGATCGAGGACGTGCTCGAGCAGATCGTCGGTGACATCGAGGACGAGTTCGACCGGCTCGAGCCCAGCGACAACATCCAGCTCGACGCGGACGGCCGCTACCGCGTCCGCGCGACGACCGAAATCGGCGAATTCAATGCCGCCTTCGGCGCCGACTTCAGCGACGCCGAGGTCGACACCGTGGGTGGCCTGCTCATTTGCCAACTCGGCCGCCTGCCGCGGCGCGGCGAAGTGGTGATGCTCGGCAAGCTGCGCGTCACCGCGCTGCGTGTCGATGGCCGGCGCGTGCATACCCTGCTCGTGCAGCCTGTCGCCGGAACGGCCGAAGCGTGACCGACCGCGTGCGGGACTCGGGCGCCGCGCGGGCGCGCGGGCGGTTGGGCGGCGTGCTGGCGACGCTGGTCGCCGGCGGCGCATCGGTCTTCGCCTTCTCGCCCTTCGGGATCTTTCCGCTGGCGATGCTCAGCCTCGCCGTGCTGGCGGGCCTCGCCGCGCGCGAATCCCGCGCCCGTGGCGGGTTTGCGCTCGGATTCGCGTGGGGTCTGGGCGCTTTCCTGGCCGGCGTGTCGTGGCTCTATGTCGCCCTGAACCGCTACGGTGGCATGCCGATGCCGCTTGCCGCGTTTGCGATCCTGCTCTTCAGCGCCTATCTCGCGCTCTTCCCGGCCGCGGTCGGGGCGCTGTTCGTGCGCTTCGGCCGTGGCGCCGCGTGGCGGCGCGCGCTGCTCTTCGCCGGCCTGTGGATCGTCTCCGAGGCACTGCGCGGTTGGCTGTTCACGGGCTTTCCGTGGCTCGCGATCGGCTATTCGCAGACCCCGCCCAGCCCGCTCGCCGGGTACTTTCCCGTGCTGGGCGTGTATGGCGTCGGCGGTCTCGTCGCCTTCCTCGCGGCGCTCGTCGCCCTTGCCGCCTGGCGCCACGCGCGCGCGGCCGCGGCGACGCTCGGCGCGATCCTCGTCCTGAGCGGGCTCGGCTACGGCCTCGGCCGCATCGCCTGGACGGCGCCCGCCGGCAAGCCGATCGACGTCGCGCTGATCCAGACCAACATCGAGCAGGGGCTGAAGTGGCGCCCCGAACTCCTCTCCGACTGGCTGGAAGGCAACGCACGCCTCGTGCGCGAGCATCCCGCGGATCTCGTCGTGCTGCCCGAGACGACGCTGCCGCTGCTTGCCGACCGTCTGCCCGATGGCTACCTCGAAGAGCTCGCCGCACCGGTCACGGCGCGCGGCGGCGACCTGGTGTTCGGCGTGTTCCTGCGCGACGCCCGCGGCGCAATCTACAACGCCGCGCTGAGCCTCGGCGCCTCGCCCTCGCAGACCTACGCGAAGCAGCACCTCGTGCCCTTCGGCGAATACTCGCCGCCGCTCTTCGGCTGGTTCTACGAACTGGTCGACATCCCGATGTCCGACCAGACGCGCGGGGCGCCCGACCAGCCGCCGCTGCGCCTTGGCGACCAGCGCGTCGCGATCAACATCTGCTACGAGGACCTCTTCGGCCGCGAGCTGATCCGCAGTCTGCCGGAGGCGACGCTGATGTTGAACCTGTCGAACCTCGCGTGGTACGGCGACTCCTTCGCCCAGCCCCAGCACCTGCAGATCGCCCGCGTGCGCGCGATGGAGACCGGCCGGCCAATGCTGCGCTCGACCAACACGGGCATGACGGCTCTGGTGCAGCCCGACGGCCGCGTCGCAGAGGTGCTGCCCCCTTTCACGCAGGGGGCGCTGAGCATGTCGGTGCAGGGCTACGCAGGGCTCACCCCTTATGCGCGCTGGGGCGACTCTGGCGCGCTGCTGCTCGCCGTGCTGGCGCTCCTTGTCGCGGGGCGCCAGCACGGGAAGACGGGCGCCGGAAAGCGGCATCTGACCCCGGCGTGAGCGGCGTTTCGCCCGCGAGACGCGCAATTTCCGGCGGGGAACTTCGCCCTGTCGCCGGAATGCCATTAAAATCCACCCTTTGCGTCCGCCGCGCGGCGCCCTTGTCGTCGCCTACTGCTGTCGAGAGACCATGTCCCTGCACAAACCCACCTTCCAGCAAGTCATCCTGACGCTCCAGCAATTCTGGGGCGATCGCGGCTGCGTGCTGCTGCAGCCCTACGACCTCGAAGTCGGCGCCGGCACCTCGCACACCGCGACCTTCCTGCGCGCGATCGGCCCCGAGCCGTGGAACGCCGCCTACGTCCAGCCCTCGCGCCGCCCCAAGGACGGCCGCTACGGCGAAAATCCGAACCGCCTGCAGCACTACTACCAGTTCCAGGTCGTGCTCAAGCCTTCGCCGCTGAACATCCAGGAGCTCTACCTCGACTCGCTGCGCGCGCTGGGCATCGACACCAACGCCCACGATGTGCGCTTCGTCGAGGACGACTGGGAAAACCCCACGCTCGGCGCCTGGGGGCTCGGCTGGGAAGTGTGGCTCGACGGCATGGAGGTCACGCAGTTCACCTACTTTCAGCAGGTCGGCGGCCTCGACTGCAAGCCGGTGCTGGGCGAAATCACCTACGGCCTCGAGCGCCTCGCGATGTACCTGCAAGGGGTCGAGAACGTCTATGACCTCGTCTGGGCGGTCTACCCCGACGGTCGCAAAGTGACGTACGGCGACGTGTACCACCAGAACGAAGTCGAGCAGTCGACCTACAACTTCGAGCACGCCAACGTCGAGTTCTTCTTCTCGCTGTTCGGCAACTACGAATCCGAAGCGAAGCGCCTGATCGAAATCGGCCTCGCGCTGCCCGCCTACGAAATGGTGCTGAAGGCCGCGCACAGCTTCAACATGCTCGACGCCCGCGGTGCGATCTCCGTCACCGAGCGCGCCGCCTACATCGGCCGTATCCGCAACCTGTCGCGCGCCGTCGCGCAGGCCTATCACGACTCCCGCGAGAGCCTGGGCTTCCCGATGCTCAACACCGCTGCAACCAAGACGGAGGCCGCATGATGACCGCCTCCCTGCTCGTCGAACTGCTCACCGAAGAACTCCCGCCCAAGGCCCTGCCGCGCCTCGGTGAAACCTTTGCCGCGAAGATCTTCGAAGGCCTAAAGGCGCGCGACCTCGTCGCCGAGGACCGCGGCTTCCGCTGGTTCGCCGCGCCGCGCCGCCTGGCGATCACCGTGCCGCAGGTGCGCGCCGCCGCCCCGGCGCGCGAAGTCACCGAGAAGATCATGCCGGTGCAGGTCGCCCTCGACGCCGAAGACCGCCCGACCCCGGCGCTGCTGAAGAAGCTCGAAGCCAAGGGCATCTCGGCGGATGCCGTCGCGAGCTTCGAGCGCCGCATGGACGGCAAGGCCGAGGCGCTGTTCTACACCCGGAACGAGGACGGCGCCGCGCTCGACGCGGTGCTCGCCGAGATCGTCCAGGACGCCGTCAAGGCGCTGCCGATCCCCAAGCTGATGCGGTGGGGCGCGGGGGACGCGCAGTTCGTCCGTCCCGTGCATAAGCTGTCGATGCTGCACGGCGAGCGCGTCGTGCCGGGTCGCGTGCTCGACCTCGACTCCGACCGCGTCACGCGCGGCCACCGCTTCATGAGCCGCGGCGACATCGCGCTCGCGACCGCCGACGCCTACGAACCGACGCTGCTCGCCGAAGGTAAGGTGATGCCGGACTTTGCCGAGCGCCGTGCCGAGATCGAGCGCCAGCTCGTCGCGACCGCGGCACGCGAAGGCTCCAGCCTGGGCGAGTACGCCGACCTCCTCGACGAGGTCACCGCGCTGGTCGAGCATCCGACCGTGTACGTCGGCGAATTCGAAGCCGAATTCCTCGCCGTGCCGCAGGAATGCCTGATCCTGACGATGCGCGCGAACCAGAAGTACTTCCCGCTGTTCGACGCGGCCGGCAAGCTGCGCAACCGCTTCCTGATCGTCTCGAACATGCGCCTCGAGGACGCCTCCAACATCATCAAGGGCAACCAGCGTGTCGTGCGCCCGCGCCTGTCGGATGCGCGTTTCTTCTTCGAGCAGGACCGCAAGCACACCCTCGACAGCCGCCTGCCGCGCCTCGCGCCGGTCGTCTATCACAACAAGCTCGGCAGCCAGCTCGAACGCGTCGAACGCCTCGAGCGCCTCGCGAGCGCCATCGCCGGCAAGCTGCGCGGCGACGCCAGGGCGGCCGCACGTGCGGCGCGCCTCGCCAAGGCCGACCTCGTCACCGACATGGTCGGCGAGTTCCCCGAGCTGCAGGGCATCATGGGGCGCTACTACGCGCTCAACGACAACGAAGGCGAAGTCGTCGCCGACGCGATCCAGTCGCACTACCAGCCGCGCTTCGCCGGCGATGCGCTGCCCGCAGGCAACGTCGCCTGCGCGGTCGCGCTTGCCGACAAGCTCGACGCGCTGGTCGGCTTCTTCGGCATCGGGCAACTGCCGACCGGCGACAAGGATCCCTTCGGGCTGCGCCGCGCCGCGCTGGGCGTGCTGCGCATCCTGATCGAAACCCCGTTGCCGCTCGATCTGACCGAACTGGTCTCCGAAGCGGCCGCCGGCTTCAAGCCGGGCCTGCTGACCGCCGCCGGCTTCGAGGCGCAACTCCTCGACTTCATGTTCGAGCGCCTGAAGAACCTGCTGCGCGACGCCGGCCACGCGGTCGACGTCGTCGACGCGGTGCTCGCGCTGCGCCCGACGCGCATGGACCTCGTCCCCGCCAAGCTCGATGCTGTGCGCGTCTTCCGCGCCCTGCCCGAGGCCGAGGCGCTCGCCGCCGCGAACAAGCGTATTGTCAATATCCTCAAGAAGGTCGAAGGCGAACTGCCCGATCCGGACGTCGCGCTGCTGCAGGAAGAGGCCGAGAAGGCGCTGTTCCACCGCGTCGTCGAGGTCGCGCCGCTGGTGCGCTCGCACATGGCCAACGAGGACTACACCGACGCGCTGTGCGTGCTCGCGGGCCTGCGCGCGGCGGTCGACACCTTCTTCGACGAGGTCATGGTGATGGCCGAGGAACCGATGACGCGTCAGAACCGCCTCGCGCTGCTGCGCCAGCTCGCGGGCCTGATGAACCAGGTCGCCGACCTGTCGCGCCTGTCCGCCTGACCGAGACCCCTTCATGCCGCAGAAGCTGATCATCCTGGACCGCGACGGCGTCATCAACTTCGACTCCGACCAGTTCATCAAGTCGCCCGACGAGTGGAAGCCGATCCCCGGCTCGCTCGAAGCGATCGCGCGCCTCAACCAGTGGGGGTGGCGGGTCGTCGTCGCATCGAACCAGTCCGGCGTCGGGCGCGGGCTCTTCGGCATGGACACCCTCAACGCGATCAACGAGAAGATGGTGAAGAGCCTCGCCCAGGCCGGCGGTCGGCTCGACGCGATCTTCTTCTGCCCGCATCCGGCCGATTCCACCTGCGACTGCCGCAAGCCCAAACCGGGCCTGTTCCTGCAGATCGCCGAGCGCTTCAACGTGAATCTCGACCGCGTGCCCGTGGTCGGCGACAGCCTGCGCGACCTGCAGGCCGGCGTCGCGGTCGGCTGCAAGCCCTATCTGGTCCTCACCGGCAAGGGCATGAAGACGCGCGACGATCCCGCGCTGCCCGAAGGCACGCTCATCTACCCCGATCTCGCGGCCGTGGTCGCCGATCTCACCGCCTGAAGGTTACCGTGGTCGTCCTGCGCTCCCTGCTGTTCGCCATCATCCTGGCGATCTTCACCCCGCCGTTCGCACTGTTCGGCATCCTCGCCTATCCCCTCTCGCCGCGCACGCGTCACCGCATCGTCACGGCCTGGGCGCCGCTGATGATGTGGTTCATCCCGCGCATCCTGGGCATCCGCTACAAGGTCATCGGGCGCGAGAACATCCCCTCAGTGCCCTCCGTGATCCTCTCCAAGCACCAGTCGGCGTGGGAGACGATGGCCCTGCAGGTGATCTTCCCGCCGCTGTGCTTCGTGCTGAAACGGGAACTGCTCAAGGTGCCGTTCTTCGGCTGGGGGCTCGCGGCGATTCCCGGCATCGCGATCGATCGCGCCGCCGGCAAGGACGCGCTCGCCCAGGTCGTCGAGCAGGGGCGAGCCCGGCTGTCGGAAGGCTACTGGGTCGCGGTGTTCCCCGAGGGCACCCGCACCGCGCCCGGCGCCAAGCGCCGCTACAAGGCGGGCGGGGCGGCGCTCGCGCAGCAGGCGGGTGTGCCCGTCGTGCCCGTGGCGCATAATGCCGGGGAATTCTGGGGGCGCGACGCCTTTCTCAAGTATCCGGGCGAGATCACCGTCAGCATCGGTCCCGTGATCGATCCGACGGGGCTGGATGCCGCCGAGGTCAACCGCCGCTCTGCGGCATGGATCGAAGGCGAGATGCGCCGCCTGTTCCCGCACCACTACCGGAGCGGGCGCGACACTACCGGAGCCGTTTCCGGCGAGGTCGAAGAGGCGGAGTGAATCGGGCGGCTTCGGTCGTCCCGCAAGCCGCCCCTCGGGGCGCGGAGCGTGGAATGGAAGGGGCGGAAGAAATGCAGATGATGGATCGTCGTGGCAGGCTTTCGTCGCAGCCGGCGGAGCCGCAGGCGCGCGAAGCCGTCGGACATTTCCGCCTGATGCGCTATTTCACGCTCGCGAGCCTCGCCGCGTTCGTGATCGTCGCCATCGTGCTGTATTTCCTGCAACGCGGCGAGATCACGTTTTTCGCCCAGGTCCAGCGCGAACAGGGGGAATTCTTCGCCCGTGCCCAGACGAATCTGGCCGCGAAGCAGGACCAGGCCGCGCGCGCGAGCCTGATCTCCCTGCACGAGGCCAGCCATGTCACGCTCACCCGCGTGGTCGGCAACGTGCTGTGGGACTCCCACATCGCGCCCTTTGCCGCACGGGCGCAGGCCATTTCCGCCGCCCCCTGCCGCAGTCTGCCCGCGCCCGCGGCGGGCGAACCCGATCTGCGGCGCGCATGCTTTGCGGAGCTGGGCCGGACGATCATGGCCCTGCCGGGCTTCGCCGAGCTCGACGCCAAGGCCTACGAGACGATGCGGGCGAGCAGCGTGTTCAAGATCAAGGTCTTCGACCTGCGTGGCATCACGATCTATTCGTCGGAGCACGCACAGATCGGCGAGGACAAGGCGGACAACCAGGGCTGGAAGAACGCGGCGGCCGGCGTGCCCGCCAGCGAGATGACCCATCGCGAGCGCTTCAGCGCCTTCGAGGGCGTGGTCGAGAACCGCGATCTGATTTCGAGCTACATTCCCGTGCGCGAGCGCGGCGGCGACCGTGTCGTCGGCGTGTTCGAGATCTACTCCGACGTCACGTCCTTTCTCGAGCGCATGCAGTCGATTTCGGCCGAACTCGGCGGACTGGCGCATGCGAACCAGGAAGCGCTGGAGCGGACCCTCGCCGAGAACGAACACAAGGTGAGCGCCAGCTCGGAAGTCTTCCTGCTGATCGTCGGGGGCACCTTGGTCGTGCTCTATGGCGCCCTGTGGGCAATCGTGCGCATCGGCCAACGCATCATCGACGCGCAGGCAGCGGCGCAGGAGCGCGCGGCGGAGCGCGAAGAGCGCTGGCATCACGAGAAGATGGCCGCCCTTGCGACGATGGCAGCAAACGTCTCACACGAGGTCGGCAATCCGCTGGCAACGATTTCGATGCTCGCGCAGGAGATCCAGCTGAACAAGCAGCGCAACGGATGCGACACCTGCCAGCCGGCGCTGATTCTCGAGCAGACCCGTCGCATCGCCGGGATGACGCGCCAGATCTCGGAATTCGCCGCGGCGCGGCGCGAATCGCGCGAGCTCGTCGATATCAACGTGATGGTCAAGTCGATCCTCGATTTCCTCGGCTTCGACCGGCGTTTCCGGTCGATCCGTCTCGAATTCAGGGGCGGCGCCGATCTGCCCGCGGTCTCGGTGATCCCCGACTACCTCAACGAAGTGCTGATGAATCTGCTGCAGGCGTGCACGGAATGTCCGGCCGGCCCGGGCGGAAAGGGCGGCTCCATCGTCGTCGAGACGATTTCGAGCGGGGCCGAGCTACTCATCCGCATCAGCAGCGAATGCAAGGCCTATCCTGGCGTCTGCAGGGAGCATGTCCGTTTCGAGGACAGCCGCTTCGACGTCGTGCGACGGCGTGTCCGCAGCCTGGGCGGCCGGGTCACGCGCGAGCGTTCGTACTACGAGATCGCCCTGCCGGCCGACGTGCCGGTCGTGCCGGCCTCTTGAACCGCGGACCGATCGGCCCGCGGCACTGCATCCGGTTTCGCTGGGGATGTCCTAAAATTCCGCTTTCCGTGTCTGAATCCGGCGGTCTGGCACGCTCGCGCCGGGCCGCTCCCTGAAGGATCCCTTATGTCGTCCGTCCTGGGCATAGAAGAAGCCCGCACCTACATGCACAGGCTGCTCAACGCGATGCACCAGATGGACGGGTCCGACCTGTTCATCTCGGTGGATTTCCCTCCGACCGTGAAGGCGCATGGCACGATGAAGGCGCTCAGCCAGCAGCGGCTGACGCCCGACATCACGCGCTCGCTCGCGCTGAGCCTGATGAACGATCGCCAGCGCCAAGAGTTCGAGGCCGAGATGGAGTGCAATTTCGCAATCTCCATCCCCGGAATGTGCCGTTTCCGCGTGAACGTCTTCGTCCAGCAGCAGCACGTCGGCATGGTCATTCGCACCATCGCATCCGAGATCCCCACGCTTGCCAAGCTCGGCCTGCCGGAAGTGCTCAAGGAAATCATCCTGACCAAGCGCGGCCTCGTGCTGGTTGTGGGCGGCACGGGTTCGGGCAAGTCGACGACGCTCGCGGCAATGATCGATCACCGCAACAGCTCGGGGCCTGGCCACATCATCACCGTCGAGGATCCGGTCGAGTACGTCCATCGCAACAAGCAGTGCCTCGTCACACACCGCGAGGTCGGCGTCGATACGCATTCGTGGGAGCATGCGCTGAAGAACACGCTGCGCCAGGCTCCCGACGTGATCCTGATCGGCGAGATCCGCGACCGCGAGACGATGGAGCATGCGATCGCCTTCGCCGAGACTGGCCACCTGTGCCTGGGTACGCTGCACGCGAACAACGCGAACCAGACGATAGACCGGATCGTGAACTTCTTCCCCGAGGAGCGGCGCAACCAGCTGCTCATGGATCTGTCGTCGAACCTGCGCGCGATCGTGTCGCAGCGCCTGATCCGCACCGAGGATGGCAAGGGGCGCAAGGCAGCGATCGAGATCCTGCTCAACACGCCGACGATCGCCGAGATGATATTCAAGGGACAGTTCCAGTCCATCAAGGAGATCATGGCGAAGTCGCGCGAGCTGGGTATGTGCACTTTCGACCAGGCGCTGTTCGACCTCTACGACGCCGGATTCGTCAGCTACGAGGAGGCAATCCGCAACGCCGACTCGACCAACGAGCTGCGCCTGCAGATCAAGCTGAAGGCCGAGCGCGGCCAGCCGAAGACCTCTGCGGCCGCGGAGCTGAGCCTGTCGATCGAGGAGGAGAAGGGCGAGGAAGATGAGACGGAGGGGGCGGCCGTTCCGGGCGCCAAGGTCGCCGGCTAGGCGGGGAGTGGTCAATCCAGCAACCCGTACCGTTTGTGCTGAGCCTGCCGTGGCACTGCCACTGTCCTTCGCCGAGTTCAGCGCGAACAGTTGTCCCTAATGGATTGTCGGCGTGATGGTTCGCGGCCGCACGGACCTCCGCCCGCACGATTTCTGCCGTAAAGCAAAAAGCCCCGCAGATCGCTCTGCGGGGCTTTTTGTTGCCGCGCCGCCCCGAGCGGGGCTGGCGCGTCGATTCGATCAGACGGCGATCAGGCAGCCTTCTTCGACGAGGTCTTGGCGGTGGCGCTCACTGCCTTGACGGTGGCGTTGGTCGCTGCAGCGACGTTCGCTTCGGCGATCTCGGCGACCTGCTTGGCAGCCTTGCTGACGCTGTCGTAGGCGCTGTTGGCGGCGGCGATGGCCGACTTGACGGCGGCAACGGCGACGTCCGAACCGGCCGGAGCCGACTTGGCAGCCTTGTCGAGGGCAGCGGCCAGGCTCTTGTTCAGCTCGG
This sequence comes from Aromatoleum toluolicum, assembly GCF_012911005.2. Taxonomy (GTDB): domain Bacteria; phylum Pseudomonadota; class Gammaproteobacteria; order Burkholderiales; family Rhodocyclaceae; genus Aromatoleum; species Aromatoleum toluolicum. The sequence continues at coordinate 25,084 of NZ_WTVS01000034.1, read as the reverse complement.
CGATCTGGGCTTCGACCAGCTTCGAGACTTCTTCCTGACCTTGCGAAGCGATTTCATAGACGCTGCGGTTGTAGGCCACGGCCTTCTCGACCAGCGGCTGAACCAGCGCGGCCTGCAGACCCAGGAATTCCTGGGCGTCCTTGGCGCCGAGAAGGGCCTTGGAGTTGGCCAAGCCGTCTTCGAGGATCGAACGGGCGGTGTTCAGGTTCAGGGCGGCGAAACGCTCGGCGCTGGCGAAGGCGTTGTTGGCCAGGGTCAGCAGGGTCTCGACGTTGGCTTTGTTGGTGGCGGCGAACTGCTCGGGAGTTGCAAACATTTTCATCTCCTGATGAAGGTTACGTTTGGATTCGGTTTGCTTCGCAACGGCCGGAGTGCTTGGTGCGTCGCAGCATGGATTCGATTATAGGTGCACGCAACTGCGTGTCAAGCGGTTTTGTGCGTCGCACAATAAAATTTTTACAAATCGTGCGGATGTCTCTGGCTGTTCTATGTAGCTGTTTTTTATTTGTTTCATTATGAAACAAATGCCGAACGGAATATTGCAGCTCCGTGCCATTGGCATCAATGCCGCTACGCAGCATGCGCCGCGAAGGTTACACGAAAATTACCGGGGGAGGGCGTCGCCGCAGGATTGCGGCGACGCAAAAAGCATCAGCGATGCTTGAAGACCGGCTTGCGCTTCTCGACGAAGGCGGCCATGCCTTCCTTCTGGTCTTCCAGGCCGAAGGCCGAATGGAAGGTGCGGCGTTCGAACAGCAGGCCCTCGCTGAGGGGGCTTTCGAACGCGCGGTTGACCGATTCCTTGATCATTATGATGATCGGCAGCGAGAAGCCGGCGATGACCGCGGCGGCCTCGATCGCCTCGTCGACGAGCCGGTCCGCTGGAACGATGCGCGCAACGAGGCCGGCACGTTCGGCCTCGGCGGCGTCCATCATGCGTGCTGTGAGGCACATGTCCATCGCCTTCGCCTTGCCGATCGCGCGCGGCAGGCGCTGCGTGCCGCCGGCGCCGGGCAGGATGCCGAGCTTGACCTCGGGCTGGCCGAACTTCGCGGTGTCGGCGGCGAAGATCATGTCGCACATCATCGCCAGTTCGCATCCGCCGCCCAGCGCGAAGCCGGCGACCGCCGCGATGATCGGCTTGCGGCAGCTCTTCAGGCGCTCCCAGTTGCGCGTGATGTAGTCGCCCTTGTAGGCGTCCATGTGCGAGTAGTTGGCCATCGCGCCGATGTCCGCACCTGCGGCGAACGCCTTTTCCGAGCCGGTGATGACGATCGCGCCGATGCCCTCGTCCTTCTCGAAGGCGTCGAGCGCGTCGCCGACTTCATCGATCAACTGGTCGTTGAGGGCGTTCATCGCCTTCGGGCGATTGAGCGTTATCAGTCCGACTCGTCCGCGCGTTTCGACGATGATGTTGCTGTACTCCATGCAGTCTCCTCCGTAGCAGGGTGAAGCGGTCAGTTGGACTTCTCGGTGCCGGAATTCTTGGGCTGGATCACCGCGCGCACGCGCCCGTCGCCGGTTGCGCGCGTCTCGGTCTTGCCGGGCTGGTTTGTGACCAGATAGTTCTCGCTCAGCGAGTCGTACTCGATGTAGTGGCCGCGCACTTCGTCGGCGCCGGACTTCACGTGGGCCTGGTTGAACAGGCGGGCCCGTTCGGCGCGGCTGTCGTACTCGATACGCTCGGCCTCGCCTTCGACGTATTCGTTGCTGCCTTCGCGCTTCTGGCGGAAGTTCGCGAGCCGTTTCTCGCTGCCGGTCGCGACGCCCGACTGGAAGCCGTCCGGGCCTTGGGTCACGACCAGCTTTGCGCCCTTGATCACCAGGGTGCCCTGGGTCAGGACGACATCGCCTTCGAAGACGTGGACCTTGTTGCGGTCGTCGACGGTGACGCGGTTGGCCTCGATGTTGACGGGCTGGTCACGGTCGGCGCGCTCGGCGAGTACGGGTTGCGACAGCAGGCCGAGAGCGAGCGCCAGCAGGGCGGGGAGGGAGGTGCGCATCATGGTGGGTTCCGGTTGGAGCGCGGGATATGCACGCGCGCATTGCCGATGAGTTCGAGCGAGCCGAAGATGTTGTCGGATTTCATGCCGTTCGCGTGGGCCGTGCTCGCGCCCTGGGTGATCGCGACCGGGTCGGACGTCGCGGCACGTTCCTCTTCGGGCCAGATCGTGAGCGAGGCGGACGCGAGGGTCATTTCCGGGCTGCCTGCGACCGCATCGCGCCGCGCACGCACGTCGCCGGCCAGGCGTACCTCGTCGCCCTCGCGGAGCACTTCGCCCTGTTGCGAACTGAGGTGCAGTTCGCGCCCGTCGACCTCGTAGCGCAGGCGGGGGCGCTCGAGCGCCGTGGCATCCGTCTGCGGGTGGTGTGTGATCTTGTCTGCGAGCAGTTCGTAGTGCTGGCGCCCGTTGCGGTCGAAGGCGATGAGGCGCGTCTGTTCGGCGACGAAGTCCGGTTCCTGGCGCGTCCGCGACGACGGGCGGGTCTCGTCGTCAGTGGTGACCCGCTCCAGCCAGAGCGACGCACCGGCCACGATGATCAGGCCGGCGAGGGGATAGAGTTGCTGGATGGACGGTTTCACGGCTGGGGCGTCAGACGGTGCAGGTCGTACGGGCGGGCAGGGCGGCGCGCATCAGATCACCTTCGCCAGCATGAGGTCGTGGGTCGTCAACGCCCCGGCGAGGGCGCCGTGATGATCCACCACGAGCAGTTGGTTGATGCGTTGCCGTTCCATCACCTCCGCGGCCGCCGCGGCGAGCGCGTCCGGGCCGATGCTGCGCGGGTTGCGCGTCATCACCTCGGCGATCGTGGCGCTGCGCGCGTCGCAGCCGCGTTCCAGCGCCCGGCGCAGGTCGCCGTCGGTGAAGATGCCGATTGGGCGGCCGTCGGCGCCGACCACGGCGGTCATGCCCATGCCGCCGCGCGACATCTCGATCAGCGCGGCCATCATCGAGGCGTCTTCGGATACCTGCGGCACGCCCTCGCGCGGGCGCATCACGTCGCTGACGTGAGTCAGCAGGCGGCGGCCCAGGCTGCCGCCCGGATGCGAGCGTGCGAAATCGTCCGCGCCGAAGCCGCGCGCGTCGAGCAGCGCCACCGCAAGGGCGTCGCCGAGCGCGAGCGCCGCGGTGGTGCTCGCCGTCGGGGCAAGGTTCAGCGGGCAGGCTTCCTCGGCCACGGCGGCGTCGAGATGCACGTCGGCCTCGCGTGCGAGCGGCGATTCCGGCCGGCCGGTGATCGAGATGAGCTTTGCGCCCTGGCGCTTGACCAGCGGCACGATGGTGAGCACTTCCTCGCTCGCGCCCGAGTTCGACAGCGCGATCACGATGTCTTCGGGCGTGATCATCCCGAGGTCGCCGTGCGCGGCTTCCGCCGCATGCACGAAATAGGCCGGGGTGCCGGTGCTGGCGAGGGTGGCCGCGAGCTTGCGGCCGATGTGGCCCGACTTGCCGATGCCGGTGACGATGACGCGCCCGCGGCGCTGCAGGATCAGGTCCACCGCCTGCTCGAATTCGGCGCCGAGACGGTCAGCGAGGGCGATGACAGCATCGGCCTCGATGCGCAGCACGCGCCGCGCGAGGGAGATGGCGCCGGCGTCCCGCGCGGATTTGGGCAGGGGTGGGTTCATGGCGTTCGGAGCGGTTACACTTTTCTTTTATAGATGGCGCTGCGCAGTATGAGTCGTCGATAATCGGGCGACGCTGCAGCGCACCAAGGCGGATGAGTATACCTGAAGCGGGGTCCGCCGAACCCGATGCACAACGCGGAGCCCCATGCCGAATACCCTGGAGTTGGTTCTCCTCCTGCTGGCCGCGGCGGTCGTCACGGTGGCGATCTTCCGCAGCCTGAATCTGCCGCCCGTGCTCGGTTATCTGCTGGTCGGCGCGGCGGTGGGGCCGCACGCGCTGAAGCTGGTGCCGGCCTCGGACGGTGCGAGCCATCTCGCCGAGTTCGGTGTCGTGTTCCTGATGTTCTCGATCGGTCTCGAATTCTCGCTGCCGCGCTTGCTGGCGATGAAACGGACGGTGTTCGGGCTCGGCTCTGCCCAGGTGCTCGGTTGCATCGCGCTGGTGATGTCGGTGGGGCACCTGTTCGGTCTCGGCTGGGGGGCCTCCCTCGCACTGGGTGGCACGCTGGCGATGTCGTCGACCGCGATCCTGTCCAAGCTCCTTTCCGACCGGATGGAGCTCGACAGCAAGCACGGGCGCGAGACCATGGGTGTGCTGTTGTTTCAGGACATTGCCGTGGTGCCGCTGCTGATCCTGATCCCGGCGCTGTCGCAGCCGGCCGAGGCGCTGGCGGAAACGCTTGGGATCGCGGCCCTGAAGGCCGTCGTTCTGCTCACCTTGGTGCTCGGCTTCGGCCAGCGGCTGATGCGCGCGTGGTTCACCATCGTCGCGCGGCGCCGCTCGGGCGAACTCTTCATGCTCAATGTGCTGCTGATCACGCTGGGGCTGGCATGGCTCTCGCAACTGGTCGGTCTGTCGCTCGCCCTCGGTGCCTTTCTTGCCGGCATGCTGATTTCCGAGACCGAGTTCCGCTATCAGGTCGAGGAGGACATCAAGCCTTTCCGCGACGTGCTGCTGGGGCTGTTCTTCGTCACGGTCGGCATGTTCCTCGATGTCCATGTGATCGCGAGCCACCTGTTCGCGGTGCTGGGCATGGTCGCAGCGCTGCTGGTCGTGAAGTGCGCGATCGTGTTCGCGGCCTCGCGCGCCTTCGGCTCCTCCGCCGGGACGGCGCTGCGCACCGGCCTGTGGCTGTGCGCGGGTGGCGAATTCGGCTTCGTGCTGGTGTCGCAGATCGACGGTCTCGGCCTGGTGGCGCCGGAGCTGCTGCAGACCACGGTCGCCGCACTGGTCGTGTCGATGCTGCTCGCGCCCCTGGTCGTGCAGGCGAGCGACCGGATCGTGCTGCGCTTCGTCGCGTCCGAATGGCTGCTGCGCTCGATGGAGCTGACGCGCGTCGCGGCGCAGTCGATGAATACCAGCAAGCACATCATCGTCTGCGGCTACGGGCGCAGTGGGCAGTACATGGCGCGCTTCCTCGAGCAGGAGGACGTCAGCTACGTCGCGCTGGATCTCGACCCCGAGCGTGTGCGCGAGGCAGCGGCGGCCGGCGACACGGTGGTCTACGGCGACGCTTCGCGCCACGAGACGCTGATGGCTGCCGGCATCATGCGCGCGAGCGCGCTGGTGATCTCCTTCGGCGAGGTCGAGGCTGCGTTGCGCGTGCTCCATCGCGCGCTCGCGCTGCGGCCGGACCTGCCCGTCGTCACGCGCGCCTCGGACGAGAAGGACATGGATCGGCTGTCGCAGGGCGGCGCTGCCGAAGTCGTGCCGGAGGCGTTCGAGGGCAGCATCATGCTTGCGTCGCACGCCCTCGCGCTCGTTGGCGTGCCCCTCAATCGCGTCGTGCGGCGCATCCGCGACGTGCGCAACCAGCGCTACGCGCTCATGCGCGGCTTCTTCCATGGCACTTCCGATGCTGCGGATGGTCCCGAGTCGCGCCAGGTGCGGCTGCATCCGGTGACGCTGCCGGCCGGTGCGCACGCGGTCGGTCGCACCCTGGGGGCGATGTCGCTCGACGAGTTCGGCGTGACCGTGTCGGCCGTGCGCCGACGCAACATCCGCGGTCTCGCGCCGAGTGCGGAAACGCTGATGCAGGCGGGCGATGTCGTCGTCCTGATGGGCGTGCCCGCCGACCTCGAGCAGGCCGAAGGGCGGTTGCTGCGGGGGCGGTGAGCCGCAGCGGCTCCGCAGCCGGCGTCCGCGCCCGCGATGTGCAGTGAAGCGCAACACTGTGTTCGTGTATTCGTTCCGCGTCCGGTCGGTGCCGATGGCTGCCGATTCCGGCCCGTCTGCTAAACTAACCGGTTTTGAAGATCCCCGAGGGGCGTCGACTTGGTTTCCGAAACCGACAATCTGCTGGTGAGCCTGAAAGATGTCCGCTTCGCTTATGGCGAGCGCGAGATCCTGCGCGGCGTCAACCTGAAGGTGCCGCGGGGCAAGGTCGTTGCGATCATGGGTGGCAGCGGTTGCGGCAAGACCACCCTGTTGCGCCTGATCGGCGGCCAGCTGCGTGCGACGGCCGGTACCGTTGACGTCGCCGGCCGCGACGTCTCGTCCCTGGACACCGCCGAACTCTACGAGATGCGCCGGCGCATGGGCATGCTGTTCCAGTTCGGCGCGCTATTCACCGACATGTCGGTGTTCGACAACGTCGCTTTCCCGCTGCGCGAACACACCGATCTGCCGTTCGGCCTGATCCGCGACATGGTGCTGATGAAGCTCAACGCGGTCGGGCTGCGCGGTGCGGCGGATCTCATGCCGGCGGAGCTGTCGGGCGGCATGGCCCGCCGCGTCGCGCTGGCGCGGGCGATCGCGCTGGACCCGATGCTGATCATGTACGACGAGCCCTTCGCAGGCCTCGACCCGATCTCGCTGGGCGTCATCGGCCAGCTGATCCGCAAGCTCAACGACGCGCTCGGTGCGACGACGATCATGGTGACGCACGACATCATGGAGTCGCTGCAGATCGTCGATTACATCTATTTCGTCTCCGAAGGCGGCATCGTCGCGGAAGGCACGCCCGACGAGCTGCGCGCCTCGAAGGATCCGTGGGTGTACCAGTTCATCCACGCCGAGCCCGATGGTCCCGTGCCTTTCCACTACCCGGCCGAAGCGCTGGAAGAGAGCCTCATTGGCGGGAGGGCCGCGTGAACGGCCTGCTGAACTTCATTCGCCGCCTCGGCGCGGCGGCGGTCGAAGGCGTGTGGCGCATCGGGTTCGCCGCGCGCTTCTTCGTGCTGCTGCTGCGCCATTCGGGGCAATCGCTGACGCGCATCCACCTGACGGTGCGCGAGATCTACTTCAGCGGGGTACTCTCGCTGCTGATCATCGTCGTTTCAGGGCTCTTCGTCGGCATGGTGCTGGGTCTGCAGGGCTACGAGACGCTGCAGCGCTACGGTTCGGGCGATGCGCTCGGCGTGCTCGTGTCGCTGTCGCTGACGCGCGAGCTCGGTCCCGTCGTCGCCGGACTCCTCTTCGCCAGCCGCGCCGGCCTCGCCGTGACGGCCGAGATCGGGCTGATGAAGACCACCGAGCAGCTCGACGCGATGGACATGATGGCGGTCAATCCCATCGCCCGCGTCGTCGCGCCGCGTTTCTGGGGCGGCGTGATCTCGATGCCGCTGCTGGCGGCGCTGTTCTCCGCGATGGGTGTGTTGGGCGGCTGGCTGATCGGCGTGGTGTTCATCGGCGTCGATAACGGCGCGTTCTGGTCGCAGATGCAGGCGGCCGTGGACTTCCGTTTCGACATCATGAACGGCGTGATCAAGAGCTTCGTGTTCGGCGCCACGGTCGCGCTGATCGCCGTGTTCGAGGGCTACGACTGCACGCCGACCGCCGAGGGGCTGTCGCGTGCGATCACCCGCACCGTCGTGACCTCCGCGCTGGCGATCCTGGCGCTCGATTTCGTGCTTACATCTCTAATGTTCCGAGGGCAGTCATGAGGCGTACAACGCTCGACCTGTGGGTCGGTTTCTTCGTCATCATCGGCATGGCCGCGCTGATATTCCTCGCATTCAAGGTCGGCAACCTGGGCGCGGCGAACGGCGGGGAGACCTATGTCGTGAACGGGCAATTCGACAACATCGGCGGCCTGAAGGTGAGGGCGCCGGTCAAGAGCGCCGGCGTGGTCGTGGGGCGGGTCAAGGAGATCCGCTTCGATCCCACGACCTATCGTGCCGTCGTCGCCCTGTCGCTCGACGCGAGTTACAAGTTCCCGCGCGACACGATCGCGACCATCCTGACCTCCGGCCTGCTCGGCGAGCAGTACGTCGGGCTCGAGCCGGGGGGCGACGAGGCGATGCTGCAGACGGGCGACGCGCTGCAGATCACCCAGTCCGCGGTTGTCCTGGAGAAGCTCATCGGCCAGTTCATGTTCGACAAGGCTGCCGAAGGGTCGACGCCCGCGAACTGATCCGGTCGCACGCGATCTGAATCACAAAATGCAAAAAACTACGTCCCCCAAGATCGTCAAGGCACTCGCCGTTGTGTCCGCCTGTTTCGCGCTGGCCGGTTGCACGGCGCGCGTCGCCAATCCGGACGATCCGCTCGAAAGCTACAACCGCGCGATGTTCACCTTCAACGAGAAGGTGGACAAGGCCGCAATCGAGCCCGTTGCCAAGGCCTACGACAAGGTCACGCCGCTGCCGCTGCGCACCGGTGTCGGCAACTTCTTCGGCAACGTCGGCGACGTGTGGATCGGCGGCAACAACCTGTTGCAGGGCAAATTTAGTGATGGCCTGAGCGACCTGCTACGCTTCGCGATCAACTCGACGGTGGGCATCCTCGGCTTCTTCGACGTTGCGAGCGAACTCGATCTGGCCAAGCACGACGAGGATTTCGGCCAGACCCTGGGCTGGTGGGGCGTGGGCGAAGGGGCTTATTTCGTCGTGCCGTTCTTCGGCCCGCGCACGGTGCGCGACGCGGCGGTCCTGCCGATCGACCTGTACGGCGACGACGTGTGGGGCATCAGGGACGTCCCGACGCGCAACAGCCTTACGGCGCTGCGTCTGGTGCATGCGCGCGCCAACCTGCTCGGCATCGACAAGACGCTCGACGAAGGCACGCTGGACAAGTATGCCTATGCGCGCGACTTCTATCTGCAGCAGCGCCGCTATCGCGTGTTCGATGGCAATCCGCCGCTCGAGGAGATCGATTTCAACGGCGCCCGGCGGCAACAGGATGACGCCGATGTGGTCGCGGAAACCGGTGCGCAATAACTTTCTGACGGACAACTGGGACACCTGCATGCGTGCCGGTGCCCACGAGGAGTGATGATGAAGAAGTTCCTGCTTTCCCTGTGCCTGATGTTCGCGGTGCTGCCGGCGCTCGCCGCTGACACGTTCAAGGGGCCCGATGCGCTCGTGCGCGAAGTCAGCGACGACGTCCTGACCATCGTGCGCAAGGACAAGGCGATCCAGTCCGGCGACACGCGCCGCGTGATCGACCTGGTCGAGGAGAAGGTCCTGCCGCACTTCAACTTCCGTCGCATGACAATGCTGGCGGTCGGCAAGGACTGGCGCCAGGCCAGCCCCGAACAGCAGGGCAAGCTCGTCGAAGCCTTCCGCACCCTGCTCGTGCGCACCTACTCCAACGCACTGACGCAGTACCGCGACCAGACCATCGGCTACAAGCCCGCCAAGTTCGGCGAGGCCGATACCTCGGTGCGCGTGCAGACCGAAGTCCGTCAGGCCGGTGCGCAGCCGGTTAACATCGACTACACGCTGGAAAAGACGCCCGAGGGCTGGAAAGTCTTCGATGTGGTCGTCGCCGGCGTGAGCCTCGTCACCAACTATCGCGGCACCTTCGCGCAGGAAATTCGCGCCGGTGGCGTGGATGGACTGATCCGCTCGCTCGAGCAGAAGAACCGCGACCTCGCGGCGCCGGCCCATTCATGAACGCTGACACGGGCAAGGTCCTCGCCATCGAGGGCGAGCTGACGATGGCGACTGCCGCGCAATGGATCGAGCGCGGCCGTGCCGTGGCGCGCGCCGAGGATCTCGTCGTCGACCTGTCCGGTGTGACCGCGGCGGATTCGTCGGCCCTTGCGCTGCTGTTCGACTGGATACGCATCGCCCGGGTCAGCGGGCACAGGGTTCGCCAGGCCGGCATGCCGGCGGGGATGCGCAGCCTCGCCGCGCTCTATGGTGTCGACGAGCTGTTGCCCGCCGAAGCCTGACCCGCTGCCGTCGATGAATCCTCCCGCAATCAGGGTCGTTGCTGCGAGCAAGCGTTACGGTTCGCTCCAGGCGCTCGCCGGCGTCGACCTCGAGGTCGCGCAGGGCGAATTCTTCGGCCTGCTCGGACCGAATGGCGCGGGCAAGACGACGCTCATCTCGGCCCTCTCCGGCCTCGCGCGCCCGGACGGCGGCGTCTTCGAGATCATGGGCTACAACGTCGTCTCGGACTACCGCAAAGCCCGCCGCAACCTCGGTGTCGTGCCGCAGGAACTGGTCTTCGATCCCTTCTTCTCGGTGCGCGAGCTGCTGCGCATCCAGTCCGGCTACTTCGGCATCCGCAACAACGACGACTGGATCGACGAGATCCTCGAGAATCTGGATCTGACCGCCAAGGCCGGCGCCAACATGCGCATGCTTTCGGGTGGCATGAAGCGACGCGTGCTCGTCGCGCAGGCGCTCGTGCACCGTCCGCCGGTGATCGTGCTCGACGAGCCGACCGCCGGGGTCGACGTCGAGCTGCGCCAGGGCTTGTGGCAGTTCATCCGCAAGCTCAATCGCGACGGCCATACCATCGTGCTGACGACGCACTACCTCGAAGAAGCCGAGGCGCTGTGCGGGCGCATCGCGATGCTCAAATCCGGCAAGGTCGTCGCGCTGGACACAACCGAGAACCTGTTGCGGCGCTTCGCCAGCCATTCGCTCGCGGTGCGCCTCGATCGCCCCGAACTGGCGGCGGCCACGGGCGGCGTGCTCGCTGCCAACGGATGGGCGGAGTTTCCCCTCGATCGCTACGACGATCTGGAGCCCCTGCTCGCGCGCTTGCGCGAGGCGGGTGCGAAGATCCTCGAAATGCGCGTGGGCGAGGCCGATCTCGAGCGCGTGTTCGTGGAGGTAATGAGCCGTGCATGAGCGCCTGGTCGGGTTCCGCACCCTGCTGCAGAAGGAGGTGCTGCGCTTCTGGAAGGTGAGCTTCCAGACCGTCGGTGCGCCGGTGCTCAACGCGCTGCTGTACCTGCTGATCTTCTCGCATGTGCTCGACCGGCACGTCACGGTGTATGGCGACGTCGCCTACACGGCCTTCCTCGTGCCGGGGCTCGTGATGATGTCGCTGCTGCAGAACGCCTTTGCGAACAGCTCCTCGTCGCTGATCCAGAGCAAGATCACCGGCAATATCATCTTCGTGCTGCTGCCGCCGCTGTCCTACCGCGAGTTCTATGCCGCCTATGTGATCGCGTCGGTGCTGCGCGGGCTGTTCGTCGGCGTCGGGGTGCTGATCGTGTCCTTTCCCTTCGTCGACTTGCCGATGGCAGCACCGGGCTGGATCTTCGCGTTCGGTCTGATGGGCGGCGCGATCCTCGGCTCGCTGGGCGTGATCGCGGGCATCTGGGCGGACAAGTTCGACCAGCTCGCGGGCTTCCAGAACTTCCTGATCATGCCGCTGACGATGCTGTCCGGCGTGTTCTACTCGATCCACTCGCTGCCGGCGTTCTGGCAGAAGGTCTCGCACATCAATCCGTTCTTCTTCATGATCGACGGCTTCCGCTACGGCTTCTTCGGTCAGTCCGACGTCTCGCCGTGGCTGAGCCTTGCGGTCGTGAGTCTTTGTTTCGTGTTCCTCGCAGTGCTGACCCTGGCGATGCTCGCCCGGGGCTACAAGCTGCGGGCTTGAGGGTAGTCAAAATGTTCGAAGCAGCAGAAATCAAGCGTCTCATCGAGCAGGGCATGGCCTGCGAGTTCGTCGAGATCCAGGGCGACGACGGGGTCCATTTCACCGGCATCGTCGTCAGCGCCGAATTCGAAGGCAAGCCCAAGGTGCGCCAGCACCAGGCCGTGTATGCGACGCTCGGCAGGTTGATGGGCAACGAGATCCACGCGCTGCAGCTGCAGACCTACGCCCCTGCCAAGTGGGCCGAAGTCCGCTCCGACCTGGGCTTCTGAGCGGGACACGATGGATAAGCTTCTGATCGAAGGCGGCGCCCGCCTCACGGGCGAGACCGCCATTTCCGGTGCGAAGAACGCGGCGTTGCCCATCCTGTGCGCGGCGCTCCTGACGAGCGAGCCGGTCACGTTCACGAACGTGCCGCAACTCAACGACATCGGCACGCTGTTGAAGCTCCTCGCGCAGATGGGCGTGAAGGTCAGCCGCGGCAGCGGTAACGACGCCGATACCGTCACGCTCGACGCGTCGGCGCTCGACAACCCGGTCGCGACCTACGAAATGGTCAAGACCATGCGGGCGTCGATTCTCGTGCTCGGCCCGCTGGTCGCGCGCTGCGGCGAGGCGAAGGTGAGCCTGCCCGGCGGCTGCGCGATCGGCGCGCGGCCCGTGGATCAGCACATCAAGGGCCTGCAGGCGATGGGTGCGCAGGTCGCGGTCGAGCACGGCTACGTGCACGCGAAGGTGCCGCGCCTCAAGGGGGCGCGCCTGTTCACCGACATGGTTACCGTAACCGGCACCGAAAACCTGATGATGGCGGCCTGTCTCGCCGACGGCGAGACCGTCATCGAGAACGCGGCGCGCGAGCCCGAGGTCGTCGATCTGGCGAACTGCCTCGTCGCGATGGGCGCGCGCATCTCGGGCGCCGGCACCGACGTGATCCGCATTCGCGGCGTGGAGAGCCTGTCGGGCACGACCCACCGCATCATGCCGGACCGCATCGAGACCGGCACCTACCTGTGCGCCGCGGCCGCGACGGGCGGCGAGATCCGCCTCACGCACACCTCGTCGGCCTATCTCGACGCGGTTATTGACAAGCTGATGGACGCCGGCTGCGACATCGTCTCCGAGCGCGACGCGATCCGCCTGAAGGCGCCGCAGCGCCTCACCGCGGTGAGCATCCGCACGTCGCCGTACCCGGCCTTCCCGACGGACATGCAGGCGCAGTTCATGGCGATCAACGCGGTCGCGAACGGTGCCGCGGTGATCCGCGAGACGATCTTCGAGAACCGCTTCATGCACGCGGTCGAACTGCAGCGCCTCGGCGCCGACATCCGCATCGACGGCAACACTGCGATGGTTCAGGGTGTCGAGCGCCTGCAGGGCGCGACCGTGATGGCCACCGACCTGCGCGCGTCGGCGAGCCTCGTGATCGCCGGACTTGTCGCCGACGGCGAGACCGTGATCGAGCGCATCTACCATCTCGACCGCGGCTACGAGCGCCTCGGGCACAAGCTCGCCGACCTCGGCGCGCGGGTGCGCCGGCTCGCCTGAGTGCGAGGGGCGCCGGTCGTCGTGCCGGCGCCCTCTTCGGTCAAAGGTCGAAGCGTCCCGCAGCCTCCGGCTGCCACATGACGTCCAGCACCTCCAGCGTGATCGGCTGTCTGGTGGAGTTCCCCCAGTCGATCGTCTGGCCGACCGACAGTCCCAGCAGGGCGCTGCCGGCCGGCGTGAAGACCGAGACCTTGCCGGCGTCCGGCGCGGCGTCGCCGGGATAGACCAGCGTCAGCTCGTGCTCGCGGCCATCGGGCAGTTCGCGGAAGCGTGCGCGGCTGTTCATCGTGATGACCTTGGCCGGCATGTCATGGGGTTCGCGCACGTCCGCGCGCGCGAGCTCGTCCCGCAGGCCGTTCAGGTCGCTGCGGTTGCGTGCGGCCGGTGCGGCCAGCAGGCCCTCGAGGCGATCGAGGTCCTGCGAGGAGATCACGATTTCGGGTTTCATGGCGTTTCGACTCCCTGCGTCGGGCAAAAAGTAAAAAAGGCCGAACCGCAGCGCGGTTCAGCCAGTCGCCAAAGGCTATCAGAAGGGCGGGCAGGTTACAATGTCAGCCCGATTTTTCCCGAGGCACCCTTCGTGTCCAGCATCACCCTTGCCCTGTCCAAGGGCCGCATCTTCGAGGAAACGCTGCCGCTGCTCGCGGCCGCCGGCATCACGCCGACCGATAATCCGGAGACCTCGCGCAAGCTCATCATCGGCACGAACCGTCCCGACGTGCGCCTCGTGATTGTGCGCGCGACCGACACGCCGACCTATGTCCAGTACGGTGCGGCCGACCTCGGTATCGCGGGCAAGGACGTGCTCCTCGAGCATGGCGGGGCGGGCCTGTACCAGCCGCTGGACCTCAATATCGCGAAGTGCCGCCTGTGCGTCGCGACGCAGAAGGGGTTCGACTACGCCGCCGCAACGCGCCCCGGCGGGCGCATCCGCGTCGCGACGAAGTACATCAACAGCGCCAAGGCGCATTTCGCGGCGAAGGGCGTGCATGTCGACCTGATCAAGCTGTACGGCTCGATGGAGCTCGCGCCGCTGGTCGGCCTCGCGGATGCGATCGTGGACCTCGTCTCGAGCGGCAACACGCTGCGCGCGAACAACCTCGAGGAGGTCGAGGAGATCATGCAGATCAGCTCGCGCCTGGTCGTGAACCAGGCGTCGCTGAAGCTGAAGCGCGAACTCATCCAGCCCGTGCTGGAGGCCTTTGCCGGAGCCGTGAAATGAGCGATTCGGAACGCAGCATCCGCCGCCTTGACGCGCGCGATCCCGAGTTCCTGTCCACGCTGGACGCGCTGCTCGCCTTCGAAGGCAGCGCCGATGCGCGCATCGACGCGGCCGTCACCGAGATCCTGAGTGCCGTGCGCACCACCGGCGACGCCGCGGTGATCGAATACACGCGCCGCTTCGACCGCCTCGACGTGAAGTCGATGGCCGGGCTGGAGCTGCCGAAGTCCGAACTGAAGGCCGCACTCGACAGCCTCTCCGTCGAGCAGCGCGAAGCGCTGCGCATCGCCGCCGACCGCGTGCGCATCTACCACGAACGCCAGCGTGCCGAGTCGTGGGACTACGTCGAGGCCGACGGCACGCGCCTCGGCCAGAAGGTCACGCCGCTCGACCGCGTCGGCCTGTACGTGCCCGGCGGGCGCGCGTCCTACCCCAGCTCGGTACTGATGAACGCCGTGCCGGCCAAGGTTGCCGGCGTCGGCGAGCTGATCATGGTCGTGCCGACGCCGAACGGCGAGAAGAACCCGCTCGTGCTCGCCGCCGCCGCCATTACCGGCGTCGATCGTGTATTCACGATCGGCGGCGCGCAGGCGGTCGCCGCGCTGGCCTATGGCACGCAGACCCTGCCGCAGGTGGACAAGATCGTCGGTCCCGGCAATGCCTACGTCGCCGAGGCCAAGCGCCGCGTGTTCGGCACGGTCGGCATCGACATGGTTGCCGGGCCGTCCGAGGTGCTGATCATCTCCGACGGCAGCGGCCACTCCGACTGGGTCGCGATGGACCTCTTCGCGCAGGCCGAGCACGACGAGCTCGCGCAGTCCATCCTGCTGTGTACCGATTCCGCGTTCATCGATGCGGTGGAGGCCTCGATCGAGCGCCTGCTGCCGACCATGCCGCGGCGCGAGACGATCGCCGCCTCGCTCGCCAACCGCGGGGCGCTGATCCACGTCGAGAGTCTCGAGCAGGCCTGCACGATCGCGAACCGCATCGCGCCGGAGCACCTCGAACTGTCGCTCGATGAGCCCGAGCCGTGGATCGGTCGCATCCGTCACGCTGGTGCGATCTTCGTCGGGCACTGGTCGGTGGAGGCGCTGGGCGACTACTGCGCCGGCCCCAACCACGTGTTGCCGACGATGCGCAGCGCGCGCTTCTCGTCGCCGCTGGGCGTGTACGACTTCCAGAAGCGCACCAGCATCATCCAGATCTCGGAGGCCGGCGCGCAGACGCTGGGTCGCGTCGCCTCGACGCTCGCCCACGGCGAGGGGCTGCAGGCGCACGCGCGCTCGGCGGAGATGCGGCTGCACAAGTGAGCCGCGGCGCCGCTGGCAGGTGAATCGCGGAAGGGCGTCCCGAGCGGGCGCCCTTCCTGCGTTTACGCGAGGATCTCGCGCAGCGCGCCGATCAGGGCGCCGCACTGCTCGTCGGTGCCCACGGTGATGCGCAGGAACTGATCGATGCGCGGCTGGCGGAAGTGGCGCACGATGATCGCGCGCTTGCGCAGCTCGGCCGCGAGCTCGCCCGCGTCGCGCGTCGGGTGTGTCGTGAACACGAAGTTCGCCGCCGACGGCAGCACTTCGAAGCCGAGCGCGGACAGGTCGGAAACGAGCTGGCCGCGCGTGCGGATCACCGCCTGGCGCGTGCGCTCGAAATACTCCTCGTCCTCGATCGCCGCGACGGCGCCGACGATCGCCAGCCGGTCGAGCGGGTAGGAGTTGAAGCTGTCCTTCACGCGCACGAGCGCCTCGATGAGGTCCGGGTGGCCGATCGCGAAGCCCACGCGCAGCCCCGCGAGCGAGCGCGACTTGGACAAGGTCTGCACCACCAGCAGGTTCGGGTAGCGGGCGGTGAGCGCAATGGCGGACTCGCCGCCGAAGTCCACATAGGCCTCGTCGATGACGACCACGCACTGCGGATTGCCGGCGACGATGCGCTCGATCTCGGCGAGCGGCAGCACGCGCCCCGTCGGCGCGTTCGGATTCGGAAAAATGATGCCGCCCGCGGCCTGGTCGCCGGTCGGCAGGTAGTCGTCGGGGCGGATCGCGAGGCCTTCATCGAGCGGCACCGTCTCGAACTCGATCCCGTACAGCCCGCAATACACCGGATAGAAGCTGTACGAGATGTCCGGGAAACGCAGTGGCCGATCGTGCTTCAGCAGCGCCAGGAAGGCGTGTGCGAGCACCTCGTCGGAGCCGTTGCCGACGAACACCTGCTGCGTCGTGATGCCGTGGCGTGCGGCGATCGCGGCGCGCAGCCGTTCCGAGGTCGGGTCGGGATAGAGGCGCAGCGCGTCGGATGCCTCGGCACGGATCGCCTCGATCGCCTTCGGCGAGGGGCCGTACGGATGCTCGTTGGTGTTGAGCTTGACCAGGTTGGCGATCTTGGGCTGTTCGCCCGGAACATAAGGGGTCAGGCCGTTAACGACGGCGCTCCAGTATTGGCTCATCGGCAGATCGGATGCAGGATTGTCGGAAGGGGGCCCGCGCAGGCGCGGCGGCCGCTACGGCCGGCATTGCGGCGGGACAGTCAGGCGATGGTATCATGCCCAAGAGTGACGCCCGTGCGCGTCCGAACCCTACATTTCGAAGCAGATCCTCATGCGGCAAGCCGAAGTAACTCGCGACACCCTGGAAACCCGGATCACCGTCCGCATCGACCTGGACGGCAGCGGCAAGGCCAGTCTCGCCACGGGCGTGCCCTTCTTCGATCACATGCTCGACCAGATCGCCCGTCACGGCGCAATCGATCTCGACGTCAAGGCCGAGGGCGATACCCACATCGACGACCACCACACCGTCGAGGACGTCGGCATCACGCTGGGGCAGGCCTTCGCGAAGGCCCTCGGCGACAAGAAGGGGATCTTCCGCTACGGCCACGCCTACGTGCCGCTCGACGAAGCGCTGTCGCGTGTGGTCGTGGACTTCTCCGGCCGCCCGGGGTTGCACTACTTCGTGAATTACACGCGTGCGCGCATCGGCAATTTCGATGTGGACCTCGCGCGCGAATTCTTCCAGGGCTTCGTCAATCATGCCGGCGTAACCGTGCATATCGACAACCTGCGCGGCGACAATGCCCATCACCAGTGCGAGACCATCTTCAAGGCCTTCGGTCGCGCGTTGCGCATGGCCGCCCAGCGCGACGAGCGCGCGGCCGGCGTGATCCCCTCGACCAAGGGCGCCCTCTGAGTTTCCGCCAGACTCCCCGCCCAACCTTCTGATTTTCCAGCGAGCGATTCCGCGATGAGCGACGTAGCCATCATCGACTACGGCATGGGCAACCTGCGTTCGGTTGCCAAGGCGGTCGAACACATAGCGCCCGGCAAGACCGTGGTCGTGACCTCCGACCCCGCGGTGGTCGCGGCGGCTGGTCGGGTGGTGTTTCCGGGCCAGGGCGCGATGCCCGACTGCATGCGCGAACTGGATCTGCGCGGACTGCGCGTAGCGGTGCTCGAGGCGGCTGCGTCCAAGCCCTTCCTCGGCATCTGCATCGGCGAACAGATGCTTTTCGGTCACAGCGAGGAGGGCGACGTCCCCGGCCTCGGTATCCTCCCCGGCAATGTCGTGCGCTTTCCCGACGCGAACATGGTTGCGGCCGACGGCTCACGCCTCAAGGTGCCGCACATGGGCTGGAATCGCGTGCATCAGCGCATCGCGCACCCGTTGTGGGAAGGCATTCCCGATGGCGAACGCTTCTATTTCGTGCACAGCTATTTCGTCCGGCCGGACGTGCCGTCGCTGGTCGCGGCCGAGACCGACTACGGTTTGATGTTTACCAGTGCGGTAGCGCGGGATAACATCTTCGCGGTTCAGTTCCATCCCGAAAAGAGTGCGCAGGCGGGCCTGCGGATGCTTGCGAATTTCATTTCCTGGGCACCCTGACGAACGCCGTCCGGACCCCGTCTGTAGCTTCCCTTCCACTCCTCTGATGCCACTCATCCCCGTATGCTGCTGATTCCCGCTATCGATCTGAAGGACGGCCATTGCGTCCGCCTCAAGCAGGGCGAAATGGACGACGCCACGGTGTTTTCCCAGGACCCGGCCGCGATGGCGCGGCACTGGATCGACCTCGGCGCACGCCGCCTGCACCTTGTCGACCTCAACGGCGCCTTCGCCGGCAAGCCGAAGAACGGGGCCGCCATCCGCGCAATCGCCGATGAAGTCGGTGACGACATCCCGGTCCAGCTCGGCGGCGGCATCCGCGATCTCGACACCATCGAGCACTACCTCGACAACGGCATCACCTACGTCATCATCGGGACCGCCGCGGTGAAGAATCCGGGCTTCCTGCATGACGCGTGCGGCGCCTTCCCGGGCCACATCATCGTCGGCCTCGACGCCAAGGACGGCAAGGTCGCCGTCGACGGCTGGTCGAAGATGACCGGACACGACGTCGTGGATCTCGCGAAGAAGTACGAGGACTACGGCGTCGAAGCCGTGATCTACACCGACATCGGTCGCGACGGCATGCTCTCGGGCGTGAACATCGAAGCGACCGTGCGCCTTGCACAGGCCCTGCGCATTCCGGTCATCGCCAGCGGCGGCATCGCCACACTGACGGACATCGACGCGCTGTGTGCGGTCGAATCCGAAGGCATCACCGGCGCGATCACTGGCCGTGCGATCTACGAAGGCACGCTGGACTTCGCCGCCGCGCAGGCGCGCGCGGACGAACTCAGCGGCGAAACGGCCTGATGCTCGCCAAGCGCATCATCCCCTGTCTGGACGTGAATGCCGGGCGTGTGGTCAAGGGCGTCAATTTCGTCGAACTGCGCGACGCCGGCGATCCGGTCGAGATCGCGCGCCGCTACGACGAGCAGGGCGCCGACGAGATCACCTTCCTCGATATCACCGCGAGCTCCGATGCGCGTGACACGATCATCCACGTTGTCGAGCAGGTCGCCGAGCAGGTCTTCATTCCGCTGACGGTGGGCGGCGGCGTGCGCACGGTCGAGGATGTGCGGCGCCTCCTCAATGCCGGCGCCGACAAGGTCAGCATCAACACCGCCGCGGTGAATAACCCGCAGGTCGTCGCCGACGCGGCGGGCAAGGTCGGCAGCCAGTGCATCGTCGTCGCGATCGACGCCAAGCAGACCGCTCCCGGCAAGTGGGAAGTGTTCACGCACGGCGGGCGCAACAACACCGGACTCGATGCGATCGAGTGGGCGAAGACGGTCGCCGCGCTTGGCGCCGGCGAAATCCTGCTTACCAGCATGGACCGTGATGGCACCAAGATCGGCTTCGATCTTGCCCTCACGCGTGCGGTGTCGGATGCCGTCCCGATCCCGGTGATCGCCAGCGGCGGCGTCGGTACGCTGGAGCATCTGGCCGAAGGCGTGTCGGAAGGCCGCGCTGACGCCGTGCTCGCTGCGAGCATCTTCCATTTCGGCCAGCATACGGTGCGTGAGGCGAAGGAGCTGATGCGCAGCCGCGGCATCGAGGTACGACTGTGAGCAACGCCATTTCCGCCCGCTGGCTCAACGAGATCAGCTGGGACGACCAGGGTCTCGTGCCGGTGATCGCCCAGGAGGCCTCGACTGGCGACGTGCTGATGTTCGCGTGGATGAACCGCGACGCCCTGCAGCGCACCGCCGAGACGGGCGAGGCGATCTACTGGTCGCGCTCGCGCCGCAAGCTGTGGCACAAGGGCGAGGAGTCCGGCCACGTGCAGAAGGTGCACGAGATCCGCATCGATTGCGACAACGACGTGGTCCTGCTCAAGGTCGAGCAGGTCGGCGGTATCGCCTGCCACACCGGTCGCCACAGCTGCTTTTTCCAGCGTTATCTGAGCGCGGGTTCGTGGGAGGCCGTGGACCCCGTGCTGAAGGATCCCAAGGACATCTACAAATGATCGACATCGAAGTGCTGCACCGCGTCGCCGCGACCCTCGCGGAGCGCAAGAAGGCCGACCCCGATTCCTCCTATGTGTCCAGCCTGTACGCCAAGGGCACCGACGCGATCTGCAAGAAGGTCGCCGAGGAGGCCGCCGAGACCATCATGGCGGCCAAGGACAAGGACATGCTGCACATCGTCTGGGAGGTCACCGACCTGTGGTTCCATTCGATGGTGCTGCTGTCGCACTTCGGCCTGTCGGTCGACGACGTGCTCGCTGAATTCCGGCGCCGCGAGGGTGTCTCAGGAATTGACGAGAAGAAGGCCCGTACGACGGCCTGAGGTGACGATGAGCGACTGCATCTTCTGCCGGATCGCGGCCGGCGAGATTCCCGCGAAAAAACTGTACGAGGACGAGCATGTGCTCGCGTTCCACGACATCAATCCGGTCGCGCCGGTGCACTTCCTCGTGATTCCGAAGCTGCACGTTCCGTCGATGGCGGAACTCGGGCCCGAGCACGTCGAGGTGATGGGCCAGGTGATGACCACGGTGGCGCGGCTCGCGCGAGAGAACGGGTGCGGCGAAGGCTTCCGCACCATCATCAATACCGGAAGGGTGGGGCGGCAGGAAGTGTATCATCTGCACGTTCACGTCCTCGGTGGCCCGGATGTGCTTCCGGCCATGTTGAAGCGTTAAGGAGAGCGGTATGGGTTCATTCAGCATCTGGCACTGGCTGATCGTCCTGGTGATCGTGGTTCTGGTGTTCGGTACCAAGAAGCTGCGCAACATGGGCCAGGATCTCGGCGGTGCGGTGAAGGGTTTCAAGGACGGCATGAAGGAGTCGGAGAAGTCCGACGACGTGCAGCAGAAGATCGGCGGCGAAACCATCGACGCCCAAGCGCGGGAAAAGTCCGACAAGCTGCATTCCTGAGCCTGTCCGGGCGATGTCGGCGGCAAGGGGCGCGGCGTCAGTGCGCCCCTTCGTTTTGATGCCGTCACCGTATGCTCGACCCGGCCGGCAAAGGCTTCTACATCATGTTCGATCTAGGTTTTTCTGAACTCATCGTCATAGCGGTGGTGGCGCTCATCGTCGTCGGGCCGGAGCGGCTGCCGAAGGTCGCGCGGACCGCAGGCCATCTCCTGGGGCGGCTGCAGCGCTACGTCAGCGACGTCAAATCGGACATCCAGCGCGAGATGCAGCTCGAGGAGCTGAAGAAGTTGCAGCTGCAGGTCGAGCAGCAGGCGCGCGAACTCGAAACGTCGATGCGCGGGCAGGTCCAGAGCGTGGAGGCGGATCTCGCGCAGACAGCTGCCGAGGCGAAGAGCGGGCTCGACGGCCTGGCTGCGCCGGAGGCTGCAGCGAGCGCCGTTCCCGTGGCGGAGGCCACGCCGGCCGTACCCGCCGCAATCCCGGTGGAGGTCGCGCACCTTCCGGACGCGCAGCTCGGCGAGCCCGTCGTCGATAACCGTCAGCTCGAACTCGGACTCGCTCCGGCTGCCGCGCCGCTCGCGAACACGACCACGGACAAGGCATGAGCGCTGTGCAGGAAACCTTCATTTCGCATCTCGTCGAGCTGCGCGACCGCCTGTTGCGCGCGATGCTGGCCGTACTCGTCGTGTTCCTGTGCCTGATGCCGTGGGCGGGCGACGTCTACGATCTGCTGGCATTGCCGATGATGCAGACCCTTCCCGAGGGGACGCACATGATCGCGACCGGCGTGATCACGCCCTTCTTCGTGCCGGTGAAGGTGACGATGATGGCGGCCTTCGTGATCGCGCTTCCGGTCGTCCTCTATCAGGCCTGGGCCTTCGTCGCGCCCGGCCTGTACGCGCACGAAAGGCGGCTGGGGCTGCCGCTCGTGCTCGGCAGCACGATCCTGTTCGTGCTCGGGATGGCGTTCTGCTACTTCTTCGTGTTCGGGACGGTGTTCAAGTTCATCGCCGAGTTCGCACCGAAGAGCATCACGCCGGCGCCTGACATCGAGCAGTACCTGTCCTTCGTGATGACGATGTTCATCGCCTTCGGTCTGACCTTCGAGGTGCCGGTGGCGGTGATCCTGCTCGCCAAGACGGGCGTGGTCAGCGTGGCGAAGCTGGCCGCGGCACGTCCCTATGTGATCGTCGGCGCGTTCGTCGTCGCCGCGGTCATCACTCCTCCGGACGTGGTGTCGCAGTTGCTGCTGGCGATCCCGATGTGCCTGCTCTACGAGGTGGGTGTGATCATCGCGCGCCTGCTCGTCAAGGATCGGCCCGACGGCGGCGACGAAGCGCTCGAGCGCATCGAGAATAACTAAGCCCGCGGCGGGCTAGCGATCAGCGCTGCACGGAGGGGGCCGGACGGCGCCCGATTTCCACCTTCAGATCGATCTCGCTGTCGGCGCGGCGCACGCGGAAACTCGCGCTGTGGCCCGGCATCAGGCCGGCGACCAGTTCCAGCATGCCCTTCGGGTCGAGGACCGGCTTGCCGTCGACGCCGATCAGGATGTCTCCCGGGCGGATGCCGGCGTGCTCGGCCGGGCTGTCGCGCAACACTCCGGCGATGAGGGCGCCCTCGGTGCCCCGAATGCCGAAGGATTCGGCGAGTTCGGGCGTGATCTCCTGGATTTCGACGCCGATCCAGCCGCGCGTGACCTGGCCGGTCGCGATGATCTGTTCGAGCACGTCGCGCGCGGTCGACGCAGGGATCGCGAAGCCGATGCCGAGCGAACCGCCCGAGCGCGAATAGATCGCCGTGTTGATACCGACGAGGTTGCCCTGGCTGTCGACCAGCGCGCCGCCCGAATTGCCCGGATTGATCGCCGCGTCGGTCTGGATGTAGTTTTCAAAGGTGTTGATGCCGAGCTGGCTGCGCCCGAGGGCCGACACGATGCCCATCGTTACGGTCTGGCCGACGCCGAAGGGATTGCCGATGGCGAGGACGACGTCGCCGACCTGCAGCGCATCCTGTTTCGCGAAGGCGATCGCCGGCAGCTTGCCGTTGCCCTGCAGGCGGAGCACTGCGAGATCGGTCTCGGGGTCGCGGCCGACGAGGCGCGCGGGGAACTTGCGCCCGTCGTTGAGTGCGATCTCGATCTCGTCCGCGCCCTCGATGACGTGGTTGTTGGTCAGGACCAGTCCGTCGGGGCTCGCGATGACGCCCGAGCCCAGCCCCGATGCGCGCTGCGACGGTGCGTTGCCCTGCCGGTCACCGAAGAAATGGCGGAAGATGGGGTCGTCGAGCAGGGGGTGGCGCGGGCGCGCGATGTCCTTGGCGGTGTAGATATGGACGACGGCCGGCATCGAGCGCCGGGCCGCATCGGCATAGGAATTCGGCGCCGGGGCGGGCGCCGTGGAGTCGGTTTCGGGGGCCTCGAGGATGGAGACGACCGCAGCGGGGGCAGCGTTCTTGAACCATTCGGGTTTCAGGGTGTTCAGTACAAACAGGACCGCGACGCTCACCGTCACGGCCTGCGCGAAGATCAGCCACAGGCGGCGCATAATGTTGCTCGAATTGGGCGTGCGCTCGGTGTCGCGCTCGCCATGAGGCCCGGAAAACAGGAGTGGAGACCGCATGCAACTCGCCGAACTGCAAGCCCATCTGGATGAACTGCTGGAAGTCCCGCGGTTCCGGGATTATTCCCCAAACGGCCTGCAAGTGGAAGGACGCGCCGAGGTGCATCGCGTGCTGTGCGGCGTCACCGCGAGCCAGGCGCTGCTCGACCGTGCCGTCGAGGAAGGGGTTGATGCCATCGTCGTGCATCACGGCTGGTTCTGGCGCGGCGAGGACGGGCGCATCACCGGTATCCGCAAGCGCCGCATCGCGAGCCTGCTGCGTCATGACATCAGCCTGCTCGCGTATCACCTGCCGCTCGACGCCCACCCGCAGCTCGGGAACAACGCGCAGCTTGCGGCGCTCGCGGGCTGGGTCGGCGAAGGGCGCTTCGGCGACCAGGACATCGCGTGGATCGGCCGTCCCGAACGGCCCGGAACCGCGGGTCAGCTTGCGCGCTCGCTCGCCGCGCGGCTCGGGCGCGAGCCGCTGCTGGTGGGGGATGGCGATCGGCCGGTGAGCCGCGTCGCGTGGTGCACGGGCGGCGCGCAGGGCTATTTCGAACAGGCGATCGCGGCGGGCGCGGATCTCTACGTGTCGGGGGAGATCTCCGAGCAGACGGTGCATCTCGCGCGCGAATCGGGCGTGCCCTATCTAGCCGCGGGACATCACGCGACCGAGCGCTACGGCATCCACGCGCTGGCGCAATATCTGGAACAGACCTTCGGCATCGAGGCGCGTTTCGTCGATCTCGACAATCCGGTATAGAGCAGGCCTTGGGCGGAACCGCGTTCGTTCCGACTTATACGAGCTGAGGCGGCGTCGCGCGGGACGTGTCGCCGTCCGGGAGCGGCGGAGTGGTCTCGGGGCGATAGGTGCCAAGCTGGTCCTCGAGAAGCAGCTCGAGCATCAGGATCTCGTCGATCACGCTGAGCGGGAAGCCTTCGCGCGTTCCGTCGCGATTGTCGCGCAGCAGATGCTCGAGGTAGGCCTGGCATTCGCGCGTGCCCCACATCTGCTGGACGTTCTTGGTCACGTGCGCCATCTGCTCCATCGAGTTCGTCGCCAGGCGCGCTTCGTCGAAGCTCTCCCAGGTGACGGCCTTGACGTTGAAGGTCTTGTTGAGCTGTTTTGCGAGGGCGTCGAACTCCTCGCGCAGGTCGGCGGCCCGGTATACCTCCATGAGCTTGAGCCAGGGCGTGATCGCCTTCTTCGGATTCGAGGCGATGAACTCGGCGAGCGTGTCGGCTGCGCCGCGGATGCGGCCGAACCCCATCATGATCTCGGCAAGCTCGATTGCCGATTCGTGCTCTTCTGCGGATTCCTCGACCGCGATGGGCGAGATCGGTGCAATGGGGTCGATCGGCGCTATCGGGGCGAGCGATATCGGGTGCGCGAAGATGTCTTCCTCCGTCTCCCATCCGAGCGCCGAATGCTCGGGGGGGCGTCCGGATGCGGACGTGTCCGCCACGTCGGGTGGCAGCTCGGGGGCGGCGGCCGGCCCGGCGCTCGCCACTCGACTGGTGGAGGCGACCGGAGTGGCGG
>NZ_WTVS01000033.1 GCF_012911005.2 Aromatoleum toluolicum | reverse complement strand
GGGGGGGGTAGTCAGGCCGTGCGCTCGCGCAGCAGTTTCTTGTTGATCTTGCCGACGCTGGTCTTGGGAATTTCCGCGACGAAGACGATGCGCTCGGCGTCCGGCACCGCGTACTTGCTGATGCGCTTCGATTCCACGAGCCCCAACAAATGGTGGCGGATCGTCTCCACGTCCACTGTCACGCCCGGCTTGCACACCACGTAGGCCATCGGGCGCTCGCCCCACTTCTCGTCGCGCACGCCAACCACAGCGGATTCCTGCACGCCCGGCACCTCGCCGATCAGCCCCTCGACTTCGATCGACGACACCCACTCGCCGCCCGTCTTGATCACATCCTTGATGCGATCGACGATCTGCACGAAACCGTCCGGACGCACCACCGCAACGTCCTGCGTGTGCAGGTAGCCCCCCGCCCACAACTCCTCGGACGCCTCCGGTTTCTTGAAGTAGCCCTGCGTCAGGAAGGGCGCGCGCAGCACGATCTCGCCCTGCGTCTTGCCGTCGCGCGGCACGTCGTTCATATCGGCATCGACGACGCGGAAATCCACCAATGGCACCGGCCGACCGGTCAGGCAACGCAGATGCACTTCCTCGTCGAGATCAGACGTCGCATCGACGGCCGACAGCTGCGCGAGCGCAACCACCGGCCCTGTCTCCGACATCCCGTATCCGGCGAACACATCGATGCCCCGCTCCACCGCCGCGCGGCACAGCGCCGGCGACAGCGCCGAACCGCCGATGATGATCTTCCATCCCGACAGATCCTGATCCGCCCCGGACGGCGCCTGCAGCAGCATCTGCAGAATCGTCGGCACGCAATGCGAGAAAGTCACTTTCTCCTCGCGCTTCAACTTCAGCAGCACGTCCGGCACGTAGCGCCCCGGCAGCACCGTCCGCAGACCCAGCAGCACTGCGATGTAGGGCACGCCCCACGCCAGCACGTGGAACATCGGCGTGATCGGCATGTACACGTCCTCGCGATGCAGCCGCTGCCCCTCGGGCTGCGAGGTCAGGCTCAGGGCCGTGCCCAGCGTGTGCATCACGATCTGGCGATGGCTGTAGCACACCCCCTTCGGGTCGCCCGTCGTGCCGGTCGTGTAGAAGGTCGCCGCCTTCGTGTTCTCATCGAAATCACGGAACTCGAAGTCCGCCGACGCCGACCCCACCAGCGCCTCGTATTCGCCCGCGAACGACAGCGACGTCGCCGGCACCGCCTGCCCGTCGGCCATCACGACAATCTGCCGCACGGTCTTCAATTCGGGCTTCAACTGTTCCAGCAGCGGCACGAAGTCCGCATGCACCAGCACCACTTCCGCCTCGGCGTCGTTCAGCGTGTAGGCGATCTGCTGCGGCGACAGGCGCACGTTCACCGTGAACATCGTCGCTCCCATCATCGGAATGCCGAAGTAGCTCTCCAGATAGCGATGGCTGTCCCAATCCATCACCGCCACCGTCGTGCCGTGCCGTACGCCCAGCGCCGTCAGCGCCGAAGCGAGCTTGCCGACGCGCTGGCGGAACTCGCGGAAGGTGTAGCGCATCTCCCCGCGGTAGGTGATCTCCTGGTCGCCGTGCAGGCTGACCGAATTCAGCAACAGCTGCTTGACCAGCAGCGGGTAGGTATAGGCCGAGGGTGTGGCGACGATCGTGTTGTCCGGCATGGCTGTCTCCGTCGTGGTTGTTCGAGATGAAACCGGGGTGCGATCAGTGGTTGGGACTCAAATTCAGCATAGCCCTTGCACACCATCGCACAGACAGGAGAAAGCTTATTGGGGGGATGGGGCCGGCTCCCCCCCCTGAGGCGAGGGGGAGTGGACCACTAGTCATGCAACGCATGGGGGGTGAGGTCAGGACGTCATCTGGCCCGAGCGGGCGAAACACACGCTCGGGTCGAACAACCGGAAACGATCTGCGATGCGTCTGCCCGCCGAGACCGGGGATGAGAGCAGTGCCGGACTGAACTGCCGGTCCGTCCGGCGCAGGCGACTAGTCGACGCCTTCGAGCAAGCCCAACAGCTGCGCCCGCCGCACCACATGTTTTCTGTTCGCGGCATCCAGCTTCCCGAACAGGTTCTTGAGGTGCCACTTCACGGTCTCCTCCCCTACTCCCATCGCCTGCGCGACCTCCTTGTTGGAGAGGTTGCGCGCGAGGAGTTCCAGGACCTCGCGCTCCTTGGGCGTGAGCACCATGCTCGGGATCGCGCGCGGGCCGGCGGCGTCGCGCGGGGGAGTGGACGTTGCCGGGCGCAGGACGCGGGCCACGGCGATGCTGCGGCCGGGTTCGGGATAGCCGGCTTCGTCGACCGAGAGGCTGCGCGCCCAGTCGGCGATGGCAGGGTGGGCATCAACGAACACGCGGGCAAGGCCGTAGGTGTGGGCGAGGTCCATCGCTTCCCGCAGGAGTTCGCGGCCGTGTTCGCTGCTGCGGTCGAGGACCCAGGCGCGTAGCGCCATGTTCTCGATATGGGCGCGGCCGAGCTTGAGGCCTTCGGCGAAAGGGGCGGCGCGTTCGAGGGCTTCGCGGGCGGTGCGCCAGTCCTGCGCGGCGATGGCGGCGTTGGCGTGCGCCATGGTGCGCTGGAGTTCGACCATGCGTTGCCACACGGGGCCGTGTTTGCCCTCCTCGCGCGCAAGGAGTTCGTCGATGCGCTGGGCGAGCGCGCGGCAGGTTTCCGAGCGGAAACGGCCGGCGTGCATGCGGGTCTGTTCGGCAAGGCTGACGATGCACAGGCGCGGCATGTTGCGAGCGGCGCCGATCGCGAAAAGGGTTTCGAGGAGGTCCAGCGCGCGGTGCTCGACGCCCTGCGCAGCGGCGACGCGGGCGGCGGTGCGGTATGCAAGCAGCGCGGTCTCGGGGGTGCCGGTGCGTTCCAGCACGTCCAGGCGGTTGGCGAGCAGCGCGGCGGCTTCGTCGACACGGTCGCGTTCGTAGGCCGCGGCGGCCAGCAGCGCGGCAAGCATGCACGACAGCGGATGGCGGCGGCCGAGTGCCTCGTCCGCATGCGCCAACGCGGGGCACAGCACCTCCTCGACGAGCCGCACCTGCCCTTCCCAGAGGTAGCTCAGGCCGGTGATGAATTCGCCCCAGCGCGCCGAGTAGGCATAGGCGACGCCGTATTCGCCGCGCGGTACCTGCTGCTGGTGGCGCCGCGCAAGCGCGGGATCGCCGCGCAGGATAGCGAGCACCGAGAGGCGGTTGGCGTGCATCTGCAGCAGCCGCGGTTCGCGCGCGGGGGGCGCATCCACCCACGGCTCGAAGAGCGCGATGCATCGGTCGGGGTCGTCGGCGTAGTAAGCGGCACCGCTACCGATGAGCGCGCATTCGTAGCGCTGGCCGACGTCGATGTCCGCCCCTTCGAGAATGCCCGCAACGAGACGCTCCGCCGCATCGTGGCGTTCGCTCAGCGCCAGCACCCAGGCGGCCGCGAGCCGCAGCCGCGGGCGCCTGTCGAGTTCGGCTTGCGGCAGCAGTTCGACCCAGTCGAGAACCATGCCGACGTGGCCCTGCAGCGCCGCATCGTAAAGGCATTGCTCGGCGAGGTCGAAGGCGACCTCGCGATTGCCCGCGGCGAGCGCGTGGCGCGCGGCTTCCTCGAGCATGCCGCGGTCTTGCAGCCAGCGCATCGCACGCGCGTGCACGTCCGCCTGCTCGGCAGCGGGCAGTTCCGCGAGGCGCGCGCGCAGGGCGTCGCGCGCAAGCGTGTGCAGGCGGAACCATTCACTGTTGTCACCCACCGCGAAGATCGGGATGTCGCGCATCAACCGCGCCATGCGCTCGGCCGGGTCGGCGACACCGGTGAGGGCCCCGCACAGGTCGGGGTGCAGCATGTCGACCACCGAGATGCGGGTAAGGAAGGCCGCGTCCTCGGGCGCGATCTTCGCCAGCAGACCACCGAGAAGTTGATCCTGCTGGTTGCCGGCGCGCGCGGACAGCGCATCGACGACGAGGCGGGGGTCGCCGCCGCGTTCCAGCGCCGCGAGCGCAAGCTGCAGGCCCAGCGGCCAGCCTTCGATGATCTCGTGGATGCGCGCACAGGTGTCGGCGTCGACCTTGGTGCCGAAACGGTTGCGTACGAGATTGAGCGTCTCATCGAGGCGAAAGCGCAGCGATTCCGCTCCGAGGAGGACGCAGTAGCCGTAGGAGCACAGGTCGGCGACCTCGCGGTCGAAGCCGCTGCGCGCGGCGATGACGAGACGCAGGTTGGGCGGAGCGTTGTGCAGCAGGTAGGACAGGAGCGTGAAGGAGGCATCGGGCAGGCGTTCAGCCTCGTCCACCATCAACACGAGGTCGAGCGAAGTCTGCGCGACCTCTGCCAGCCAGGCGGTGACGCCTTCGAACTCGCTGGCCGATGCGCCCGCGCCCTCGACCAGGATGCGCCCGAAGGTGGGCCGGCCGCAGCCCGAGCGTACGGCCTGCACGAGGCTCTGCAGCAGGCGCTGCGGGTCTGTGTGCTCGTCGACCGAAATCCACGCGACAGCTGCGCCGCGGGCGAGGATCTCGCGCCGCCACTGCGCGAGAAGCGAGGTCTTGCCGAAGCCCGGCGGGGCCTGCACGACGACGACCTGCCGGTCACGGAACTGTTCTTCATCGAGACTGAGCCGCGGGCGCAGCAACAGGTGTCGCGGCGCTCGCGGCGGAGTGGTCTTGAGAACAAGTTCCGGCAGCGCCGCAGCGCCGATCGCAGAGGTCATGAGCGTCCCGACAGGTTTGGATCCGGCATACGCGCCGCGGCGTTCGCTCCGCCGACGGCCGGAGAGCGCCGCGCAACGCGCCAATGCAGCTTATACCCGCCCTCGCGCGAGGGGTGGGCAATTATAGGCATGCCCCCCGTGGGGGGGCTCCCCCCCTTCTGCGAGGGGGGTGGCCCTTGCACCCCCTCTCTAACATCCGTTTCAAGTCATTCCCCATGCGAGGAGAAGCGGATGCAATACGTCGATGTCTGCCCCCTGGAAAGCATCGCCCCAGGCGGCTCGCTGGCCGTGCGTGCCGGCGGTCGCGACCTTGCGCTGTTCAATGTCGATGGCGTCGTGCATGCGATCGAGAACGCATGCCGCCACGCCGGCGCGGCACTCGCGGGAGGAAAGCTGTGCGGCCGCACGGTCGCCTGCCCGGCCCACGGATGGAAATACGACGTCACGACGGGTGCTCTGCTCGTGGCGCCCGAGATGTCGGTGCAGAAGTTTCCGGTCGAAGTCGTCGACGGCAGGGTACGCGTCGCGGCCGGAAACGCAGCATGAGACCCAACCCGCCCTGCTTCCAGGAGTAGCCATGTATCGCCATCTGCTCGTGCCCATCGACGGTACCGATCTCGCGACCGAAACCGTCAGCAACGCGGTCGAATTCGCCCGCACCCTCGGTGCCCGCATCACCTTCTTCCACGCGCAGCCGAACCATGCAGCGGCGTTCGGCGGCGAAGCCGAGATCGTGCGCCTCACCTCCCCGGCCGACTTCGCCTACGCCTACCAGGGGCGAGCGCGCGAACTGCTGGCGAAGGCCGAATCGGCGGCGCGGGCACTCGGCGTACCGTGCGACTCCTCCACTGCGGTGAGCGACTCCCCCTACCGCGCTATCATCGCCGCCGCCCAGGATGGCGGCTGCGACCTGATCTACATGGCCTCGCACGGACGGCGCAGCAGCATCGGCATGATGCTGGGCTCGCAGACCTTGAAGGTGCTGGTAAATGCGGGGATCCCGGTGCTGGTCGCGGCGACGTCGAGCCCGCCAGCGACCTCGCAGGCGATCGGCATCATCCGCGACGAACACCGTTCGCTTGCCGCGGTGCTGCACGCCTGGCTGCATCTGCTGGAATCCGACAGCGGCCCGGCGGAGGGTTCGCGCGACGAGTTGATGCGCGCGATGGTTCATTACATCAAGGCCTTCCCGGTCGCGCTGCACCACCCGAAGGAAGAGGATTACCTGTTCCGCAAGCTGCGCGAACGGACCTCGCAGTGCAACGCCGAACTGGACGAACTGGAACGCCAGCATGAACGCGACCTGCAGTTGGTGGATGAACTGGCGAAGGCGGTGGACCGCCATGCCGCCGGCGAGGCAGACCTCGCGACCGTGAAGGAAGCGGTGAGCCGCTACGCGTTGTTCATCTGGGAACACATGGGGCGCGAGGAAGGCGTGATCCTGCCCGCCGCCCAGCGCTACCTGACCCCGGCCGACTGGGACGAGATCAACGCGGCCTTCTCCGAGAACTGCGATCCGCGTTTCGGTCGGGACACCGACGCGGAGTTCAAGCGGCTGTTTTCGCGCATCGTGAATCTCGCGCCCTCGCCCGCGAAGCAATAAAGAGCTTTACTTAAACCAAACCGCGGCCGCACTTCGCGCCGCAGCAAGGAGCACACAGCATGGCCAATGCGATTCGAATCCACGAGACCGGTGCGCCGGAAGTGATGCGCTGGGAATCCGTCGAAGTCGGTGCCCCCGGCCCGGGCCAGGTCCGCCTGCGCCACGAGGCGGTCGGTCTGAACTTCGCCGACACCTATTTCCGCACCGGCCTGTACCCGATCCCGATGCCCAACGGCCTCGGCGTCGAGGCCGCGGGCGTGGTCGAGGCGGTCGGCGAAGGCGTGTCGAACGTCGCCGAAGGCGACCGCGTGACCTACACCGGCTTTGTGAATACGCTCGGCGCCTACAGCACCGCACGCATCATCTCCGCCGCGCCGCTGATCAAGCTGCCGGACGCGATCTCGTGCGAGACGGCCGCCGCGATGACGATGCGCGGCCTGACCTCGGCCTACCTGATGCGCCGCATCTGGCCGCTGGCCCCGGGCGATACGATCCTGATCCACGCCGCGGCAGGCGGTGTCGGCCTGATCGTGTGCCAGTGGGCGAAGCTGCTCGGACTCACGGTGATCGGCACGGTCTCCAGCGAGGAAAAGGCCGCGATCGCCCGAGCCCACGGCTGCGACCACGTGATCTTCTACCGCCGCGAGGACGTCGCGACCCGCGTGCGCGAAATCACCAACGGCGTCGGCGTGTCGGTCGTGTATGACAGCATCGGCAAGACGACCTTCGACGGCTCGCTCGCGTCCCTGAAGCGTCGCGGCCTGATGGTGTGCTTCGGCACCGCCTCCGGCCCGGTCGAGCCCTTCAACCCGCAGTTGCTCGCGATGAAGGGCTCGCTCTACCTGACCCGCCCCGCGCTCGCCGACTACATCGCCGATCCCGCGGAACGCGACGCCCTTGCGGGCGAGCTCTTCGACCACGTCGCGGCCGGCCGCATCAAGATCGAGATCAACCAGCGCTACGCGCTGCAGGACGCCGTACAGGCCCACCACGACATGGAAGCCGGCAAGACGATCGGCTCGTCAGTGTTCATCGTCTGACCAGAAAAAGCGTCCCGACAGAGAGACAAGAAAACCACGGACCCCCATTCACCCGACATACCAGTCAGTCCACACCTGGAGACAGCTTCATGAACCAGACGACTCAGGAAAAGCCCGCTGCACCGGCCTTCGTGCGGCCGGGGGCGTTGAACAGCTCGGTGAAGTTCGAGCCGCTCACCGCGAGCATCGGCGCCGAACTGATCAACGTGAACCTCGGCGACGCCTCGCGCGATCCGGCGCTCTTTGCCGAGATCAAGGCCCTGCTGCTCGAATACAAGGTGCTGTTCCTGCGCGATCAGGACATCACCCGCGCCGAGCACGTCGCCTTCGCCGAACGCTTCGGCAAGCTCGAAGACCACCCCGTCGCCGGCAGCCACCCCGAACACCCGGGCCTCGTGCAGATCTACAAGTCGCCCGACCAGCCGATGGACCGCTACGAGAACGCCTGGCACACCGACGCCACGTGGCGCGAAGCGCCCCCGATGGGTTGCGTGCTGCGCTGCGTGGAATGCCCGCCGGTGGGCGGCGACACGATGTGGGCCAACATGGTGCTCGCCTACGAGCGCCTGCCCGAGGACATCAAGGCGAAGATCGCCCACCTGCGCGCCCGCCACAGCATCGAAGCGAGCTTCGGCGCGGCGATGCCGATCGAGAAACGCCTTGCGCTGAAGGCACAGTACCCGGATCCCGAGCACCCGGTGGTGCGCCTGCATCCCGAGACCGGCGAGAAGGTGCTGTTCGTGAACGCCTTCACGACCCACTTCACCAATTTCCACACCCTGGCCAACGTGCGCTTCGGCCAGGACTATGCGCCGGGCGCCGCCGAGCTGATGCAGTACCTGATCCGCCAGGCCTTCGTCCCCGAGTACCAGGTGCGCTGGCGCTGGAAGCCCAACAGCATGGCGATCTGGGACAACCGCAGCACCCAACACTACGCCGTCATGGACTACGCGCCCTGCCATCGCAAGATGGAACGCGCCGGGATCATCGGCGACAAGCCCTACGGCCTGGAAGGTCCGGGCGCCTGAAGCGCCCCGACATGAAACTCCCAATAGATACCAATCCCTGCAAGGAGCACCTGAAATGAATTTCCTCGACGGATCGCTGTTCCCCGAAAACCAGCAGAAACTCGTCATCACCGCCGCCCCCTACGGCCCCGAGTGGATGCCTTCCGATTTCCCGGAAGACATTCCGGTGACGATGGAAGAGCAGATCCAGAAGGCGGTCGACTGCTACAACGCCGGCGCCACCGTGCTGCACGTGCATGTGCGCGAACTCGACGGCAAGGGCTCGAAGCGCCTGTCGAAATTCAACGAACTGCTGGCCGGCATCCGTGCCCGCGTGCCGGACATGATCCTGCAGGTCGGCGGGTCGATCTCCTTCGCCCCCGAGGGTGAGGGCGAGGCGGCCAAGTGGCTGTCGGACGACACCCGCCACATGCTCGCCGAGCTACAGCCGACGCCCGATCAGGTGACGATCGCGATCAACACCAACCAGATGAACGTGGTCGAGCAGATGTGCGCCGCCGACGTCGCCGGCACCTCGCTGGGCGAGCCGGCGATGTACCAGGCCTACCGCGAAATGACGATTCCCGCCGGTCCGGATTGGGTCGAGGAACACATCCGTCGCCTGTCGTCGAAGGGCATCCAGACGCACTTCCAGCTCGCCAACATCACGCAGCTCGAAACCGTCGAGCGCATGATGCGCCGCAACGTCTGCAACGTGCCGCTGATCCTGACCTGGGTCGCTATCGGCGGCGGCTTCGACGCGCCGAACATCTACAACCTCGCCAACTTCGTGCGCGCCTGCCCGGACGGTGCCGTGCTGACGCTGGAAACCTCGATGCTCAACGTGCTGCCGCTCAACATGATGGCGATCGCGATGGGCCTGCACGTGCGCTGCGGTATCGAGGACAACATCTGGACCCAGCGCCGCGATCGCAAGATGGGCTCCGTCGAGCAGATCGAACAGCTGGTGCGGATCTCGCGCGAGTTCGGCCGCGAGGTCGCCAACGGCAAGGAAGCGCGCGAGATCTACAAGATCGGCACCTTCTACGAAGGGGCCGACGAGACCCTGGCGAAGAACGGCTTCGCACCGAACCGCAAGGCGGGTCAGGTCGGTTTCCTGCAGCACGCGGCATGATTCGTAGCACAAGGTAGTACCAATGCAGTACGGGCAAGGGGGACGATTTCTGCCCCTTGCCCGCATAAAGCGCCGACCGGCGAGCGATCTCGCGACGCCGGGACGGCCACAAACACGAGGAGACAAGCTTGGCCGCGTATATTGCAGAGGCCCTGCCGGAGGCATCGACCTCCACCCCGACCGCTCCGCGTACCTACGCCTGGATCGTGTTCGCGCTCACCTTCGGACTGCTGCTGTCCGACTACATGTCGCGCCAAGTCCTGAACGCGGTCTTTCCGGTGCTGAAGGCCGAATG
The DNA here is from genome assembly GCF_012911005.2 of Aromatoleum toluolicum. Lineage (GTDB taxonomy): Bacteria > Pseudomonadota > Gammaproteobacteria > Burkholderiales > Rhodocyclaceae > Aromatoleum > Aromatoleum toluolicum. The sequence goes on along the minus strand of NZ_WTVS01000033.1, from coordinate 49,556 downwards.
GACGCTGAGCGACACCCAGCTCGGCTCGCTCAGCAGCATCGTCGCCCTGCTCGTCGGCCTCCTGACCTTTCCGCTCTCGGTCGTGGCCGACCGCTGGGGCCGCGTGAAGAGCGTGACGCTGATGGCTGCGCTGTGGAGCCTGGCCACCCTCGGCTGCGCCTTGGCGTCCAATTACAATGAGATGTTCATCGCCCGATTCTGTGTCGGTGTCGGCGAGGCGGCCTACGGCAGCGTCGGCATCGCGCTGATCCTGAGCATCTTCCCCGCCCACCTGCGCTCGACGCTCAGCAGCGCCTTCATGGCAGGCGGCCCGGTCGGCTCCGTGATCGGCATGGCCTTCGGCGGCGTCATCGCCGCCCAGTTCGGCTGGCGCTGGGCTTTCGGCGCGATGGCCGCGTTCGGGCTCGCGCTGGTCATCCTCTATGCCCTCGTCGTGCGCGAGAAACGCCTGTGCCCACACGGCGCTAACGGCCGCGTCGCGCAGCGCGCCGCCCGCCCCGGCCTGCGGATGATCTTCTCCGGACTGTTCGCATCGGTTTCGGTGATCGCGGCCTACATCGGCAGCGGGCTGCAACTCTTCATCATGGCGTCGATGCTGGCGTGGCTGCCCAGCTTCCTGAACCGCTATTACGACCTGCCCACCGACAAGGCCGGTGTCGGCGCCGCGGTCTTCATTCTGATCGGCGCCATCGGCATGATCGTCTGCGGCATCGTCACCGACCGTCTCAGCCGTGTCAAAGCGGAGCGCAAATGGACGATCGCGATGACCTATTCGCTGACTTCGGCCGGGCTGCTGCTGTTCGCCTTCCAACTCCCGGCCGGCCCCGCGCAACTGGTGCTGCTCGGCGCCGGCATGGCGATCGTCGCCGGCACCACCGGCCCGGCGGGCGCAATGGTCGCCAACCTGACTCCGGCCCCCATCCATGCGACGGCGTTCGCGACGCTGACGCTGGCGAACAACCTGCTGGGCCTTGCCCCCGGCCCCTTCGTCACCGGACTCATTGCCGACCGCGTCGGCCTGATGGACGCGATGCAGATGGTGCCACTGGTCGCCCTCGGCGCGGTCGCCGCCTTCGCCGTCGGCAAGCGCTACTACGCCGGAGACCTGAAGCGTCTCCAGGCGCAGCAACACTGACCTCCTGTTTCACCCCTCGCCACGCACAAAAAATGACGACTACCCCGACCATCCTGATCGTTCCCGGCCTGCGCGACCACGTCGCGGAGCACTGGCAGACCCTCCTCGAACAGAAGCTCCGAGAGAAGCTGATTGAAGCACGCTCGGTACAACCGCTTGAGCACGACAAGCTGAGCCGCGATGCCCGCGTCGCGGCGCTCGACCAGGCCTTGGCCGAGATCGACGGCCCGGTGATCCTCGTCGCCCACAGTGCCGGCGTGATGATCACGGTGCATTGGGCGCAGCAGCACAAACGCCCCATCATGGGCGCGCTGCTCGCAGCCCCCGCCGATCTGGAATCCCCCTTCCCGCCCGGCTACCCGACGATCGACGCGCTGCGCGATAACGGTTGGCTGCCGATCCCGCGCAATCCGCTGCCTTTCCCGAGCATCGTCGCCGCAAGCACGAACGACCCGCTGGGTAGCCTGGAGCGCGTGACCGGCTTCGCGCACGCCTGGGGCAGCCACGTCGTAAACATCGGCGACGTCGGCCACCTCAACCCGGCGGCCGGCTTCGGCGAATGGGTCAAGGCCGAGGAGTTTGTGCGCGAACTCGCCGGATAAATGCCAGGCGCCTCAATGAGGTAGAGTTCTAACGCATAGAGTCCAAGCCCCGTTGCTCCGGGATTCGGAAGTGGTTGAGAGACAGCGTGCTTTCCGACGAGGCGACAATTCACAACTATTGCCGCACCACCACACCGAAATGGCTATGTCCCAATTACGTGTTGGAGGCTAATCCGTAAGCAGGCGCCCGACGCGGAGTCTGATCATGGATACGCAAGCTTTCCAGCATTTGTTGGCTCAGTTGAGCGAACTCAGCGGCAAGCAGAAGGCCCTTCTCGTGGCGACACTTCATGAGCAGCCCCGGCGAGACGAGCTTGAAGGCGCTGTGCCGGACCTGCGGGCGCTTTCCATATCCAGAACGTCAATGCCTAGCCGGCTCAAGAACTGGATAGCACTCTTTCACGGCGTCGCCACCAAGTACCTCGTCAATTACCTCGGTTCGCGACGCATGCTGGAACGTTGCCGAGACGCGATCCGACCTGCGTACTGCCTGCACAAAGCAGCCGGACGTCCCATGCAACACGTAATTGGGACATAGGCACCGAAAAGCCCTTCGCACTGCTGCGGGCCTGGTTGAACCGCGAGGCGTCTTGTGGAGATTTCCCATGTGACGGACGTCGTCGGCCGCGGTGATGATTGCAGATCGACGAATCCAGTGCGGAACCGTTTATAAACAAGCGGGCCCGCTCATTGGCGGGCCCGCTTTTGTAGATCGTTCTACAACCACTTTGGATACTGCAATTCGCTAACTGCTTGATCGTAATGTCGTCGCGATCGCATAAGAAACCCAGCTCTCTGGCCTCCTGTGCGGATGCGCTCACCTTGCAGGTCCGTAGCAGATCGAAGCAGTGGGCGATCGCCTGCCCCACGCCGACCTTCGCCGCGCTTCGCGCAAGCATTTCGCGGCAGCCACCCCACCCCGGAACGATCCCGACCTGCGCTTCGACCAGTCCCATCGCGCTCTCGGCATGCGCCTGGATCGCATGGCAGTGGAGAAGCAGTTCGAACCCGCCGGCGAGTGCGGAGCCTGTCAAGACGCCAACCACGGGCACGGGGGCCTGCAGCAGATCGACGACGAGGCGTTGGCCGATCGAGATGAATCGCTCCACTGCGCCGGGCTGAGCGATAAACCGGCCGCCCCTCAGCGCGCGACAGGAAGGCGGATGGAACGATGCCATCTCCGGTCAGGCGCCTGACAAACGCGGGCAGGCCGATCCGGTGGATCATTTCGAACGGGCCCCATGTCCAGTTGTAGCCGAGCTTCATCGCCTGGTCGAAGGCATCCACGTCGGCTGCGACATCCGGAATCAACCGCGTCGCGTAATGCAGCACCTGCGACAGCACGCGCCAGGCGTAACGCCCGCCCTTGTCGTCGCAGGCGATCAGTTCGGCGAGTTGGCCGGGCTTGAGGGCGGCGCTCGCCAACGAAACCTCGCGCGGCGCCCGATATTCCAGCGTTTGCAGATCGATGGTTTCGCGCACACCCCGCCGGACGCATCCTTGAACTGGCGGTAGAAGCCTTGCAGCGTGCCGCCCTTTCGGCCCCTGTAGCCCTTGTCGAGCATGCCCCGAACCGTCGCGTCGATCTCCGCCATGGCCGAGAAGTCGTCTTGGGGCGGTAGCAATGCGCCGAGGCTTTCCACTGCCGAGGGCATCAGGTCGATGCCGACAAGGTCCCACAGCCCGAACACGCCGGTCTTCGGAAACCCGCAGACGCGCATCACCGCATCGGCTTCTTCGACCGTGAGACCGAGCGCTACGGCCTCGCGCAAGGCAAGTTGCATCCAAAATATACCCAGGCGATTGCCGATGAAGCCCGGACGATCGGCGCAACGGATCACGGTCTTGCCCATTCGAAAGTCGTTGAAATCGGTCACCCGCTCAACAACCTCGGGCAAGGTCCCTTCCCCCGCGACCAGCTCCACCAGGCGCATGTGACGCGGCGGATTGAAGTAATGGGTGACGACGAAGTGGCGTCGGAAGTCTTCCGGCAGACCTTCCACCAGCCTCGCCAGCGGAATGGTCGAGGTGTTGGAGGACACGATTGCGTCGGAGCGGCGCACGGCGGCGATCCGGCGATACAGGTCCTGCTTGACGTCGAGCCGCTCGAGTACGACCTCGACGATCCAGTCGCAGTCGGCCAGCAGCCCGAAATCGTCTTCGACGTTGCCGATGCGGATCCGCGATGCCACCGACGGGTGCATCAACCCCCCGTTGCTGCCGGCGCGGACAAAGCGATCCAGTACCCCTCGGGCGATGCAGCTGCGATCCTTGGCTTCCGGCGGGACGATGCCGAGCAGCACCACTTCTGCGCCGCCGTTGGCCGCCTACGCTGCGATGCCTGCGCCCATTACGCCGGCGCCGATCACGCCGACCTTGCGAATCGGATCGACCCCGCTCATGCCAGACGCTCCACGACCAGGGCGATGCCCTGCCCACCGCCGATACACATCGTCACCAAGCCATAGCGGCCGTCGATCCGGTCGAGCTCGGCAAGCAGCTTGACGATGATGATCGAGCCGGTTGCGCCGACCGGATGGCCCAGCGCCACGGCACCGCCGTTGGGATTGACCTTGTCCTCGTCGAAACCGAGCACGCGGCACACCGCGATCGCCTGTGCGGCGAAGGCTTCGTTCGATTCGATCACGTCGAGGTGGGCGACCTTCAGCCCGGTTTGCGCCAGTACGCGCTGTACCGCAGGAATCGGCCCCAACCCCATCACCTCGGGGCCGACACCACCGAAGGCATAGCCGACCAGCCGCGCACGCGGCTTCAGGCCGCGCCGCGCCGCCTCGGCAGCGCTGGTCAGTACCATCGCGGCGGCACCGTCGTTGAGGCCGGACGCGTTGCCGGCGGTGACGATGCCGTCCTTCCTGAATACGGGCTTCAGCTGTCCGAGGCTTTCGACCGTGGTGCCCGCGCGCGGGTGCTCGTCGCGGCAGAAGCTGATCTCCTGACGCCCCTGGCGGACCGTCACGGGAACGATCTGCGATTCGAAGCGGCCTTGCTCGATCGCGGCACAGGCGCGGCGATGGCTTTCCGCGGCGAAGGCATCGAGATCGCCGCGGGTCAGGCCGTACTCGCGCGCGACGTTTTCAGCGGTCACGCCCATGTGGCCGCTGCCGAAGGGATCGCTCAGCACGCCCACGGTCAGGTCCACCACGGCGCCATCCCCCATCCGCAGCCCCTGGCGCGCGTTGGGCAACACATAGGCGCCGCGGCTCATGCATTCGGCGCCGCCCGCCAGCGCCACGCGGCTGTCGCCGAGCAGGATCATCTGGGCGGCCGAGATCACGGACTGCACGGCCGAGCCGCACAGACGATTGACGTTGAAGGCGGCCGACGTCTTCGGCAGCCCGGCATTCAGCGCGATATGACGCGCCACGTAGGCATCCTGCGGCCCCGTGGTGACGATGTGGCCGAAGACCGAGTGGTCGATTTCCCCGGCGGGCACACCGACCCGACGAATCGCTTCGACGGCCGCAACGGTGCCGAGTTCGGCGGGACTCATCGACGAGAGGCTCCCGCCGAAGCCGCCGACGGCCGTACGCACGCCGTCCAGAATCACGACATCCTTCAATTCCATGCACATTCTCCCAAGATCAGTCCTGAGCGCGACCGCAGACCGCGCTCACTTGCCCAGCATTGAGCGGGCGATCACTTCCTTCATGATTTCCGACGTACCGGCGTAGATCGTCTGCACCCGCGCATCGACGTAGAAACGCGAGATCGGATACTCGACCGTGTAGCCATAGCCGCCGAAGAGCTGCAGGCATTCGTCCGTCACCCGGCACTGCATCTCGGTGAGCTGCAGTTTCAGGATCGCCGCATCGACGGCATCCATCTCACCGCGCCGGTACTTGCGAATGCAGTGGTCGAAATAGGCGCGAGCCACGGCAAGCTCGGCCTTGGCCTCGGCAAGCTTGAAGCGGGTGTTCTGGAAATCGGCGATGCGCTGGCCGAAGGCGGTTCGCTGCTGGACATAGTCGAGCGTCAATGCGAGCGCACCTTCCGTGGCGCCCAGCGCGTGCGCTGCGACCGCCAGTCGTTCGCGGGGCAGTTCCTGCATCAGGTAGGCGAATCCGCGGCCTTCCTCGCCGAGCAAGGCGTCTTCCGGCACCACGAGATCCGAAAAGAACAGTTCGGCCGTGTCACCCGCGTGCTGGCCGATCTTCCGGATCGCCTTGCCGTGCGAGAATCCGGGCAGGCCCGCATCGACCAGGAACAGCGAGACGCCCTTTGCCCCCGCCTTCGGGTCGGTCTTGGCGCAGACGATCACGAGCTCGGCCTGCATGCCGTTGGTGATGAACACCTTGGCGCCGTTGATGCGCCATCCTTCGGCCGTGCGCTCCGCGGCGGTGCGCATGGCCGCCAGATCGCTGCCGGCGCCTGGCTCCGTCATCGCGATCGCACCGAGCACTTCGCCGGTGCTCATGCGCGGCAGCCATTGCCGCTTCTGTGCCTCGCTGCCGATATGCAGAATGTAGGGCATGACGATGTTGGCGTGGATGTTGTATCCACTGGCCAGACCTCCGAAGCCCTGGCGCGCGATCTCCTCGGTGGCGATCTGCGAAATCTCGAATCCGGCACCGGCGCCGCCATACTCTTCAGGCATATCGATACCGAGCAATCCGGCTTCGCCCAACGTGCGCCAGACCGAGCGGGGCATGGTCCCGGCGTCCTCCCAGTCCTGGTAGTGGGGCGCGATCTCCTGCTCGAGCGCCCGCACGATCATGTCGCGAAAGAGCTGAACATCGGGGTCTGCACTAGTCATCGCGGTAAATCCTGCTCCAATGCTTCGAGTGTTTTGGGGGCATTTCCAAGGCAGAGGGAGATGCATGGAAATGGCTGCAGAAGACCGGCCGAGCCGTCTCCTGCGCCGGGAATCCGGCGCTCGTCGAGGGGAAAAGGCCCATCCAGCGCGTACGCTGGATGGGTAAATCGCCCAACGGGAGGAGAGAGGAGGCTCCGCTGGTCGAACACGATGGGCCGATCGCCCTAATTCCAGACGTCTACGACAATTCGCCCGCGCACCCTGCCCGCCAGGATCTCGGGGGCCAATCCGACGACTTCGCTCAGCCCGACGTCACGGATCATCGACTCCAGCTTGTCCGGATTCAGATCCCGGGCGAGCCTTTGCCATGCCCGGAGCCGGAGTTCCCTTGGCGCCATGACACTGTCGACGCCGTACAGCGCAAGATTGCGCAGTACGAAGGGGAGCACCGTTGTCGGGAAATCCATTCCGTGCGCCAGCCCCGTCGCCGCCACCGCGCCGCCATAGCGCACGGATGCGCAAACGTTCACGAGGGTGTGGCTGCCGGCGGTATCGATCGCGCCCGCCCAGCGCTCCGCCTGCATCGGCGCACCCGGGTCGGCAAGGAGGGCGCGATCCATCACCTCTGCCGCGCCGAGGGCCTTGAGGTATTGCGTCTCCGCGGTCCGCCCGGTTACGGCCACCACGCGATAGCCGAGCCGCGAAAGGATCGCGAGCGCAACGCTCCCCACTCCGCCACTCGCACCGGTGACGAGGATCTCGCCGTCGGACGGGCGGATGCCGTGGCGCTCGAGCGCGAGGACGCAGAGCATCGCGGCATAACCCGCGGTGCCGATCGCCATCGCCTGGCGCGTGGAAAATGCCGCCGGCAAGGGCACCAGCCAGTCGCCGCGGACCCGCGCGCGCTGCGCCAGTCCGCCCCAGTGGCGCTCGCCCAGCCCGTAGCCGTTGAGAACGACCTTGTCGCCGGGCCGCCAATCCGGATGGTCGCTGGCCTCGACGGTCCCGGCCAGGTCGATGCCGGGCACCATCGGGAAATGACTGATCAGCGGAATCCGCCCCGTGATCAGCAGACCGTCCTTGTAATTGAGGGTCGAATGTTCGACCCGTACGGTCACGTCGCCTTCGGGCAGGCGTCCGTCATCCACCTCGGCCAGCGTTGCCGCATGACCGTTCTCGTCCTTGTCGATCAGGATTGCCTTGAACACGGTCAAGCTCCTTCGGGATGGGTACGCAGGTATCGCCAGAAGAGCGAGGCCCACACGAGATCGCCGGTCACCAGCACGGCGAAAGGCAGGCTGGCGGTGCCGGCGAGAAAATGCTGGTAGCCCACCAGCACTACCAGCAGCTTTCCGAGGATGCCCATCTCGACCATCACGCGGTTCCGCACCGGGTCGGCACCGACCCGCCAGTAGCCGATGCCGAAAGCGATCACCAATACGGCGAAGAGATCGGTGTAGAGGATGTCCGTGGGTACCGGCTCGAAGCCGAACAGCTTCGACAGCGCCACCGGGGCGATCCACAGCGGGATCGCGACACCGATGTTGAAGAGGCCGGCCAGACGGAACATCAGCCGCCAGCCGGAAAAGCTGCCGCTGCCTGCCGGCACGGTCGTGCTCGTTATCGTGCTCATGCTCATATTCATCTTCTCTCCTTTGCTGAATCAGGCGGCGCCGAGCATGGCCTGCAGTTCCCTGACACGGGGCTCGATGTATTCGGGGAAGAGTTGTTCCAGCGGCGTACCCTTGAACGCGGGCAGATGCATGGCGTTCCAATGTGCCCACAACGGCATGCCTTCCGGGCACTCGGTCGCGGACACGCCGATACCGACGATGGCCTTCATCGGGCCATCGGGCGTTTCGTCATAGGCCTTGAGCCAGTCCTCGTGCCCCAGGTACACGCGCTCGACCTTGCGACCTAGGATGCGCTCGCGTGCGTCGAGCAGCTCGTTCCAGGTGAGGTAGGCCGTGGCAGCGACCGGGCAGACCGCGTTGCGCGAGGCCGGGTGGGCGAGCACGTGGGGGATGATGCGTCCCACGTCGCACGCCGATGACCAGGAAATTTTCGTATTGCCGTCCCCCATCACCGCCACCGGCTCGGGCATGAAATACTCGATCCACAACCCGGCCGGGATGATCGTGAAATCCAGCCCGGCCAGCTCGATCACGCGGCGGATGAATGCCTTCTGGCGGGCGGCGGTCTTGTGCGCGTTGTCGGTCGGCCAGAACTGTTCCCACTCGTAGATGAAGCCGAACTCGGAGGGCACGAAACGCTCCACGCCGGCCTCCTTCGCGGCCCAGATCAAGGGGTATTGCGACTCGGTCGCGAACAGCGGAACGCAGGACACCAAGTAGTCGGTGCCCTCGAGCGCGGGGATCAGCGAGGCGTGATCGGTGACGTCCGCCTGCTTGACGACCACGCCGCGCCGGCGCCAGTCGTCCCAGCGCTGCTGCTTCGTATCGACGGAATTGAGGAGACCGGAGGAGGACTTCTCCTGCAGCCCCCCTGCCCGCGCGAGCACCTGCACGTTGAATACGTCCTGGCGCAGCAACTCCTCGACACAGGCCGACCCGGCACTACCGGTGGCCGCAAAGACGGTGACGGTTTTCCTGCTCATCGTTTGACTCCTTATCTATGAATGCGCTGCTCAGCCGGCAGTCAGCCCGCCGTCGAGCACCAGTTCGGCGCCGTTGATCCATCGGCCACTACCGGCCGCCAGGTAGCGCACCGCGGCGGCCACGTCTTCCGGTCGTCCGTAGCCCATCGGGTGCATCTGCAGCATGAGGGCCTCGGCCCCTGCCACGTCGGCGGCCAGCCCCAGATCCACCAGCGAACGCACCACCGCCTCGCCCATGTCGGTCTTGATGACGGCCGGGTGGAGCGAATTGACCCGAACGCCGTATCCGAGCCGTGCGCTTTCGATGGCGGCCGATTTGGTCAACAGGCGCACCGCGCCCTTGGCGGCGCAGTACGCCCCGAGACCCGCAACGCCGACGAGGCCCGCCACCGACGAGAGGTTGACAACCGCCCCGCCCCGGCCCGCCGCACCGCCCGGCCGCATTACGCGCATCGCCCACTTGGTGCCGAGAAAGCAGCCGTCGGCATTCACCGCCATCACCCGCCTGAAGTCGGCGAGGTCGCAATCGACCATCAGTGAAGCGGTCTCGATGCCGGCGTTGTTGACCACCACGTCGAGGCCACCGAATGCCTCGACTGTGCGCGCCATGACGTGCGACCAATCCTCCTCGCGGGTCACGTCCTGCTGCAGGAACATGGCGCCGAGGTCTTCGGCCGTCGCCCTGCCGCGCCCTTCGTCGAGGTCGGTCACGACGACGCGGGCGCCCGCCGCAGCGACTTCGTGGGCAATGGCCGCACCTAGGCCCCGGGCCGCGCCGGTGACGAGCGCAACCTTCCCTTCCAGGGAACTGGAATCCATTCCTTACTCCTCCAGGCCGGGATCAGAAGTAGAAGGTGCCGCGCATAAACACTTCGTTGGCGGACTGCAGGTTCGCGCCGAAGTCATCCCCGCCGCCGTCGCTGCGCAGGATGTTTCCGTAGAGGTCGAGCTGGAAGGACTTGTTCGGCTTCCACTTGACCCCGGGCTGGATCAGCCAGCCGCCGCGCAGGTCGGTCAGCATGGTGAGGTCGCCGCGCCACTCCAGGGTTTTCGACGGTTGCTGGATCGCCAGGGCCACGGCATTGAAGCTGTCGAGCCCCTTCGGACGCTCGCCGGGCTTGTTGTCGAGGCCGGAGAGGTGGCGCCCGAACAGATCGCTCGCGGTCTTGTGCAACCATTGCGCGACGATGTAGGTGGCGGGGATGTCGGCGCTGAACTTGTGGTATTTCTCGACAATGAAGGCGAACTGGGTCTCGTTTTCCTCGACGTAGCGGCGCGACAACGTCGGGTTGGTGAACTTCTTGTCCGGGGTCCAGGAGAGTTCGAAGCGGCCCACCAGCTGGTCGAGGAAGGAATCGGGCTCGCCTTCGAAGACGTGGTTCACGCTGAAGCCGAACACGTTCTCGCGCGGAAACTCGCGGGCGATGTGACCACGCAGGTTGCCGAGGCCGGCCACCGGATCGAAGAAGGTGTCGAGCACGCAGGACGTCGCGGCCTTGTTGGGCAGCGAGATCTTCCCGCCGCTCACCGTGCCGCCGCACCCTGCTGCGACCGCAGCCGAGCCCAGGCCCAGCGTCGCCGGGAATTCGTTCAGCGCGCTTTCCAGTCCGCCGATGCCGTCCAGTCCGACGAGGCTGGCATAGTGGAACCATTCCGCGGCGCTGTAGATGCCCTGCCCCGTGCCCGCCTCGAAGGCGGTATTGGCGAGGACGCCCTTGCGGGAATCGGTCCACTTCACGACGCCGTCGGGATTGCGTCGATTCACCGCCATCAGCTGGACGCCGAAGTCGCCGAGTTTTCCGCGCACCCGTCCGCCGAAGGTCCAGTCGTCCTTGACCTTGTCGTAACCCGCCCGCTCCTGCACCGCGAATTGCGACGGAATGGTGTTGTACGGCGAGTTGTCGCCAGGGAGGATCGTGGGCTGGAAGCGCTGCGTGAAGCCTTCGACCTCCCAGTCGTTATTCACGCGGAAGCTGCCGCGCAGCGCGAGCGAGGGCACGCGCTTGTCGGAATATTCCTCGGCGGCGACGTCGAGTATCGAGTGGCGGCGCAGGTCGATGCCGTTGGGCACGTCCAGCACGCGGAAGAAGATTGATTCACCCCACGCGATCTGCTGGTTGCCGAAGCGCAGCCACAGCGGGCCGTCGTTGTAGTCGAGATAGGCTGCCGGGATGTCGAGCATCCAGTCCTTGCGCGCGACCTCGAACGGCGTGCCGCCGCGGCTGCCACGGAATTCCTGCTCGAAGAGGTTCTCCTTCCTGAAGGCGCCGTCGACCTGGCCGATACCGTCGTAGAACCCCCGCAGCTTCACGTGGGCCGCCAGCGACTCGCTCAGTTTGCCGTCCGCAGCCAATTCCACGCGTGTGGCGAACATGTTGAAGGTGTTGGAATCCTTCAGCGATCCCGGCCGGGTCAGCGTCGCGGGCGCGACACCTGGCGCGAGGAAAGGGCCGAGGCCGGTGTTCGGCACCGCCTTGCCGTTGAAGACGTTGCCCTGCTGGTTGGCCGGATTGTCCTCGCCTCCGACCCGTACCGCGATTTCCTCCCTAACGAAGCCGGAAAACTGCCACTCGGCCGCGAGTGTCGACGCCGGGGCGAGAAGCGCAGCGATCCACAGGCTGCTGCGCGTGAAGCCGAATGCCTTGGTGTTCATCGTGTCCCCTACCTTGTCTTGTTGTGTCGTGTCGCGTCACGGCGCGAGTTCGAGCAGCGTGCCGGCTGCGCCGGCGGTCATCACCCGCCATGCGCCTTGCCCTTCGCCGTCCCGTCGGGCGGCGGTCACGGCTTGATGCCAGGCCTGGGTGACGAGCCGGGAGTCGATGCGGCGCCAGCTCGCGCCACCGTCATCGCTGCGCAGGATGGTGTTGATGCCGGAGGCGACGATGCGCCCGTGGCCGTCGCCCCACACGCCCGTCAGGATCGCTGCGGAACCCGTGGGCAGTGCTTTCCAGCTCGCGCCACCGTCGGTGCTCGCCAGCACCGTTCCCGCCTGGCCCACCGCGTAGGTGTTGCCGTCGCCCGCTTGCGCGAGGCCGAAGAGGGACTGCTCGCCGCGATGCACGACCTGCCAGCGCACGCCATCCGCCGAGCGCAGGATCACGCCGAATTCGCCGACGATCGTGACCATGCCGTCGTCGCCGACATGGACGTCGTAGAGATGCGGTTCGGCGCCGCCCTCGCCGACTCCGGTCCAGTCGATCGCGACCGGCTGCCACGCATGGCCGCCGTCGGTAGAGCGCAGTACCGTGCCGAAAGCACCGACCGCGTAGGCCTGCCCGCGGCCGTTCAGGCTCACCGCCATCAGCCGCGCGTTGCCGACCGGGGCGACGGGACGCCACTGACGGCAGTCGTCGGCGGCGAGGATCGTCCCGAGCTGGCCGACCGCGAGGCAGTGGCCCGCCCGGATCGCCGCACCGAGCAGCACCGGGGTCTTGGCCGGGACCGCGAGTGGAGCCCAACTCGCACCGCCGTCGTCGCTGCCGAGGATGGTGCCGAAGGCGCCGACCGCGATACCCTGTCGTCCGTCGAATGCGAGATCGAAGAGGGCGTCGTGGGCGCCCCCGCTGCGGATCGCCTTCGGCGACGGACTCGCCGGGCCTTCCGACGCCGTGACGCTGGCCCCGGCGAACACCAAGAGGGACGCAGCCACCACGCGGCGAAGCATGATTCTGGACTTGAGTGCCTTCACGATCAGGTCCCCAGCCGCTGCATGGCCTGTTCGGTCAGGTACTTCTCGTACAGACCGGCCTGGTTGTAGCCCGACGACACACCGCCCGCGACGGTCTTGGCCTGAACGAAGCGCGTCATCCGGTTGGACTGGATGTCGTGGCAATGCACGCCCGTCCACGACCACGCGGTGTTCTTGCCGTCGAGGACGCGCGCCCCACCCTTCTCGTAGAGGCTGTATTGTGGTTCGAACTGCTTCCAGATCTCGCCGCGGCGATCGTAGGTGACATAGGCGACATACATCATGTTGCGCACGTCGATCCACACCCTCTTCTTCGACACCGGCGCGCGCGAATAGCCCACCGGCTCGGCCTCGACAACGATCACCTCGGGGCACAGCTCCATCTGGGTCTCGAAGAAGGTCTGGCCCTTCGGGCCGCCGTGCACCGGGCGCTCCCAGTTCGCGTGGTCGCCGTACCAGTTCTCCGACACCGCGCCGAGGAAGGGGCCGCGGCCGACGATCTTGTAGTTGCCCCAAGTCAGCATCGGGTCGCCGGCTGCCCAAGCGTCCGACAGGTACAGCGCCATGCCCGCCACCAGCGGTTCGAAACGCTGATTGGTCGGGAACTTGCGCACGCGCTTGAAGGCCGGCAGATAGCCGACGAGATCCGGGAACTTGCGCTGGTCGTAGTGCCACGTGTTGAGATAGGACGTGCCCTTGACGTCGGCGGGCGACGTGAAGAACACCGACTGGAAGCGCAGCTTGTCCTCGAGCCCCTTCAGGTAGGGGCCGCCGGCGCCGACGCGAGCGACGGTGTTCTCCTCGACCCACACGAAGTCGTACTGGTACGAGACGTCCCCGTCCGGCCCGATCTCCCAGTCGCGCACGGCATACACCGAGTTGTCGTGGCGCCCCCAGCACAGCGTCAGGTTCGCGAACACTTCGTTTGCGCTCGTGCCCTCGGGGAACGGGTTCCCGCCGATCCACGGCTTGCCGTCGGTGGTCACGACGTTGCCGTCCTGATCGAGCTTCGCCTTGCCCTTGTTGCGCAGCGTCGCCTCGAGGTATTCGTGCGGGTACATGCGGGTGACGTCGCGCGTCGAGGCGACGATGCGGATGCGCCGCCCCATCTCCTTCACCTGCCTGTAGGCGACGGGGTCGAGCAGGTTCTTGACGAGCTCCACGTTGTCCGCGGTGATCAGGTCGCCGGTCTTGATCTTGCCCTTGGTGTAGCCCTCGATCGACAGCAGTTCGTCGGGATAGGCCTTGGTGATGTCGGCCGAATGCGCGATGAGCGGCCACAGCGGGGTCAGCACGCCGGCGGTGAGGATGCCCTTGGCGGTCTTCTCCATGAAGTTGCGCCGGCTGTAATCGAAGTCGAATTTGCGGATATGCATGTCTCACTCCTCCTTGTGTTCGGGATGGATCCCGTCGTGTTTACAGCGTCGCCACCGAGACCCGCAGGCCCCCCGGAGCGGGTTCGACCGATTCCGAAAGCACCGAGATGTCCGATTCGAGGAAACGGGGGCGGAACAGGTACACCAGCAGCGGCACCAGCAACAGCGCCAGGACCATGTTGATCAGCATCACGACCACCAGCATCAAGCCCATGTCGGAGAGGAACTTGAGCTCCGACAGGAAGTACCAGGGCGCGATGCCGAGCGTCATCAGGCTGGCGGTGAAGAAGATCGCCTTGCCGCAGGTGGTGAGCGCGCTGCGGATGGCCAGCGGCAGGTCCTTGTGCGCGAGGTGGTATTCCTCGCAGATGCGGGTCAGCAGGTAGATGCCGTAGTCGATGCCGACACCGATCCCGATCGCGAGGATGGGCAGCGAATTCACGTCGAGGCCCAGTCCGACCAGCGACATCGCCGCGGTGAGGAAGACGTTGGCGAGATTCACCGGCACCAGCAGTACCAGCCCGGCGGCAAACGAGCGATAGGCGAACGAACAGCCGATCAGGATCACCAGATTCAGCGCGCCGAGGATGTACCACTGGTACAGATCCACGGTGTCGTTGATCGACTGCTGCAGGGCGATCGAGCCAGAGCCGAGGCGGATCAGGAAGTTCGGGTGGGATGTGCCTACCTGATCGATGCATTTGCGCGCTTCGACCAGCGCCGCATCGACGGTCGCCTGCTTGTTATTGGGGTACCACAAAGAAACGGTGCCGTTTTCCTGCTCGAAGTCGGTGACGTGCAGGTAAGCCTTGGCGTTCGTGCCGACCATCAGCGCACCCGCTGCGGCGGCGGCCGAGGCGTCATCCGGGTCGAGCGGCGCCCACTTCGGATTGCCGCCGTTGAACACGCGGTTGGCTTCAGGCGCATAGTCGGCGAAGGACAGCGTCGCGGTGGGCGGATTGGGGCCGCTTTCGAGGCAGTGCTGCAAGGCCTGCATCGTGCCCAACGTGTCGGCCTGGCGCACGATGCGGCCGGATTTGCCTTCGAAGATCACTTCCAGCGTCATCAGGCCCGGGAAGTTCCGGTTGATCTCGCGCACCGCGACGTTGAACTGCGAATCGTCGCGCAGCAGGTTGCTGCCTTCCACCGGATTGCCGACCTGGATGCGGAACATCTCGACGAGGGCCAGCGCGCTCAGCACGACGAAGACGGCTGCGGTGAAGCGCGCGCGCCGGCCCACGGCGAAGCGGCCGATGCCGACGAGCAGCGTCTGCATCCCGCGCTGCAGCGCCCCGCCCTGACCTTCCGTGGCCAGCAGGTGGTCGAGATTCTTCGGCCGCGGCAACAGGCTCAACATCACCGGCGTCAGGAACACGCCGGTCGGCACGAGGTTGAGCGCCCACAGGCCGGTGAAGAGCGCGAAGCGTTCCAGCGCGGGAATCGGCGCGATCGCGACCAGCAGGAGGCCGACGACGTCGGTGAAGATACCGAGCGTGCCCGGCCACATCAGCGAGACGAGCGAGGTTTCAGCCGCCTTGTGCTTGTCGCCGAACTGCTGCAGCAACTCGTAGTAGCGCTCGGTGGCCTGCACGCAATGGCTGAAGCAGCGCGCGATCAGCAACAGCGGTACGACCATCAGCAGCGGCTCGACCGGATGCCCGATCCAGCCCACGAGGCCGAAGCCCCACACCGCCGACACGGCACTGACGATCACCGGCGTGACGATCCCCGCGACGTTGCGCATGTGCAGCGCGAGCAGCACGAACATCAGCGCCAACGTGACGCCGAAGATCTTTGCGGTATCCGAACCGAAGAAGTACACCCAGCCGGTGAGCATCGGCCATCCGGCGACGTAGACCTCATGCGCCTCGTCGCGCTCGCGGGCGACGAGATCCTGCACGAAGGTGAACAACTGGCCGTAATCCACCAGCCGCTCGATGAAGGTCGCATTGATCACCGCGGCGGTGCCGTCTTCCGACACCAAGAAGGTGCGCGCGCCGGCCGACTCGTTCACGCGACGGCGCACCTCTGCGAGCTCCTCGGCGGTCGTCGGCGGATGGTCGTCCATGATCGGGTTGGAATAGATCCCGTCGGCCGTCACAACCGTGTAGCGGGCCTTTTCGGTGGCGATGGAGAGGATCTGGTCGTGGTCGACGCCGGGCGCGAGATCGATCTCGCGCGACATGTCCCAGATCTTCTTCATCGTCTCCGGCTGGTACAGGTCCTTCCCGTCCTTGCGCTTGACCATCACGGTGATGGTCAGCGGATTGCCGAAGTTGGGGTGGTCCTTGTACGCCTGGACGAAGGGATGATTCTTCGGGAACAGATCCGAAAAGATCGTCCGCACCTCGATGCGCTGCAGACCGACAGCAAAGAACGCCGTCGCCAACGCCATCACTGTCAGCACCAGGAACCGGTGGCCGAGGGCGAACCTGGCCAACCGATGGCGCAACTCCATTGCCTCCATTTTCTTGTCTCCAACCTGCCTTCTGTTATCGAAGCTCAGCCCTGCAGCGGGCCGAGCGCTTCGTTTTTTTCTTCTTGCTTACGAGTTCCGTCCGCGATCAGTTCATCGCCCGAGGAGCGTCACGCACGCGACCGCTTCCTCGATGCCGTAGAGGCCGCCGCCGTTCTCCGCCAGTGCAAGTCGCACCCCCTCGACCTGGCGCGCACCCGCTTCGCCGCGCAACTGGGTGACGAGCTCAAAGATCTGGCCCAGCCCTGTCGCGCCGATCGGATGCCCCTTCGATTCCAGGCCACCGGACGGATTGATCGGGATGCGCCCGCCGATGGCGGTCTCGCCCCGTTCGGCGCACACGCCTCCCATGCCCGGAGCACACAGGCCGAGCACTTCCGACTGGATGATTTCGCCGATGGCGGTGGCGTCATGCACCTCCGCGACCGAAATGTCTTCCGGTCCCACGCCCGCCTGTTCATAAACTTTCTGCGCAGCAGTACGCACCAGATGCAGGTCGAGCGCTTCCGCTGCACGGTCCGAGCCGCCCTGCAGCGCCCAACCAAGCACCTTGATCGCACGGGACGTCCGCCCCGCCAACCGCGCCAGCCCGGCCTCGCTGCACACGATCGCCGCCGCAGCACCGTCACTCACCGGCGAACACATCGGCAGCGTCAGCGGATAGGTGATCGGCGGTGCCGCGAGGATCTCGTCGATGCTGTAGGCCTGCTGATATTGCGCCAGCGGGTTATGCACCGAGTGGCGGTGGTTCTTTGCCGACACAGCGGCGAACTGGCGCTGCGTGCTACCGTATTCGCGCATGTGCATGCGCCCGAAGGCGGCGTAGATGTCCATGAACACGCTGTACGGCCTGGGCGAGACACTGCCCGCCGGTGGTTCGATGCCCTCGCCCATGCGCAGCAACCGGTCGCGCCCGGCGGCCACGTCATGCACGTCCCATGCGCCGTCGAACACACCGAAGGTGCGCGCCTTGTCGTCGGAGAACATCTTTTCCGCGCCGACAGCGAGCACGACGTCTGCCGCACCACCGCTGACCAGGGCCACCGCCATCTGGAAAGCTGTGCTCGCACTGGCGCAGGCATTCTCGACATTGACCACCGGAAGCCCCTCGAAGCCCATCGCACGCAGCGCGATCTGGCCCCGGACCATGTCCTGCCCCTCCATGTGGCCCTGCGCCGCGTTCGCGAAGAAGGCCATCTGGACATCGCTCGCCTGACAACCGGCATCGGCCAGCGCCTGCTCGACCGCGACGCGGGTGAGCTGCTTGACGCTGGTGCCCAGATGCTTGCCGAAGGGCGTCATGCCGACGCCCGCTACATACACTCGTTGATTCATTTCGCTCTCTCGCGTTGATCCGGGTTCGGGAACTGCAAACGCCGCGCGCTCAAGCGCTGTACACCTGCCACGCGAGATGACCTTCCTCGGCCAATGCCGCCAGCAGATTGCGGGCGCCGAAGGCCTGCGCCGGCGACACGAAGCCGACCGCCTGAAGCTGGCCGCGCAGCACGCGCCGGGCGGCCTCGGCGCCGAGCACGCCGGTCTGGATGTAGGGGGAATTGCCGCGCAGCACGACGTTGACCGAGGCGGTCTTGCCGCGCCCGTAGCACGACAGCACGCAGCGATTTATTTCCGGATCCTCGCGCGGCGGCTCGACAGAGGTGACTTCGCCACCCCACTGGTTCGTCACACGCTCCTGCTCGTCTGGCGGCAGTTCCCGGCACTCCTTCTCGAAGCGTTCGAGGATGTTCATCACCGCCTTGAACATCACCTGATTGCGGAAGGACACCAGTACCCGGCAATTGCGCACGCGCTTGTCGCCTTGGTACCAGACCGGTTCGCCGCCGCCGCCCCAGGGCAGTGCGTTGAACAGTTCGTGCTCGCCCGGCAGCGTGACCGTGTAACCGGTGGCGTAGGGCCACATCGTCGGCGTCTTGTCCTTGATGTAGTACTGTGGCTTGGTGCACATCCGCAGGAAGGATTTCGTCGAGGCGACGCTGGTTTGCGAGTCCGCCAGATAGGCGATCTCCAGCGAATCGATACCCGGGGTTTCCAGGGCGATCTCCGCCGCCAGCAGCCCTTCCGCCCACATGTAGGAATTGGCCGGGCACAGTGCCAGGCCGGCTTGGGCGAAGCGCTTGCCGTACTCGGCCTTGAGCATCGACATCCAGTCGGCTTCGCCTGTGGTGTCGAAGTAGTGACACCCCGCAGCAAGGCAGGCCTGCACGACCGGTTCCCCAATCTGCATGAAGGGGCCGGTCACGTTGATGACCACCTTCCTGCCGCGGAACAGCTCGGTCAGCGAAGCGACATCGTGAGTGACCGCCACGCAGCGGTAGTCGTGCCCCCCCAACTCGGGGACACGCCCCATCTCCTCCTCGAGCCGCTGCAGGTTGCGCCCCGCGGCGATGAAGGGGATGCCGCGCTCTGCAAGCTTCCACGCGATCAGCTTGCCCGTGTAGCCGCTGGCGCCGTACACCACCACTTCGTAATTCGTCTCCATTGCTTTCTCCTTTGATATTGAGGGTCGGCGGCTAACGCGCCATTGATTCGGCGCGACGCTCTTCGTGGATCTCGGCACCGGCAGCCTTGAAGGCATCCTTCAGGAACCGCTCCTGCGGCTTCTCCGAGGCGGTCTTGGGGATTTCGGCCACCACCTGCAGGTAGCTCGGGACGCTCGAGCTATCGAGCTTCTGGCGGCACAGGCGGAACAGCGTCTCGGGCGCGAATTCGATGCCGGCCTCCGGCACGATCGCGGCCACCACGTCCTTCTCGCCGGGGGCACCGGAGGCCGCGTCGATGCCGTACACGAAGACGTCGGAAACCATCGGGCTCTCGGCCAGCACCTTCTCGATCGTGGCGGGATCAACGAAATCGCCGTTGTGGCGGATCGCGCCCCCCATGCGGAAATCGAAGAACAGCCACCCGTCCGCGTCGACGTGACCGATGTCGCCCATCCGCAGCCAGCCGCCGCGCGTTTTTGCGGCCGAAGCTTCCGGGTTATGGAGGTAGGCGATCGCCGGGGCGGATCCGTCGGCGGGCTTGAAGATGATTTCACCGCGCTCGCCCGGCGCGACGTCCTGCCCGTACTCGTCGACGATTCGCATGCGAAGCGTTGCAGGCGGCTTCCCGACGCTTCCGACCGGGCCTTCGCCGACCGGTTTGATGCTCAGTCCGCCCTCCACCGCGCCATAAAACTCCAGGATCTCGACGCCGAAACGACGCTCGAAGTCCCGCCAGATCGCTGCCGGCATGCCGGCGCTGATCACGAAGCGCACCGGATTGTCGGCATCGTCCGCGCGGGGCGGCTCGCTGTAGATGGCGGTCGTCATGCCGCCCAGCAGCGTGAAGGTGGTGCAGCCATACTTGCGCGCCACATCCCACAGGCGTGACTTGGAGAACTTCCGGCTGATCACCGCCCGCATGCCCAGCTTGAGCACGCAGGACAGGGTCACCAACTGGGCGTTGCCGTGCGTCAGCGACAGACCGGTATAGGGCCGGTCGTCCTGACGGTAACCGAGCAGTGCGTGCCAATTTCCGACCGCGGCAAAGCGCGCGTGCGGAATCACCACGCCCTTCGGATCACCGGTGGTGCCCGAGGTATACATGATCTCCATCGGCTTCGACGGATCGTCGGCGACGATCTCCACCTCCGGCACCGAATCGCCGAGTACCTCCGCCAGGCGCTGCACGCCCGCATCGTCGGCCAGCGGCCTCTCCATCCGCGCGCCGCTGTCGATGACCCAGATCCATTCCAGCTCCGGCAACTGCGCGCGCACCGCGTCGAGGTTGTCGAGCACGTAGTCGGCGCAGATCACGCCCCGGCAGCCGGAATGGCGCAGCATGTACACCAGCTTGTCGCCCTTGGTACGCGGGTCGATGGGAACGAAGACCGCCCCGCTGATCGAAGCGCCGACCATGGCGTCGAGAAACTCGGGGTGGTTCTGCATCAGCAGCGCGAAATGCCCGCCGTTGGCGACACGACCGGCCTTGAGGGCAGCGGCGACACGCCGACCGTTATCCCACAGCTGCCGATAGGTACGCACCTCGTCGGGGCAACCTGGGTGCTCGAAGGTCACCACGTCCAGGTCCGGGTGGGTTTCGGCCCGGTTGGCGATGAGGTTCGCGAGAATCTGTTCGTCTCTTGCGGTCATGGCTGGGACTTCTCCGCTTCCTGTTGCTCGCCGCGCATCACAGACGATCCGGGTCGGCGAGGTAGTAGCCGCCTTTGATGGAGAGAATTTCGTTGCAACCGTCCTCGATCAGCGAGGCACGGGCATCGCGCAACAGCTTTTCGACCGGGTACTCGCGCGTCAGACCGTTGCCCCCGAAGATCTGCAAGGCATCGCTGGCGACTTCGAATGACGTCTGCGTGGCCGTCACCTTGGCGGTCATGGCCGCATGCAGCGAGGGCGCGGGGGAGATGAAGTTGTAGTGAAGGACGCGGTTCGTCAGCGCCCGCGAGGCCTCGACCTTGCGGAACATGTGGAACAGGCGCTGGGCCACCGACTGGTGGCGGATAATCGGCACGCCGCCCTGCTTGCGCTCGTGGGCATAGTCGAGTGCGTGTTCGTACGCCGCCCGCGCCACGCCGGTAAAGGTCGCGCCCATCAACCCGTTGGCGGCCGTGTGGATGATCTTTACCGCCGCCTGGAATTCATCCGGCCCCGCCAGCAGGTGGGTGCGCGGCACGCGAACGTTGTCGAAGTAGATCTCGCCCTGGTTGAGCGCACGCTGGCCGAGCTTGTCCAGCGGCTTCCCGCGCGAGACGCCCCTCGCATCCATCGGCACGATCACGACGCAGCCACGCTGCGAGTCGAGGGACGTGCCCGTGTCGGTCGCGCAGTACAGCACGCAGACATCGGCGATGGTGCCGTTGGAGACCCAGGCCGACTTCTGTCCGTTGATGACGACCTCGTCGCCGTCGATCCTCGCCCAGCAGTTCGGACGGCCGTACTGCCCTTGGGGGTGGAAGATCATCCGGTTCGGATCGATCGAATCGGAACCGTGATCCGGCTCGGTGATCCCCCAGCAGCCGAGCACCGCGTCCGGGTACAGCTTGAGCAGGTCGTCGCGACCGAGCACGGCGCACATGTATTGCGGCAGCATGGCGGCGCCGAAGGAAATCGCGAGGCCCGAGTCGCCCCAGCCCAAGGTTTCGAACAGCAGGCACATCATCTTGCCGCGTTCTTCCGGCTCGAACCCGAGCAGCGCCTCAACGCCGAACCCGAGCTCGACGAACTTGCGGCGCGATTCCCAGTACGGCGAATCGGCCGCCGCGACCTCGTCTGGCGTCATCCGGTCCAGCCGGGTGCCGATCGGACGCATCACGTCCGTGGCAAAGCGCTCGAGGCTTTCGAGGATCATGGCCGCCGTTTCGGAAAGCGGCGGCTCTGCACCCAGCGGCCCCAATCTGGCAGCGGCGGGCGTTGGGTTCCGGTCGTTCATGTTCGAATCTCCTCCGTGGGTGGAACGGGACGCCGAAACGCTGTCGGCATGGGGGAGATTTTTAATCGACCGATAAATCCTCTCAATCGCGCAAACCCATGACTTTCCGCGGCACGTGTCGTAACGGAAAACCGTGACAAGTGCTGCAATGCAAGATAAGCGCGGCGGTGCACAGCGATCCCGCAGCGCACCATGCGTCGGGCCCAGGCGCCAGCATTCACGCGCCTTCCACCGTCGCGCACACGCTTGTCAAAACCCCCGTTACGGTGTTTCCATCACCCTTTCGCGGATTCATACTGAAAGCGTCGAACACGCCCCGGCCACCCTTCTTACGTCCAGTTCATGCACCAGCAAGCCCTTTCCAGTCCCGGCATCCGCGTCAATACACGCAAGCTGCGCCCGTCTTACGACGCCGCGGGAAAGGTGGAACGGAGCCGGATCTTCGACCTGGTCGATCACTCGAACGCGAACCTTGTGCTCGTCACCGCGCCGGCCGGCTACGGCAAGACGACGACCCTGAGCCAGCTCTACTGCCAGATGCGCACCGCCGGCCGGGCGGCCTGCTGGCTGACGGTCGACGCGTCGGACGACGATCTCGGGCGCTTCACTTTCTACCTTCGCGCCGCGCTGAGCAGCGTGCTTGACGAGGTCGATGAACCGGAGAGCGCCGGGTCCGGCCTCGATGGCTCGACGGCGTCGAGCGCGCGCATGCAGCAGCTGCTCGAATCCCTCGATCTCGCGGAAGCTCCCTTCGTATTGTTCATCGACGAATTCGAGGAAATCGGCTCGACCAGGGTCCTCCAGCTCGTCAGCGAAGTCGTCGCCGCCCTGTCCCCGGGCCAGCAGATCGTCCTCGGCTCGCGGCATACGCCCGACCTCCCACTGGGGCGGCTGCGGGTCAGTGGTCGCCTGCTGGAGATCGACGCGGATCTGCTCAAGTTCGACCGGGAGGAATCGCGGCGCTACATTGCCGGCCGCTTGCCCTGCGCCCTCAACGAGGCGGAGCTGGATACGCTGCAACATCGCACCGACGGCTGGCCCGCGGCCTTGCAGCTCGCGGCGGCGGCGCTCACGGGGCGCACCGATACCGCGGCCCTCCTCGAAGGGCTGGCGGCATCGTCACGCAACATCTCGGACTACCTCGCCGAAGACGTCCTTGCCCGGCTCCCCCCGCGCCTGTGCGATTTCCTCCTCACGACCAGCCTGTTCGACGCCTTTTCGCCGGCCATGTGCGACGCGGCCCTCGGCGTCACCGACAGCCGCGAATGCATCGCCGCAACCGAGCGCGACAACCTGTTTCTCCAGCGCATCGACAATGACGGCCCCTGGTATCGCTACCACCCGCTCTTCCGCGAATTTCTGGGTACCCAACTACGTCACTCGGGCGTGACGCCACAACGCGTTGCCACCCTGCAGTTGAACGCAGCCCGCTGGCTCGCGGACCATGGCAGGCACTTTCCCGCCGTGCCCTACGCCCTGGCCGCCGGCGACCATGCACTTGCGGCCACCATCATGGCGACGCGGGCCAACGATCTGGTGCGGGTCGGACAGTTCGACACGGTTGCAAAATGGGTGGCCGCCATCCCGGCAGCGATTCTCGCGACGCACCCGCCCCTGCTGATTGCCGGCGCCTATGCCGCGACCTTCCTGCACCGGTACGGCGAGGCGTCCCGGCTCATCGAACTGCTCCCGGCGCAGGCCCAGGCCGACGAGGCAATCGCCGCCGAGCTGGTGGCCCTCAGGATCATGCTGTGCGCCTGGTCGGACCGGCTCGTGGAAGCCTTCCGGATCGGCGAATCCGCCCGCGCCAACCTCGCCGTAATGCCTCCCTACGTGGCCGGCCTGATCCACAATACCCTCGCCTACGAAGCCATCACGCTGGGGCGCGACATCAAGGCAATGCAGGAGATCGCTGCGGCGAAGCGCCTGCTCGAGCCCATCGGCGCCGTCCATGCCCTCAACTACAGCGTCAGCTTCGAAGGCGCCATCGCCCTGCTACAGGGCGAGGCGAAAGCCGCGCGGGCGCGCTTCGAAGGCACGCTGCAGGCGATCATCGCGGGCGGCCACCGTTACACGACATCAACCGCGATCGTCGCCGCCCACCTCGCCGAAGCCCTCTACGAGATCAACGAGATCGACGCGGCCGAAACGCTGCTCATCGACTATTTGCCGGTCATACACGACGGCTGCCTGCCCGACCACATCATCGTCGCGTACCGGGTGCTGGCCCGCATCCAGGCGCAGCGCGGACAGTATGCGAAAGCCCTGGTGACCCTCGACACGCTGCAGGACCTCGGGGACGTGCGATCGATCCCGCGCATTTCGGCAGCATCCCGAATCGACAAGCATCGGCTCGCGCTGCTCGCCGGCGACGTCGCGGCCGCCCAGCGAATGGCGCCGCTGATCGCGGACGCATCCGTGTGGCAGCCCTCAGAGGGATTTTCGCTCTACGCCGAAAACCTCGACGACCCGATCGTCTCCGACGCCCGGCAGGCACTGGTCGAAGGGTCGGTGCGCGCGATCATTCCCCGCCTACAGGACGCGATCTGCGAAGCCGGCGGACACAACCGGCGTCGACGCGTCGCAAGGCTGCAGTGCCTGCTCGCCCAAGCCTTCGAAGTCGCCCGTCGCCGGCCCCAGGCCCTCGAAACGCTTGAACGCGCCCTCGCACAGGCCGAGCCCGGTGGAATGCTGCGCGTCTTCGCCGACGAGCCCTGGCACCTCAACGAGTTGCTGAGAACGCTGGAAGATCGGAAATGCGCGGTCTCCGCGGGCTATCTACAGCACGTCCACGCCGCAGCGACCAAGACCGAACCGATCGCCCCCAAAGGCCACCCGCAGGACGAGGCCATGCGCCTCAGCCCCAAGGAGGGCCAGATCCTCCGCCTCCTCGCCGAAGGACACTCCAACAAGGAGCTCGCACGCAAGCTGTTCGTGACGGAGAACACCGTCGAAACCCACCTGCGCCGGATCTACGGGAAACTCGGGATCCGCAGCCGCACGCAGGCAGTGGCGAGAGCCTTGGAGTTGGGGCTCATCTGAGGGCTTGAGCTCGTGAGCCGCATGATCGGGTCTCATGAGCAGGCGGAACACATGCATAGCGTGTTGGAATTGCCGTCATCGGATACGGATTTCGCAACCCGCTGGCGATTGATCAGGGCAGGCCTTTCAAAGGTCTTGCCTGCCACCGAGAGGCGCCCCGCGCTTCCCCGGGCGCGCGGCTCTCGCGAGGTGTCTTGTGGAGATTTCGCCATGTGGCGGACATCGTCGGCCGCAGTGATCATTGCAGATCCACAAAGCATGTGCAGCCGCAGCTGCGCTGTGGCTAGTCGCTGCCCCTTAAGCGGGCGGCACCGAGCCCCCTGTCGCACTTGACATTATCCTCCTCGTGAAAGGAGCACGTTGTAGGGGGAAAATCGAGAAGGAAAATGCTGGCAAAGCTCAATCGATGAGCTGTCACGTGCACGCAGAGAACTGAGCGGTGCCCCATCGGGTCCCCCGACGACGTGCAGTAAAAAAATGGAAAGGTGCCGCGCGTGAAGGAAAGGGAGAGGGGGAGAGTAAACCGTCAAGCGCCAAGTTGACACCTTTCCGAAAGGAAAAGGATGGCTACATCCCTTGGTAGATCGGCCCCTCGCCGCCCTGCGGCACGACCCAGTTGATGTTCTGCGTCGGGTCCTTGATGTCGCAGGTCTTGCAGTGCACGCAGTTCTGCGCGTTGATCTGCAGGCGGGGGTTCGATCCTGATTCGTCGCGGACGATCTCGTACACCCCGGCCGGGCAGTAGCGCTGCTCGGGGGCGTCGTACCTCGCGAGGTTCACCGCGATCGGCACCGACGCATCCTTCAGCTGCAGGTGGCAGGGCTGATCTTCCTCGTGGTTGGTGTTCGACAGGAACACCGAGGAGAGGCGGTCGAAGGTCAGCACGCCGTCGGGCTTCGGGTAGTCGATCTTCGGGCATTCCGAGGCAAGCTTGAGCTTGTCGTGGTCGGAGCTGTTGTGCAGCGTCCACGGGGCCTTGCCTTTGAGCACCTTCTGGTCGATGCCGAAGAGCAGCGAGCCCATCCACAGGCCGCGCTTCATGTAGGGCTTGAAGTTGCGCGTCTTGTGCAGTTCCGCGTACAGCCAGCTGTTCTTGAACGCTTCCGGGAACGCGGCGAGTTCGTCGCGCTGACGTTCAGCGGCCACCGCGTCGAAAGCCGCTTCCGCGGCGAGCATGCCGCTCTTGATCGCTGCGTGGCTGCCCTTGATGCGCGCGGCGTTGAGGAAGCCCGCGTCGTCGCCGATCAGCGCGCCGCCCGGGAACACCAGCTTGGGCTGGCTCTGCAGGCCGCCCGCGGCGATCGCGCGCGCACCGTATGCGAGACGCTTGCCGCCTTCGAGATACTTGCGGATCTCCGGATGCGTCTTGTAGCGCTGGAATTCCTCGAAGGGCGAGAGGTGCGGGTTGGTGTAGTTGAGGCCCACCACGTAGCCGATCGCGACGAGGTTGTCCTCGAGGTGATAGACGAAGCCGCCGCCGTAGGTGTCCGAGGGCAGGGGCCAGCCGGTGGTGTGCACGACCACGCCCGGCTCATGACGCTCGGCGGGCACTTCCCACAGTTCCTTCAGGCCGATGCCGTAGGTCTGCGGATCGACGCCGTTCCTGAGGTTGAATTTGGCTTCGAGCTGCTTGCCCAGATGCCCGCGGCAGCCTTCGGCAAACAGCGTGTATTTCGCGTGCAGCTCCATGCCCGGCTGATACGCGGGGCCCTGCTCGCCTTCGCGCGTGACGCCCATGTCGCCGGTCGCAACGCCCTTCACGGCGCCGTTCATTTCGCCACTGAGGTCAAACAGGATCTCGGCCCCGGCAAAGCCCGGATAGACCTCGACGCCCAGCGCTTCGGCCTGCTCGCCGAGCCACTTCGCGACGTTGCCGAGGCGCACGATGTAGTTGCCGTGGTTGAGGAAACAGTCCGGCAGCAGGCCGGTGGGCACCTTGCGGCCGCCCGCCTCGTTGAGGAAGATCACGCGGTCTTCGATGACGGCGGTGGTGACCGGCGCGCCCTGTTCCTTCCAGTCGGGGATCAGCTCGTTGAGCGCACACGGGTCCATCACTGCGCCGGACAGGATGTGGGCGCCGATCTCGGCCGCCTTCTCGATCAGGCACACCGCCAGTTCCATGCCCTTCTCGTTGGCCAGTTGCTTCAACCGGATCGCCGCCGCCAACCCCGCAGGGCCGCCGCCGACGATCAGGACGTCGAATTCCATCGATTCGCGTTGCATATGCATTGCTTCCTTCAAGAATCAGCACTCCAGATAGCGCTGAATGCGCGGAGGTGTAGCGCTGATATGAAACCCGAGCCGCCGCTCGCGCAGGCGCTCATCGGCCGCAGTAAATCGCTCCAGCAGGCGTTGATGCTCGACCCAGCTCTCGTTGACAATATGCTCGATGTAACGCCCCGGCTCCGTGATATCGCGGTACAGCCGCCATGAAAGCGCCCCCTGGCGTAATCGAGCCCCGCGCGTCTCCTTCATCACGGTTCTGAAATCGTCCGCACGCGTCGGGTCGATCATGTATTCGATCGTCACGACTAACGGCCCTTCGTCGAAATTGATATCGACGACGGGGGGAACCAAATTCGCGCCTATCCGTACCGGCGTCAGATCCTCATCTTCCAGCCCACAGGCACCCAGCCGGTGCATTACGAAAAGTGCGAGCGGACCGATGATGGCAGCGGCAAGGATGCTGTCGGCGACGGTCGTCAGACGGGCTGAATAACCCCACAATGCGGCGCCCGCCGCCATGCCGCCCATCATCGCGATTTGAACGAACGACATGCCGCGTGCCCGCACCCAAGCCGGCAGGGCCCATTGCGCCGCAATGGTCAGCGAATTCGCGACGCCGATCCAAGCCATTCCCACAACAAACATCGCCGGCAGCGCCAACCAGAGTGTCGGCGCAAACACCACCAGCACCGATGTCACGCTGTGGATCCCTGTACCCCAATAGATGACCCGATCCCGGTCCAGATGTCCGCGCAGATATGGCAACAGGAAGATGCCGGCAATGGCACCGCCGCCCATGGCCGCGAGCATGGTCGTAAAGCTGCCAATCCCTTCACCGTGAAAATTGCGTGCGATCAGCGGCAGCAGAGCCGTCAGCGCCGTTACCTGGAAAAAGAAGAGGAAGGTCCGTGCCAGCACAACGCGCAACGCCGGGGACGCGAGGACATGCTTCAATCCGACCCGCATCGCACCGACGAAGCGCTCGCCCGGCAGCCGGCTGTCCTTGGGCGCTGGGCGACACCGCATGACCAGCAGGAAGGCGACTACCGACAGCACGGCGTTGGTCATAAAGACGTACTGGCTGCCGGCACTGGCCAGCAAGACTCCCGCTACCACGGGGCCCAGCAGGCGTGAGAAATGCACGGCAATCGCATTCAAACCGATCGCGGATGGCAGCTCGGTTTTCGATACGAACTCCGGGATGATCGCAATGAATACAGGCCATCGCATCGCCACGCCGATTCCGGCGAGAAAGGTAAACACCAGCAGCATCGCAGCCGTCAATGAGCCCGCGGCCACGAATGCCCACAGGCCGGTCGACACGCCCGCGCCCCATAGCAGGGTCGCCGCCATATAGCGCCGCCGGTCCATGATGTCTGCCAATGCGCCGCTCGGCAATCCGAGGATGAATACCGGCAATGTTGCTGCCGACTGCACCAGTGCGACCATCAGCGGATCGTTGGTCAGCGAGGTCATCAGCCACGCCGATGCAACATCCCCCATCGAGACGGTCAAATTGGCCGCAAACCAGGATAGCCACAACATGCGAAACGCTGCTCCGCTCAGCGGAGCCAGCACCGATGATTTTCCCAAGGACTTCGCAAACAAGTCCGTGTCCTCCGAACGATAACGTCCCGCCTGGCCTCTTCGTCGCCGGCCCAGCACCGGTGCTTCAACCGTCTTGCGGTTCGCACCCGACTCGCATACCGCTCACGCGTATAGCTGATTCAACGCTTCTGCGACGCACGCCGGCTTTTCGCTGCCCTTGAGCTCGACGACGACGCGCCAAGTCAGCTGTGCGCCGCCTTCGATGTCTTCATAGCGCTCCAGAAAGGCGCGCGCGCGCACCCAGCCGTCGACCGGCACCGGTGCGAGAAAGCGCGCACGGTTCAGCCCGTAGTTGACCCCGCGCTTGCGATGCTTGATGTCCAGTGAATCGAGGAAAAACCCTGCGATCAGAGACAGGGTGAGATACCCGTGGCTGATGGTCCCGCCATAGGGCGATTCCTTCCGCGCCCGATCGACGTCCACGTGAATCCACTGGCGGTCTCCCGTTGCCTCGGCGAACGCATTGATTCTCTGTTGGGTAATTTGCAGCCAATCGGTCACGAAGGCTTCCTCGCCAACTCGCGAACGCAGATCGCCAATTGACTCCACGACAAGCTTTCCCATTTTCGATCTCCTCGTCACATCTCTTGAATGTCATTGCATACGTCGCACCGGAAACGGACAGCGAATGCACGATATTCACTGGCATTCCCTGAAGCCGAATTCGACGACACACCCTGACGATATCAGCCGATCTTTCGGTGAGCCACGCAGTTCTTGGTGTCACCCATTCTTTGCGGGCATGGCGTCGCGGACGAAGACTTGCACGCTACTGGCGGGCAGCGTCTCGTCGCTCTCGATCGTTTTCATTCTGCTCATTCTGCAGCGCTCGCCATAACACCTTTCCCGAAAGTGTCCGGGGGAGGCTGCCGACGAATTCGATCAAGCGCGGGACTTTATAGGCTGCCAAATGCGTCCTCGCCCACTCGATGATGATCTCGGCTGAAATCGTCCCCTCTGCGTCGGGAACGGGCACGATCAGCGCCTTTGCGGTTTCCCCGCGATATTCATCGTAAGCTGCGAGGACGCAGGCTTCCTGGACCAAGGGATGCGCCACCAGGCAGGCCTCGACTTCGCTCGGCCAGATTTTCAGCCCCGAGGCGTTGATCATCCGCTTGAGGCGATCGGTGATATGGAAATAGCCGTCTTCGTCATGGTGGCCGATATCGCCGGTTCGTACGAAGGGTTTGCCGTCGATCTCGACGAATGCCTCCCGCGTCGCTTCGGGCTTGTTCCAGTATCCGATGAACTGTGTCGGGCAATTTATGACGATCTCGCCGGACTCGTTGCAATCCAATTCAGTCAGGTTTTCCGGATCGATGATTCTGGCATCGACGTCGATTTGGGGAATGCCGGCACATCCGCATCGTGCGTCCATAGGAGGATTGATGTGCGTGCTGCCGCATGTTTCCGTCATGCCATAGCACTCGATCGGAACCCGGCCAAGGCGCGCTTCCAATTCCTTCGCAATCGAGACGGGTGTCGGCGTCGCGCCGACATACAGGCGTTTGAGGGAGGAGAGGTCGTGGCGGGCAAACTCCGGACGCGCCAGCAATTCGATCAGCATCGGGGCGACCCCCCCCAAGCGTCCGACACGGAAACGTTCGATCAGCGCCGGGACGGCTCCAGCATCCCAACGCGCGAGCAGCACGATGCTCCGTCCCTGGAAGATTGCCTGATTCATGCCGCTCATGCCGGCGATGTGACACATCGGCAGGACCAGCAGATCGCTGCTGGGCGCTTTGTCGTCCAGCCACAACGAGCGCTGTGCGGTGGCGAGCGCGAGTGCGCGATGGCTCAACATCGCACCTTTGGGCTTGCCTGTCGTACCCGAAGTGTATGCGATCACCGCGAGATCGCTTCCAGTGACCACGATCGGGGACGGCGCCAAGGCAGCGGCGACGGCATTCCCGAATTCGTGCTCCCGATCGGACAGCGGCGGCTGGCCGGCCTCGGCGACGAAGTCCGGAATCTGCAGGAAATCCGGATTCCCTTCGGGATACGTCATGTCGCTGTAGGCCCCGACGATACAGCCCGTCAGGGATCCGTCATCGAGCCGGGGTCGGACCTTCGCCAACATGTCCTGCGTGACGATGGCCACGCGGGCGCCGCAATCACCGAGGTAATAGGCGGTTTCGTCGACAGTGCTCATCGGATTGATCGCCACCACCACTGCATTCGCGCGCAGGATCGCGTAATAGGCGATGATGAACTGCGGGCAATTCTGCATCAGGAGCAGCACCCGGTCGCCGCACCTGACACCCAGGCATTGCTGCAGATACCCGGCCAGATTCAGCACCGCCCGATGCAAACCCCCATAGCTGATCGGGCGGCCGTAGTAGTCGATGGCGATCCTGGCCGGGGCTCTCTCCGCACTGGCTTCGAGATGCCGGTAAAGAGAATATTCGGGCAGATCCAGCGTGTGTGGCACGCCCTCCGGCCAGTGCGCATGATGTCTCGTCAGCTTTGGCATTTCCGAATCCGAAGCAAGGTGAAGCGCCCGGGCGCGCCGAAACTCTGTACTAGGTCTGGGCGCCCACCACGATCCGGGATTGCGCCCGGGTCTCAAGGAGCTTCTTCGCGTACGAACCGACCTGCACGAGCACGAGCAAGGCACACGCGGCGAGGAAGGTGGCGCTGATCGGGCGATCGACGAAGATGTTGAGGTCGCCGTGGGCAAGCAGCATCGCGCGGCGGAAGTTCTCTTCGATCATCGGACCGAGGATGTAGCCGAGCACGATCGGCGCCAGCGGGAAATCCAGCACCATCAGCAGCAGTCCGATGACACCGAAGGCCGCCACCTCGCCGACACCGAACAGGCTGTTGCGGGCCGTGAACACGCCGATGCAGATGAAGAAGATCGCCGACGGGAACAGCAGCCGGTACGGCACCTGCAGCATCTTCACCCAGACGCCGATCAGCGGCACGTTCAGCAGCACCAGCAAGATGTTGCCGATCCAGAAGCTCGCTACGAGGCCCCAGAAGATGTCCGGATGCTCGGTGATCAGCTGCGGTCCGGGCTGGATGCCCTTGACGATCAGCGCGCCCAGGATCAGCGCCATCACGATGTCGCCGGGGATACCCAAGGACATCGTCGGGATGAAGTCGACCTGCGTCTTGGCATGGTTGGCGGCTTCCGGCGCCGCGACCCCTTCGATCGCGCCTTTGCCGAAGCGCTCCGGGTTCTTGGACCACTTGCGTTCGAGCGCATACGAGATGAAGGTCGTGATCGTCGGCCCGGTGCCCGGCAAGGCGCCGAAGAGCGTGCCGATGGCCGTGCCGCGCAGCATCGGGAAGAAGGATTGCTTGATCTCGGCGCGCGTGGGGCGCATGTCGCGCAGCGACACCTTGGCGTCCTGCGGCTTGATCGTGGTGCGATTGACGCACAGCATGAAGTCCGCGATGCCGAACAGCCCCATGCACAGCGCCCCCAGTTCGATGCCGTCGGCCAGATGCGCCATGCCCAGCGTGAGCCGCGTCGCTGACGTCGTCACATCGGTGCCGACCACGCCGACGACCAGACCGAAGAGGGTCATCGCGATCCCCTTCAGGGGCGAGCCGCGCGACATCGTGGCGCCCGTCATCAGGCCCATCAGCATGATCGAGAAGATCTCCGCCGGCCCGAAATTGACGGCCAGCTGCACGAGCAGCGGCGACAAGAAGATCATCACGACGATGCCCACCGAGGCGGCAAAGAAGGAGGACATCATCGTGACCCCCAGCGCCGCACCGCCACGGCCCTGGCGGGTCAAGGGGTAGCCGTCGAGGCAGGTCACGGCGTGCGGCGGATGGCTCGGCAGGTTGAGCAGGATCGCGCCGATCGCGCCGCCGTACTGCGAGCCGTAGAAAATCCCGGCCAGCATCAGGATGCCCGGCACGGGCGCCATCACGTAGGTGAGCGGCAATAGCATCGAAATCGCGGTCGGCGCCCCCATGCCGGGCAGCACCCCGATCAGGTTGCCGATCAGCACGCCGAATACGCACCACATCAGGTTGGTCGGCTGCAGCGCGACGCTGAAGCCGTACCAGAGATCCATCAGGCTCTGTTCCATGATGTCCGATCTCCTTATAGCGAGCCGAAGGCGGGCATCTGCACCTTGAGTGCCCAGCTGAAGACGATCAGCGCCAGTGCGACCATCACGCCGGCGAGCAGCGCCGCGTCGCGCACGCTGTTCTTGCGGTCGCCCAGCGCAGCGATGAAGACGCTGGCGAAGGTCGCGGGTACCAGGCCGGCATGCTCTCCGAGCACCACGAACGCCATCACCCCCGCCACGATGCAGACGCCGCCCCGCAGGTCGGGCAGGCCACTCAGGTTCATGTGCTGCATGTGCGGCGAGCCGTCTGCGTCGTTGGGCGACAGCAGCGCGGCCAGGCCCAGCAGCAGGCCCACCACCACCAATGCCACGCCGATCGAGAGCGGCACGAAACCCGAGCCCATGTGCTCCAGCGTGCCCACGCCATATCCGTGCCCCGCATAGGCGATCGCACTGCCGAACAGCACGATCAACCCCGCCCCGGCTCGCTCCTTGTTCAAGCCCCGAATGTCTGTCACCGCCGTCTCCTTTATTGCTCGCCTTAGAGTTATCCGCGCCCACCGCACCACCTTATGCGCTTACGAACGACACTACTTTCGCTTTCTTCAGCGAGCAATCCGATTTTTACGGCAATCTATTCCAAAAAGTAATACTGCGGATCTCCGCGATCGGCAGTAAGGCTCCCACCCCAGAAACGATCGAAGGTATCCAAACAAAGAATAGCTCCGCTCGCGGATTTGATGTCTCGGCAATCGCAACCGGTCTAGTGTTACATCCAGTTGCGCATCATATGGGCAATCTCCGTCCGGCGTTTCATGCCAACGGATTCATTGCGGGCTGCGCGCACATGATCGCAAACCAAATTGCCAAGAGAGCAAAACAAGGAAGGAGACATCATGAAACGCAGTGCGCACCGCTGGAACGGGACCATTCATTGCATTGTTGCACTCGGCGCCGTCGGCGCCGCGGCACCGGCATTTGCCCAAAGTCCCGACAACAGCCCGGTCAAAATCACCACGAACGCAACCGTGACCTACGGAATTGCGCAACGTACCGACGACGTCGAACCGACGCTCGTGCCCTATATCAATGCCAATTCAATCGGGGTGAAATCCGGAAATTCCCTGGGAGGCAAGAACGCCAGCAGTCAAAGCACCGACGACGGCAATTTGAACTACGGGAAGAATGCCATCGTCTCTCGCGTTCTGAAGGCCTACGGGAGCGTGAATGTCGATCTCGGGCAATGGGGCGGTTTTCTGGCGCTCAAGGCGTGGAATGACTTCGCGCTCGAAAACGATTCCGTGCGATGGGGCAACGATCCCAACAACTACGTTCATGGCACGCCGCTGAGCGACAGCACTTTCACCCATCGGGCGAAATTCTCGGGCGTGGCCGTACAAAGCGCTTACCTATTCGGAAAGACTTCGCTCCGTGACACACCGGTCAGCTGGAAGGTGGGAGGACAGAATTTCGACTGGGGACGCGCCTCCCTGATCGGCGGAGGCCTGAAGGCCATCAATCCCGTCGATGCCCCTGCCGCGTTTCGGCCCGGTGCGCTTCCTGAAGAAGTCCTGGTACCGATTCCGGCGGCCCAGGCCACGGCCAATCTCACGAAGGAACTCGCCTTCGAAGGATTTGTTCAGCTGGCGAACGCCCATTCCGTCGTTCATCCGTGCGGCACCTTCCTTTCGCTCAACGACTACATGCAGCCGGGCTGTGATCGGCTCATGAGCGGCGGTGCAGCGGGAACTGACACGCAACGGGCTGCCACGGGCAATTACGTGGCACGCGTATCCGACCCGCACGAAGACGTGGCGGGTCAATTCGGCTTGTCCCTCCGATACGATCTCACGGCATTGAACACCCGGGCCGGCATCTATTATTTCCAGAACAATTCCAGGACGCCGGTCATCGACCTCATCAAGTCCACGCGGCCCGGCGCCGGCACGGGCACGAATCCGGTCATCGGAAGCGACCCGAAAAACAATACGAAATACCGCATGGAATATCCTGAAGACGTACGGACATTCGGCTTCAGCACCCTTACCCGGTTCGACTCGACGGGGATAACGCTGGGCACCGAAGGTACGTATCGGCCGAATCAGCCGATCATGCTCAACGCGCCCGATGCGCTGGGCCCCTTCAATGCAACGGTCGCGTCCCCTTCCGCCCACCTGCTCTACAAGGACTGGCTCAATACCGCGCCCGGGCAAGCCTGGCACGCATGGGATTCGCGAGAGGTTTCCCAACTGAGCATCAACGTTGCGAAGAACGATCTTCGTATCGCCGGCGCCGCAGGCGGCAGCATCGCGATCGAGGTCGCCGGGAAATGGGTGAACGATCTTCCCGACGTCTCGGTTCGCCGTTACGGCCGGATGACACAGGCAGGACGAGGCTTTGTGAAAGGCGTTTGCACCGTCACCAGCACGAGCAACCTTCCCGAATTGCAGTGCACGACCAACGGCTACGTGAGCAAGGAGGCAATCGGCGCGACGATCGCCGGTTCGCTGATGTACGCCAATGTCGGCATCGACGGCCTCAATCTGCGCGGCAGGTTCTCCTACACGAAGGGGTTGCGCGGCTGGTCCTACGACGGCCTCTTCAGCGAGGGCGCTACGACGACGGTGCTCGGTCTCGACGTCGAATATCTCAAGCGCTATTTCGCCGCCATTTCGCTGACGAACCATGACGGCGGTGACTACAACACCTTGAAGGACAGGAGTTACCTTTCGATGAACATCGGGATGAAGTTCTAGCTCATTCGACCTCGGACAAATTGCGGGGCGCGGCATCTGCCGCGCCTTTTCTTATTCCTGAAGCGGACCGCGCAAACCCCGGCCGACGCTATTCCATTGCGGAATACGACGCCGCAACAACTTGATTGCGACACCCAATTCAGCGCGCTACTGTGTTTTTGCGATAAATACGGCAGTTATATCCGCTGTCGTTATCGATTACCGAATTGCAGGACCGTGTCCATTCCGAGCGGGCCGGAAATTCGAACTGAACCTCGCAAAATGGAGACAAACTGATGAGCGGACCTCTTGCAGGTTTGCGTGTCCTCGACATCGCAACCATCATCGCCGCCCCGACCGCCGCCGCATTGCTCGGCGATTACGGGGCCGAAGTACTCAAAGTCGAATTGCCGGGCGAAGGGGATGGCGCACGCAACCTCCCCCCCTTCAAGGACGGCAGGCCGCTTTGGTGGAAAGTGATCAACCGCAACAAGAAATTCATCTCCCTCGATCTTCGCCAAGCCGAAGGCGTCGAAGTCTTCCTGAAGCTGCTGCCGCATTTCGACGTTCTCATCGAGAACTTCCGGCCCGGCACGCTCGACCGCTGGGGCCTGACCGCGGAAGCCATGTGGGCGGTACAACCGCGCCTCGTGATCCTGCGCGCTACGGGTTTCGGTCAGTCCGGGCCGTATCGCGATCGCCCCGGGTTCGCACGCATCTTCGAGGCGATGGGCGGACTGGCGCACATCACGGGCGAACCCGACGGCGAACCGATGCATGCCGGGTACCCGATCGGCGATGCGGTCGGGGGCCTTTTCGGTGCCCTCGGCGTGCTGGCGGCGTGCTGGAAGCGCGCACGCGATCCCGAGGCACCCGGCGAGGAGATCGACCTCTCCCTGACCGAAGCGACCTTCAAGCTCGTCGATAACCTCGCGATCAAGTACGACCAGCTCGGGAATATTCAGGAGCGAGAGGGCAACTCCAATCAGTTCTCGGCGCCGTCAGCGGTGTTTCCCTGCCGGGACAATCGTTGGGTGTCGCTTGCCGGATCGACCGGGCCGCTTTTTGCAAACAACTGCCGTGCGATCGGACGCCCCGACCTGATCGACGATCCGCGTTTTGCCACGAATGGCTCGCGTGTCGAGCACCGGAAGGAGCTGGTCGAGATCTTCGCCGCGTGGTGTGCGAAGCACACTCTTGACGAGGTTCTTTCAGCCTTCCAGAACGCGCAGGGCACGATCGCGCCGGTCTATTCCGTAGACCAGATCTTCGCCGATCCGCAGATGCAGGCCCGCAAGGCGATCACCTCCGTGCCCGACGCCGATTTCGGCAGCGTACGCATGCAGGACGTCGTTCCGCGATTTGCCAGGGATCCCGGCAGCGTGCGGTCGACAGGCGGCGCGCTGGGACAGAACAACGCGGAAATCTACGGCGAGCTGCTGGACCTTTCCCCGAAGGAGCAGGACCGTCTGCGCGCGAAGGGCATCATCTAGTCCAACAGGGCGGTTCAAGGCGCATGGAATTCGGACGCAGGTTCGAATTGTTGCGTCCAGACCGCCCTTTTTTTTCGAGTGAATCTCATGAAAGTACTTGTCGCTGTAAAACGCGTTGTCGACTACAACGTGAAGATTTCCGTGAAGGGAGACGGGTCCGGGGTAGAAACCGCGAACGTCAAGATGAGCATGAATCCCTTCGACGAAATCGCCGTCGAAGAAGCCGTGCGGCAGAAGGAGCGAGGTGCGGCGACGGAAGTGCTCGTCGTTTCCTGCGGCACCGGCCAGTGCCAGGAAACCTTGCGCACCGCCCTTGCGATCGGCGCCGACCGCGCCATCCTGGTCGAGACCGACGCCGAACTGCAGCCCCTGGCCGTCGCGAAACTCCTCAACCGTGTCGTTCATGACGAACGGCCAGACCTGATCATCCTGGGCAAGCAGGCCATCGACGACGACTGCAACCAGACCGGCCAGATGCTGGCGGCCCTGGCCGACCTGCCGCAAGCCACCTACGCGTCCAAGCTGCGGCTGACCGACGGGGCGGCGCTGGTGACGCGCGAAATCGACGGCGGGCTCGAAACGCTGAAGCTCACCCTGCCCGCACTCGTGACGACCGACTTGCGCCTGAACGAACCGCGATACGTGACGCTGCCGAACATCATGAAAGCGAAGAAGAAGCCGCTCGATGTCACGACACCCGCCGATCTCGGCGTGGATGTAACGCCGCGTCTGCGGACGCTCAAGGTCGGCGAGCCTGCAAAGCGCTCGGCCGGCATCAAGGTACCCGACGTGGCGACGCTGGTGGCGAAGCTGCGCAACGAAGCCAAGGTCATCTGAGGATCACGACATGAGCACACTCGTCATTGCCGAACACGACAACCAGACGCTCAAGGGAGCGACCCTCAACACCATCACCGCGGCAACGCAATGTGGCGGCGACGTACACGTGCTGGTGGCGGGCGCGGACGCGTCCGCCGTCGCACAACTCGCGGCGAGGGTAAGCGGCGTCAGCAAGGTTCTTCACGCCGACAGCTCCGCTTTCGCAAGTGGATTGGCGGAAAACGTGGCAAACCAGGTCACGAAAATCGCATCGACCTACAGCCACATCCTGTTCCCTGCTACGGCCTGGGGGAAAAACATCGCCCCGCGGGTTGCCGCCCTCCTCGACGTCGCGCAGGTCAGCGACATCACGGCGGTCCACGCGGCCGACACGTTCGAGCGCACGATCTACGCCGGAAACGCCGTCGCCGTCGTCCAGAGCGAGGACGCCGTGAAGGTCCTCACGGTCCGTATCACCGGCTTCCAGGCGGCAGAGTCCGGCGGCGATGCCCCCATCGAGACGATCGGCGCCGTTGCCGATTACGGCAAGAGCTCGTTCGTCGAACGCCAGATCACCAAGAGCGATCGTCCCGAACTGACGGCGGCAAAGATCGTGGTGTCAGGCGGACGGGCGCTGGGCTCGAGCGAGCGCTTCTCCGAAGTGCTGACCCCGCTGGCCGACAAGCTGGGCGCGGCGATCGGTGCCAGCCGCGCAGCCGTGGATTCCGGCTACGCGCCGAACGACCTGCAGATCGGCCAGACGGGCAAGATCGTCGCGCCCGAGCTCTACATCGCATGCGGGATCAGCGGCGCGATCCAGCATCTGGCAGGCATGAAGGACTCCAGGATCATCGTGGCCATCAACAAGGATCCTGAAGCGCCGATTTTCGGCATTGCCGACTATGGACTCGAGGCCGATCTGTTCGAGGCCATCCCCGCGCTCGTCAATGAGCTCTGAGGGGCTCAACTGAAGGCCGCTGCCGGTGCCAATTCATGGCCCGGCAGCCGATGTTCGATCGAATTTCTTCAGGCGCCGGCAACAAACGCGGCCGCCTGCTCCCGGGTATAAAAGAGGCCGTCTCTCAGGAAGCCCGAGACGAGCGAGGTCTTGACCTCGGCAACCTGCCCGGAAGCATGACGCCGCATGACCACCTCATCAGGCAGACCATCGAGGAGATGGAACGGGGCGTCCATTCCATTTGAAAAGCGGGATGCGTAGATGATGCCCGTGATGCCGTCGAAGAAGGCCGGACGAAAGCCGAGGGAACGGTTCTCCTGGCTTCGCCCTCCCGTTCCCTGAAACCGGCGGTTTTCCTCGCTCAGGCGAGAAGACGCCTTTCCGCACGCTGGTGCGGCGTCGCGCTCCGAGGGAAGCGCTTCGACCTTATCCACGATTGTTCTCCGGACGGGCAGTGGCACAAAGTCGCGAGCCCTGCCCACCTGGGCAGGGCTCGCGCACGTCACCTCAACTCAGTTTTCGACGCTGATGTTAGAGTCCGTCGCGATCTTCTTCCATGTCGTGAGGTCGTTCTGCACGATTTCGCGGAACTGCTCCGGAGATTTCTTCGGCGGAGCCTCGAAGTTCAGGTTCGCCATCAAGCCGCCCATGTCCGAAGACCCCTGAATCCTGTTCACCTCGTCGGAGAGCCGTTTGACGACCGCCGGATTCGTTCCCGCGGGCGCGAAGATGCCGAACCACCCCAGCGCATTGAACTTATGCCCCGCTTCGTCCAGCGTCGGGATATCCGGAACCTGCGGCGCACGGGTGTTACCGGAGATCACGATGCCCCGAATCTTGCCCGTGCGCAGGAAGGGCACCGGCGCGCTGGGATCGGCCCAGCCGATCTTGAGCACGCCCGACGACAGTTCCGTGAGCATCTGGGTTGTCGTCCGGTACGGCACGTGGGTCATCTTCATCCCGGTCCGTCCCTTGAGCCATTCCATCATCAGATGCCCCGACGACCCCGTCGCCCAGGTGCCGTAACTGAACTTGCCCGGATTGGCCTTCACCAGCTCGATCAGTTCCTGCAGATTCTTCGCCGGCACTTCGCTGTTCACGAGCAGCAGTACGCCCCCCGCAGCGGTCTGCGCCACCGGAGTGAGATCGCGCATGACGTCATACGGCACGGATTTTCCGACTGCGGGCCACACGACGGCCGCCGATGCACTCGTATACAACAGCGTGTAGCCGTCATTCTTCGCCTTGGACACTGCATTGATCGCGATGACGCCACTCGCGCCCGGACGGTTATCGACGATGACCGGCTGCTTCAGCGCCTCGGACAAACGCTGGGCCATCGCGCGCGCCAGCGCGTCCGGCCCCGAACCCGCCGACGAGGGTGTAATCATCGTGATCTGGCGCGAAGGCCAGACATCCTCCGCCTGTGCCGCCCGCGGCACGATCAATCCCAGGAGCAACGCGGAACCCAGGCCCAGCATCGCCAATCTACGCGCACGTAATGCCATTTCGACTCACCTCAGATCAAGTGAACAACGACTCCTGCTACCGGGCCTTGCCACGGTAGCAGGTCTCCTGCGTCGCTTAAATCGGATCCCAGCTGAAGACGTCCGGCGTCCGCTCCAGCGGGTAGAGATTCGGCTTCAGTGCCGGCAGCGCGATCTCCGCAATGCTCTGCGGCGTCCACCCTTCGGCATGATGAACCGAACGGAGCGGACGGCTCTGCGACATCAGGAACAGCTCGTTGGAGCGCACGCAGAAGATCTGGCCACTGACACCCGCGGCGCCATCACTCGCAAGATAGACCGCCAGCGGCGCGATCTTGCCGGTTTCCATCGTCTTGAACTTCTCGAGGCGCGCCTGCTGTTCGGGCGTTTCCGACGGAATCGTGCCCGCCATGCGGCTCCATGCGAACGGGGCGATGCAGTTCGACGTCACATTGAACTTCGCCATGTCGAGCGCGATGGAGCGCGACAGCGCCGTCACCCCGAGCTTGGCCGCGGAGTAGTTGGCCTGGCCGGTCTGGCCGATCAGCCCCGACGTGGACGTCATGTGAATGTAGCGGCCGGAACCCTGGTTCTTGAAATGGGGCGCCGCCGCGCGCGCCACATAGAACGATCCGTTGAGATGGACGTCGATGACCGCCTTCCACTCCTCGATCGACATGTTGAAGAAGAAGCGGTCACGCAGGATGCCGGCATTATTGACGACAACGTCGACCTGGCCGAACGTGTCCATCGCACACTGCACGATCCGTTGCGCCGAATCCCAGTCCGCGACGCTGTCGGTGTTGGCGACGGCCGACCCGCCTTTCGCCTTGATCTCGTCGACCACCTTCTGCGCCGGACCGGCGTCGTTGCCTTCGCCCGCGACCGAGGCCCCGATGTCGTTCACGACGACGCGCGCGCCGTTCGCCGCCATCGCCAGCGCGAAGTCGCGGCCGATGCCGCCCCCTGCGCCCGTCACCACCACCACCTTTCCTTCCAGCATCTTCGACATTACCTTGTCTCCATGTTTTTGTCGGTCAAGAGCGCCCGACTTTCGGCGGCCGGTCCGGACACTACGCTCCGGACCGCCGCATCCGACTTGCCCGCTGCACGGCGCGTACGCTTCTTACAGCGCCCCGAACCGCGTCAGGTGATAGTCCTCGTCACCGAATTGCTCCGCGATGACGGTCAGGCGCCGGAAGGTGTGCGACACCTTCAGTTCCTCGGTCATGCCCATGCCGCCATGCAGCTGCACGGCTTCCTGGCTGATCAGGCGCGCGCTGTCGGAAATCTTGATCTTCGCGGCGGAAACGGCGTGCGCCCTTTCTTTCGCGTCCCCCGTCGCATCGACTTTCGAGCACGCGAGGCAGGTCATCGACCGCGACAGCTCGCTGGCGATATACATGTCGACCATGCGGTGCTGCAGCGCCTGGAAAGAGCCGATCGTCACGCCGAACTGCTTGCGGGTCTTCAGGTAGTCGAGCGTCGTGTCGCACGCGTACTTCATCGCCCCGACCGCCTCGGCGCACACCAGCGCGGTGCCGAAGTCATTCACTTCCTCGATCTTCGCCAGGGTCGCGGCCCCGTCGCCCAGGAGTTCCGCCTTCGCGTTGAAGAGCAGGACATCGGCGACACGCATGCCGTCGACCGTGGCGTGGCGCTTCAATTCGGCGTCTTGCGTGTCGATCAGGAACAAGCCGAGTCCGCTCGGCGTGCGCGCGGAAACCACGAGCTTCCCGGCCACCGGGGCGCCGACCACCGCGCGTTTTTCGCCCGAGATCGTCCAAGCGTCCCCGGTGCGTTTCGCTTCCGCGCCGACGCGCGAGAGGTCGAAACGAGCGCCGCGCTCGAGATGCGCGAATGCCAGGCGAAGTTCGCCACTGGCGACGCGCGGCAGGATCGCCCTTCTCTGCGCCTCGCTGCCCGCCGCCATGACGAGACGACCGGCGAGCACCGTCGGCAGGAAGGGTTCGACGACCAGCCCCGCGCCGAAGGCCTCCATGATGCCCATCAGATCGACCGCGCCGCCGTCGAAGCCATCGTACTCGGCAGGCAATGCCAGCGCCGTCACTCCCATTTCCGCGAGCGCTGCCCAGGCATTGGAATCCCAGCCCTCGGGCGAGGCGATGATCTTGCGTCGTTTCTCGAAATCGTAATCCTTGTCGATGAAACGCCGCACCGAATCTGTGAGCAGCCGCTGCTCCTCATTGCTCTCGAAGTTCATACCTACCTCACAGTCCAAAAGTCATTTTCGCGATGATGTTGCGCTGCACTTCGTTCGATCCGCCGTAGATCGTCGTCTTGCGCATGTTGAAATAGCGCCGGGCAAGGACTTCGTACTTCTCCAGATCCGCGGGATCGGCCGCGCGCATCATCAGCTCGGTGAGCGTCTGCTGAATTTCGGTGCCCTTGATCTTGAGCATCGAGACATCCGCCCCCGGCGGCTGGCCGGTGCGGCGCATTTCGTCGAGGAAACGCAGGTTGGTGATCTCGAGCGCCATAAGTTCGACTTCGAGGCGCGTGAGCTTGGCCCGGAAATGCGGATCTTCGATGATCGCCTTGCCGTCGTTCCCGGGCTGGGAAGCCGCCAGTTCCTTCAGTTTCGCGAGCTCGCGCTTGGAGACCCCGGTCCGTCCGGCGCTCATCCGCTCGTGCCCGAGCAGGTATTTCGCGACCGTCCAGCCCTTGCCCTCCTCGTGCACGAGGTTCTCTACGGGCACCTTCACATCGTCGAAGAAGACCTCATTGACGTGGCGCACCCCGTCCATCAGCATCAAAGGCCGCACGGTAATTCCGGGCGTCTTCATGTCGATGAGAAGGAAGGAGATTCCATCCTGCTTCTTGTCGGTGCTCGGATCCGCACGGACCAGGCAGAAAATCCAGTCGGCGTAATGGGCCAGCGTCGTCCAGATCTTCTGGCCATTCACTACGTAGTGATCGCCCTGTCGTTCCGCCCGCGTCTTCAAGGAGGCCAGGTCCGAACCCGAGCCCGGCTCGGAATACCCCTGGCACCAGAAATCGTCGCCGTTGTAGATGCGCGGCAGGAAACGTTCCTTTTGAGCCTGGGTACCGAATCGCTGCAGCACCGGGCCGCACATGTGCAGGCCGAACAGCATCAGCGGCGGCGCACTGGCAAAGCCGCACTCCTCCTCGAAGATATTGCGCTGCACGGGCGTCCAATCCGTACCGCCCCATTCCTTCTGCCACGAGGGCGCCACCCATCCTTTTTGGGCGAGGATGCGGTGCCAGCGCATCAGATCATCGCGGGTCAGCTCGGCGTAGGTTTCGACCTTCTCGCGGAGGTCCTGGGGAAGATTCGCCGCCAGCCAGCTGCGGATCTCGTCTCGAAACACGAGTTCTTCGTCAGAGTAATTGAGGTCCATGGAATTGATCCTAGAGGTATGAGTCCGGTCGTTTCACGACAACCTTCACCTTTGCCAAGCCCATTCGCATGTCTGGCAA
The DNA here is from genome assembly GCF_012911005.2 of Aromatoleum toluolicum. Taxonomy (GTDB): domain Bacteria; phylum Pseudomonadota; class Gammaproteobacteria; order Burkholderiales; family Rhodocyclaceae; genus Aromatoleum; species Aromatoleum toluolicum. The sequence continues at coordinate 5,579 of NZ_WTVS01000033.1, read as the reverse complement.
TTTCGCAGTCAATTTCAAAGACAGCCGAAATCCTGATTTTCGCAATTGGAATCGACTGCGCTTGTGTTGGCCTACGTGTGATTGACGATACCCCACGCGATTTTCACCAGCCACTTAATCGCCGCAGGAACGTATTCACGACGGGCATATCATTAAAATGAGGGAAAAATGAATCGTGGCGAACGGGGGATCCCACGAAAGATTCGTTAATCGGGAAGCCGGAAAATGATTGGCAGGTCGCCAGGCCTGGACCTGTCGTCAGTCGCTGCGGCCCATGCGTTCGGCCACTTTCGAGAGACTTTCGATCAGGCGTTTAGCCGCTGCGCTGAGATATCCACCACTTCGGTGAACGACGCCGACCGCCCTTTCGGACCGCCAATCGTCCGGCGTACCGACAATGGAGCCCAGCGCGGCCACGGGCAGATAATTGACACTCGACGCAGGCAGCAGCGCGAGCAGATCGAGCGTTGGCCCGAGTCCGGCCCAGCCAGCCACCGAATCTAGGGCGATGGCGGGAACGGGAGGCACCAGTTCGCGTTTGCGGAACTGATTTTCGAACCATTCGCGCGTGGTCGTCCCTTCGACGGGAACGATCCATCGGGCCGCGGCGAGATCCTCCCAGTTCACATTCCGAGCCTGGAGAAGCGGATGGTTCTTGTGAGCGATCGGGACCATCGGGTCATCGAACAGCTTTTGCCACACGAGGTTCCCTTTCGATGCGGGCGCGATGGTGACCGCAAATTCGATATCGCCCGCGCGCACCGAGCGCAACAAGGCGTCCGCCTGGCCACCGACGATCGTGAAAGTAATATCGTTGCTGAGCGACAGCGGCTTGATCGCCGTCGCCACGAATGCCGGAGGAATTCCCGTCCCCACCCCGAAGGTGATCTGCCCCGTCTTTCCCTGGCGCAGATCCCTCAGCTCGGCAAACATGTCGCGGACGCCGACGTCGATACTCCCCATCCTGCCCACGACCGCTTCACCATACGAGGTAAGCCGCACACCGCGGGCAAGGCGTTCGATCAATTTGACGCGAAACAGCCGTTCGAGCCGGGTCACGGCCTTCGACAGCGTCGGCTGAGTGGTCCCCAGCAATTCCGCCGCCCGCACGAGGCTGCCCGCTTCCGCAATTGCGATGAGGTACTGCAGATCACGTAGGTCCATGCGATGTCCCGCCTTGCCAATTGAAGTGCCTCGATTGCCGGTCGGATAAGGGGCACCGGTGCCAAAACCTTATCCCCCGCCAAAAGGCCCAGCAATCAATTCGGCGCCCCGACGTATTCCCGGTTGGAATAGCCGCTTAATGGGCGAAACACCTGCAAGGTTGAAACCGCAAGAACATATCCTCCTGCGACCGAAAGCGCGTCACCGGTCTCCGGAATGCGGCGCTCACGATCACAGGAGGACACGTCAATCAGGCGCCATAGGCACCGACGATGGTCACCGCCGACACGTTCTGGCTCGGCCAGCCGCCCAGGTTGTGCGTGAGGCCGAGGACAGGATTGGACAGTTGCCGCTCGCCCGCACGCCCGCTGATCTGCAGATTCATCTCGTACAGCATCCGCAGGCCCGACGCCCCGACCGGATGCCCGAAGCACTTCAGGCCGCCGTCGATCTGGCACGGAATGCCGCCGTCCGCGTCGTAAAAGCCGTCCAGCACGTCACCGATGGCCTTGCCGTCCTGGGAGATGCCGAGATCCTCCATCGTCACGAGCTCGGTCACCGAGAAGCAGTCGTGCACATCGATGAGCGAGAGCTGCGATCGCGGATCGTCGATGCCCGCTTCGCGGTAGGCGCGCTTTGCCGCCGCGCGCGTCGTCGCCACGTAGGAACCGTCCCACTTGTCGAAGTACGCTTCCTCGCCGTTGGACACCGCAAGCTGGACCGCCTTGACCGAAACCAGGTCCTTCTTTCCAAGCGCGCGGGCGATGTCGGGGGTGGTCACGATGGCGCAGGCCGCACCGTCCGACACACCGCAGCAGTCGTACAGGCCCAGCGGCTCGGCGACCATCGGGGCGTTCAGCACGTCTTCCTCGGTGATGCGGTTCCGGAGATGCGCCTTCGGGTTACGCGAACCGTTGGCATGGCTCTTCACCGAGATGTGCGCCATGGCGCGCTTGAGCTCCTTCGGATCGACGCCGTACTTCGCGCAGTACGCCGACGCCAGCTGCGCAAAGTTGCCCGGCGCGGTCATGTTCGCCCAATACTGGTTATTGAAGGTGCCACGGGTGAATTGCGGCAGACCGGGGTAACCCGTGTCCTTGAGCTTTTCCACACCGAAGGCCAGCGCGATATCCACAGCGCCCGACGCCACCGCATACACCGCGCCACGAAACGCTTCGGTGCCGGTTGCGCAGAAATTTTCCACGCGGGTCACCGGGATGTACGGAAGGCGCAGCGTGACCGCCAGCGGCGTGCCGGACTTGCCGACGTTTACCTCGTCCGCTGCGGTGCCGAACCATGCCGCTTCGATCTGTTTTCTTTCAACTCCGGCATCCTTGAGACACTCTTCGAAGGCCTCGACCATCAGATCTTCGGCATTGCAGTCCCAGCGCTCGCCGAACTTCGAGCACCCCATACCGAGGATTACCACCTTGTCGCGAATTCCAGTTGCCATTTCTTGTTCCTCCTCAGCTCAGATCGGCGCAGCTTTCCAGAAATACCGAACAAAACCCCGCGCATGATCGTAGTCCTTGACCCGGAACATCATTCGCATAGGCAAACCCACTTCCATCCTGCCTTCATCGACGTCGGCAAAATCCATCACGAGACGCCCGCCGCCTTCGAACCTGACCATGCCGTAGTAATGCGGCGGATTCCGGCTGTAGGTGAGCGAGTCCGCCGTATAGGTCATCACGGTCGCAGGCGTATCGGAGAACGGAAGGTCGTCCTGCGAATCCAGCGCATTGCATTCGGGGTTGACGCAATAGCGGCCGCGCGGGAATTGGCGCGTTCCGCAGCACCGGCAGCGACCGCCGACCATCCCCATGACCGTGTCGCGGTTCCGATAGAGCGAGGTGAGCGTCGTGATCTTGTCCATCTCGGAACGCATCCCATGCTCGAGTACGACGGTATCGTTGAACGCGAGGAATTTCTGGTAATTCGACTCTTCCTTCCGGCGCGCCAGCGTCGCACTCACGCACTTGCGCGCGGCGGCTTCGGAAATCGCGTCGGTCACTTCGAAGAGCAGCACCTCGCAACCCTGTCCGAAGGCCGCAACCAGGATCCGGTCACCCGGCTTGGCGTCCTCCAGTGCGTGCGCGAGCATCAGCAGCGAATGCGCCGTACCGGTGTCGCCGCAGACCGCGGCGAGATTGTCCCGCACCGCCTCTTCCTTGATTCCCGCCGCCTTTGCGACCGCCGCACCGACACGCGACAGCGTGCAGGGCATACAAAAGTGCGTGATCGATTCCGGGCTCACCTCAGCCGACTTGAGGGCCGTACCGATCGCGCGGGGCACGATCTTCTGGTAGCCCTCTTCGCGGATCCACCGCTCCTCCCACCCGTAATCGTAATCGGCACCACGGCCGCGGAAATGATCGACGAAATCGACCGTCTCGCTATGCGACCCGATCAGGCGCGCGATCGGCTGGCCCCGGCCGACAAGTATTGCGGCTGCGCCGTCGCCGTAGTGCATTTCCTGCGGGCTCGCCGCCTTTGCCTGACGCTTTTCGCTCGCAACGACGAGAAAATCACTCCCTGCCGAGGAGCCGAACGCTGCGGAGAGGGCCGATGCGCCTGCACGCTGGCTCCCCGATGCGTCCAGCACCGCGAGGGAAGACTTGAGGTTCAATGCGTTTGCGACAACACCGGCATTCTGGCGGTCGTCGAACGGGAAGGTCGTGGAAGCAAAGGTCAGCTGACCGACGCCCGAGCGCTTTCTGCCCTGCAGGCAGCTCCGCGCCGCCTCCACCGCCATCGTAATGACATCCTCATCCCAATTCGCCATCGCGCGCTCACCGCGGGCGAGCCCGCGCAAGCCTGGCGAAAACCAGCTATTGGATATCGCGATACTCTTTCGCTGCAGTCGAAGACGCGGAACATACGCGCCACACGACAAAATACCGAAATCGTTGCTCATCGAAGAACTCCCATTTATTAGTGCGCGCCCCGGTTTTACAGCTATCAATTCGAAAGTTCGATAATCACTGTGATTTGATTATCGGCACCAAGAACGGAACCGCTAAATCAGAGTACTAGCGACCGAATGGGTCAGCAATTAACAATCCACACCGAGGTATTCGGGACAGGAATAGCGCATGAGCAACGCGCAAAAATGAATGGAATTGACGGGCGCCGAATCGAGGATCAACTCGTTCGGCGCAATTAGATGGCTCGCGGCCAGCTTTTCGACCGGAGGGCGAACGCGAGCAAGATCCCTGGCGAAGGGGATAGGGGCAACAGGCTCAGTTCGTTGCCAGACCGCGCTCGTTCAGTGCAGGACGAGGACCGGAAGCCTCGACCTCGCCACGATCTTCTGGGTATGCGAGCCGAACAGGAACTCCCCTATCGGCCCTCGCCCATGGGTGACCATGACGATCATGTCGCAGCCGGCGCGCTCGGCCTCCTCCATGATCGCGTTGTCGACCATGTAGGCAGTCACCGCCAGCCCGCTGAACGCCACGCCTACCGCCTCGGCGCGTTCCCTGAACTGACCGAGCAAGGCGTTGGAATGGCTTTCGTTCTTCTGCTCGTGCTCCCTCAGGTGCCGTGCAAAGGTCTCGGGATTGCGGCTGGTCGCGGATAACGGAACGTCCGGCTCGACGACAAAGCCGGTAATTCTGGCTCCCAGCTGCTTTGCAAGGGCGATACTGCCGTCCATGGCACGGTGCGACAGCTCCGAACCGTCAACAGGTACAAACAGGTGCTGGTACATTTTCTTCCCCGATTCGAGTTATTCGGTTTGCGAGGCGGCCGCTTCCGGGGCCGCTCCTCAATCCTCCACGAAGGCTTCCTCGCGCCTCTTCTTGATCGATGGCGACAGTACGACGATCAGGAGCAGGACCGCCACCGCCAGCAAGGTCGCGGACAGGGGGCGGGTGACGAAGACGCTCCAATCGCCTTGCGCGAGCACCAGTGAGCGGCGCAGGGTTTCCTCCATCATCGGCCCGAGGATCAGGCCCAGCAGCAGCGGCGCAGGCTCGCAACCGAGCTTGACGAAGGCATAGCCGATGATGCCAAACAGCCCCACCAGCCAGATGTCGAATACATTGTTGTTGGTCGAGTAAACCCCGATCGCGCAGAACAGCACGATCGCGGGGAACAGCCAGCGGTAGGGCACTGCCAGCAGTTTCACCCAAATGCCGATGAGCGGCAGGTTGAGGACCACCAACATTGCGTTGCCGATCCACATCGAAGCGATCAGCCCCCAGAACAGTTCGGGGTTGCTGCTCATGACTTGCGGCCCGGGCTGGATGTTGTGAATCGTCATGGCCCCGACCATCAGCGCCATGTAAGCGGTAACTGACCGGCGTTATTCCAGGGCACGTGATCGACGTGGACAATTGCCTCCAGGGTCAACAATGGAGGGATCGTTCATGGCAGGGGTGCTCAAGCGCAAATGGCGCCGGCGCAGCCGA